>CAWGFP010000016.1:0-12687 GCA_963821905.1 Thermoanaerobaculia bacterium | reverse complement strand
GCGGAAGAAGTCCGGAGAAAGCCGCCCTCCCAGATCCTTGCGCTTACTCGGGAGGTCGACAGTGCGGACGGGACCTTAGGCCCAACGAGCACGGCGGAACGCCATGTTAGGATCTGCGCCCGTCACAGGCAGCTAGAGGCCCAGCGCCCACCGACTCCAAATCCGGGACAGTTCGCATGTCGTCCCAGCACGCCTTCTTCGACCAGGTCAACCCGAACTTCGACCGGGCGGCCGCTTCACCAACCACGACCCGGCTGCTCGAGCAGATCAAGGTCTGCAACAGCGTCTACCACTTCGCCTTCCCGCTCGAGAGGGACGACGGCACGATCGAGGTGATCCACGCCTGGCGCGCGGAGCACAGCCACCACAAGCTGCCCACCAAGGGCGGCATCCGCTTCGGCCGCGGTGTCACGAGGACGAGGTGATGGCGCTCGCCGCGCTCATGACCTACAAGTGCGCCATCGTGGACGTGCCGTTCGGCGGCGCCAAGGGCGGCATCCGGATCGACGCCAAGCAGTACTCCGTGCGGCGAGCTCGAGCGGATCACCCGGCGCTACACCTTCGAGCTGGTCCAGCAAGAACTTCATCGGCCCGGGCATCGACGTGCCGGCGCCCGACTACGGCACCGGCCCGCGCGAGATGGCCTGGATCGCCGACACCTACACGGCGCTCGCCCGGCGACGACATCGACGCCTGGCTGCGTCACCGGCAAGCCGGTCGCCCAGGGCGGCATCCGCGGCCGCACCGAGGCCACCGGCCGCGGCGTGCTACTTCGGCATGCGCGAGGTCTGCGCCGACGCGGCGCGACATGAAGTGCGCTCGGCCTCGCCGCCGGGCTCGCCGGCAAGCGCGTCGTCGTGCAGGGCCTCGGCAACGTCGGCTACCACGCCGCCAAGTTCCTGCCGAGGGCGGCGGCGATCATCGTCGGCCTCGCCGAGCGCGAGGGCGCCATCTCCAACCCCGACGGCTCGACCTCGAAGCGGTCATGGCGCACCGCAAGGAGACCGGCTCGATCCTCAACTTCCCCGGCGCCAAGAACATCGCGCAGCGCGATCGAGGCCCTCGAGCTGACGTGCGACATCCTGGTCCCGGCCGCGCTCGAGAACCAGATCACCGCCGAGAACGCGCCGCGCATCCAGGCCAAGATCATCGCCGAGGGCGCCAACGGCCCGACCACCGCCGAGGCCGGCGACCATCCTGCGCCAGCGCGGCGTGTTCGTCATCCCCGACATCTACATCAACGCGGGCGGCGTCACGGTCTCCTACTTCGAGTGGCTCAAGAACCTCTCCCACGTGCGCTTCGGGCGGATGGAGAAGCGCTTCGAGGAGGGCGCCTCGGCCGGATCGTGGATGCGATGGAGCGCGTCACCGGCAAGCACTTCACGGAAGCCGAGCGAGCGCCGGCTTCGCGGCGGGCGCCAGCGAGGAGGACCTGGTCAACACGGGCTCGAGGAGACGATGATCACGTCCTGGCAGGCGATCCGCGAAACCCGAAGCAGCGCCACGGCGGCACGCCCGACCTGCGCACCGCGGCGTTCATCTGCTCGATCGACAAGATCGTCAATACCTACGCGGAGATGGGGATCTTTCCCCTAAGGCGGGACCTCCGGCTTCAGAATCACGCCGTCGCCCGTCTTGCCGTTCATCCTCACGAGCAGCGGCTCGGCGAGCCGCAGATGGCGCACGCTGCGCTGCCTCCGAGATCGCCGGCTGCGCGGCGAGCCAGTCCCAGTCGACGAAGCCTCGCCGCTGTCGGGGTCGACCGTGAAGTAGCCGACGTTGAACGAGGTCAGGTTCTGGAAGAAGTGGCTGCCCTGCGAGGGCGCGACCCGAGGTCGCGCAGCCCGGCCTCGACGATCACCCGCGCGCCGGCGATCTGGTCCCAGGTCACCGGGATCCCGAGCCACGGATCGGCGCGAGCCCCAGCGTCCGACGCCGATCAGGAGATAGGGCGCGCCTTGCGCGACCAGCTCGCGCGTTGAAGCGCGCCGAGCCTCCGCCGCGGCCTCGCGGCTCTTGCGCGCGGTCGAAGCGGTGGAAGTCCACCACCACCACGTCGCGCATCTCGTCGATGCCGGCCGTTGCCCGAGCACGTGCGCGGCTGCGGCAGAGCAGCGTCGTCCGGCGTCGATCTCGCCGATCTCGAGCTCCTCGGCTCGCGCGACAGCGCGAGCGGGCGCATCTGGAGCAACGCCGAACTCGCGCGGCCGCCCGGCGGCGCGGACAGGTTCACCGCGAACTCGATCTCGACCGGCGCGCCCATCCCCGCTGGCGCCGATCGTCGAGCAGCGTCGCTCCAGGATGCTCGGCGAGCGGGAAACGCCGTGCTTGAGGATCGGCGCGAAGCGTGACCAGCCGCGGGCCCGGGCGCGACGATGCCGTCGTAGACCGCGTCGTTCTCGCGCGAATAGGTCGAGCCCACCGCCGCCAGCGTGCCGTCCGCCTCCGCCGCCGTCGAGCCCGAAGGTCGCCTCGCGCATGATCGCCGTCCTCGTCCGCCGCTCCAGCTCGAGCGCCCAGAACGTCGCGCTGCGAGTCTCGCAGGACCTCGCGCGACGCGACGAGAACTGCGGCACGTGCTGCGGGTAGCGCGGGCAGAAGCGCAGGCAGCGGCCGCCGTCGACCACCGCCGCGGCCGAGGCCGAGCGCCACCGCGGCGATGCCGTCGCCGGGCGTCATCGGCGGCGTCGGGATAGAAGTTGTGCGAGCGCGCCACGCCGGAGAAGTCGGGATAGAAGCGCGTCGCCGTGCGCGCGCGCCGACGACGCGCTGGAGGATCACCGCCATCTTCTCCTCCTCGAGGCGGTAGGGCGTGGCGCGTAGGTAGTCCTTGGCGCGGCGCGTGAACGTCGAGGCGTAGACGCGCTTGATCGCCGCGGCAGCGCCGCGCGCAGGCGCGCCTCGCAGGCTCCAGGCGGTCGTTGCGCAGCATGAACGTCTCGTAGACGCCGGTGAACGGCTGGTGCTGGGAATCCTCGAGCAGGCTCGACGAGCGCACCGCCAGCGGCAGTCGCGCGCCTGGGCGAGGAAGGTCTGCAGGTCGCGCTCGGCGTCCTCCGGGAAGCGGCGCGGCGAGGAAGCGGCGCTCGATCTCCTCGTCGTCCTCGCAGGAGAGCGCGAAATCGCCGCAGGTCGTTCTCGTCCAGGAAGCGGTCGAACACGTCGGTGCCGAGGACCACCGCCGTGGGCACCGCGATCTCGCATCTCGCGGTGGCGCTGGCGCAGGTCGCGAGCCGGCGAGCAGCGGCGCACGAAGGCCAGGCCGCGCGCCTTGCCGCCCAGCGAGCCGCCGCCGATGCGATAGAAGCCGACGCCCTGCAGAGCAAAGCGCTCGCCGCTCGAAATCCGTCGACCACCGCCAGGCTGCGGGTCTCGCGGTACTGTCCGATGGCGCGGATGAGATCCTGGCGCAGGGCCTCGACGCTGGCGTAATCCTCCGGACCGCCGCGGCCGCAGCTCGTGGGCGAGCGCGAACTCGGTGCGCGCCTTGAGCCAGCGCGAGAAATGGTTGCGCGCCGCGTGATAGGCGATCGACGCTGCAGGCGCCCCCGCCAGCTGCGTCTCGAGCTGGCGCAGGTCGGCGGCGCTGCCCACCTCGTCGCCGTTGGGCAGCCGGAAGACGAAATCGCCGAAACCGAAGTCCTCGAGCAGCACCGCCGAGAGGTCCTGGAGCAGGAACGGCGATCCCTTGAGCAGGAAGCGCGCCCCCAAGCTCTTGGCCAGCGCTTCGTTCTGCGCGAACGACGAGTGCAGGATGATCGGAATGTCCGGGTGCGAGCCACGCACCGCGCCGCGCCAGCTCGGCGCCGGCGGTGGCCGATTTCTCGCCGGCGCGCGGGAACTCGACGTCCGAGATGATCCCCAGCACGTCCTGGCGATAGGTCGCGAAGGCCGCCTCGGCCTCCTCGTAGGTCGTGCAAAGCAGGATCTTGGGCCGGGCGCGCATGCGCAGGATCTTCTGCGACAGGTTGAGCCCCTCGGCGATCACCCGCTGCGAATGATGGAGCAGCTCGGCGTAAATCGCGGGCAGGAACGAGGAGTAATAGCGCACGCTGTCCTCGACCAGCAGGATGACCTGCACTCCGCCCTCGCCGGTGTCGAGCGGCGCGTTGCGCGCGTCCTCGACGCTCTTGACGATGGCGAGCAGCATGCGGGCGTCGCCCTGCCAGAGGAAGGCGCGCTCGGCCGGCGAATCCGAGAGCCGCGCTGCGAATTCGCCGAGCTCGCTGGCGTCCCACGCCAGTACCACCACCGGCGCGTCGAGACCCGCCGCGCGTGCCCGCTCGCGCGAGCTCGGCGGCGTCCATGTCAACCAGATGCGGCGCCGCGAGAATGAGATTGAAACGGCGCTGCTCCGCCGCCAGCTCGAGCGCCTGCTGGCCGGTCTCCACCGCCGTCAGGCCGGGGGCGTAATGGACGTCGAGATTGCGAAACTCGCCGAGGACGCGCTCCTGAGCTCCCCCGCCTCCTCGAGCATGAAGGCGTCGTACGGCGTCGCCACAAGCAGGATGTCCATGATGCGGTAGCGCATCAGGTCCTGGAAGTGGCGCAAGCCGGCGGACCCGGCGTCGAGCCTCATGGCGCCGCCTCGGTCGGGGGCACGCTGAGATGCTACGGGCGCGCCGGGAACGATGCAACGTCCCGCCGTCCCGCGTGATAGGAACAGCCGCGCAATCCCATGACCGTGCCCGCCGAGCCACGTTACGCGCGTTACGTTCTCGTCGTCTTGATGGCGGTCTACGCGCTCAACTTTCTCGACCGCCAGATCCTCGCCATCCTCGCCGAGCACATCAAGGCCGACCTCGAAGTGAGCGATGCGCAGCTCGGCTACCTCTACGGCACCGTCTTCGCGGTCTTCTACGCCATCTTCGGCATTCCGCTCGGGCGCCTGGCGGACGTCTGGGATCGCCGCAAGTTGATCGCCATCGGGCTCGCTACCTGGAGCGGGATGACCGCGCTCTCGGGCTTGGCTCGTTCGTTCCCGCAGCTGGCCCTGGCGCGGATCGGGGTCGGGATCGGCGAAGCGAGCGCCAATCCGGCGGCGTACTCTCTCCTGGCCGACGTTTTCCCAGCCAAGAAGCGCGCCACGGCGATGGCGATCTACGCCAGCGGCCTCTACCTCGGCGCCGGGCTGGGTCTGGCAGTGGGCGGTCTGGTCGTCGATCGCTGGGATGCGGCCTTCGCCGCAAGCGGGGCGCCGTTCGGATTGCGCGGCTGGCAAGTGGCGTTTCTGACCGTCGGCTTGCCCGGGATCCTGATGGCGCTCTGGGTGCGCTCGTTGCGCGAGCCGGTGCGCGGCGAGAGCGAGGGCTTGTCGGCGGCCCCCGAGCCGCACCCGTTTCTCGAGTTCGCCCGGGAACTCTGCGCCGTGCTGCCGCCGCTGACCCTCGCCAACCTGTGGTGGCGTGGCGGGCGCGGCCGGGTGCTGGGCGCGAATCTCCTGGCAGCTGGCACGGTCGCCCTGGTGGCGGTGGGGCTCACCCAGTGGCTCGGCAACCCGGCGCAATGGATCGCTCTCGGCATCGGCGTCTACTCGGCGATTTCCTGGGTGCAGTCGGTGCGGCTGCGCGATCCCGCCACCTTCGCTCTCTTGTTCAAGACACCGTCGTTTCTCGCCACCAGCCTCACCTGCTCCTTTCTCTCCTTCGGCGGCTACAGCTTCGGCTTCTGGGTGGCGCCCTACCTGATCCGAAACCACGGCGCCAACGTCGCCGAGACCGGCGTGATCCTGGGGTCGATGACCGCCTTCGGCGGTTGGCTGGGAGCGACGCTGGGCGGCTGGCTCGGCGACCGCTGGCGACTGCGCTCGCCCAACGGCCGCCTGCGGGTGTTGATGCTCAACGGGCTGCTCAGCGCGCCGGCCGTGGCGCTGGTGCTGACCGCGCCAACACTGCGACTGGCTTACGTCTTTTGTCTGCCGGTCTACATCTGCGGTGCTTTGTGGCTGGGACCCGGCGTGTCGATCATTCAGGATCTCGCCCTGCCACGCATGCGCGCCTCGGCCTCGGCCTTCTTCCTGCTGCTCGTCACCTTCATCGGCCTCGCCCTGGGTCCCTACAGCATCGGGAGACTCAGCATGGCGTTCGGCGCGCTGCGGCCGGCGATGTTCTGCCTCCTGGCCGGCTACGGCGTGGCGCTGGTCACCGCCGCCTATGCCGCTCGCCACCTCGCGACCGACGAGGCGACTCGACTGGAGCGCGCCCGGGCAGCGGGCGAGCCGGTCTGAGCCGATTCCGAGCGAATCAAACGAGGAACATCGCCGCCGCCGCGGCCAGCATGGCGAGCGTCGTCAGCAAGACCGTCGCCTGGGCGAGCCGCGAGCTCGGCTGCCCCGCCATGATCCGGCGGTCGGAGGCGACGGCGAGAATCCCGGCCAGAAGGAAGGGGGCGAGGAGCCCGTTGAGGATCGCGGAGAGATAGAGCGCGCGCACCGCGCTGAAGTCGGCGAAGTCCATCGCCACGGCGCTGCCGACGGAGAGCGCGAAGACGGCGTAGAAGCCCGGCGCCCCCGACAGCTTCTCGTCCATCCCTTCCCGCCAGTCGAAGAGCTCGGCGAGCGCGTACGCCGCTGAGCCGGCAAGCGTCGGGATCGCCAGCGTACCCAGCCCGACGATGCCCACCGTGTAGAGGACGGTGGCTAAGGAGCCGGCGATCGGCCGCAGCGCCGCGGCGACCTCGGCCGAGGTCTCCGGCTGCGTGATGCCGTGGCGGTGGAGCGTTAGAGCGGTGGTCAGAATGATGAAGAAGAACGTCACGTTGCAGAAGAGGGTGCCGACGCCCACGTCCAGATTGCGCTCTCGGATCTCGCCGCGCGAGGCGCCGACCCGCTCGAGGATGCCGCGCCCTTTGGCCTTCTCCTCTTCGACCTCCTCCGACGCCTGCCAGAAGAAGAGGTAGGGGCTGATCGTGGTGCCCAGGATGGCGACGATCGTCGCCCAGACGCCCGCGCCCCGCGGGAGGCGCGGGACGAAGGTGGCGCGCGCCACCTCGCCCCAGTCCGGCCCGATCGAGAACGCCGCCAGGACATATGTCAGGAGCACCAGCACGAGCCACTTCAGGATCCGAACGATGGCGGCGTAGCGCAGGGCGATGGTCGCCCAGGCAATGAGGATCCCGAAACCCACCACCCAGGCGCGCGAGGTGACGCCGGTCAGCAGCTCAGCCGCGTCGGCCATCGCGGCGAGGTCGGCCCCGACGTTGAACGTGTTGGCGCAGAAGAGTGCCGCCGCCGCCACGAACAGCACGGAGCGGGGAAGCTTGCGGCGCAATGCGCTCATCAGGCCGCCGCCGGTCACCATCCCGACGCGGGCGCACATGCTCTGGACCGCCGCCATCAGCGGCCAGGTCAGCGGCGCCAGCCAGAGCAGCCCGAATCCAAACCGCGCGCCGGCGATCGAATAGGTGGCGATCCCCGCCGGATCGTCGTCCGCGGCGCCGGTGATGACGCCCGGACCCAGGGCGCGCAGAAAGCGGCGAATTCCCTTCGCCTTCCTCACTGCCATGCTCGGTGCGAAATGATACTCGTCTCGACAACCATCCGAGCGCGCGCTAGGCTCCGCGCGCGGTCGAAATGCCAGACAGATTAGGGTCCACCGCGAGGATCAGATGATCAAGACCCTCCTGCCAACCGGATTACACTCGCTGGACGTCGCGGCGGCCGACGCCCCGGTCGTGCTGCGCCAGGCCATCTGGATCGATCTGCTCGAGCCGTCGATCGAGGAGATCAGAGCCGTCGAGGCGCTCCTCGGCGTCGAGCTTCCCTCCCGCAAGGAAGCGCAGGAGATCGAGGTGTCCAGTCGCCTCTACCTCGAAGGCGGCATCATCTTCATGATCTTGACCGTGCTGCTCCACGCCGAGTCGGCGAGTCCCGAGACCACCTCCATCACGTTCGCCTACGACCCAATGCGTCTGGTCACCTTGCGCTTTGCCGAGCCGACCCCTATGCGGACCTTCCCGCTCAAGCTGCAGCGCACACCGCAGACTTTCTCCACCGCCCAGAAGGTGTTCATCGGTCTGCTCGACGAGATAGTCGACCGGGCGGCGGACATCCTCGAACTGGTGGCGTCGGATCTGAGCTCGATCTCTCGCGTGGTGTTCGGAGACTCGCCCTCGCGGCGTGCCGGTGCGCCGGGCATGAACTACGCACCGATCCTCACCCGCATCGGCCATAACGGTGAGCGCGCCGCCAACACGCGCGAGTGCATGGTCAGTGCGAGCCGCCTGCTGAGCTTCCTCGCCGAGGCGAGCCGCTTGGAGAGCGAGGCCCTCGACCAGCACTGGAAGACCCTGGCCAAGGACGTCACCGCACTGACCGAGCACGCCACCTTCCTCTCCGGCAAGGTGAACTTCGCGCTCGACGCCACCTTGGGGCGCATCAACTCCGAGCAAAACACCATCATCAAGCTCTTCTCGGTGCTGGCAGTCGTCCTTCTGCCGCCGACCCTGATCGCGAGCATCTATGGCATGAATTTCGATTACTTTCCCGAGCTGCACTGGCGGCTGGGATACCCCTTCTCGCTCATCCTCATGGTGGCGGCGGCGATCCTGCCCTACATGCTGTTCAAGCGGAAGGGCTGGCTATGAGTGGTCGCTCTACACCACGCCCTGATCCAGCATCGAATCCGCCACTTTGAGGAACCCCGCGATGTTCGCGCCGTTGACGTAGTTTCCCGGCGTGCCGAAACGCGCTGCGGTCTCGACGCAGGCCTGGTGGATGCTCTTCATGATGAGCTGCAGCCGGCGGTCGACCTCTTCGCGGGTCCAGCTGTAGCGCATGCTGTTTTGCGCCATTTCGAGCCCCGAGGTCGCGACCCCGCCGGCGTTGGCGGCCTTGCCCGGGCCGAAAAGCACCCGGCATCGACGAACTGCGACACGGCTTCGGGTGAGGACGGCATGTTGGCGCCCTCGCCGATGACGTAGACGCCGTTGCGCAGCAGGTTCGCGGCGTCCTCGCCGTTGATCTCGTTCTGGGTCGCCGACGGGAACGCGCAGTCGGCGCGGTGATTCCACAGCGGGTTGAAAGTCGCCCGTGAATCGGCGGGCGTGAAGACCACGCCGGGGAAGCGTTGGGCGTACTCGTCGATGCGCCCGCGCCGCTCGTTCTTGAGCTCCATCACGAAATCCAGCCGCTCGCGATCGACGCCGTGCTCGTCGTAGACGTAGCCCGAGGAGTCGGACAGGGTCACCGTCTTGGCGCCGAGCTCGAGGAGTTTCTCGACCGTGTACTGGGCCACGTTGCCGCTGCCAGAAACCAGACAGATCTTGCCGGCAAGGGTCTCGCCCCGCGTGGAGAGCATCTCCTGCGCGAAGTAGACGCAGCCGTAGCCGGTCGCCTCGGGGCGAATCAGCGAGCCGCCCCAGTTCAAGCCCTTGCCGGTGAGCACGCCGGTGAACTCGTTGCGCAACCGCTTGTACTGCCCGAAGAGAAAGCCGATCTCGCGCCCGCCGACTCCGATGTCCCCCGCCGGCACATCGGTGTTGGGACCGATGTGACGATAGAGCTCGCTCATGAAGCTCTGGCAGAAACGCATCACCTCGCCGTCGCTCTTGCCTTTGGGATCGAAGTCCGAACCGCCCTTGCCGCCGCCCATGGGCAGCGTGGTCAGCGAGTTCTTGAACACCTGCTCGAAGGCGAGGAACTTCAGGATGCCGAGGTTGACCGAGGGATGAAACCGCAGTCCCCCTTTGTAGGGCCCGATCGCGCTCGACATCTCGATGCGAAAGCCGCGGTTGACCTGCACTTCGCCGCGGTCGTCCTGCCAGGGCACGCGAAACATGATCACCCGCTCGGGCTCGACCAGGCGCTCGAGGATCTTCGCGGAGCGATACTCCGGATGCCGGTCGAGGACCAGCGTCAACGACTCCACCACCTCCTCCACGGCCTGGTGGAACTCGGGCTCGGCCGGATTCTTGGCCCGAACGTCCTGCAGGACTGCGGCGGCGTAGTCGTTCATCGCGCTCCTCTTGAGTCGGAAGGATGCGCGGAGCCTACGGCATTCGCGGCCGCCTGAGGAAGAGATCGCCGAAGGCAACCAGCGCAATCGTGGTGCCGCCGGCCCACAACACCCACGGGAACCTCGCCGGCACGGCGCCGGCGAGGGCCACCGCGTGATTGGCGAGGAAGGACGCGAGCAGGAGAGTCAGCGAGCCGAGCGCCGCCGCGATGTGCCAGGGTCTGGTCGCCGGCCGCCAACCGTCATCCGTGCGCAGCCACATCCACGCGCCGCAGAGCACCAGCAGAACCGCAACCGCTGCCGCGCTCGCCACCGGCCCGGTCCAGATGCCTGGGATCAGGAAGAGCACGTCCCAGGTCGCGAGACTCTCCGGCCAGCCGACCATGACGCGCAGCGCCAGGTAATAGACCAGATCCCAGATACCGAAGGCGACCGCGAAGGCACCGAAGCGCGGCCAGAAGCCGCGCCCGGCGAGCGCCGCCGAGCCGAGGAGCATGATCAGCGTCGACAGCTCGCGGCCGAGCTCGATCAGGCCGAGCCGCGTCGGCAGCAACCGCAGCGGGAACGCGAAGCCCTCCGGATAGAGGACCTCGCGCAGGTACACCACCACCGCCGCTTCGAGATAACCGAAGGCGATCGCAAAGAGCGTCACCCAGCCGAGCCGGCGGCGGAAGCTCACAGGATAGGAAGCGACGGGTTCGAATGCTCGGCGCGCAAGGAGCGATCGAGCAAGCCGAGGCGCACGGGAACGCGACGATCGCCCCAACGGCCCGGCGGCCCGGCGAAGACGCCCGCGCAGGGGGTGCCGCACTGGCGGCAGTTGCCGTCTTCGGTCAGCCGCCAGTCGGTGAGCACGTACCAGTCCCGCCCGATGACCCGCGCGCCGCAGCCGTGGCAGAACGTCGAGCCGCCGTCCTCGTCATGCACGTTGCCGGTGTAGGCATAGCGCACCCCGCAATCGCGGGCGATCTGGCGAGCGCGGCGCAGCGTGGCGGGCGGAGTCGGCTGGCCGGTCCATCATCTTCCAGTCGGGGTGGAAGGCCGTGAAGTGCACCGGCACGTCGGGTCCCAACCGCTCGACGATCCACTCGCACATCGCCCGCGTCTCGGCGGGATCGTCGTTCTCGCCCGGGATCATCAGATTGGTGATCTCGAACCAGACCTCGGTTTCGTGCTTCAAGTAGACCAGCAGGTCGAGCACCGGTTGCAGGTGCGCGCCACACACGTTGCGGTAGAACGACTCGGTGAACGCCTTGAGGTCGACGTTGGCGGCATCCATGTGGCCATAGAACTCCTCGGCCGGCCCGCCGAGGCACATCTCCCCCGCCGTCACCGCCACGGCCTTGATCCCGGCCTCGTGGCAAGCGTCGGCGATGTCGATGGCGTACTCCATGAAGATCACCGGATCGTTGTAGGTGAACGCGACGCTCGGGCAGTCCAGCGAGCGCGCGGCGCGGGCGATGGTCTCCGGCTGGGCATCGTCGGCGAGCGTATCGACCTCGCGCGACTTCGAGATGTCCCAGTTCTGGCAGAACTTGCAGGCCAGATTGCAGCCTGCCGTGCCGAAGGAGAGGATCGGCGTCCCGGGCAGGAAGTGATTCAACGGCTTCTTCTCGATCGGATCGACGCAGAACCCCGACGACCTGCCGTAGGTCGTCAACACCACCTGATCGTCGAGCCGGGCGCGCACGAAACACAACCCGCGCTGGCCCTCGTGGAGCTTGCAGAACCGCGGACAGACGTCGCACTGAACCCGGCCGTCCTCGAGACGGTGCCAGTACTTGGTGGGAACGACGGATGCGTCGCGGACGATCGGGGCGTCCATGTCAAACTTTTACCCCTATCTCGCAGCGATTGCAAACTGGATATCCTCCAAAAACTACGATGAGACGCTCGAGCGCTGCGATCCGTTGGGCGATTGCGGGGGTTCTGGTGGCGGTCGCCGGACTGTTCGTGCTCAAGCTCCGCGATACCGCCAACGACGATTTCTTCATCACCTACCGCTACGCCGCGAATTTCGCCGCGGGACGCGGCCTGGTCTTCAACCCCGGTGAACGGGTCTTCGGGATCACCGAGCCGGGGCAAGCCCTGCTGCTCGGGGCGCTTGCGACTTTGACTCGGGCGCCGATCCCGTGGATCGCGACGCTGTTCACGGCGATCGTCGTTCTCGGCTTGGTCGGGTTGCTGGCCATGAAGCGCCACAGCGGTTCCGGGCCCGAAGCCGTGATCGCGGCCGTTCTTCTCGTCACCTCTTCCTACCTCTGGGTGAACAACGGCTGCGGCGGCCTGCCCGCGACCGCGAGCTTGCTCGCTGCGGCTACTCTCGCGGACCGCTATCCCCGCCTGGCCGGCGGTCTTGCGGGGTTGGCGGTCTGGTTTCGACCCGATGCGCTGGTGGGCGTCGGGCTGCTGACGTTCCTGCGGCTCGACGATCGCCGCTCTCGCGGGAGGTTCGTGGCCGGTGCAGCGTGGGTCGTCGGACTCGGCATCCTGGCGGCGTGGATCTACTACGGCTCTCCCATACCGAACACCCTGGGTGCGAAAGGAACCAGCGCGGAGGCCGCCGCCGGGGCGGGATCCGGGCTGCGTTTCTGGTTGCGCGGCCTGCAGGCCCTGCGCAATCACTGGGGCGATACCTGGTGGCTCATCGTCCTGGCCGGCGCCGGCGGGAGTGTCCTCGCCCTCCGGCATGGCGGAGTCGCCCTCCGTCTGCTGACGCTCCACGGCTGGGCGC
>CAWGFP010000015.1:0-971545 GCA_963821905.1 Thermoanaerobaculia bacterium | reverse complement strand
CAACCATTGCTATCGCGGCCGCCGCCCCCAGCCTGGCGGGCGAGCTGTCGCTGCAGTCGAAATCGTTCAGCCAGACGTTCCCGCTGTCCGGGGACGAGCCCCTTCGGCTGGTGAACCTGGCCGGCGCCGTCGAGCTGGTGCCCGGGAAGCCCGGCGAAGTCAGCGTCTCGGTGGTCGCCCAGGCCTCGGGCTCGAGCGCCGCCGACACCCAGTCGCTGCTCGACAGCCTGCGCTGGATCGAAACCCGCGACAAGAAGGGCCGCAAGCAGTGGGCCTTGTCGTATCCCGTCGATCGCTACCGCACCTATTCCTATCCGCGCCGCGGCTCCGGCTGGTGGGACGACGGCGAGACCAACATGGACTATCTCGGCGAGCGCGTGAAGGTGACCGGCAAGCAGCGCGCCGGGGCCCCGGTGCTGTTCGCCGACCTCAAGATCGCGCTGCCCTCGTCGGGACCGGTCGAGGTCAAGAACGGCGTCGGCAACGTGGCCGGCGGCGTGTTGGCAGGCGATCTGGTGGTGGATACCGGCTCCGGCGACGTGGATCTCAAGGGGTTCCAGGGCAAGCTGCTGGTCGACACCGGCTCGGGCGACGTGGCCCTCGGCAATATCGAGGCCGAGTGCAGCGTCGATACCGGCTCCGGCGACGTGCGCATCGCCAGCCTGCGCGGCAACGGCTCGGTCGACACCGGCTCGGGCGACATCGAGATCGAGTACGCGATGGGCACCACTCTCTCCGCCGACACGGGCTCCGGCAGCGTGCGCGTCTCGGGTGGCGAAGTCGCCAATCTGAACGTCGATACCGGCTCGGGCGACATCAAGATCGAGAGCGTCGAGATGGAGATCTTCCACGGCGACACCGGCTCGGGCGATGTGTCCATCCGGAGCACACTCGCCCGCACCCGCGAGATCCTGATCGATACCGGCAGCGGCACGGTCAAGATCCTCGGCGGCCCGGATGCTTCCTTCGACCTCACCGCCGATCAGGGCAGCGGCGACATCGACGTCGGCTACACCGACGCCACCTACAAGAAGTCGGGCCGCGAAATCGTCGGTGCCCGGCGCGGCGACGGCCGCACCCGGATCGTGGTGGAGACGGGGAGCGGAGACTGCATCATCCAGCCTGGCGCCTGACCCCTTCGCCTGCCCAACCGAAGCGGCCGGCTCCTCGGAGCCGGCCGTCTTCATTTGTTAGGCTGCCCGCCGTGCTGCCCGTCTTCGCCGACATCCTGCGCGCCGCCGAACGCCTGCGCGGCGCCGCCCACCGCACGCCGGTCCTGACCTCTCGCCAGTTCAACTCCGAAGTCGGCTGCACGGTGTTTTTCAAGGCCGAGAACCTCCAGCGCGGCGGCGCCTTCAAGTTCCGCGGCGCCTACAACGCGATCTCAGCCCTGGCGGAGGACGAACGCCGGCGCGGCATTCTGGCCTATTCGTCGGGCAACCATGCCCAAGCCGTGGCGTTGTCGGCCAAGCTCTTCGACGTCCCGGCGGTCATCGTGATGCCGCGCGACGCTCCCGATCTCAAGGTCCGCGCGACCCGCGGCTACGGCGCCGAAGTGGTGCTCTACGACCGCTATGGCGAGAACCGTGAGGAGATCGGCGAGCGCCTCCGCGACGAGCGCGGCATGACGCTCATCCCGCCGTTCGATCACCCGCTGGTGATCGCCGGCCAGGGCACCGCCACCCTCGAGCTGATGGAACAGGCACCGGACCTCGATGCCCTGGTGGTGCCGTGCAGCGGTTGCGGCCTGCTCGCCGGCTCGGCGATCGCTGGCCAGTCGATCCGACCCGATTTGCGGGTCTTCGGCGTCGAGCCGGCGGTGATGGACGACGTCCGGCAGTCCCTCGCGGCCGGGCGGCGGATCGAGATCCCGGTGCGGCCGACGATCGCCGACGGCCTGCAGACGACCTCCCCGGGGAAGCTGACCTTCCCGATCGTGCAGCAGCGCGTCGAGGCCGTGGTGACGGTCAGCGACGAGCATCTGGTCGACACGCTGCGTTTCCTCCTCGAGCGCCTCAAGGTGCTGGTCGAGCCTTCGGGCGCGGCTGCTGCGGCCGCTCTGCGCCATGGCGCGATCGACATGCGAGGCAAGCGAGTCGGCGTGATCCTTTCCGGCGGCAACGTCGACCTTCGCGCTCTCGCCGGGTTCGTCGGGCAGTAGCATGCGCGCCCTCGGCTTCGCCGTTCTGGTCAGCGCTGCTCTCCTGGGTTGCGGCAGCGCCGACGACGGTCCGACCGAGCCGGAAGCGTCGGTGACCTTCGCGCCGGACCGGCCGTCCACCGCCGCGACGTTCACCCTGCGAGTGGAGCGGAACCAACCGAGCGCATCTGCAGCTCGAGCTTCCGCCACGGTGACGGACGTGCACAGGCTCTAGGCCGGGAATGACCAGCCTTGACGGGTGGTTATGCTCAGACGTAGTGTAAGTCGTGGCCGGCGGGGCCGGCCTTTTCTTGGCGCTCATTTATGCTCAAAATGAGTATAAATGAGCGAGATGGGAGACGGGGAAATGGCGCAGCCGCTGAGTCTGGATTCCGGCATTCCGGCGCCTCTGCCGATGACCGCCGACGTGGAGCGAGCGACGCGCGCCGTCGGGGAGCGGCTGCGCGGCGTCATCCCGGAAGTCGAGTGGGCCGTGCACGCGCCCTACATCGTGGCGATCGACCGCCTGAAGCGCGAGCGTAACGCGGTCATCCTGGCGCACAACTATCAGACACCCGAGATCTTACCACGGCGTGGCCGACTATGTCGGCGACTCCCTGGGCCTGGCGCAGCAGGCGGCGCGGACGGACGCCGAAGTGATCGTCCAGTGCGGCGTGCACTTCATGGCCGAGACCTCGAAGATCCTCTGCCCCGACAAGACGGTGCTGATCCCCGACCTCGAGGCCGGCTGCTCGCTGGCCGCCTCGATCACCGGCGCCGACGTTCGGCTGCTGCGCGAGCGCTATCCCGGCGTGCCGGTGGTGACCTACGTCAACACCACCGCCGAGGTGAAGGCGGAGTCCGACATCTGCTGCACTTCGGCCAACGCCGTGGAGGTGGTCGAGTCGCTGGGGGTCGAGCGGGTGATCTTCCTGCCCGACGAGTACCTGGGCAAGTGGGTGGCGTCGCAGACTCCGGTCCAGATCATCCTCTGGCACGGCCACTGCGAGGTGCACGAGCGCTTCTCGGGCCGAGGACCTCGAGCTGTTTCGGGCCCAGCATCCGGGCGTCGAGATCCTCGCTCATCCGGAGTGCCCGTCCCGAGGTGCTCGCCGGGGCCGATTTCGTCGGCTCGACCTCGGGCATGATCCGCCACGTCGGCGAGGTCAAGCCGCCGCGCGTGGTGATGATCACCGAGTGCTCGATGTCCGACAACGTCGCGGTCGAGTTCCCGGACGTCGAGTTCATCCGCCCCTGCGCGCTTTGCCCGCACATGAAGCGCATCACCTTGCCGAAGATCCTGCGCAGCCTCGAAACCATGGAGTACCGGGTCGAGGTCGACCCCGAGGTGGCGGCGCGCGCCCGGCGGGCGGTCGAGCGCATGCTGGAGGTCAAACTCGCCGAGGACGGCGTGACGGCGATCGACGAGCTGGTCGCTGCCGACGTGGTGGTGGTCGGCGCCGGCGTCGCCGGCCTGACCGCCGCGCTGGGCTTGGCGCCGCGACGCGTCGTGCTGCTCACCAAGGCGCGGCTCGGCAGCGGGCGGCGCCAGCGTCTGGGCCCAGGGCGGAGTCGCGGCGGCGATGGGCCCCGACGACGACGCCCTGGCTGCACGCCCCCGACACGCTGCAGGCGGCGGCGCGGGATCGCCGATCCCGAGGTCGTCGAGCTGCTCACCCGCGAGGGCCCGCTGCAGATCGAGCGCCTGCATCGAGCTCGGGGCGCGCTTCGACCGCGACGCCGCCGGCGACCTGGCGTTCGGCCGCGAGGCGCGCCCATGGCAAGCGGCGCATCCTGCACGCCCAAGGCGACGCCACCGGCGCCGAGATGGTGCGGGCGCTGACCGACACCGTGCGTTTCACTGCCGGCATCCGCGTGTTCGAGCACGCCTTCGCCGCCGACCTGGTGCTGGTCAACGGCCGCATTGCGCGGCGTGACCGCTCGCGCTGGAGGGCGGCCGGCGAGCGCGCTGTTCGCCGCCCCGGCCGTCGTCCTCGCCACCGGCGGCCTCGGCCGCGTCTATCGCCGCACCACGAATCCCGTCGAGTCGACCGGCGACGGCCTGGCGATGGCGGCGCGCGCCGGCGCGCGGCTGGCCGATCTCGAGTTCGTCCAGTTCCATCCCACCGCTCTCGCCACCGGCGCCGACCCGATGCCGCTCCTCACCGAGGCGCTGCGCGGCGAGGGCGCGGTGCTGATCGACGAGAGCGGCGCGCGCTTCATGCCCGACGAGCACCCGCAAGCGGAGCTGGCGCCGCGCGACGTCGTGGCGCGGGCCATCTGGCGGCGTCTCCAGGCGGGGCACACCATCTATCTCGACGCGCGCCAGGCGGTGGGCGAGACCTTTCCGCAGCGTTTTCCGACCGTCTTCAAGCTCTGCCAGAACGCCGGGCTCGACCCGCGCCGCGAGGCGATCCCGGTCGCTCCCGGCGGCGCACTACCACATGGGCGGCGTGGCGGTGGACGAGCGCGGGCGCGCGTCGCTCGCGGGCTTGTGGGCGGCCGGCGAGGTGGCGTCGACCGGCGTGCATGGCGCCAACCGGCTGGCTACCAACTCGCTGCTCGAGGCTCTGGTTTTCGGCGCCCGGGTGGCCGAGGACATCGGCGCCGCTGAGCCGACGGCGACGAGCGCAGGCGCGCGCCCGGCTGGCGGTCGGTCAGCCGCCAGCGGCGCGGCGCGGCGCTGGCGACAGCGACGTCGTGCCGGCGCTGCGCGACCAGATGTGGAGCCACGTCGGCCTGATGCGCGAGCGTGGCGGCCTGCAGCACGCGCTCACCCGCCTCGAGGAGTGGCGAGAGCTCGAGGACCTCGGCGGTGAGGCGCGCAATCTGGTCGATGCCGCGGCCTGGTGGCGCGTGCCGCGCTCGAGCGCCAGGAGAGCCGCGGCGGCCACTACCGGAGCGATTTCCCCGAGTCGGATCCCTCCCAGCAGCGCCGCCGCTTCTGGCTGGGCTTCGAAGCGGAGGCGTCTGAGCCGCGGGCCGCCGAGGCCGGACAGTGAGAGCCGACCCTCCAGCCCCCGCCCGCGCTGCTCTACGAGCCCTTGTTGCGGCGCGCGCTGCGCGAAGACCTCGGGCGGGCCGGCGATCTCACCACCGACGCCATCGTCCCGGCCGCGGCTGCCGCGCGCGCCGACATCGTGGCGCGCAAGGCGGGCCGCATCGCGGGCCTGGGAATCGGCACCCACGCCTTTCGCTGCTCGATGCCTCGGTCCGAATCGAGCCCTTGATCGGCGATGGCGAGGACGCTCCGGCGGGTGCCGTGATCGCGCGCGTCGAGGGCGCGGCACGCGTCATCCTGACCGGCGAACGCGTGGCGCTCAACCTGCTGGGGCGGATGTGCGGCATCGCCACCGCGACGCGCGACCTGGTCGTCGCGGTCGGCGCGCACTCGGCGCAGGTCGTGTGCACGCGCAAGACGACGCCAGGCCTGCGCGCGCTCGAGAAATACGCGGTGCGCTGTGGCGGCGGCGAGAACCATCGCTTCGGACTCGACGACGCGGTGTTGATCAAGGACAACCACGTGGCGATCGCAGGCGGGGTGCGGCCGGCGATCGAGCGGGCCCGCGCCGCGGTCGGCCACCTGGTGAAGATCGAAGTGCGAGGTCGACTCGCTGGGGCAGCTCGAAGAAGCCCTGGCGGCCGGAGTCGATGCGGTACTGCTCGACAACATGGACCTCGAAACCCTGCGCCGCGGTGTCGCCATGGCCCGCGGCCGGGCCATCACCGAGGCCTCGGGTGGCATCCGTCCGGAAACCATCGCCGCGGTCGCTGCGACCGGCGTCGATCTCATCTCGGTAGGCTGGCTCACTCACAGTGCGCCGGCGCTCGACGTGGCGCTCGACATCACGGCCTAGAGTGCCAAAGAGGAACACGCCATTCGACGCCGCGTTCTGGGCGCTCGCGGCGCTCGGTGCCGGCTGGGTGAGGTTCATCTCTCGCTGGCTGGTCTATCCGGACCTCAATCTCGACTACCCGTTTACCGGCGGCGACGGGTTGGACTGGATCGCCAACGCTCTGGCGCTCGCCGGCGAGCCGGTTCGCTACAGCGGCAGAGCGCCCCTGGTGCCGGCGATCCTCGCCGCGCTCGACCGCGTCGGCTTGATGCCGTGGTTCCCGGTGTTCTCGCAGGCCCTGCTGGTCGGGTTGGCGCTGGCGATCTACGCCCTGGCGCGATCACGGTTTTCAACCGCGATCGCCGGCGCCGTGGGTCTGGCGACCCTGGCCTCGCTGGCGATCCAAGATCTGGCGCTGGCGATCGGCGCTGACCTCCTGGCTACGGTGCTGTTCACCGCGGCCGCCGCCGCATGGGTTCGGGGGTCCCACTCCTCGTTCAGGGGAGCTCTGGGTTGGCGAACGGCGGCGGGCTTGTTCGTGGGCCTGAGCGCGATCACGCAGCCGCTGGTCGCGCTCGCCCTGGTTCCCGCCGCGGCCGTGGCCTCGCTCGGCCAGCCGCGCGGAGAAAGGGGGAGCGCCCTTGCCTGGGTCGTGCCCTTGGCCTTGGCCATCGCTCCCTTCCTGTTGTGGCGTTTTCTCGGACCGGAAGGGTCGGGCGAAGAGGGACTCGTCGGAGTACGCCAGGCCAGTTTAATCGCGCCCAGCGTCCGGGGCCTCGGCTTTTATGCCCGCGAAGCGGTGACGCGCGTCGGTTGGCCGGGCATGGTGCTGGTGCTCGGCGGAACTGCGATTGCCGCTGCTCGATGGCGGGCGGATTGGACCGCCCGGTTCGCGCTCTCGCTCGCGGCCATCGTCGGGGTCTTTTTCGGCGTTCTCTACGGCTGGCGTGACGGCCGTTTCTTGATCTACGGCGCGCCTGCCGGGGCGCTTCTCGTGGGTTTCGCCCTCGAACGGCTGGCGCGTCGTCAAGTCGCCGGCCCGCTCGGCGCCGCGGCTCTGGTCCTGGGCGCCGCGCTGCCGCCGGCGGTGCGCGGCTGGTCGGACACGGTTCCCGACAAGGTGCACACGGCGTGGCGCGCTTTCGACCACGCCGCGGCACCGCCGTCGATCGCGAAGCTGCCGAGCGACCGCTCCGCCGTGCTGATCATGGCGCCTGGGACGCCGATCGAGGTGCGCTACCGCGATCAGACCAGACTGGGCAACGCGTTGCGGCTGCGGGTGAAGCCGGTGCCGGCCGAGCTCTATGCCGCCGACTGGTGGGGTTGGGGGTTCCTCGAGCCGCTTCCTTCGGTTGCCGGCCGCAGGGTCGCTCGCTGGCGCTGGAAGGGAGACAGCTGGATCGTCATCGATCCGCCGCCGCTACCGGTCACGGCTCGCAACCCACCGGACGACGTCGGCGATGAGTGGAGCCTCGCGGCTGAGATGGCGCGCCCGGTCGCGACGCCCGACGGCCTCCTCGCCGTCCTCGGCGATCCCGCGATCGACGGCGGCTGGCTGCGTCTGCTTCCCTTTGCGGCGGGAACGAGCAGTCTGTTCGTGATCGTCGATCCGGCGGAGCAGCGCGCGCTGCTGCCGTCCCTGGCCGTCGCAGCGGGGTCCCGCCGCCGCGTCGGCCCGGCCGAGGCCTGGCACAGCGACTTCAAGGGCTGGCCCGTCGAGGTGCTGGTCTCCGACGCGGCGAGCAAAGGCCACGAGTCCCTGCGATAAACTGCGCCGGATGCAGGGCATGGAAAATCGCGGCACACTCGTCCAGATCGGCGCGCCCACGCCGGTGCTTCGCCAAGGCCGGCCGGAGTGGTTGCGCATCCGCCTGCAAACGCCCGAGAACTACCACAAGGTCAAGAACCTGGTGGAGAAGCTCTCGCTCCATACCGTCTGCCAGGAGGCGCGCTGCCCGAACATCTACGAATGCTGGGGCGAGCACGGCACGGCGACCTTCATGATCCTCGGCGAGATCTGCACCCGTCGCTGCGGGTTCTGCGCGGTGACTTCGGGCAAACCGAAGGCCGGCGTCGACGTCAGCGAGCCGGAGCACGTCGCCGACGCGGTCGAGGCCATGGGGCTGCGCCACGCGGTGATCACCTCGGTAGATCGCGACGACCTTCGAGATGGTGGCGCCCGCCACTGGGCCAACGTTGTGGCGGCAGTCCATCGCCGAGTGCCGAGCAGCGCGGTCGAAGTGTTGACGCCGGACTTTCGCGGCGTGCCGGACGCGCTCGATGTCGTCCTCGCCTCGCGTCCCGAGATCTTCTCCCACAACATCGAGACCGTTCCGCGGATGTACCGCAAGGCGCGGCCCGGGTCGCGCTACGAGCGCTCGCTCGAGCTACTCGCCGACGCGGCTTCGCGCCGCGACGGCGGCGACTACGCAGGAAGGGTGAAGACCGGCATCATGATCGGCATCGGCGAGGGTGTGGACGAGATTCGCTCGACGCTGCGCGACATCCGCTCGAGCGGCGTCGAGATCCTCACCATCGGACAGTATCTGCAACCCACCACGAAGCACCTGCCAGTCGACCGTTGGGTTCATCCCGACGAGTTCGCCGAGCACAAGGCCTACGCGATGTCGCTCGGCTTCGCCCATTGCGAGTCGGGCCCGCTGGTGCGCTCGAGCTACCACGCGCACGAGCACGTGGCCGCCGCGGCCCGCGCCTGACGCCACGCTGGCGCGCGGTCGCATGCCGCGCACCCTCCTGCACGTCCTCTCGCTCCTTCTGCTGAGCGACCCGCTGTTCGCCGACGGCGCCGCTTAACCTGGAGGCGGCTGATGCGCCGCCAGCGCGTCTCGCAGGACACGCCGTGCCGCCGCTTGCTGCTCTCGCCGCGAGATGGTGGGGGAGCCGTCGAATAGTTGACGGCCGTAGTTTCCGAATTGCGCGTGGTTGGCGCCCTCGACCGCGACCCATCGAGTGGAGAGTGGAAGGCGCGAACGACTGGCCTCGATCATCGCCGGCGTGGCGACGCCGTCGAGCGTGCCAAACACCTTGGTGATCCGCAGCGGCGATGCGGACAGGTCGAGCTCTCGCGGATGGGAAGTGGCGATCAACACCACTTCGGCGAGGCGCTCCGGCGCGGCCGCGGCGACACGGCAGGCGAGCGCGGCGCCCAGCGAGTGGCCGGCCAGGACCCAGGACTCCGCTTGGCCACCGTCGAGGATTGCTCGCGCTTCGGCCACCGCTTGCTGCTTGTGCTGCTCGAGCGGCGCCAGACGGTAGGGAAGCCCGAGAATGACGACGCGGTGCCCCTCTTCGGCGAGCGGCCGCAGGAGCGGCGCGTACGCCTCGACGGCGACGCCGCCACCGGTGAGGAAGAGCAGGCCCCGCGGCGCGACGTTCCTCCGGGGCGCGTAGCTCAGGCGGCGGCCGTCGCGCTCGACTACCACGCCCGCATCGCTGGCGAGCAGTGTGTCCCCGACTCCGCGGGTTCGAAACGACTGCAGGAACCAGGCAGTGGACACCACCGCCCAGACCGGGAAAGCGATGCGCAGCCAGCGCCGCACCGGCGATCGGCGTCGCGCTACCACGTCGCCCATTACTCTCGCCCGAGGGCGAGGCTCAGCCCCCACAGCGCCAGCAGCCCGGCCACGCCGAACGCCAGCCACGAGACGCCGACGGGCGCGCTCCAATTGCCGATCACCAGCGGCAGCCCACGCAGGGCGCGCACCCCGTGGGCGATCGCCACCCCGGCGAAGACCAGTCCCGATGCCAAGTTGTAGCTCTTGCTGCGCATGCTCGTCTCCTTTCAGTCAGGTCTGGGCTTGCTTGCCCACCCTCGCCGGCTCCTCGCCGTCGTCACTCCTTCGCCGCGGGTTTCCCGCCGGCACCCTTGTCGACGCCGCGCCCGGCGCGGCGCAGCGCCTCGCGGAGCAGGTACTCGATCTGGCCGTTGAGGCTGCGCAGCTCGTCGGCCGCCCACTTTTCGAGCGCCTGATGGACTCCGGGCTCGAGCCGCAGCAGGAACGGTTTGCGTTCCGCCATCGCCTCAATCGCCCCGTGGCCCGCGAATCTCGCGGAACAATCCGACCAGCGAGACGCCGGCACCCATGCCGGTGGCGAACAGCAACAGGATGTCGACCTTTCTCACCCGGTCGGTCAGGCCGGCGGCGGTCTGGATCGCCAGCAGGAGCGACAGCACGCCGCCGACCAGGCTCAGGGTGCGCTTGGTTTTCGGAGTCACGATCCGCGCCTTAGTGGTGCAGCGTGCCGGCGTTGACCACCGGCTGAGTGTTCTGTTCGCTGCACAGCACGACCATCAGGTTCGAGACCATCGCCGCCTTGCGCTCCTCGTCGAGGGTGATGACCTGCTTGAGAGCGAGCTGCTCGAGTGCCATCTCGACCATGCCCACCGCGCCCTCGACGATCTTCTGCCGCGCCGCGACCACGGCCGTGGCTTGCTGGCGGCGCAGCATGGCGGCCGCGATCTCCTGGGCGTAGGCGAGGTGGCTGATGCGGGTCTCGATCACTTCGACGCCGGCCTGCGCCAAGCGGTCGTGGATCTCCTTCTGCAGCTGCTTGGAGACCTCGGCGGTGTGGCTCACCAGATCGACCTCGTCGCCATGCGCGTCGTAGGGATAGCCGGTGGCGAGGTTGCGCAGCGCCGCTTCGCTCTGCACGTGCACGTAGTTCTCGTAGTCGTCGACATGGAAGACCGCCTCGGCGGTGTCGACCACGCGCCACACCACGACCGTCGCGATCTCGATCGGATTGCCGCGGGCGTCGTTCACCTTGAGCTTGGCGGTCTCGAAGTTGCGCACTCGCAGGCTCACCCGGCGCTTGCTGAGGAAAGGATTGGCCCAGCGCAGGCCGGGCCGCCTGGCGGTGCCCTTGTAGTCGCCGAAGAGCTGCAGCACCTTGCCCTCGTTCGGGTTGACGATGAAGAAGCCGGCCAAGCAGATCGCCGCGATGGCCGCCGCCACGACCAGCGCGACGAAGGTCTTGACATCCCCGGCGCGCAGCGCGCGAATCGCGAACAGGATGAAGGCGGCGAGTGCAGCGGGCAGCACGACGATCATGATCAGGCCCGGCAGGGTGGTTTTTTCGTTCTCGCGGAGCATTTTGGAAATCCCCCTTTTCAGAGTGTCGGCAGCAGCTAGCAAAGTGATATCACCAAAATATCATACGAAAGTCAAGCCTCCAGGTTGCACCCCGGAAATGAGGCTGCGAAGTCTTGTCGAAAGAATGGTTTAGATCAGGAAGCTGCCGTCCTGCATGAGGACGGTGTCGGTGCCGGAGGCATCGCGCAGGGTCACGCTGAGAATGGCGACGTTCGGCTGGGATTGGGGTACGTAGACGCGATCGATGTGCACCACCTGCGCCGGGTCCACGAAGTCCTTGGGCCCCACCGCGCCGCCGAAGTGATCGCTGCGTCCGAAGGCGATGTGGAGGCCGAGCTTCTCGTCCAGCAGCACCGAACCGATCGGCCGCACGCCCCATGCCCCCAGCACGCCGAGCCCCAGCTCCGCCAGGTTGCCGTAAGCGGGCTCGGAGGCCAATCGCCGGCGTTCGGCGGTGGAGCGGGGCCCCTGGGAAAGAACCTCCACCGCTCGGTTCGCTTCCACGCGATAGAGCACGACTTCTCCGTCGAGCTCCACCGGTAGCACGCCAGCGCTGCGGCTCGGGTCGCCGTCACGCTCGCCCTCGTAGGGCACGATGTAGGCCTCGCCGGACGGCAAGTTGCCGACCGAGCCTGGCTCGCGGATCAAGCCCCCACTCACGTACGCCGAGCGGCCGCGGAGATCGAGCTCCAGGCGGTGCGTCGTCCCGCCGGCGGCCAGCACGACGATCGCCAGCTCGGCGGGATCGAGCAGCGCCGCGATCTGGCGCACTCGCGCGTCGACCGCCTGCCAATCGAGCGCCAGGATCGGGATCATCTCGCGCCGGAAATCCGGCAGCGTGGCGCCACGAAAACCGAGTCTGCGGGCCAGCACCTTGAGAGGGGCCGTGGCGGAGAGCTCGGTGGGCGCGAGCACCACACTGGCATCGCGCAGCAGCGTCTCGAGCGTGACCAGCTCACCGCTCGCTCCGACCACGTCATCGCCCACCGGCGCCGCCAGGCGGGCGACGCGCGACGGCAGGTCGCGATTGTTGCTGCCGACGTGCGGGTAGACCGCCAGCTCGACGCCGGTGAAGGGCAGCTCGGCCTCATGGGCGAGCAGCGTCCGCCACCACTCGACGGCGATCCGCCGGCGGTCGCGCCACCGATCGTGGTCGGGCCGCGCGGCGTCGGGAACGTCGACGAGGAGGAGCAGCGAACGCTCGCGGTCGCCGAGCGCGAAGACGGTGCGCAGCAGCGCGGCAAGGGCGGGGAAGTCGAGGTTGGGCTGCATGGCGTGAATTGTAGCGGTGCTATGTTGCGACCGTGAGCCGTCAGTTCCGTTTCGGTCAGTTCGTCTTCGACGCCGACAGCGGCGCCTTGACCCGCGACGGCGTGCTGCGCCGTCTGCAGCCTCAGCCGGCGCGCGTTCTGGCGTTGCTCCTCGAGCGTGCAGGCGAGGTGGTGAGTCGCGACGAGCTGCGCCAGGCGATCTGGGGCCAGGACACCTTCGTCGATTTCGAGCGCGGACTGAACTTCTGCATCGCGCAGGTGCGCTCGGTGCTGGGCGATTCGGCGGAAGCACCGCGTTACCTGGAGACGCTGCCGCGGCGCGGCTACCGTTTCATCGCGCCGGTGGCAGCCCCACCGCCATTGCCGCCGGTGCAGGCGGGGTCGCGACCGACCGGGCTGGATAGACGCCTCTCACATCGCCTGTGGGTCGTCGGCGGAGGCGCGGTGCTCCTCCTCGCCTTCTCGTTGTTCGTCATCTTGCGCCCGTCGGCTGCCGGTCCGACACGCATCGCGGTCGTACCGTTCGACGACGAGACTGCCGGTCGCCAGCTCTCCGACATCGCCGGCGGTGTCGCCGACGCGACGGTGGCGCGGCTCGCCACGCCCGAGCGGCTGCGGCGGTTCGAGGTCGTCGGCAATGCCGCGGCGCTACGCCGCCCGAGAGAGTTTCGGGATCTCAAGGAAATCGGACGCGAGGTCGGCGCCGAGTACGTCGTTCTCGCCCAGTTGAAGAGCGACGCTGACGGCGTGCGGCTCATCGCCCACCTCATCCGGGTTGCCGACGAGAGCCACCTCTGGGCGAATACTTTCGATCAGCCGGCCTTCACCCTCGAGGCGCAAGCCGAGATCGCCGAGCAGATCGCGGCCGCGGTCACCGCCCGTTTGTCCGACGCCGGCTGAAGCTCCTCACAACGGGCGTCAAACTACTCGCCAGCAACGAGTTGCGCCCTCACACAGAACTGGTTTGACGCGCTCCGCGCGGGTGCCGTATCTCCCTCCGAGGAGGTCTCGAACATGACCTACCACGCGTCGGTCCCTGGTTGCCGTCTCCGTCCTCGCCTGGCTCGCGGGTCGAGTGCGGGCCCAGACACCGAGTCCGGCCCGCGACTCCGCCGTTGCCAGCCAAGCCTGTGCCCGACACGTTCCCGACGACGGATCTGGCGATCCAGCAGGAAATGGTCGGTGTGTCGCACGGCAATATCGCGCGGGTCCGCGAGCTGCTCGCCGCGCACCCGGCGCTCGCCAAGGCGTCCTGGGACGGGGGCTACGGCGATGCCGAGACCGCGCTGGGAGCCGCCTCACACGTCGGCAACCGGGAGATCGCCGAGCTCCTGCTGGCGGGCGGGGCGCCGCCCACCCTTTTCTCTGCGGCTATGCTCGGCCAGCTCGAGGCGGTGAAGGCGCTGATCGCCGCGGCGCCCGGAATCCAGCGGACCAAGGGGCCTCACGGCATCAGCTTGCTCGCCCACGCCCGGGCCGGCGGTGAGCGCGCGGCGCTCGGTGTTGGCGTATCTCGAGACTCTCGGCGACGCCGATCCGCGCTATACCAACCTGCCGCTCGCCGACACCGACCAGCAGGCGATCGTTGGGCGCTACGTCTTCGGGGACGGAGCCCAACGACCTTCTGATCGTCGAGTCCGGCCCGCGCGGCATCATCCATCCAGAGGCAGGGCGGCTTTCCACGCAACCTTCTGCACCAAGGCGAGCGCGCCTTCCATCCCGTCGGAGCCGAGGCGGTGAGGATCCGCTTCGCGCCGGGCGCAGCGGCGTCGACGCTGACGGTGGAGGACGGGCCGCGGACTCTCAGGGCCACTCGCTCGGCCGCCTGAAGTCTTGATAAGATCTTTCGGATGAGCGAGATGCCGTCCGTGCGCCCGGTCAACGAGACCGACCTGGGCGACATCGTCCGTATCGACGAGAAGATCTCCGGCCAGTACCGGCCGGAAGTCTGGGAGCGACCGGATCGTCTATTACCTGCGGCGCGACCCGGAGGCCTCGGTGGTCGCGGAATCGGACGGCCGGGTGGTCGGTTTCATGCTCGGCGAGGTCCGCTCCGGCGAGTTCGGCCTCGAGGAGCCGACCGGCTGGATCGAGGTCCTCGGCGTCGACCCCGACGTCCGCGGCAGGGCGCGTCGGCCGCGCAGTTGGGCGACGCGATGCTGCGAGCACTTCCGCGGCCAGGGGCGCCACGCAGCGTGCGCACGCTGGTGGACGAGGAGATGGACGGCATCGCGCAGCTTCTTCCGCTCGCTCGGCTTCGAGCCGTCGCCGCGTGAGGCCGTTCGTCCGAAGACGTCTGTAACGCAGGAGAGCCGAGAGACGATGAGCATCACGACCACCGAGCTCCCGAAGCGCTTCCACGACGCCGTGCTCGCGTTGGCGCGAGCCTTCTTGCCCGACTACGACTACCTGATCGAGAACTGGGAGCAGCTTCTTCCCCCGCGAGCCGCGCTTCGAGCTCTGCGCCTACCGCGAGCTCGGCATGTGCACCGAGATCGAGTGCGGCGACGAGAAGGGCAAGCCCAAGTACACCCGCGCCGGCGACATGCAGCCCGAGCAGGCGCATCACCTGCTCGGCGCCATCCGCGCCCAGGCCTCGACCGAGTTCGGCTCGATCCAGCAGCACCAGCTCACCCTCGCCCGCGCCCAGGACGAGGAGGACCAGTTCTGGGTGCTGCGCATGATGGCCGAGGAGCTGCGCCACGGCTACCAGATGCTCCACCTGCTGCTCGAGGACGACTGGACCGCGGTCTCCACGGCAGTCGAGCGCCGACATGGTCGAGGAGATCCTCTCGATGCACACCGGCTCCCACGTGCTGGGCGCCTTCAACATCGACTTCGACTCGTTCGTCGACAACGTCGTCTTCTGCGCGCTGATCGACCGCGTGGGCAAGTACCAGCTCGCGATGCAGAAGGTCTGCGCCTACCAGCCGATGGCCGAGTCGCATGCCGCAGATGCTGCGCGAGGAGGCCTTCCACCTCGCCACCGGCGTGGTGCCGATGCGCCGCTGGGTGGAGGCGGCGGCCAAGGGCGAGGTCTACATCACCGATGGACGATGCTCCAGCAGGCGCTCAACAAGTGGCTGCCGCGCGGCCTCGAGATGTTCGGCGACGAGCGCGGCGGCGGCACCAACGTCAGCTACGGCCTCAAGCCGATGAAGAACGCCGAGGCGCAGGCAGCAGTACTACGAAGAGGTCGAGAAGCTGCGTCCGCGACCTCAACCTGCGCTATCTGCGGGCCCGCCTGCCGGAGCTCGCCCACGCGAGGCCGAGGACCTGATCTGCGACCGCATCGCGGGCAGGCGAGGTGGTGCGAGGGCATCGCGCCCGAGGACCTGCTGCGCATGCCGCATCCGGAGTTCTTCCGCCGCCGCGGCGTGCCCGCCTTCCAGATGGTGGGCTTCGACGGCGACGCGCTTCGAGTCGCTCGACGACTACGTCCGCCACCTCACCGCGAACCTGCCCGAGGCCTACCTGCGCCAGCCGCGACTTCCGCGACTACGTCGACACGCTGCGCAAGTCGACGCGGCCGAGTGGACGCTCGAGCAGGCGGCGGCGCACATGCCCGCGCTGCGCCGCGTCGGCGGCGTCTGCCCGTGCTCGAAGTCGGTGCGCTGGGTGATCGACGAGCCCGCGACGACGGCGGTGCACGGCGGTTGACGCCGCGTGCAAGCTCTCATTTCGCCGAATCCTCGGTGAGAGGAAGTTATTGCACTCGGCTGCGTCTTTCTTCCCGAGGCGTTTCGCTTAAACCGCTGATTCTGTTGAACGAGGCGCTTGGCATCGGGGTTGCTCTCTAGTCCGGCATGGGTCGCCAATGGCGGCGGCCTCGAACCAGGAGAGAACCTGATGAAGACAAACATCGGTATCAAGGTTGCCTTGGTCGCCCTGGCCCTCGTGGCGCTGCCGCTACTCGCCGCGGATATGACGGTTAACGGCAAGATCATTTCGATCGGACCAGATTCGATCGTAGTGCAGACGGCCTCGGGTCAGAAGACTTACGTGCTCAACACCTCGACCATCAAGCCCGCTGGGCTGGTGGCGAACAACGACGTGGTGATCAGCTTCCATGACGACAACGGCAAGATGCTCGCGACGACCGTCGCCCTGGCGCCTGCCCCTGCGACCACGCCGGTCGCTGGCGCGTTGACCAACGAGCGTGACGATCAGGTCGTTGCCGACGGCGAGGACGACAACGTGACCGGTCTCGACCGCGATGCGGCCCGTGATGGCACGGACCCCGGTCAGACCGCGAAGGTCCCGGCCACCACTCTCGACAACGAGCGCAATGACCGCGTGGTTGCCGACGGTGAGGACGACAACGTGACCGGTCTCGACCAGGACGCGGCCCGTGACGGCACGGATCCGGGTCAGTCCACCACCGGTGCGGTTCCGAGCTCGCTTCCGGCTACCGGCAGCAACATGCCGCTCGCGGCCGTCGCCGGCGCCTTGGCGTTGGCTGGCGCGCTCGCACTGCGTAGCCGCAGCTAACCCCGGTTTACCCGCCGGCCGCCTCCGTTCGGTGGCGCGGCGGTTGGCACCCGATGGATTCACATCGGGTGCCTTTTTTTGTGCCCGATGCCGCGCTAGGCTACGCCGGCCCGTATGAGCCTGTTTGCGAGCTTCATCCGCACGACCCTGCCCTTGGTGCCGAAAGCCGTGGTCGGCAAGATCGCCTCGCGTTACGTCGCCGGTGAAACGCTCGATGCGGCGCTCGGCACGGTGGTCGAGCTGAATCGCGAGGGTGCGATGGCCACGGTCGACATCCTGGGAGAGGAGGTCGCGGATCGGGCCAAGGCGGAGTGGGCGGTCGAGGAGTACGTGCGCATCTTCCACGCCATCCGCGAACGCGGGCTCGACTCCAACGTTTCGATCAAGCCCACTCTCCTGGGTCTGCGCATCGACGAGGGCTTCTGCCGCGACAACATCGAGCGGGTGGTCGCGGCCGCCAAAGACGACGGCAACTTCGTGCGCATCGACATGGAGGACCGCACCACCACCGACGCCACGCTGCGCATCTACCACCAGCTCTTCCCGCGCTACGGCAACCTCGGCGTGGTGCTGCAGGCCTACATGCGGCGCACTCCGGCCGACATCGACGGCCTGCCGGCCTCCGGCGCCAGCGTGCGGCTGTGCAAGGGCATCTACGTCGAGCCCCGAGAGACCGCCTGGAAGGGTTACGACACGGTGCGCGCCGCCTTCCTGGCGGCGCTCGAGAAGCTCTTTTCGCGCGGCGTCTACGTCGGCATCGCCACCCACGACGAGTTCCTGGTGCAGGGAGCTTCCGCGCTGGTCGATCGCTACGCCGTGCCGCGGGATCGCTACGAATTCCAGATGCTGCTCGGCGTCGAGCCGCAGCTGCGGCGCATCCTGATCGCCGGCGGCCACCGCCTGCGGGTCTACGTGCCGTACGGCAAGGATTGGTACCCCTACTCGGTGCGCCGCCTGCGCGAGAACCCCGAGGTCGCCCGCCACGTCTTGCGGGCGATGCTGGGCGGCAGCAGTTAGACCGGAGCGACGCGCGCCGGCACCGGAGCCGCGGCTTCGGCCATCATCAGAACGAAGTTACCCACCAGCATCGGATCGAGGAACGTCCCCGCCCGCTCCCGCCAGACTCGCATCGCGGCTTCGCCGATCGGCGTCGAGGCGCCGCGGCCGGCGACCATCGAGTCGTAGGTGTCGGCCACCGCCACGAGCTGGCTGGCGAAGTTTGGACGGCGGCCGACCGGCACCGCGGGATAACTCGGCGCCCCGTCCCAGCGCAGATGGTGCTCGTACGCCACCAGGACGGCGAGCGGTGACACCCCGGAGACGCCGCAAAGATGCGCGGCGCCGATCTCCGGATGCTGGCGGGCAATGGCCCACTGCTCCTCCGACAGCTTGCCACGAGCTTCGAGCACGCCGCGCGGCAAGGAGAGCTTGCCGACATCGTGGAGCAGCGCGGCGACGCCGATCTCGTGCAGGGGATCGCCTTGCAGGCCGAGGGCGCGGCCCTGGGCCATGACCAGCAGGGCGGTGTTCACCGAATGGACGAAGCTGTGCTGATCGAAGTCGCGAATCGGCGCCAGCAGCAGCATCGAGCGCCCGGCGCTCGCCAAGCCCTCCATCATTTGCCAGACCAAGCGGTCGAGAGTCTCGACGCTGCCGCCGCGGTCCTTCGGAAAGCGCAGGAAGGCGTCCTCTGCGGCGTCGATGTGCTCTTCGGAAAGCTCGACGCGGGCGGCGCCCTGCCGGCCGGAGCCGCCGCCCACCTGGACCCGGCCGAGCACGAAGTGGGGGCTCGACTCGAGCGCTCCCGAGCTGGCCAGACCGTCGAGCGCCGTCCTGACCTCGTCAGGGGTGAGACCGGCTCCCAGGGTCACCCGCTGCACCCCGAAGCGAGCCAGGATTCGCACCAGACTCTGCATGTAGATCGAGCCGCTGCGCACCGGACGGTCGTCGATCACCAGCAGGTCATCGACCAGCAGCACGGTGAACTCCTCGGACTTGCGAGCCCGCAGGACCTCTGCGAGGCGGACGCAGACCTCGGCCGCCGCGCTCACCACCCGCGGGTGCTCGCGTGGGTAGAGCGCGCGGGCATGCAGCGCTGTGGCAAGGGCGATGATCAGCGGCTGGACACGGCCGGGGTCGCCGTTCATGTGCTGCCCTCGGCACGGCCCATCAGCCGGCGGCAGACCGCGCGCACCTGTGCGTCGCTCGCCCGCAGTCCCTTCTCGGCGAACGGCCGGCGTGCCGGCTCGGGATAGTGCGCCAGCGAGGCGAAGGCCGCCCTCATCTCGTCCACGGTCACCACCGGCAGCCAGGCGCGGAAGAAGGGCTTGAGCTCCTGGAGCACGGATTCGTCGCCGAGCGCGGCGAGCGCGTGCAGCGCCTTGACCCTCAGGGCGCGTTGGCGTCCGAGCGGATCCGCCGGGCGCAGCAGAGCCAGCAGCGGCTCGCGGCCGCTCGCCAGCCGCCTGGTGCCGATGACGCCCACCGCTGCCTCGGCGATCTTGGGATCGCGATCGTGGACCAGCGCCTGCAGCAGATCGTCGGGGACCGGACCGACGGCGGCGGCCAGGCACTTGACGGCTTCGACGCGGACGCGTGGATCCTCGTGGCGCAATCCCGCGTCGATCATCCCGACCGTCAGTGGCTGGCCGCTCTGGCGCAGCAGCCCGAGCATGTTGCGGACCACGTACCACTGAGGGTGGGCGAGGAGCGCGATGGCTTCGGGAACCACCACCGGGCCGAGCGAGGCGAGCAGATCGAAGGTGCGCCGCCGGCGCGAGAGATCGGTTTCCTCGGCCAGGGTCAGGAGGAGCTCGCGCACCATCCGCGACCCCAGGATCTCGATCAGGCGCTGCAGCGCGGCGCGAGCCGCCTCGCGCACATCGGTCAGCGACTCCAGCAGCGCCTCCACCGTTTCGCGCTGCCCCAGGACCTCGAGGCAGCGCGCGGCGGCGCCCCGCAGCTCATCGGATGACTGGCGCGACTCCGACACGGCGCGCAATTCCTCGACGATGGCGATGGCCTCGTTGAACCGCGCGTGCACCAGCAAGGTGCGAAACAGCGCCTCGAGCCGGTTGGCGATGTCGCCCACCGCGCGCTCACCGAGCATCGGCCGGCGCAGGAGGTCGAACAGGGTTGCCGCCAACTGGCGCAGCTGGCGCAGCTCGACCAGGTCCTCGAGACGCTCGTCGAGGCCGGGCGGCGGCGAGCCGAGCTCCACCCGCCGTGGAAGCTCGAGAATGGCGCGATCGATCTCGGCCTGCTGGGGATGAAACCGGTCGACGTCCTCCTCGGCGAAGATGGCCTTGAGCTTCTTTGCGAGCTCGGCCGGGGAAGCGGCATCGCCGGCCGAGGGACCCCCCATCAGGCTGGGCGCCGCTTCGATCGCCAGCGCCTCGATGAGCCGCAGCGAGCGCGCCGAGAACGGCACCCGCTCTGCCCGCAGGCGGCGCAGTGCGCCGACCACGTTGGCTGCGGACACCGAAGCGGTGAGCGCCGGCAGAGACTCGGCGGCCTCGTCGTGGGTTACCAACTCACGCACCGCGGTGTCGAGCACTCCTTCGCGCAAGGGTTCGGGAATCGAGTCGAGCAGCTCCGCGACGTGCCACAGCGCCGACAACCGCGACTCCTGGTCGGCCGCCTCCCCGAGGTGCGAGGAGACGGCCCCGGCGAGGGCGGGCCGCAGCTGCTCGAGAGCGTCGGTCAGCGCCATCCGGCCGCCGGTGCCGCCGGTATGGCGCTCGAGCACGCGGCGGAGGATGGCCAGAACGCGCTGCATCGCGCCGGCATCCGCCAGCTCCGGGGGTTCTCCTTCGCCGGCCACCGATTCGTTGGCCAGCAACCGGCGAAGGATTTGCTCCCAGAGGGCGCTCGATCCGGAGGGCGCCTCCTCGGTGCCGCCGGCGTCGTCCGTCATGCGCAGCGCGGCGTAGTCGAACGGCTCTAGCTGGACGTGGTGCAGACCACGCGCCTCCGCTTCGGTCCACATCGGCGTGGTCTCGACGGCGCCTTCGTGGCGGGGCAACAGGTCCAGGAACTCCGTCAGCTCTCGCACGGTGAGGCCTTCGGCGAGCCGCAGGATCGCGACGCCACGCTGCTGCAAGGCGGCGGAGAGCCGGCGCGCGGATGGGGAGCGCAGGGTTTCCTCGGGTCCGACCAGGGCGCCTCGGCCGACGCCGAGGGCGAGCCCGCCGGTCGGCGCCACCAGGCTGCCGGCGATCGAGAAGGCGCGCTCGACCGCGCCGGCGCGAGCCGGGTGGCCCTCGCGATAGAGCAATAGCTTGCGCCACGCGAGCACCAGTTCATTGACGAACGAATCGAGGGAGACCGCCCTTTCCATGGCTGCGCCGGCCGCATTCTACGCAAACCTCCTGCGATAGGTCGCAGTGCGAGGAAAGTCGCCGGTCGCCGGCCTTGGTTTGACGGCTAAGCCATTGGGTGTTAGCTTGTTATCCCGATTTTGAGCGAAATTCTGGAACCCTACGACGGCGCAGGATGAGCGACGGCTGGCCATGAGACCTAGCAAGGGACACTCCTCGACCGGCGGCCGCAACCGCGATACCTCGACCGACTCGATCGAGTTGGCCGGGATGGATTCCGGCCACACCCAGAGCTACGAGTCGGCCAACCTCCCGCAAGCCGACCGCCGGGCGCAGAAGGGCGAGGTCGAGGCCAACATCATCCTCATCGCCCATCCCGACAACCGCATGCTGGGAACGCGGTTCCGGCTGTCGCCCGGAGCCACCATCGAGATCGGCCGCTCGCCGTCGGCCGAGATCAGCCTGCCCGAGGTGCTGTCGATCTCGCGCAGTCACGCTCGCCTGCAGTACGCCGACAACCAGGTCATGATCGAGGACCTGCAGTCGACCAACGGCACCTTCGTCAACGACCAGGTGATCAAGTCGCGCAGTGCTCTCAAGAGCGGCGACCGCTTCCAGGTCGGCGCCGTGCATTTCAAGTTCATGCACGAGCTAGATCCCGAGCACGCCTACCACGAGGCGATCTACCACCTGGTGATGCGCGACGGCTTGACCGAGATCTACAACAAGCGCAAGTACGAGGAAGAAGCGCAGCGCGAAGTGGCGCGCGCGGTGCGTCACGTCCGCCCGCTGGCGCTGGTGATGTTCGACATCGACCAGTTCAAGAACGTCAACGACAGCTACGGCCACCTGTGCGGCGACTTCGTGCTCAAGCAGATCGCCGAGCTCACCCGCGACCTGCTGCGGCCGGAGCAGGTCTTCGCCCGCGTCGGCGGCGAGGAGTTCGTCATCCTGTCGCCGGAGATGGACGTCGAGGGCGCGCGCGCGATGGCGGAGAAGCTGCGCGAGCGGCTGCAGGAGAACGAGTTCGTCTACGCCGGTTTCAAGGTGCCGGTGACCTGTTCCTTCGGAGTGGCCGCGGTCGGCCCCGACATCGCCAGCCCGGAACGGCTCTACGAAGCCAGCGATCGCGCGCTCTACATGGCGAAGAAGAACGGCCGCAACCGGGTGGAGGTCTACGTCCCGGCGTAGAGCAGCGGCCAGCGGCGACTTCGCCGAGGCCCTCGCGTCGTCGTTTCCATGATCGGCAAGACTCTCGGCCGTTACCGCCTCGAAGCCTCGCTCGGGCGCGGCGGCATGGCAGAGGTGTTCCGGGCCCACGACGAGCGCCTCGGCCGCACCGTGGCGGTCAAGGTGGTGTTGCCGGCGTTCGCCTCCGAGCCCCAGTTCGGCGAGCGTTTCCTGCGCGAGGCTCGGTTGGTGGCCGGGCTCGAGCACCCGCACATCCTGCCGGTCTACGACTCGGGAGAGTCGGACGGCGTGCCCTATCTGGTGATGCCCTACCTCCAGGGCGGCACGCTGGTGGAGCGTCTGGGCGCCGGGCCGCTGCCGCCGGCGACGGCGCTGCGCTGGATCGGCGAGCTCGCCGAGGCCCTCGACGCCGCCCATCTGCGCGGAGTGCTGCACCGCGACGTCAAGCCGGCGAACGTCCTCCTGGGGACGGGCGACCGCGCGCTCCTCGCGGACTTCGGCATCGCCAAGTCGGCCGGCGGCGGCACCCAGCTCACCGCCACCGGGGTGGTCATCGGCACGCCGACCTACATGGCGCCCGAGCTCGCCAAGGGTCAGCCGGCCAGCCGGTCGAGCGATCTCTACGCTCTCGCCGTGCTGGCCTACGAGATGCTCACCGGTGCACCGCCGTTTCGCGGCGAGAGCGCCCTGTCGCTGCTGCACCAGCACGTTTCGACGCCGCCACCGAACCCGAGCGCCGGCGGCACGCTTCCCACTGAGATCGATCTCGTCTTTGTCCGCGCCCTGGCGAAGGAACCGGAACAGAGGTTCGCAAGCTGCGCCGATTTCGCTCAGGCGCTGCGCGATGCGTTGGCATCCGTTTGCGGCGACGGGGCCAGCACGGTCGCCGATGCGCGCACGGTGAATCTGCCCACGGCGGAGCGCCGCCCTGACGACCTGGCCATCGTGGCGCCCAAGCGAAGAGTGAGCTGGCTGGGTATCGCGATCGGTGCCACGGTCCTCCTGATCGCCGCCATGGGACTCTGGCGTCTTCTCGGCACGCCACCGCAGCCCGAAGTTGAGCAGCCCGCCGCGTCCGTCGAGCCGGCTCCGCCGATCAGTCCTTCACCGGAGCAGCCGCCGGCGCCGGCGAGCGCCGTACCACCGTCTGCCGAGGCGCCGCCGCAATCTCCTGCTCCGCAGCCGGCAACCCCTGAAACCGCGGCTGCGGCGAGTGTCTCCGATGGCGTGGCGGACGAGGCCGATGCTGCGGACGAGCCGGAGGCCGCGACGGCCGACTCGGATCAGCGGTCTGGAGGCCGCCGCGCCGAGACGGCGGACGAGGTCCGGCGGTATTCGCAGGAGACCGAGGCGCGTTCCCGTACGACTTCGCGCCGCGAGTCGCTGAAATGGCTGCACGACCGATTTCTCGCCGAAGGGGTGACGGAGCCGCGCGCCACGTTTCAGACCGCCACCGTCGCGCGACGACTGTGGGGCGCGGCGGCGGCAAACCAGGTGTGGCAGCAAGCCTGTGCCGCAGGCGTCCAGGAGGCCTGCGCCGAGCTGCGCAAGCGCGCGGCGCAGCGGCCGCGCCAGCAGCCCTGACTTAGGGCGCCGCCGCGACCTGGATCTCGGCGCGCTCGCTGGAGAAGCGTCCCGAGCCCCCGTCGGTCACCACCACGGCGAAACGATGCTTGCCGGGCGGCAGCCGGAGCTCGGCGCGGTAAACCCAGGCGCCGTCGAGCGCCTTTTCGAGCTCGGCTTCGGGAACGCGGATCGTGTAGCGAGCCGAGCCTCCCACCTTCACGTCACCGAGTTCGTCCTGCGTCGCCACCCGCACCGCGACTTCACCCTGCCGGGAGTCCGCGCCTGGGATCAACGTCAGCGCCGCCATCGGCACTCGGACGGCGAACGGAACCACGCTGCCTCCGTCGGCCGCGGCGGGCTTGCCGAGCTCGATGACGACCGCGAACGGGTTATCTCGCAAGTCGAAGCTCGCCGCGGAGAGCAGGGCCTGCTCGGCCTGCTCTTCGGGTGTGCGCCGCCGGTACTGCGAGCGATGGCGCACGGTAACGTCCGGGCGGCGCGCGCGGACCTCGACCGTATGCGGCTGGGTGTCGCGCGGACCGCCGGAGAACCCGAGGCGGTAACCCGAGGCGGCGTCGTTGGAAACGATCGCCAAGCGCTGCTCGATGTCGCCGCGGAGCATCATCACCGTGCCGCCTGTAGTGCCGGCGAGGCGGTGGAGGCCGGCCGGGCGGTCGATCGCCGCTGAATCTTGCCGCAGAGGCGCGCTGGTAGTGAGTGCGTCGCCGGCACTCCCGTACTCCGCCTGCAAGCGTTGGTCGGGCGGCGTCTGCGGGGTGACCGCGTAGAGGGTGGCTCCCGCTTCCTGAGCCGCGGCCACGACGCTCTCGAAGGCACGGTCGTTGGCGATCGCCAGCTCGGCGGTCTCTCCGCGCAGCTCGGCCGCCCGGGCGAAGTCGCCGACCCGCGCGTAGAGCTCGATGAGACCGCTCGCCGGGTTGCCGGCGAAGCCACCACTGGCCAGGACGAGAGCTTTCTTGCCCGGCAGAGCGCCGAGCGCGGTGAGCAGATTGCGCAGCGACCGCAGAGCGCGCTGTTGTCGCGACGCTTCGGTCTTGGCGTAGTCACGGATCTCGTTGGCCAGCCGCTGGCGATCGGCCGGACCGAACCCGGCTCCCTCCTGGAGGATCAGGAAGGAGCCGCTGCCGCTCGCCATCCAGCGCAGATCGCGCTCGAGGTGGCTGCGCTCGGCCAGCGAGACCATGCTCTTGGGCAGCGGAGATCCGGCGAGCGCGTCGAGCGCGGAACGGGCCGTTTCCATGTCGGTCGGCATTGCCCACACACGCAGACGCTCGTCGAAGCTCGCCACCATCGCGCGGCGGGCATAGCCCAAGCCGAGCGCCTCGCCGATCTCGGCGATGGCGCTCGATCGCTGGCGGGCATCGAGCGCTGTCTGGTCCACGAACGCGACCAGCAGCTCGAGGGATGGCGGCGGGGTGTGCGCATTCGAGGGAGGCTCTAGCGGCGCCCGCGGCTGGCGTTCGGGCGCCGTGAAGTAGTCGAAGGCGATCGGGCGGCCGTCGATCAGGAGAACGAAATCGTCTTTGCCGAGGTCGGTGACCGGCGTGCCGTCGCGTCCGGTGACCACGACGTCGACGTTCACCACCTCGACCGAGATCTGCTCGCCGAAGCTCGGCGAGGCTGGCTCGACCTGCCCGTCGGAAGCGACGGGGATCGCAGCCAAGCAGCCGAGGATCGCGAAGGCGCGAGAGCGACGGCGCTGCGCGGAATGCCGCGCCGCGGACGCGGTCACGCCTCGAGCCTGGCGACCTGCACTCGGGCGTCGTTGAAGCAGGCGCCGGCGCCGAGGTCGGCGAGGGTATCCGGCGCCAGGGCGTTGGCGGTGCGGCCGTTCAGGGTGTGGCGCAGCCAGAGACCCTTCGGGAGCGAGGTGGTGCCCGGCCGCACGTCGGCGGTGACGCGCAGCGTGGTGTGCACCTCGCCCCATTCGTTCCAGATCCGGACCACGTCGCCGTCCGCAAGGCCGCGCGCCGCGGCGTCGCCCGGTGCCATCTCGAGCGGCACGATGCCGCGCCGCAGCTGGCCGAGATAGGAGCTGATCGTGCGGTTGGTCGACGGCGAGACCAGCGCGAGCGGAAACTCGGCGGTTGCCGGATCCTCCTGGAAGCCGTAGAGGCCGAGCGGCGCTTCGCGGTCGAGGTCCTCGGGTACGAGATGGACCTTCCGATCGGCGGTGCGGGGAAACTCGTCGACGAACTGGACCGGCGCGGTGCCGACCGGCGAAAGCACTACGCCGCCGCCCTCGAGACCCGCCGCCATGGCTTCGGGGGCGGCCTGGGTCGAGAGCAGGGCGCGCTCCAGAGCTTCGCCGCCGATCGGATCGCCCGGCTTGGCGAGTCCGGAGCGCTCGACCAGGTCGGCGAAGACGTCGACGTTGGATCGTGCCTCGCCGGCCGCGGGCGCCACCGGCTCGATGCGATGCAGCACGAAAGCGCCGTAACCGCGCGCCAGCTCGCGATGCTCGGTGAAGGCGGTTGCCGGCAAGAGCACGTCCGCCCACTGCGCGGTGTCCGTCATCACCTGCTCGAAGACCACGGTGAAGAGGTCCTCGCGCTCCAGGCCGCGGCGGATCTTCTCCTGATTGGGCGAGGTGGCGAGCGGATTGTTGTTGTAGACGAAGAGCGCCTTGACCGGCGGCGCGTCGTAGTCGCACAGCGCGTCGCCCAGCTTGTTCATGTTGACCTCGCGGGTCGCCTGCGGCGGCTCGGCGATGGCGCGCTCGGCAGCGAACTTCCACACCGCGGAGTTCGACATGGTGTAGCCGCCGCCGCGCACCCCGAACTTGCCGGCCACGGCCGGCAGAGCCAGAACCGCGGCGACGCCGGAGCCGCCGTTGCGGTTGCGCTCCATGCCCCAGCCGCTGCGAATCACCGCCGGCGACGACTCGGCGTAGAGGCGCGCGAAGGCTTCGATATCCGCCGCCGGCACACCCGATGCCTCGGCGGCACGTTCGAGCGTCCAGGGCTCCGCCCGGCGGCGCAGCTCGTCAGCGCCGTGCGCGTGCTGAGCGAGGAACTCGAGATCTGCGGCGCCGTTCTCGAACAGCCAGCGGTGCACTGCGAGGGCCAGCGGCAGGTCGGCGCCCGGCCGTACCGCCAGATGCATGTCGGCCTGCTTGGCGAGATTGATGCGCAGCGGATTCACCACCACCAGCTTGGCGCCGCGCCGCTGCGCCTCCTGGATGTGCGGCACGAGGTGGATCCCGGTATTCGACGGGTTGACGCCCCACACCACGATCAAACGGGCATGCGGATAGTCGGTGAGCGCGACTCCCGCCATCTTGCCGTACAGCCCCATCGCCGCCTTGCCGGTGGGCACGGCGCAGACCGTGCGCAGCAGCCGCGAGGTACCGAGACGGCGGAAGTAGCGCGCGTCGGTTGTTTCCTGGGTGAGCAGGCCATTCGAGCCGCCGTAGTAGTAGGGCAGGATGGCCTCGCCGCCGAAGCGCTGCCGGACATCGAGCAGGCGCGACGAAACCAGGTCCAGCGCCTCGTCCCAGGAGATGCGCTCGAAGCGTCCCTCGCCCTTGGCGCCCGTCCGGCGCATGGGGTAGAGCAGCCGGTCCTCCCCGTAGAGATGCTCGGGAAGGCGCCGGACCTTGGAACAGATGTAACCCTGCGTGTAGGCATTGCGGTGATCGCCGTCGACCTTCACCACCCGGCCGTTCTCGACCTGAACCTCGAGGCTGCACGCGTCGGGGCAGTCCAACGGACAGGCGGAACGCAGGGTCTGGACGCTCATGGAGCTAATTGTATCGCCGCCGGCCCGGCTGCCGCCTGGAATGGTACGAGCGGGCATCGGGTTGTGAGACGATGCGACGATGTCCGACGAAAAGCCGCCGAAGAAGAAAAAGCTCGATTTCGGTCAGGCCTGGCGCGAGGCGCGCGCCCTGGTGTGGGCCCGGCGCGGCCGCATCGGGCTCGGCTTGCTCTTGATGGTGGTGTCGCGCGCCGCGGGCCTGGTACTGCCGGCATCGTCCAAGGTGCTCATCGACGATGTCTTCGGCCAGCAGCGGGTCGAGCTGCTGGGCTGGCTGGCGGCCGCGGTCGGCGTCGCGACGGTGATTCAGGCGCTGTCGTCATTCGCTCTCTCTCAACTGCTCGGCGTCGCCGCGCAGCGCTCGATCACCGAGATGCGCAAGCAGGTGCAGGAGAAGCTCGCGCGGCTGCCGGTCGCCTATTTCGATTCCAACAAGAGCGGCGCGCTCATCGCCCGGGTGATGAACGACGCCGAGGGCATCCGCAACCTGGTGGGCACCGGCCTGGTCGAGCTGACCGGCGGCCTGCTGACCGCGACGGTCGCGCTGGCGGTGCTCTTCTATCTCAACTGGCAGCTGACCCTGACCTCGCTGGTGGTGCTGCTCGCCTTCGCCGGCGTGATGGCGATGGCGTTCATGCGTCTGAGGCCGCTCTTTCGCAAGCGCAACGAGCTCTATTCCGAGGTCTCCGGACGGCTGGCCGAGGCGATGGGCGGCATTCGCATCGTCAAGGCCTACACCGCGGAAAAGCGCGAGGAGCGGGTCTTCGCCCGCGGCGTGCACAAGGTCTTCCGCAACGTCGCCAAGACCATGACCGCGATCGCCGCCATCTCGGCCGGCTCGTCGGTGGTGATCGGCGCGGTCGGCGTGGCGATGATGCTGATCGGCGGCCGCGCGGTGATTGGCGGTCAGATGACGCTCGGCGATTTCGTCATGTACATCTTCTTCACCGGCCTGCTCGCCGCGCCGATGATCCAGATCGCCTCGATCGGCACCCAGCTCGCGGAGGCCTTCGCCGGGCTCGACCGCATTCGCGAGGTGATGGGCGAGACCACCGAGGACGAGGGCGACGCGGCGCGGGCGCCGCTCGAGGTAGTGCGCGGCGACGTCGAGTTCGAGCGCGTTTCGTTCGCGTACACGCCGGGCGCGCAGGTATTGAAGGAAGTGTCCTTCGTCGCCCCGGCGGGGACCACGACGGCGTTGGTCGGCTCGTCGGGCTCGGGGAAGAGCACCACCATCGGACTGGTGATGGCGTTCTATCGTCCGACCTCCGGCCGCGTGCTGATCGACGGCCGTGACCTGGCTTCGGTGCGATTGCGCGATTACCGCTCGCATCTCGGGGTCGTGATGCAGGACAACTTCCTCTTCGACGGCACCGTCGCCGACAACATCGCCTACGGCAGACCGGGATCGTCGCGCGCCGAGATCGAGGCCGCCGCGGCGGTGGCCCACTGCGACGAGTTCGTGGCCGGGTTCGAGAAGGGCTACGACACCGTAGTTGGCGAGCGCGGCGTCAAGCTCTCGGGCGGCCAGCGGCAGCGGGTGGCGATCGCCCGCGCCATCCTGGCGGATCCGACCCTGCTGATCCTCGACGAGGCGACCTCGAGTCTCGATTCCGAGAGCGAGGCGATGATCCAGGACGGCCTGCGTGCCCTGCGCCGCGGCCGCACCACCTTCGTCATCGCCCACCGCCTGTCGACGATTCGCAGCGCCGATCAGATCCTGGTGCTCGAAGAGGGCGAGATCGTCGAGCGCGGCACCCACGGCGAGCTGATGTCGAAGCACGGCCGCTACCGGCAGTTGCACGACCGCCAGTACCGCTATCGAGGAGGACCGCTACGTGAACCCGGGTGAGGACTTCACTCCGGACGAGGAGGCGGCCGCGCTGCCCAAGCCGGTGGCACCGCAAAGGCTTTAGTTCGTCTCAGAGGGGGGAGCATGGACCTCGGTCTCGAGAACAGGGTCGCTCTGGTCACTGGCGCCAGCCGGGGCCTGGGCGAGGGCATCGCGCTCGAGCTGGCGCGGCAGGGCGCCCACATGGTGATTTGCGCCCGCGGCGAGGAGGCGTTGCAGCACGTGGCGCGGGAGATCGAGAATTGCTCGGTCGACGTGCTGCCGCTGGTCGTCGACGTCACCGAGCCCGACGCGGGCGAGCGCATGGTGGACGCGGCGATGGACCGCTTCGGGCGGCTCGATGTCCTGGTGAACAACGTCGGCGGCAACCGCCGGGGACCTTTCGCGGAGCGCTCCGACGACGACTGGGCGGAGGTCGTCGAGCTCAATCTTTTGGCTCACACTCGAGTCACCCGCGCCGCCATCCCGGCGCTCGCCGAGCAGGAGGGCAGCTCGATCCTCTTCGTAGCCTCGATCTTCGGCCGCGAAGCGGGCGGCGCCGGCCTGGCGCTCTATAACGCGACCAAGTCGGCGGTGATCAGTCTCGGCAAGGTCTTGGCCCTCGAGTTGGCGGGAGATGGCATCCGCGTCAACAGCATCGCCCCTGGATCGATCCGTTTTCCCGGCGGTTCCTGGGACGAACGGGTGAAGAAGGATCCCGAGGGCATGGCCGACTTCGTGCGCCGGAACATCCCTCTCGGCCGCTTCGGCACGGTCCAGGAGATCGCCAACGTAGCGGCCTTCCTGTGCTCGCCGCGCGCCAGCTGGGTGACCGGAGCTTGTTGGAACGTGGACGGCGGCCAGTCACGGTCGCTGATCTAGCGCGTGTCTGGATTCGCCGACTTCCGCCACGCCCTGGTGCGGCCGCCGGGTCGCAGTTTCGCTCAGGGCCTCACGACAGCCGGCCTGGGGGCGCCCGATCTCACGCTCGCCCTCGCGCAGCACGCGGCGTACTGCGATGCTCTTCGGAGCCTCCGGCTCGAGGTGGAGGTCCTGCCCGCCGACGACGAATACCCCGACTCGACCTTCATCGAAGACACCGCGGTGCTGGCGCGCGGCTGTGCCGTGGTCACGCGGCCCGGGGCACCGAGCCGTGCAGGTGAGGCCATCGCGACCGCCGCGGCGCTGCGCCCTCGTTTCCCGGATCTCGCCCAGATCGCGGCCCCGGGCACGGTCGATGGCGGCGACATCTGCGAAACCGACCGCGGAATCCTCATCGGCATCTCCGAGCGCACCAACGAAGAAGGCGCCCGCCAGCTAGAGGTGCTGCTGCGGGCCGCCGGCCATGCGACGCGCCGGATCGATATCCGCGGCACGCGGCTCCTGCACCTCAAGACCGGAAGGAGTGCCCTCGGCGAGGGCCGACTGCTGATCGCGCCAGCCCTGGCCCGGCGCACCGAGATCGCCGACTTCGAGTGCATCGAGGTCGGCGGCGACGAGGAGTACGCCGCCAACGCGGTTCGGATCCACGACGCGATCCTCCTACCCGCTGGATGTCCCGGCACCGCCTCCCGCCTCCAAGCCCTGGGGCTTCGAGTCATTCCGCTCGAGATGTCCGAATTCCAGAAAATGGACGGCGGCCTGAGCTGCCTATCTCTCCGCTTCTGATTCAAGTTTGGGGTCAGGTCTTGAAATGACAGTTATTTCAAGACCTGACCCCAAGCGTGTCAAACGTGGGTTGTGGGTCCTGTCGGCGCTATTGATCGGTGTCGCGGTGGCCGCGCAGACGCCGGAGACGGTGCGGGAGTCGGTGGACGTGATCGAGCTATCGGTGCTCGCCGACGTTCCGTCGCGCCGGGGGACGCTGGGCTGGGATCCGGTGGACGTCGGCGACATCGAGCTCTTCGAGGACGGTGTTCAGCGCGAGGTGACCGGGCTCGACGATTCCGCCGAGACCGGTTGGCGGGTGCTGGTATGGATCGACGGCGAGCGCTGCGAGCCGGCCTGGCTGGATCTGCAGCTGCGCGCGATCGCCGCATCGCGGCGCGAACTACTGGCTCTCGGAGATCCGGAGATCGTGGTCGCCGATCCCACACCACGGCGGTTGACGCCGCCGGCGTCGTTGGCCGGCTGGGAGCACTTGGCCGGGGAGGTCGGGCCGTCCATCCGCTGTCGCGATGGGCCCCGCGTGGAAAGTCAGCGGCTACGACTCGAGAAGCGGCACCACGAGGCCCTCATCGCCGCGGTGGATGGCGAGATCCGTCGCAACGACCTGCTGCTACGCCACGCCAGCACCGCGACGGCCGCCGGACCGGCCCTGCTCCTTCTGGTCGCGCGCGGCTACGACCTGAGGCCGCACCTGCGCTGGGCCGAGCCCGAGCGGCCGGCCGGGGCGGAGTTGCTCGCCGCCCGAGCTGCGGATGGCGCGGAGGAGCTGGGCGAGGGCCTCGCAGAAGGAGGCTGGACAGTGGTCGTTCCGGCAGTGCCGGTGCCGCGTTCCTTCCCGGCGACCGGCGAGGCCGGAGGGGTCAAGGCGAGTCCGGATCATCCCGAGCTAGGCCCCATGCTCCGCGTCTGGCCCCGGCGATCTCGCGGTCAGCTCCGTTCACCGGAGCAGTACGAGGTCTTCTTGGATTTCAAGGTCGAGCCCTGGCGACGCGTCGCCGTTCTCTCGGCGGGTTCTGTCTCCGCGACTGCCGCTGAGCTGGAGGCGGGCCTTTTCGCCGCAGCGAGCAAACGTCGCGTCTGGTATCGCTCGGCACGCCCCGGCCTGGGCGAGTCGCGGCGGATCCGGCTCCAGCTACGCAGATCGGACGAGCAGCCAATCCCCGCGCCGGTCCTGCTTCCTGCCCGTTGGGCCAGCACACAGGTCGCCGCGGCTCGTATTCGGGGCGGCGGAGCAGGTGAAGGGGAGTTGCCCTGGAGAATCGAAGTGGCGGCAGACGGCTGGCGGCTCGCATCCCACACGCCCATCTCGAAGCCGCGGAGAGCCCGGTGGGCCAGCTTTTCGGACGCGAACGCGACGCCCGAGTTTCAGGTCGGCGAGTTCGGTGACGCAGCGTCGATTGGCCGCGCGGACGAGGCGAGCCGGTTCCTCTACCTGGAAGACTTGGAGACCGGCGCCTGGTCCGCAATCCGGCCCTGAGGCGGGCGCCGCGAACGATTGACTCGGCGCTGCTCTCTGCTTACTCTGGAAGGCGTCGCTTCCTTCCAGAAGGAGGAGAACCATGTCAGCGACCAAGCTCGGATTCGGAGTCCTGCGCTGGATGATCGGTTGTGCCCTGGCCGTGTCCGGCACCGCGTACGCGGTAGTCGATCAGTCTCAGAACGCGCTCGATGTCTCGCTCGGCAGTGCCGAGATCGGCGGCGCTTTCGAGCAGAAACTGGCCCAGACGCTGACCGCGGGGTTGGATGGGCCGCTCGCGGCGCTGCAAATGCCGGTACGTTGCAGTTCCGGGACACTCATCGTCGAGATTGTCGAGCTCGACGGCGAGCTGCCCGGCACCTCGGTCCTGGCGTCGGCGGCGGTGGCGGCGGCCGATCTGCCACACACCGACCTCACTGCGTTTCGCACTATCGACTTCGAGCGGCCGCACCACCGGCAGTCCGCTGGCGATCGCTATGCGATCGTGCTGCGCAATCCGACGGGTGAGTGCAATCTCACCAGCGCTCCTCCCGGCGATACCTATCTCTCGGGTGACAGCTATTTCGATGCCCGGCCGGAGCTTCCTGGGTGGAGGTCGCCTCGCGACTTCCCGGGTGCTGCCTTCGACCTGGCCTTCCGCACGCTGGTGACCCGATCGGGCGGGGGAGGCAACGATGCCTGTGTCGTGCACGGCATGGCGCTGCCCTTCTCGCGCTTCACGCCGGTGTGCCGCTGTCTCTCCGATGCCGGGCTCCGGGAGTTCCGCTGCGCTCTCCTGCATCCCGGAATCTTCGCCTTCCGCGAGCTGCCATTGCCCGTTGCTCCCGGCAAGGCGTTCGAGGTCGAGTGGACGGTGATGCCGCTGGTTCCGCTCAGCGGCCCGGTGGAGATCACGGATCAATGGCCCGCGGGTTTCGCCAGTTCGTTGCAGGGGCCCCTGGTCTTTCCCGGACAGGCGATGAAAGTCGGGGAATCACAGACCCTGAGCTATCAAGTGCTCGCGACCCAGAAGCAGGGGCGCTACAAGCTGCCGAGCGAGATCCAGTTGCCGTTCGGTCCCGAGCCGGGGACCATGCGGACGGTGGTCGAAGTCGGTCAAGGGAAGAAGAAGCCCTGAGACGTTTCGCGCCCCTCCTCTGTGCGCTCCTTCTGTGTTCGGTTGGATGCGCGTCTCATTCCCGCCCGGCGGCGCCGCTCGACCGCGCCGCGCTGGCGGCGGAGGTACGGCGCGAGGCGCTGCATTCCTGGAACGCTTACGAGCGCCACGCTTGGGGCCACGACGAGCTCCGGCCGCTTTCCCGCGCGGCCCACGACTGGCACACGGCGACGCTGCTCATCACGCCGGTCGATAGTCTCGACACGCTGCTGATGATGGGGCTGAACGACGAGGCCGAAAAGGCCCGTCGCCTGATCGTGGAACGGTTGTCGTTCGATCACGACATCGAGGTGAAGAACTTCGAGATCACGATTCGCGTGCTGGGCGGACTGCTCTCGGGCTACCAGATGACTGGCGACCGGAAACTGCTGGAGCTCGCGGAGGATCTCGGAGACCGGCTCCTGCCGGTGTTCGACTCGCCGACCGGCATGCCGTACATGTACGTCAACCTGAAGACCGGCAAGGTCAGCGGCGCCATATCGAATCCCGCCGAGATCGGCACGTTGATGCTCGAGTTCGGCGCTCTCGCCAAGCTCACCGGCCGCGCGGAGTTCTACGACAAGGCCAAGCGCGGCGTGGTGGCGATGTACAAGCGGCGCTCACCGCTCGGCCTGGTAGGGGAGGAGATCGACGTCGAGACCGGCGAGTGGACGAGCCCGGTGAGCCACGTCGGCGGCGGCATCGATTCCTACTACGAGTACCTGCTCAAGAGCGCACGTCTGTTCGGCGACACCGACTTCCAGCGCATGTGGCTCGATGGCAAGGCGGCGCTCGATCGGCACTTGGCCGACGAGGCTCCGAGCGGCCTCTGGTACGGGAGCGTCGACATGCGTACCGGCGCCCGAACGGCGCGCGAATTCGGCGCGCTCCATGCGTTCATGCCCGCCGTTTACGCACTGGGAGGTGACCTTGAGCGCGCGCGCCGGCTACAGAATTCCTGTCACCGCATGTGGACCCTCGCCGGCATCGAGCCGGAGGTGCTCGACTATGCGGCGATGAAGATCGTCCATGCCGGATACCCGCTGCGTCCGGAGATCATCGAGTCGGCTTACTACCTGCGGCGCATGACCGGCGAGGCCGCGTACCTCGACATGGGTCGCGTCTATTTCGATGCGCTGCGTGCCCATGCCCGGGTGGCGGACGGCTACACCACCCTGAAAAGCGTGGAGACGATGGAGAAGGGCGACTTGATGCCCAGCTACTTCCTCGCCGAGACGCTCAAGTACCTCTACCTGATGTTCGCCGAGGACGCCGTGCTCGATCTCGATCAGGTGGTGTTGACCACCGAGGCGCATCCGTTGCGCCGGACCTGGTAGGAGACGCCGTCCATCTGGTGGCGGCCGAGGGCCCCATCGCTCGGGTGGGGCCGGCACGCACCCCAGCGCCGGGCCGCGGTCGTAAGATCCGGCTCATGAGTTTGTTCCCAACCGTCGCCCCCGTATTGGCCGTTCTCCTGGTCGTGGGGGCGACGGTGTCCGCTGCCGACGAACCCAGCCTGGATCAGTTGGCTGCGCTCGGCGCGGCGGCGGCGCGCGCCAATCCGCTCGTCGCCGCGGCGCGCGACGCCGAGAGGGAGGTCTCGTACCGGTTCGGCTTCGATGTGGCGACGGGGCTCTACGGCGACCCTGCGGACGGCGCCCTGGGCAGCGCCGATGATCGCCAGGCGCGGGGTGTCCGGCGGAGCCTGGACGCCGCGGCCCGCCGCGGCTTCGATGCTTCGCGAACCCTGCACTTGCGGGACTACCCGCTGCGCAGCGAGCAAGTCCCGGTGGTCAGCGAAGAGGTGGCAGAGCAGGTGTCGCGGTATCGCGCCACGCGCGGGCTGCAAGCGGTCTCGGTCGACGAGCGCTTGATGGCGATCGCGGCTCTGCACGCCCGCCGCATGGCCTCCGCCGATCACCTGTCGCACGTGCTGCCGAGCGAAATCAGTTTCGAGCAGCGCCTCGAAGACGGCGATGTGCGCGCCGCCGTGGCGGTGGAGAATGTGGCCGCCGGCCAGCCGACGCTCGAAAGCGTGCTCGAGTCCTGGCGCGACTCGCCGCGGCACAACGCCAATCTGCTGCGCGCCGAGGTCACCCATTTCGGCTTCGGCGTCGCCCGCGCCCCCGGAAGCCGCTACCTGCTGTATTGGTGCCTGGTGATGGCGAAACAGCTCGATGACCCGAGTCAGGGCACCCGGGCCGCGACCACCGGCACGAACCAGACGCCGTAGCCCGCCGGATCCCGGATCGTCGCGATCATGTCGTCGAAGTGCGCCCGCGCTTCATCGGCGGTGATCGGGCTGGTCTCGCCGATCGGGTCGGCGAAGCCGTCGCGCCAGGAAATCCAGATGTCGGCGAAGCGCTCGCGGGGTACGCGCAGCGGATCGACCACCACGTAATCGACCGTGATGTCCTCGAGCCCGAGGTCATGGAGGATGGAGTAGGTTCGCCGGCCGATGTGCATGTCGGTGCCGGTGGCGCGGCCAAAAGCGCGCGGCGCCACGTCCCACAGCGAGTCGGAGTCCAGATTCCGGGTCTGGAAGTGGATCATCCCGTAGTCCTCGGCGATCAGGTGCAGGCGTCCGCCCGGCCGCGTCACGCGCGCCAACTCGGCGAGGGCGCGCTCGGGGTAGGGGATGGACTGCAGGACATGGCGGCACACCACCAGGTCGAAGCTGCGCGCCGGCAGGTCGAGCTCGAAGATGCTGCGCTTCTCGAAGTGAAGGCGGGGCGTCAGCCGCGCGTGGAGCCGGCGCGCCAGGTCGAGGTGGATGTCGAGCACGTCGACGCCCAGGACGTCGGCGTTGGGATAGCGCTCGGCGAGCCGCGACGAGATCTCGCCGGTACCGCAGCCGCCGTCGAGGATGCGCGCGTCTTCAGGAATCCGGTAGCGATCGAAAAGCCGCGACTCCTGCGGCCATATGCAGTCGGCTTGCGCGGCGAGCGTCCGCACCATCGACTCGTCCGCCATTTGCTCGGCCTGGGGATTGAGGTCTCGGTCCATTGCGAGATGCTACCGCGCTAGCATCCCGTGGTGGTCGCATTCAATCCGCTCGCCGACACCCTGACCTCGGCACTGCGCACGCTGGTGCTGGGTGGTGTGCTGGCGGCGCTCGCCGGCCTGCCGGCGGCGGCGATCGCGCGCTTGCGGCGCGGCGGATCTCCGGCGTGGCTGGCATCTCTTGCTGGTCCGGCGCTCACGCTTCACGCGCTCAACCTGGTCTTTTGCCTTTTCCTGTTGGTCTGGATGGTGGTCGCCTCGCTGGGCAGCGCCCAGCTCCCAGGACCGGGGCAACTGGCGATCTTCATCGCGTCTTTCCTGATTCCCAACGGCGCCGGTCTTCTGGCGTGGCGCTACGTGCGGCAGCGCGGTCCGTGTGATGATCCACCGCACGTCGTGCCGCGCGAGGGTGGGCTATAGTCGAAGCACGATACGACGGAGGTTCCCGATGCCGGCGAGGCGCTTCGCGCTGCTCCTCACGCTGCCCCTGACGCTCGGTGCGGCCCGCGCCGGTGCGTACAACATGGTGTTCACGCCGGCGTCGGCGTCGGTGAACGAAGCGCAGGGAACCCTGTCGATCTCCGTCTCTCTCTCGGGCTGCACATCGCCGAGCAACACGGTGAACTGGAGCGCTTTCGCGGAGTCCGGCGCCTCGCCGCCGGCCCAGCCCGAGAGCGATTTCGGCGCAGCGGCGCCGACGACATTCCCGGTGGGAGAAGGGGCCGTCTCGACGGTGATCACCGTGAAGATCGTGAACGACACGGTCGCCGAGCCGACCGAGAACATGCGAGTGGTGGTCCGCCCGGGCGTCAACAGTGAGCTGATTTGCGCGGAAGGGCCGCGCCTGCCGCTGCAGAACGAGTACCGCGCCCTGGTTGGCATCGTCGACAACGACTCGCAGCCGACCGTCTCGATCGGCGACACCACGGTCACCGAGGGCGACACCGGCACGCGCAACGCGGTTTTCCGGGTGCGGCTGCAGAACGCCGGCGACGGAACCGCGAGCGTCAACTTCCTCACCCGCGACGGGAGTGCGGTGGCGCCAGCGGACTACCTTCGGACCGGCGGAGCCGTTACGCTGACCGCCAATCGACCCACAGCCGACGTGGTGGTCGCCGTGGTCGGCGATCTCCAGGGCGAAGGGGATGAAGCTTTCTTCGTCGACTTGGTGAATCCCGATGGTGCCGTCATCGGAGATGGGCGCGGGCGCGGCACCATCCGTGACGACGACGGCGCGCCACCCGGCGCAACAGTCTTGCAAATTCTCGGCGAACCTGAGCGCGAGGTGACCGCCGGCGACGCCATCGAGCTCGCCGTCTCGGTCAGCCGGGATGGCTCGCCGGTGGCCGGCGCTGTGGTGAACTGGACGGCGACCAGCGGCGGGGCGCTCGAGGGTGGCTCGACGTCGGTCACCGATCAGGCTGGAGTGGCCGCCAAGGTGGTTCTGGCGAGCGGCAGCGCTCCGACGGTGAGCGTCACCGCATCGAGCGGTGAGGCGAGTCCGGTGACCTTCCTGCTCTTGGTGCGGCGCGATCTCGGCAACCTCTTTGATCCCGACGAGGACCCTGGACTGGCGTCGATCGCCGAGGTGATCGACGAGGCCTGCACCGAGAACCGCATCGGCCTGGCCACGCTTTGCGAGTATCTCGACGATCTCGGCGACGACGACGCCCGGCAGGCGATCTCGGAGATCGCCCCCACCGGCGCCGCCTCGCAGACCGACGTCGCGATCGAAACCGCGCGCGCCAACCTGCGCGCCGTCGGCGAGCGCCAGCGCCAGCTCCGGCAAGCGGCGCGGCGCGGGAGTGGCGGCGGCAGCGTGACCCTGGATCTCTCGTTGCCGCGGCCGGCAGACGCGCGCGTTTCCAGCCTCGGCGCCCACGCGACGCCGGTTGCCGGCACGACCTGGACGGAGGGTAGCCCCCAATACAGCTGGGGACACAGCGCGATCGCCCGGTTGTGGAGCCGGGTCGAAACCGCTCTCGATGCCGGACCCGGCGCCGGAGCGGCGCAGGAGCCGGCCGAGGTGGAGCCCGGAGCCGACGACGCGCGCGGCGGCGTCTTCTTGAGTGGCCGATTCTCGAGCGGCGACCGCGACGCGACGGGATTGGAGCCCGGACTCGACTACGAGGCCGGTGGCGGAACGCTGGGCGTCGACTACCGGACCGGCGCCAGCACCTTTGTCGGCATTGCCGCGGGCTACAGCGATTCGAGCTCCGACTTCTCGAACCAGGGCGGCGCGCTCGGACTCGAAGCGGAGAGCTTGACCGCCTACCTGACGTTCGCCGGCGAGCGGTTCTATCTCGATGTCGTCGCGGGCCTCGGTAGCGACAGCTTCGATCTGCGTCGGAGTCTCGCTCTGCCCGACGGCTCGGGCGGCACCTTCACGGTCGACGGCAGCGCGGCTCCGGACGGGGAGGAACGAACTTTGGAGCTCGGCTTCGGCTGGGACTTCCCGGCCGGCGCTTCGACTTGGACGATCGCCGCCCGCGGTAGCTGGGTCGACATCGAGATCGATTCGTTCGTCGAGACGCTGGGCGCCGGCGTGCAGATGCAGATCTTCAATCAGAACGTGGAGTCGGTGCTCGCCGAGGCGGCAATCGAATGGACTCATTCCGCGAGTTTCGACTGGGGTGTCCTGCAGCCGCAGATCTCCGCCGCGGCGCGTCACGAGTTCGAGGACCAGGCGGGCGCCTTGCGTGGCCGCTTCGCCGCCGACCCGACCGGCGGCGAGTTCGTGCTGCCGACCGATCCGGCGGACGCGACCTATTTCGCGGCTCGCGCCGGCCTGTCAGCGATTTTTCCGCGCGGGTGGGCGCTCTATGCCCACGGTGAGAGCGAATTCGGGCGCGACGATCTCAGCGTCACCACCCTGTCCGCCGGGTTCCGCGTCGAGTGGTGAGCGGCGGCGCGCCCGACATCCTGCAGTCCTACGACGTCGTCGGCAAGCTGGGCGAGGGCGGCATGGGCGCGATCTATCGCGTCCGCCACCGTCTGCTCGAGCAGGAACGGGTGGTGAAGATCCTCCGCCCGCACCTGGGCGGCGACGCCGATTTCCGCGCCCGCTTCCTGCGCGAAGCCCAGCTCGTCGCCCGTCTGCGCCATCCCAACCTGGCGCTGCTGCACGAGTTCGCGCTCGCCGAGTCCGGCGCCGGCTGCATCGTCATGGAGTTCATCGAGGGGCTGAGTCTTCGCGACGTGCTCGAGACCAGCGGCCCGCCGAGCCTCGGCTTGACGCTCGAGATCGCGCGCCAGGGTCTCGAGGCATTGGGCTACCTGCACCGCAACGGCATCCTCCACCGCGACATCTCGACCGACAATCTGATGCTGACGCGCGACCACGACGGCGCGCCGCTGGTCAAGCTCATCGACCTCGGCATCGCCCGTCGCACCGGCGACGCCCAGCAGACGAGGCTCACCGCCACCGGCGCGTTTCTCGGCAAGGTGCGCTATGCAGCGCCCGAGATGTTCGGCGGCGACTCGACCGCCGTCGACCCGCGCGCCGACCTGTATTCGTTCGGCATCGTGCTCTACGAGTTGCTCACCGGGGTCATTCCGATCGCCGGTGAGGATGCCAATTCGCTCATCGCCGGCCACTTGTTCCAGCCGCCGCGGCCGTTCGCCGAGAGCGGTCGAGAAGGACGAGTTCCGGAGCTCGTGCGCGCCGCGGTGTTGCGTGCCCTGGCCAAGCGTGGCGAGGACCGCTTCGCGACCGCCACGGAGTTCCAGGCCGCGCTCGGCGCAGCGGCGCGCGAACCGTGGGCCACCGCCGAGCTCGGCGAGATCCTGGCGCACACGCCGCCACCGCCCAGCGGCGGAGGTGAGGACTTGAGCGCCGCGTTGTCGACGATCCCGTTGCGCGAGGGAGGTCAGGATTCGACGATCGTCATGCCGCCGACCGCGGTCACCGCCTCGCCCTCCGCTTCGACCGTACTGATGCCCGATGCGCCGCGCACCCGCCGCCGCCGCCGGGCAGCGGTGATCGCGGCGACCGTTGTCGTGCTGCTGGCAGTTGCCGGCTGGGCGACGCGGTCGTGGTGGTGGCCTTCGGAACCGGCCGTGCGGCCGCCTCCTTCCGGGACGACCGAGAGCGGCGAGACCGCGCTGCGGGCGCTCCTCGCCCAGGGCAAGTCGTACGCGCTGGTGATCGGCAACGGCGACGGCTATGGCCAGTTGCCGCGGCTGCCGTCGGTGTCTGGGGACGTTGCCGCGGTCGCCGATCTGCTCCAGAGCCGCTACGGTTTCGACGTCACGCGGCTCGCCGATGCGACCCGCGAGGAGACTCTGCGCGCGCTCGAGCAGATGCAGCGGCGGGTCGGCGAGAGCGACCGGTTACTGCTCTATTACGCCGGTCACGGTGGTCGTGAAGAAGTGGTCGGCGCGGTGTCGCCGCTCGCCATCGGCTATTGGCTGCCGGTGGACGCCGGCCCGCCGCCGAGCGAGCAGGCGATCAACAACAGCGAGATCTCCAGCTATCTCGATCGCGGTGCGATGAAGGCCCGGCACGTGCTGGTGGTCGCGGACTCCTGTTACGCGGGCACCATCCATCCCGAGGATCTGGGCCTCGAGACGTCTGCGGGCTCCGCCGAGGAGCACCGCCGCGAGTTGGAAAGGCTGGTCACCGCCAGCGCTCGCCTCGCGCTCGCCTCGGGTGGGAACGAGCCGGTCGTAGAGCCGGCGAGCGGACGCTCGCTCTTCACCGACGCGTTCCTGAAGGTCCTGGCCGAGAATCGGCGTGTCCTCAGCAGCTCCGATCTGTACTCGCGCGCTCGAGCCGCTGGTCAGCGCAGCGTCGCAGCGGCGGCTCGGCGCGGTCCAGCGCCCCACCTTCGGAGTCATCCCGCGCATCGGTGACGATGGCGGCGAGTTCTTCTTCGTGCCCTCGGATACGATTTCCAAGCAGCCCGGGGCGGCTCCTTGATTCGGCGATCGGCAACACTCTCGGCTTTCATGGCGGCCGCGGCGATCAGCTCCGGAGTGCTCGCCGCTCCGATCACTCCCGACGACTATCTGGTCGTCGACTGCCTGCTGCCGGGTAAGGTAAGACAGCTCGGCCGCCGCACCACGTACCTGAGCGCCCGCCGCCCGGTGCGAACGACGGCGCTCGACTGCGGCATTCGCGGCGGCGAGTACACGGCTTACGACCGCGCGGACTACCGCACCGCGCTCGAAGTGTGGCAGGCGGCCGCCGACGCCGGCGAGGCGGAGGCGCAGTACTACGTCGGCCAGATCTACGAGAAGGGATTGGGGCGCGAGCCGGCGCCGGAGATTGCCGCCGCCTGGTACCGCAAGGCCGCCGAACAGAACTACCCGGCGGCGCAGGTGGCGATCGGGTATCTCACCGAGCGGGGCCTCGGCGTGCCGCAGGACGCCGCGGCCGCCATGAACTGGTACCGGCGCGCGGCGGGATTGCCCGAGTCGGTGGCCGTGGTGCCGGCGTCGGTGCTCGAAGAGCGGGCAGCGGCGGAGGCCGAGCGCGAACGCCTGGCCGGGGAGGTGGCGGCGTTGGAGAGTGAGGCCGCCGCCCTGCGATCCCGCCTGAACGAAGCCGAGGCGCAGCGCGCCCGAACCGCGCAGGCAGCGGCGGGAGACGAGGCCGCGCGACGCCGTCTGGCCGAGCAGGTCGCCACGCTCTCCGCCGAGCTCGAGGCCACCTCGCGCCGCGCCGCGGCGGCTCAGACGCGTCTCGCCGCCACACCGAAGCCGGCTCCGGCGCTAGCGCCGCCGGCCGGGCTCGATTTCGGCCGCTATCACGCCCTGGTGATCGGCAACTCCACGTACGCGTCGCTCCCGGCTCTGCCCGGAGCGAGCGACACGGCGCGCCGGGTCGCCGACTTGCTGGAGAAGCGCTATGGATTCCGCGTGCGGTTGCTGGTCGACGCCAGCCGGGCGGGAATTCTCGAGTCGCTCAACGCTCTGCGCCAGGAGTTGCGCGCCGAGGACAACCTCTTGGTGTTCTACGCCGGCCGCAGTGCCTCGGAGCCGGCCTCGGACCGCGGCTGGTGGCAGCCGGTCGACGCCGACGCGGAGAGCCGCGTGGCCTGGATCCCCACTCAGGTGTTGGCCGACCATCTCGAGCTGATGCCGTCGCGGCGGGCGATGGTGATCGCGGACGGACATTTTCCCGGTACCCTGACCCGCTCGTCGATCGCCCGCGTGCCGGCCGGCTCCAGCGAAAGGGAGCGCCGCGACTTGTACAAGGCGCTCCTCGCCAAGCGTTCCCGCCTGGTGCTCGCGCCCGGCGCGCAGGCCGCCGAGGGCTTTAGCGCCCGCTTCGACGAGGCGTTGGTGGCGGAGCTGGAGAAGGGGACGGGGATCCTCGAGGCTTCGACGCTCTATCAGCGCGTCAATGCACGATTGACTCTTCAGACGCCGGGGGAGGCACCCGAGTTCGCGCCGTTGCGCTGGGCTGCGCACGAAGGCGGAGCCGACTTCTTCTTCGTCGCCGGCAAGTAGCTCCGGTTGGTCCCTCGGCACGCCTCCGGCAGCCATCCGTGGTACCCTTGGATCGTCTGCCATGCGCCCCGTAGCGCTGCTCCTCCTGCCGCTGGTTTTCGCGCCGCAATCGACTCGCGCTGACGACGTCCGTCTCAAGAACGGCAAGACCTTCGAGGGCGTGATCGTCGAGGAAGTTGGCTCGACCTTGCGCGTTCAGATCCCGGGCGGCTCGCTGTCTCTGCCCATGAGCAGCGTCCGGGAGATCGTGCGCTCGGAATCGCCGTACGCCCAATTCCTCGAGCGCTCCTCGCTGCTGCGCTCGAACGGTGCACGGGCTTCCGATTGGTTGGAGTTGGCGCGCTGGTCCCGGGCCCACGAATTGGAGACCGCGGCGCGCGAGGCAGCGCTCGAGGCGGCGGAGATCGATCCGCAGTTGGAAGGTCTGGCGCCGATCATGCGCAGCTTCGGTTACGAGCTCGACGAGAGCGGCCAGCTTTGGTTGCCGATGGACGATGCCATGAAGAGCCGCGGCTTGGTGATGGCCGGTGGCCGCTGGATGACCCCCGACGAAGCCGACGACTACCGGCGCGAGGTCGCGGAGGAGGCTCGCGATCGCCGTGAAGCGCGGGACGCGCAGCGTCTCGAGCAGGCCGCTGCAGAAGTGCGGCTCGCCGCGGCGCAGATGGACCTGGCGCGAGCGCAGGGGTCCTACTACGGCTACGGCGGGGGCTACGGCGGCTACTACGCAGATGGGTACTACCCGATAGCCTGGTATCCCGGCTATGGGGTCCCGGGTATTGGCATTCCAGGGATAGGCCACGGCGACCGCTTTCCTGGGCATCGCCCAGGACATCATGACGGCTTCCGCGGGGACTTCCGGCCCAGCACGCCGCGCTTCGCCAATGGCACCATGACGCTCGACATGACTGTCCGCCAACCGGGCAGCCTCTTCCCCGGCACTCTGCCTGCGCAACCCGCGTGGTCGAGCGCCGCGCGCTCCAACCCGCGCTAAGACCGTTCAGAGGAGGGCGCGCAGCGCTCGCGCCGCGTAGGCTTCGACCATCGCGCCGCGCCACTGGGCTTGGAAGTCGGTGTTGTCCAGGGGCGTGGCGCTTCGGCGGGCGAGCTTCGCGGCGTGGGCGATGCCCTCGTCGTCGAGCGGCCGGCCGAGCAGGAGCGGCTCGATCTCCGCGGCAGCGGGCAGGGAAGCCACAGCGCCGAGAACATGCGCGCCTTGCGCACCGCGCCGTCCGGGGTGGTCCACACTGCCGCGGCCACGGCGAGCACCGCGAAGTCGATCGAGCCGCGCCGGCGCAGCTTCAGAAAGCGCGAGCGGCAGTGCTCGGCGCCGGACGACGCCGGCACGCGGATTTCGGCGCACGATCTCGTCGGGCCGCTTGCCGAGGTAGTCGATGCCGTCGTCGCGGTAGAGCGCCTCGATCGGGATCTCGCGCTCGCCGTCGCGCGAGACCAGACGTCACTCTGGCCCCGAGCGCGCACAGCATCGGCGCCGAATCCGAGGCCGAGATCGCCCAGCAGCGCGGCGACCCGGGCGCCACCCAGCAGATCGTGCCCTCCTCCTTCATGCAGTAGTCGATCGAGCGCCGCCATTCCTCGTTCTGGTTGTAGTAGGTGCAGCGGGTGTCGAGGCAGACGTTGCCGCCGATCGTCCCCATGTTGCGCAGCGGCGGCGACGAGATCGAAGCCACCGCCTCGGCGAGGGCGGGGTAGCGCGTCGCGCACCGAGATCGCTGCCCGCGATGTCCTCAGAGTCGCCGTGGCGCCCAGCCGCAGCTCGCCGCCGTCGCCGATGCCACGCAGCTCGGGAATGCGCATCAGGCTGACCACCGTCGCCGCCTTCTGGTGCCGGCGCTTCATGTTCGGCCACAGATCGGTGCCCCCGGCCACCACCCGCGTCAACGCGCCTTCGCCGGCCCCGTCACCGGCAAGGATGGCGGCGGCCTCGGGGAGGGTCGTGGGAGGTGGAAGCGGAAGGTGGGGCAGCCGGAGCATCAGTCAGTTGCTCGGTGTTCATTTGGTGGTCGAGGCTCCCCGCGTCCTTCTTCTTCAGCGCCTCTTCGCCGCTCACTCATCGTCCCGCTCGAGCCCGCACCGTGCTTCGCATGCCGGAGCGCAGCTTCACCTTCCACTCGTTGATCGCCTTGCCGTCGCCGCCCTCGCGCGGGCGTGGGGACCAGCAGCTTCTCGCCGAAGTCGACCTCGGGGAAGCTCGCCGGGCCGTAGCGCGGCTCGTGGCCGGCGCGCTTGCGGTCGAGCGCCTTGAGGATCATGTGCGGGTGGATCGGCACTCTGATCGACGCGCACGCCGACGGCGTCGTAGATCGCGTTGGCGCACGCCGGCATGATCGGCAGCAGCGGGCCCTGGCCGACTTCCTTGGCGCCGAAGGGGCCGTTGCGGGTCGGGCTCTTCGATCAAGTAGGTGGTCACCGGCGGCATGTCGAGGAAGGTCGGGCGCTTGTACTCGAGCAGCGACGGGAACTTGTGCACCAGGGCGTGCGAGCGGCGCGGCGGCAGCCGGCGGAAGGCCTGACTCTTCCATCATCACCTCGCCCAGGCCCATGTAGACCGCTGCCCTCGACCTGGCCCATCACCAGCACCGGATTGAGCGAGCGCCCGATGTCGTGAGCGATCCAGACGTGCAGCGGCCGCCAGAGTCCGGTCTCGGGATCGACCTCCGACCTCGACCACGGCCGCGGTGTAGGAGTAGGCGGGCGAGGGTCCCACGCCGGCGCCGCGGTACTTGCCCGGCGAGCGCGGCGGGATGTAGGAGCCGGTGGTGCCGAGCGTGCCGAAGCGGGCTTCGGCGGCGATCACCGCCTCGGGGAAGGAGAGGCCGCGGTCGGGATCGGCGGCGTCGAACACTCTTCGCTCCGCGAAGACCAGGCGCGAGGCCGGAACTTCGAGCTGCTCGGCCACCGCCTTGGCGATCAGGTCGCGCGCGCGCTCCGCCGCCTCGAGCGCGGCGTTGCCCATCATCAGCGTGACCCGCGACGAATAGCTGCCGAGGTCGACCGGCGTGAGATCGGTGTCGGCGACGCAGAGGCGGATGTCCCGCAGCTCGACGCCGAGCACCTCGGCGACCAGCGCGGCGAGAATCGAATCCGAGCCCTGGCCGATCTCGGCCTCGCCGCAGAACACCGCCACGCCGCCCGAGCGGTCGAGCTTGAGCTGTCACGCCCGACTGCGGCATGTGGTTCCAGTAGATCGGCAGGCCGGCGCCGCACAGATACGCCCCGCAGGCGAGCCCCAGGCCGCGGCCCTCCGGCAGACGTCCCCAGCGCTCGCGGAAGCCGCGGCCGGCGACCACCGCCTCGATGCAGCGCCGCAGGCCCATCGAGCCGATCTTCAGCCAGTTGGCGGTGATCGAGTCCGGCTCGGCGAGCATGCCGAGCCGCAGGTCGGCCGGGTTGGTGGCCGTGGCGACCGCGATCTTGTCGAGGTGAACCTCGAACACGAAGCGCGGCTGCGGCGTGCCGTGGCCGCGCTTGGGGCCGCAGGGCGGCTTGTTGGTGAAGGCGCGCAGCCCGTCGAAACGGTAGCGCGGCAGCTCGTAGGTGACGGTCTGGAGAGCGCCGGTGTAGTAGGTCGAGGCGACGCCGTAGCTGCCGTAGCCGCCGCCGTCGAGCGCCGTGCGCAGATGCTGAGCCGTCAGCTGCACGCGGCCCTGCTGGTCGCGGCGGATGCCGGTGCGCACGTGCATCAGCACCGGATGGCGGCCGCGGTGACAGTAGAAGACCTCCTGCCGGTCGAGCGTGATCTTCACCGGCCGGCCGAGGACCAGCGCCATCTTCGCCGCCACGATCTCGTGATTGAAGGGATCGCTCTTGCCGCCGAAGCCGCCGCCGTTCGAGCACGCCACCACGCGCACGCGGGCCGCCGGCAGCTCGAGGACCTTGGCGAGCGCGCGGTGCAGGTAGTGCGGCGTCTGGGTGGAGGAGTAGACGGTGATGCGATCGTCGTCCTCCGGCAGGGCGACCGTGGCGTGCTGCTCGATCGGCAGGTGAGTGTTGCCCTCGTAGAAGAAGGTGTCCTCGAAGATCTGTTCCGACTCGGCGAACGCCTCCTCGACGTCGCCGAACTCCATCGACACCTTCTTGTGCAGGTTGCCGTCGTCGGCGTAGTCGTGGATCTGCGGTGAAGAGATGCGGATCGCGTCGTCGATCGAGGCGATGGTGGGCAGCAGCTCGTAGTCGACCCGCACGCGCAGCGCCGCCTCGGCGGCCGCGTCCTCGGTCGTCGCCGCAACCGCCGCCACCGGATCGCCGACGAAGCGCACCAGATCGGGGCAGAGCGCGTGCTCGTCCTGCGAAACTGGCAGGATGCCGAAGGGAATGGGAAAGTCGGCGCCGGTAAGCACGCCGAGAACACCCGGCACTCGCCGCGCCTCCTCGAGGTCGATCCGCAGGATGCGCCCGTGCGGCACCGTCGAGCGCACCAACTTCATGAACGCCATGCGCGGAAAGAAGAGGTCGTCGGCGAACTTGGTCTGGCCGGTGACCTTGGCCCGGCCATCGACCCGGCGAAACGCCGTGCCGATGAGGCTCGTCGGCCGGGCAGCGGGGTCGCGTTCGGAATCGGTGTCGGGAGTCGCGGGCTCAGCCATGGCGAACCAATTTGAACAACTGTTCAAATTGTCGCCCTCCCGGCGCGACTTGTCAAGCCCTGGTCAGGAGCTCACAGCGCCATGAGACTCAGGGCACCCAGGCCGCCGCCCAGCGCCGCGCCGGCTAATACATCGCTGGGGTAGTGCAGGCCGAGGGCCGGTCTCGAAACCGCAATCAGGATGCTGAGAGGCACCAGAAAGACCGCGAGCTCCGGGAAGTGGCTGCAGAGAACCGTCGAGAAGGCGACGGCATGCAAGGTGTGTCCGGAGGGAAAGCTGTAGCGGTCGAGGGCCACGGCCGCCTGCACCACACGCGGGTGAGCGCGGCAGGGGCGCTCTCGCCCGGTGAGCCGCTTCACTGTCTTGTAGAGCAGCAGGCCCGAGATGGCAGCGACCGCCATCTCGCCCACCGCGAGCAGCGCCGCACGGCCGTAGAGCACGGGGAGGAGCGCAGCGAGGGAATACCAGACTGGACCGTCCCCAAGCCAGCTTACGATTCGAAAGAATCGTACCCAGTTGAGACGGCGATGCACCCGGTTGATGTAGATGCAAACCGCGAGATCCAGGTTCCTGACCGCGAGTGTCGAGCGCGAGAACATCGGCGTCAACCTCCTGCGGACCCCTATTCGTCCGCAGGAACATGATCCTGCCTAGCTGTGAAGCCAGCCCGCCAAACCGGTGACGCCACGGTGAATGTTGGGGTCAGGTCTTGAAATAACTGTCATTTCAAGACCTGACCCCATGTTTGAATCTCGGATTACTCGGGATCGGGGAGAGGTGTGCCGTAGACGGCGTCGCGGGGTGGCTGCCAGGGGTCACCTCGTTCCTTGGCGGCGGCCCACTCCACGGCCTGGAGGATCTTGTGGTATCCGGTACAGCGGCAGAGGTTGCCCGAGAGCGCCTCGCGGATCTCGCCTTCGGCCGGCTTCGGGTTGTGGGCGATCAGCGCCTTCGCCGCCATCAGGATCCCGGGAGTGCAGTAGCCGCATTGCGCCGCGCCGAGATCGGCGAAGGTTTCCTGAAGGGGATGGAGACGGTTGCCGATCTGCATGCCCTCCACCGTCTCGATCTCGCGGCCGTCCATCTCCGCCGCCAACACGAGGCACGACAGCACCGGCAGACCGTCGACTAGTACCGTGCAGGCGCCACACTCGCCGAGCTCGCAGCCGTGCTTGGTGCCGGTCAGCGCCAACTCCTCGCGCAGCACCTCGAGCAGCGTGTGATGGGTTGGAAACGCCACCGCGCGCGTTTCCCCGTTGACGCTCAGGGGAAGCGTGGTGATCGAGCTCACGGGGCGATCTCCGTTGGGGGCGGCTGCGGGAAGTCGGGCTCGACCCCGTTGGCCATGAGGCCGCGCACCAGCAGCTCGGCGCACTCGCGGCCGATCATCAGCGCAGTCTTTTGGCCCTCCGGCCGGAACCACTTCACGGTCCAGTTGACCGCCCCTAGCACGGCGAAGGACGCCACCTTCGGATCGACATCGCGGAAAACGCCATCCCGAATCCCGTCCCGGATGACGCTCTGCACGGCCGACTCGTAGGCGCGGCGCTGCTCGCGGATCTTGGTCTTGCGCTTGCCGTGGAGCGCTTCGACCTCGAGATGGGCGAGCGATCCCGGCGTGCTTTCGTTGAGCAGCACGACGTGCCCGGCGAGCAGATGGAAGAGCCGCCGATCGGCACGCTCGCTGGTCTCGCCGCGCTCGGCACCGCCGGCCAGGTCCAGCAAGCCGGCCAGCGCATCCTCCTGGCAGAAGGCGAGCAGCGCCTCCTTGTTCTCGAAGTAGTAGTAGAGGTTGCCCACCGCCATGCCGAGCTCGGCGGCGATCTCGCGCATGCCCGCGGCGTGCAAACCACGCTTGCGGAACACGGCCGACGCGGCGCGCAGGATCTCGCGCTTCTTCTCGTCGCCTCGCGGGGTGGCGGTGATTTGAACCATCGTTCAAATTGTGCCAGCGCCGGCCGCTGCTGTCAAACGGACCGTGCGCAGATAATCGAGGCCGCGGATCGCGCGGCTGCCGTACCAGGAAATCATCTCACCATCGACGAGCCGCGCGGCGCGGCTCGGCACGAGCTGTCGGGCTTCGTCGAGATGGCGCTCGCGGAACGGGAAGGGCTCGGTCGCGAGCAGCACGAGGTCGACGTCGCCCAGCCATTCGGCGGCGGCGTCGAAAGACGGATAGCGGACCGCCGACTCGGCCGGCTCGGTATCCCAGTGCACCAGCGCCAGGGCGCGCGAGACGTAGGTGTCGCGGCAGACCGTCATCCACGGTTTGCGCCAGATCAACACCACCACACGTTGACGGGGCAGCCCGGCCGCCGCCTGCGCCAGGCGAGCCCAGGCTGCCTCGAACTCGGCGCAAAGCCGCGCCGCCTCGGCCTCACGGTCGAACACGCCGCCGACGAGTCGATAGAGCTCGAGGTTGTCGCGCGGAGCGAGAGGATGCGTGACGACGACGTGCGGAACGAACTCGCGCACCGCCTCGTAGGTCTCGCGGCGGTTTTCGTCGACGTTGACCACCACGTGGGTCGGGGCGAGCTCGCGCAGTCGATCGAGATCGACATCCTTGGTACCGCCGAGCGATTCGACCTGGCGTACTCGCGAGGGATGAGTGCAGAACGCAGTACGGCCCACCAACTGGTCGCCCAGGCCGAGATCCCAAAGCAGCTCGGTGATCGACGGCACCAGCGAAACGATGCGGCACGGCCCATCCACTCGGGGATGAACCGTGCCGAGAGCGTCGGTGAGGTTCACGCCGGGAGTCTACCGGCGCGGCCGCGAACGTCAGCCCGCGGCGGGCTGGAAGCCGCCGCGCGCCTTGACCTTGAGGTCGAGATTCTTCACCTCGACCGTCACCTTCTGGAACCCCTTGCCCGGCTGGGGCTGGAAAGCGAGCAGATAGTAGCCGTTGTTCTCCTTGGCCACCTGCTCGAGCGGGGTGATGAAGTTGGTGAAGATCGAGAAGTAGCGGCCGGAGGTTTCATCCGACAGCTGGCTCAACGAGTCGGCGAGCACGTGCCGGCTGCTGGTCGGCGACGGGTGCAGGTCGACGGAGTAGACGGCGATGTTGGCCGAGTTGAGCGATTCGCGCATGCGCGGGTAGTAGCGCGGATCCGGCTGCCAGCGGCGGACGTCGTTGAGATCGCCGAAGCCGCGCGAGAGGAGCAACAGATTCTTGCGGCCTGGAATGGCGTCCGCAGCGTCGGCGAGGACGCGCATGCCATCTTCGAAGCGCACGCTCTTGTCGCGCAACTCCTTGCCTTGCGGCAGGTGAGCGGCGAGCGACGGGCCCTCGGTCATCGCGGTGCGCGACGGCCAGGTACCCTCCTCGCCCTGCACCGCGCGATCGATGGCCTTGCCAAGGCCGTCACGGTCGCGGGTGAAATCCTGCTGCAGCTTGAGTTTGTAGTCATAACTCACGACCGCGACGAAGTCGTTGGGTGCCAACCCCTGCTGCATCCATTCCTTGGTGCGGTGCGCGGCGTCCATCAACTGCGATCCCTCGCTGGTAGGGAAGTCGCGCCGCTGATCGTGGAAAAAGACGATGAAGTATCGGTTGTCGGGCACCTGCTTGGGGTCGATCCCCAACTGCTCGGCGGCCTGAGACGATTCGAGGAAACGGCGGTTACTGTAGAAAACGGCGCTATCCAGCTCGACCGGCTTGCCATCCTGGCGCACCACGAAGTCTTCCTTGTTCAGTCCGAGGACGATGTTGCCGTGGGCGTCGGTGACCAGTGCGTCGATCAACACCTCGTTGACGTTGACCTGCTCACCGTACGGTCCCGGCTGCTGCGCCAACGCCGCGTGGGCGCACAAGCTGAGAAGCACGGCTGACAAGGCGAGTCGAAGCGCCCGGCGAAGAATGACCATGTTGAGACTCTCCTTTCGAAACGGGGCCTCTGGCGAGCCCCCTCACTAACTCCAAACAGCAACATGCGGGCCAGTATTCACATTTGGGGTCAGGTCTTGAAATGACGGTTATTTCAAGACCTGACCCCCGCGGGTACGGCGATTGGCAAGGCCGGAGCGTCCTCGCGTGAGGACGCTACTGGCGCCAGGACCTCGAGCGCGCCCGGCAGGATGGTAGCCGACAGCGGCGACGCGAGCTGGGTGAGCTCTCCGTCCAGCGCCAGCCGCGGAGCGTGGTGCGCAGTGCTCACCATCACCTCGCGCGTCGATCGCACCTTGAGCTCGCGTACCTGGTCGGCGCCTTTCAGCATCACCTGGAGCCCGAGGTTGAGCAGCCCGAGGCGGCGCTCGGCGCTGTACGTGTAGACCGCGAGCTCCCCGGTGTCGAGTCGGTCGCGCGCTTGTGGGCGCATGCCCTCCATGCGGTAGGCGTTGTTGGCGATCAGCACGAACGGTGTTCGGCGAGCCTCTGCGCCGTCCGCGGTCTCGAGACGCACGTCGAGGAAAGGGTGTCGCCGCAGCACCGCCAGAGTCGCCCACAGCGCTGCGATCCACTTGCCCGCGCCCCCGGCGCGATACCGCTCGCGCAAGGCGATGAGCCGGGGATAGACCCCGATGCTCACGTTGTTGACGAACAACTCGCCGTTGGCGCGCCCGGCGTCGATCCGGCGAGTGGCGCCGGCGAGGATGACGCCCACGGCCTCTTCGAGGGCGAGGGGCAGTCCGAGATCCTTGGCGAAATGATTGAAGGTACCGAGGGGTAGGACTCCGAGGGGAAGCGCGTGTGCCTGTGCTACGTGGCCAACTGCCGAGATCGTGCCGTCGCCGCCGCCAGCGATGAGCACCTCACAGTGATCGTCGGCAAGACGCTGCGCGGCGCCGCGCAACGCGGGACCGCCGTCGCTCATGACGATCGTGAGCCGCGTGGAGTCGCCAGCAAGCAGATCCCGGAGGCGATCAGCGACCGCGGTCGCGGAGCCGTGTCCGGCCCGCCGGTTGAACACCACTCCGAAGCGCGTGCCCATCAGGTCGCGAGCCCGGCGCCCCACACCAAGCCCCACGCCACCCGGCGGGTGGTCGGTGTAAGGACGGTGGTCACGCCGTGCCAGAAGGCAACGACTGTGCCACGGCAAACTCAGGCGAAGGGGAGAGGACGAGGTGGCGCGATGCCGCCCGGCTCGAGCGAGCCGGGCGGTCTGGATCAGCGAGGTCAGCGCGGGCTGGGATGCGCCAGCGGTGGGCAATCCTTCTCTTCGCCGTTGACGGTGCAGGTGCAGGTGCCCTCATCCTTACAGATGACCTTGACTTCGCACGTCTCGGCGCCGCCGCAGTCGACCGCCTGGATGAAGGCCGGCTCCGGACAGTCCTTCTCCTCGCCGTTGGCGTCCTTGCAGAAGGCCATGATCTTTTTCTCGAACATCTGCGGTGCGACTTCGGATTCCTTCAAGGTCGCGCTCAGCGTCTGCTGGCGGCCGTCCCGGAGGACCTCGATCGCGATCGTGTCGCCGGCCTTGCGCTCGCGAATGAGCTTGTGGAGGCCGTGCTCCTCGCCGACCGCCTGTCCGTCCACCTTCAGTACGATGTCACCCACCTCGATACCGGCCGCCTGAGCCGCACTGTCGGCGACGACCTTCGAGACCATGACGCCCGCGTCTTCGGGAGCGCCGAAGTGGGCACGCAGCTCGGGCGTTAGCGGCACGAAACCAACGCCCAGCATGGTGCCCCGCCACGAGAAGCCCGCGCCACCGGGATGCTCGATCTTGTGAACGATGACCTTGCGTTCTTTCTCGGCCGCCGGGGTGGCGGCCTCGGTGCCGGCGCTGGCCATGGTGGCGGTGGAGAAGAGGGTAGCCGCGGCAAGGGCGGCCATGCGCGTCAATTTGCGATGCATCAGGTGGGTCTCCTTTGGTCGTTCACAGGACATAACGCCGCTCCCCGCCCTCGGTTCCCACCCAAATTTGGGGTCAGGTCTTGAAATAACTGTCAATTCAAGACCTGACCCCAAATTTGAATCGGGCGATCAGGTTCTGAAGGGTGGCTAGGACGAGGCCCAGGAGGAGGGTCGCCGCGTAGTCGGGCGGCGGTCCTTCTCGAAGAAGCAGGATCGCGCCCATCACCACGTTCGGGTAGAGGATGGCGCTGTAGAGCCAGGTGGAGAAGCGCACGAATAGCGGCCGCTGGTCGGTCAGCGTGGGCTGTGTCGGGCGCTTCCACGGCTTGCGAGTCGCGAGACCGACCACCAGCGCTACCGACAGCGCCCCGGCGCCGAGCGCTGGCCAGAGGCGCTCGCCATGCCACAGACGCAAACCGTGCAGGATGCCGATCACCGCCGGGAAGGCGACCAGCCACAAGATCACGGCGAAGATCGCCAGCGCCCACCACGGGGCCTGCTCGATCGGGGTGCCTCGCGAACGATGCCATACCCGGTTCGTCATGGCGGAGGCGGTCGAGTGGACGGCCGGCAGGCGAACGAGTCGGCGATCAGGGGATGCCCCCCGGGATATCTCGCGAAAGGCTGCCAACCGGATCGGTGGAGAAGCGCCTCCAGGAAGCTCGGCTCGTAGACGCAGTATCCGCCGTTTCGGTCCGGGCTGCGATCCTCGAACGATGCGAGGGCGGGGTCGAGGAAGCAGGTGAGAAAAAGCTGCCCTGCCGGCCGGACGTAGCGGCGCAGCATGGTGAGGATCGCCTCGGCGTCCGGAGGATCCTGATGAGTGATCACCGAGAACATCGAGATGACGTCGAACGCTTGCTCCGGGAGCGGCAGCCGCGTCTCGGTCGTTAGCGGCTCTCCATCGGGGTTGTAGAGGGGGTGACGGGCGTTCAGCAGCTCGTAGGAGAAGCGCACGTCGTGGACGTTGGCTTTGAGAAAGTCGATCATCTCGCCGAAACAGTCGACGCCCGCGTAGCGACCGATGGGCAACCCGAGATTGAGGATTGCCTGGCTGAAGCGAACGCCGCAGCCGAAGTCGAGCAGCGCGACGCCGGCGTAGTCGGCGATGCCGAGCCTCTGCTGCATTTGCTGGAGGAGCCAGCGCCCGCTCTCCTCGGGCGCCAGCAGGTCACTCACCTTCGATGAGTTGCGGTTGAATCGATCGGGGACCTGAAGGATCGGAGCGCCCAAGGGCCTAGACTCGAGCGAAGGTCACCGCCGCCTTGGCCACCAGCTCGCCGGCCTGAAAAACCTCGCCCTCGGCGAAGATCAGCGTTCGGCCGGACTTCACCACCTTGCCGCGAGCCTCGAGGCGGTCGGGCTTGGCGCGGCGGAGAAGCTGAACGGTCACGGTGGTGGGCACCACCGAAGCGGCCGCGGCGTGGGCGGCGGCGACCTCGGCCAGGGTGGTGAGCACCGCGAAGTGGATCGTGCCGGGGGTCACTTCGTGCTCGGGCCGCGGGTCGAGAACGATCGCGGCGCCGTCGTCGGAGAGCCGCAGGCCGAGGTGGGAGTTGAAGCTCACCGGTTCCGCCCGTACTTCTCGTGGCTCGACACCCAGTCGAGCGAGGAGATCGCCGAGGCCAGCGAGATCTCGCCCGCCAGCACCACGCCGGCGACGATCTCGGCGAACTTGTGGACCTTGCCGCTTGCCGTAGCAGCCGAGGATCTCCAGGCACTCGCGCTGCGTCGGCAGGGCGGTGCCGCCGCCGTAGGTGGCGACGATCAGCGACGGGATGGTGATCGAGATGTAGAGGTCGCTGCTTCGGCGTCAGCTCGGTGTAGACGATCGCCGCCGAGGACTCCGCGACGTTGGCGACGTCCTGGCCGGTGGCGATGAACATCGCGGTGATGCCGTTGGGCGAGTGGGCGCCGTTGTTGTTGGCGCCCGAGAGGAAGGCGCCGACGTTGGCGACCTGGGCGTGGTAGTGGAGCTTCTCGGGCTCGACCCGCATGTGCTGCGATCAGCACGTCGCGCGGGATGGTGCACTCGGCGACCACCCGCTTGCCGCGGGTGCGCATGATGTTGACCTGCGAGGCCTTCTTGTCGGTCGCGAAGTTGGACTCGAGGTAGAAGCGCCGGCAGTGCTCCTTCACCCACGGCTGCTCGAGGATCCAGGAGCAGGCGGCGAAGGTGGCGCGGCCGACCATGTTCTGGCCGGCGGCGTCGCCGGTGGAGAAGTTGAAGCGCAGGTAGGCGAACTTGGCCGCCAGGTAGGTGTCGATGTAGAGCAGCTTGGCGACGCTGGAGGTGGCCTCGGCCTCGCGCGCGGATCTCGTCGAGGTTCTCCGGTCGGCGACCCAGTGCGCGAAGTCGCGCGCCTCGCGCGCCGAGTCGAAGACGAACACCGGCGCGCGCTGCATGCAGTCGTCGACCACCGTGCAGATGACGCCGCCGGACAGGTTGAGCACCTTCATGCCGCGGTTGTAGGAGGCGACGAGCGTGCCCTCGGCGGTGGCCAGCGGGATGAGGAACTCGCCCTGCGCGTGCTCGCCGTTGACCTGCAGCGGGCCGGCGAAGCCGATCGGCACCTGCGCCACGCCGGTGAAGTTCTCGATGTTGCCGGCGGTGACCGAGGCCGCATACGAAGGCTTGTCGATGTGCTGCGAGCTTGACGCCGGCGTACTCCTCGACGAACTCCTGGCGGGCGCTTGACGATCTCGGGCGTGTAGTTGTTCGTCCTTGTCGAGCGGCACGGTGATTCGCTGATGCTTCTGCTCGGCGATGGAGTCCTTGACCTTGACGGTCAGCTCGCCGAACGGGGTGGCGCGAAAGCCGATTGCGAGATCGTGCTCGCCCTTGGCGAGCGGCTCGACTCCGCCGCACTCGAGGATCACCGTCTTCTTGAGCGCAAAGGCGAGCGGCGAGCTTTCGCTCACCGCGGTGGCGGCGGTCTTGAGGCCGTCGCCGAGATCGACCATGACTTTGGCGATCGGCACCTCGTGGCCGTCGATGCGCGATCTTCTGCAGGCCGGTGAGACGTGGCATCGGAGAGCCGGTTCTTGATCGCGAACCGGACGCCGCCGGCGGACGTTCTCGAGGCTGCCGAAGGTATAGAGCTGCTTGAGGATCAGCGACGGGATCTTGAACAACGCCATGGAGGCCCCCTTCTGGGCGGTGATGAAGCGGGGCTAGCTTACGCGTCCGGGCGTAGTCCCGGAAGCGGCTAGTGGACGGTAACGGATGAACGATTACCGAGATTTCTGATTGTCATCCTGAGCGAAGCGAAGGATCTGGGGGTGGAAACCCGTGTGCCAGCGGCCCCCCACCCAGATCCTTCGCTGCGCTCAGGATGACATCGCCGGGGCAGCAGTCGCTATCGAATCAACTTTTGCAGTCCACTAGGATTCGGCTCCATGACCTGGCAGCTGTGGGCGGAGACGCTAGCGCTGCCGCTCTTTCTCGCCGGCGCACTCCTCTGGCGCGGGCGAGCGACGCGGCGCAGCGGAGCCGGCTTTTTCGATCGGGTCGCGCGACGGCCGCGCACCGCGATCTCGCTCGCCGCCGTCGCTGGCCTGGCGGCCGCGGCGGTGCCGTCGCTGTTCTTCGGTCCACCGATTCCGCAGAGCCACGACGAGTTCCTCTACCTCCTGCAGGCCCAGACCTTCGCCGCGGGTCGGCTCACCAATCCGACGCCTGCCTTCGCCGAACATTTCGAGAGTCCGCATCTCCTGCTGCATCCGACCTACACCGGGAAATATCACCCGGCGCAGGCCATGGTGCTCGCCGCCGGGCTGGCGGGCGCGGGTTCCGTCGTCGTCGGACTCTGGCTTCAGGTGGCGCTCTTCGGCGCCGCGCTCGCGTGGATGCTGCGTCAGTGGCTGCCGCCGCGATGGGCCCTCGGCACCAGCCTGGTGGCGGTGGTCTGGTGCGGCGCCGCGAGCTATTGGGGGTACAGCTACTGGGGCGGCTGCGTTGCAGCAGCGGGCGGCGCTCTGGTGGTGGGTGCGGCGCGCGGCTTGATCAGGCGTCCGACATGGCGAGACGGCGCGATCCTGGGGCTGGGTCTGGCGATACTGGCGGCCAGCCGACCCTTCGAGGGCGCGCTGCTCGGCCTGGTTTCGTTCGTCTGTCTGACGATCGAATTCGTGCGCCGGCCGGTTGCGCGGCGCGGCTGGGCCGAGGCGATGGGTGCGGCTGCGCTGGTGCTCGCGGTCGCGGGCGCCGGGCTCCTGACCTACAACCGCGCCGTCACCGGTCACCCCGGGCAGTTGCCGTACCTCGTCTACGAGCGCGGCGCCGACGCCACGCCGCTCTTCTTGTGGCAGGCGCCGGGTACCGCCTCGTCGACGCCTCATCCGGAGCTGGCTCGCTACTGGCAGCTTCACTTTGCGCAGTGGGAGAGCCAACGCACGCTGGTCGGCTGGCTGCGCGCCGCGGCGGAGAACCTGCGGAAGCTGGCCCGCTTCTTCCTCGGCCCGGTGCTCTGGCTGCCGCTGCTGGCGCTTCCTCTACGTTCTCGGGCGAGCGGTTTCGCTGTTGCGGGGGTCCTGGCCGTGATCGCCGGCGTGCTGGCGATCGGATTCTGCGTTCCGCACTACGCAGCTCCGGCGACGGCACCGCTCGTGGTGTGCGTCGCGCTCGGCCTGCGCCGCCTTCGCCATTGGCGTTTGCGCGGGCGCTCGGTGGGTCCACGGCTTGCCGCCGGGACCTTGGTCGCCACGCTCGGCGTATTGCCGCTCGGCACGCTGGCGCTCGGCAAGGAGCGCCGGGAAGGTTGGGGCCGAGAGCGGGTCGAAGTTGCGGAGAGGCTGCGCGGCGTTGCCGGCGATGACCTGGTCTTCGTGCACTTCGGTGGCGCGATGATCGATCCAGGCTGGATCTACAACGACCCGGATCTCGAGCGCTCGCCGATCGTCTGGGCTCGCACCATGGGCGAGCGGGAGGACTGCCGGTTGATCGAGCACTTCGGCTCTCGCCGCGTCTGGCGGCTCGAGCTGCGCGACATAGGCGGCGCTCCGCGGCTCATTGAGGCGCCGCCGGGAGATTGCGCCGCTCTCAGTCGAGAGTGACGCGGGCGTCGCCGACGCCCACCGCGACCGCCAGCTCCGATGCGCCGCTGCCGTCCCGCCAGTCGATCTCGCTCGACACGAACGCATTCTCGTCGTTGACCCGGCCGGAGGGCAGCCTCAGGCTCGTGCCGCCGACACCGGCCTCCAGCGACACCGACTTCACCGCCGAGACCGGCATGCGCACTTCGACGTCGCCGACGCCGAGGTCGACGGTGAGCTGATCGGACACGACGGCGACCTCGAGCTCGCCGACGCCCATGTCGATGTCGAGGGCGCGATTGGCAGGAACCGTGATGGTGCCTCTCACTTCGAGATCCCCGCCCTTGTGCCCGTGTCCCCAACCCTCGATCTCGACGGTCAGCTTGCCGTGCTTGATCTCGGAGACCAGGCGGACGTCCTCCAGTCGCGGAGCGCAGGAGCGGAACCAGCGGTCGCACTCCACCTTCAAGTCGACGAGAACATCGTTTCCGGCGCCGGTCTGGACTCGCAGCTCCCCGACCGGGAAATCGATTGCGATGGCGGTGGTGTCGGCCGCGGCGATGGTTTCGACCAGCAATTTACGGCCGTGATCGGCGCGCGCGGGAAGCGCGGCGACGGCGAGCACGGCGCAGGCAATGGCGAAGGGGCGCATGGCGGTCTCCGGGTGTCGTTTCTCCTCCCTACGGAGCCCGGCCGGCCGTTGTTTCAGGCTCGGCCGTGGAACCGTATCCGGCGGGATAGTCCGATGAGTGTGGGTGGTGCAGATCCTTCGCTGCGCTCAGGATGACAATGCCCCCGAGAGATACCGACGGTAAGTTGTCATCCTGAGCGAAGCGAAGGATCTGCACCACTGCCGCCCCGCCGACTACGCGGCCGGAGCAAGATCCCCACGGCCCAGCGGGGTAGGATGCGCCGCGATGCCGCCCGCCCGTCCCGGCGCCTTCCGCGCCTTGTCCCAGGCCCTGCGCTCCTGGCGCACGGCCTCGGTCGCGCTGCTCGCCTTCGCCTCCGGCATGCCATTGGGCCTGGTCTGGATCGCGATTCCGGACTGGATGCGATCGATCGGCGTCGACATCAAGGTGGTGGGGCTGTTCTCGCTCGCCCAGGCGCCCTGGACCTTCAAGTTCCTCTGGTCGCCGCTGATGGACCGCTTCGCCCCGCGCTTCTTCGGCCGGCGGCGCGGCTGGATCGCGCTCGCGCTGCTGGCGCTGGCGGTTCTCGGACTGGTCCTCGCCGGAGTCGGCGACCGGCCGGAAACGCCGTGGGTGGTGGGAGCGCTGGCGCTCGCCATCGCTTTCGCGTCCGCGACCTACGACATCGCCTACGACGCCTACACGGTGGACGTGCTGCGCCCCGAGGAGCAGGGCATCGCGGTGGGCGCTCGCACCGCCGTCTACCGCGCCGCGATGTTCGCGGCCGGCGGGCTCTCGATCACGCTCGCCGCCAAGTTCGGCTGGGGTGCGGTGAACGCGATGCTCGCGCTGGCTTACCTTCCCTTCTTGCTCGTCGCCTGGAAGGCGCCGGAGCCGGAGGAGAAGGTGGTGCCGCCGCGCACGCTGCGGGACGCGGTGTGGCTGCCGTTCGTGGGCTTCCTCGCCCGGCATCGGGCGATCGAGATCCTCGGCTTCGTGGTGTTCTACAAGTTCGCCGACAACCTGGCTCAGGCGCTGCTGCGGCCCTTTCTCATCGATCTCGGCTACAGCGCGATCGACCGTGGCGTTGCGCTGACTACGATCGCCACTTTCGCCACCCTCGGCGGCGCCTTTCTCGGCGGGGCGCTCACCACGGGCATGGGGCTCGGGCCATCGCTCTGGGTGTTCGGGCTGCTGCAGATCGTCTCCAACATCGGTTACGTATTCCTGGTGGACGCCGGAATCAACCGTCCGCTGATGTACGGCGCGATGGGCTTCGAGTCATTCACCCAGGGGCTCGGCACCGGTGCCTTCTCGGTGCTGCTCCTGCGCCTGACGCAGAAGCGGTTTTCCGCCACCCAGTACGCGTTGTTTTCGAGCCTCTTCGGCGTCGGGCGGATCCTGTCGGGTCCAGTGAGCGGCGTGCTGGTCGACGCCATTGGCTGGAAGACCTTCTTCTATCTCACGATGGCGCTCGGCATCCCCGGACTCGTGCTGCTGCGCCGCTTCGTGCCGTGGGGCGTCAAGGAACCGGTGTTCGAAGTCGAGCAGCTGTCGGCGCGTGGAGCGCCGCTGCGCCGCGGCGAGATCGCCTGGCGCGGGGTGCTTGGCACGGTGGTCGGTCTCGGGTTCGCGGCGCTCCTGCAGGCGACGCTGGTGGCGCTCAAGGCGATGCGCGGCGCCAACGCCAAGCCGTTCGATCTCGTGGCGGCGCTGTCCGCGCTACCGCATCCGCAGACCACGGGCGACTGGCTGACGATCGTCGGACTGCTGGTCGTCGGCGTGTCCTGCGGACTGATGACCGCGGCGGTCGCCGTGGCCCGCCGCGGATCGCCCGTGACAGAGCCGGCGTGAACGGGCGATAATGTTCCGCTTTCTTGAATTCCTTCAGGGGTAGCCCGTCAACAGGGATGGGGGAGTGGGCATGGCCAACGTCATCATCGTCGGGATGCAGTGGGGAGACGAGGGCAAGGGCAAGATCGTCGATCTGCTCTGTCCTGCCTTCGACGTGGTGGCGCGCTACCAGGGCGGGCACAACGCCGGCCACACGGTGAAGTTCGGCGAGAAGCACTTCGCGCTCAACCTGATCCCCTCGGGCGTTCTTCATCCCGGCATGCTCTGCGTCCTCGGCAACGGCATGGTGGTCGACCCCGAGGCCTTCTTCGCCGAGCTCGGGCGGCTGCGCGAGGCCGGCGTCGAGGCCGAGGGCCGCCTGTTCGTGTCGAATCGCGCCCACGTCCTGATGCCACCGCACGCGGCGCTAGACCAGGCGCGCGAAGCGGCCCGCGGCGGCAAGAAGATCGGCACCACCGGCAAGGGCATCGGTCCGGCCTACGAGGGCAAGCCGGCGCGCATCGGACTGCGCATGGCGGATCTGGCCGCGCCGGACCTCGAGGACCGGCTGCGCATGCTGATGTCGGAGATGGAGGCGGAGCTCGTGGCCATCGGCGGCCAGCCCCTCGGCCATCCCGCACCGCTCGCCGACCTCTGCCGCCACTGGCGCGACAAGCTGCGCCCGTTCCTGCGCGACACCGAGCACCTGCTCAACGGTCTCATCCGCTCGGGGAAGACCATCCTCTTCGAGGGCGCCCAGGGCACGCTGCTCGACATCGACCACGGCACCTACCCTTACGTCACCAGCTCATCCTCCGCCGCCGGCGGCGCCTGCGTCGGCACCGGCGTGCCGCCGACCAAGATCCAGGGCGCGATCGGTGTCCTCAAGGCCTACACCACGAGAGTCGGCGGCGGCCCCTTCCCGACCGAGCTCGACGACGCCACCGGCGAATACCTGCGCGCCCGCGGCAACGAATACGGCACGGTAACCCGCCGCCCGCGCCGCTGCGGCTGGCTCGACCTCTTCGCGGCGCGCTACGCCGTGATGCTCAACGGCATAGACACCATCGCGCTCACCAAACTAGACGTCCTCGACGACCAGCCTGCGATCCGCGTCTGCACCGGCTACAAATACCGCGGCGAAGTACTCAAGGAGTTCCCCGCCGACCTGCACGTGCTCGAGCAGGTCGAGCCGATCTACAAGACCGTCGAAGGCTGGATGAAATCCACCGTCGGCGCCCTCGACGACGACGCCCTACCGCCGGCGGCCCGCAGCTACATTCGCCTGATCGAGAACGACCTCGGCGTCCCGGTCACCATGATCTCTACCGGTCCCCGGCGCGAAGAAACCATCGTCCGCGAGGCACCCATCCTCGCCAAGTTGACCTCGGGCCGCTTGGGCGCCGTCCTCGACCAGCGCACCCCGCGCTGAGCCCCTCTCTCAAGTGGAAGCTGTTGCCCTCTCCCTCCGGGAGAGGGTCAGGGTGAGGGGGCACACGACGAACGTCTCCTCGAATTGGTTTGCCACCAGGCTGTTAACAGGCTACTATTGAATTCTGCAGCGGCTCCCAGCGGCTCAAGGTGACGGGGGTGATCGTGGTGCGAATCTCGCATCGCTCCGTGGCATATGAGAAATGAGGACTCGATGGTTGCCACCTTCCGGATCGACGACGTGGAGTACGTGATCCTCCCGAAGACCGAGCTCGACATCCTCCGAGGAGTTATTCCCGAAGGGTCGGTTGAGGCCGTGCCGTACGCGATCAAGTCGATCGCCCGGGCGCTCCGAGTGGCCCGGCAGACCCCGGGCCTTACGCAGGCTCAACTGGCGGCAAAGCTCCACAAGTCCCAGGCCATGGTGAGCGCGGCCGAGAACGGGCGCGTGCGAGTAGGCGAGCGTTACGTCAAGGCCGTGCTCCGAGCCTGCGGCCTACCAGCCGACTGGAAGCCGCCCGCAGAGCCCGCGAATCGCAAGGGCGTGGTCAAGCGCTCGGATCGCTGAACCCATTCGCTATACTTCGCGCCGGGCCGTTAGCTCAGCTGGTAGAGCCGCGGGCTTTTAACCCGTTGGTCGGGGGTTCGATTCCCTCACGGCCCACCAGCACGCGGCAGGTCCCGTGCCCCGATCGTCTAGCCTGGCCTAGGACATCGCCCTTTCAAGGCGGTAACACGGGTTCGAATCCCGTTCGGGGTACCACCTGAGATCTCCGAACCTTTCGTAGTCCCTAGATCGCGGAGCAACGTTGACAGCTTGGCCTGCTGGCCACGATTCCAGCCCAGGAATGCTCCTCACCTCCGCGCGTAGTATCGTGCTGGTAGAACTCGTATCGGCACTCTCAGCGGGAATGGGAATGGAGCCATGAGCAACGACGAACAACGTCCCTTGGTCCGTGGGCTTCTCGGAGTCTCTCTCGCGACGATCCTCGCGGGTGCCCTGCTGATTCTCGCTCAGCCCGTGGGGGCCGCTGCGCCGCCGGCGCTAAGTCTCAGCCGGTGGCAACTCACGCTCGTCGCGGTTGCGGATCACGAGATCGACTTCGCCGATGCTGGGGTGATGGACTCATTCTGCCGCGACGCCGATGGCTGCGTGGCGACTTTGCGGTTGGAGGGTGCGGGGAGCGCGATGGCAGTCGACAGCACAAGACTCTTCCTGTCCGAGTCGAGTGTCTTGCGTTGGGCCACTCCCCTCGGCGCGTTCTTCGACGATACCGCACCCGGCGACGAAGTGATCCATTTGAACTCCGGCAGCCATCACTGTATTTTCGGCGACGCCGACCACGCGGGGGGAGACGACATAGACCCTGGATTCTCGCTCCACGTCGTATCGACCACCACCGTCACCTGCGTGCTGGTGCTCATCGACTGAACGTTGAAGAAAACCTGCGGACCTGTCGACCGCGACTAACGGATCGGCTTGGAACGCCTTTGACGACAGCCCCGACAATTTCGCGACCTGCACGATCACGATCAGCGACTGACGCTCAGCGTTCCTGAACCGCCGCCTCAGCGGGAACCCAGCGCTTCGACCCCGCCCTTCATCACCCACCGCACGCGCCACCAGCAAACAGGTGACAGACGATTCGGAGCCAAGCCGGCCGTGATCGAGCGTGGATTGGGCTGACTCCAAGTCTCTCCGAATCGACTGGCACCTTTTGGGACCAGCGCCTTTTGGGACCATCGGACAAGGAGTGGCTGGGCACGATCAGCCCGGCGCGGCAGAAGCTGGTGCGCGAGACGCTGGAAAAGCTCAAGCAGGGACCTGAGAACCATGCACTACGTCAACGAGGGCGAGAGTGACCACCCGCAAGCGATGGCCAAGGAAATCGAGACGGCGCTACGTCGATACCGAGGTCAGGTGCCCGCCGCGCTCAAGGAACTGATCCGCATCGCCAAGTGCGCCGAGGAAGTCCTGATCCTCTCCGATGGTTGCTAGCCGGTCGCAGTAGGTAGCTCCACTCGGGGCTACGTCGCACACCCCCACTGCAAGAGTCGCCCACCGAAGTCGCCCACCGCGCTCACCGAAATCGCTCAACCCAGCAAGTATCTTCAGCTACTTGCCTTATTACCAGTACTAACCGTTTTTGCTAACTGCAGGCGCCGCGGCACTGCGATCAAGACCTTTTCTGCTGCCGCTCCAGCTCCGCGCGCAGGCGGGCGTCGCGCTCGCGCTCCTCGGGGGAGAGCGCCGCGCCGAAGTCCTCGACCTCGCCCACCTGGCGCAGCTCGACCTCTTCCTCGGTGCCGTCGGAGGGCATCTTCTTGACCCACTCGACCGCCTCCTGCATCGACTTGACCTCCCACACCCAGAAGCCGGCCACCAGTTCCTTGGCCTCGGCGAAGGGGCCGTCGATCACGGTGCGCGTCTTGCCCGAGAAGCGGACCCGCTTGCCGCGAGAGCTGGGGTGCAGGCCCTCGCCCGACTTCATGATGCCGGCCTTGACCAGCTCCTCGTTGTACGTGCTCATGTCGGAGAGGATCTTCTCGCTCGGCATCTCACCGGCCTCGGACTGCTTGTTCGCTTTGATGATCACCATGACTCGCATCTTTGTTCTCCTTTTCGGGCAGGTCCGGGGTCGCTACCACCAGCGCCCGCTGCCTGCCTTCTGAGAGGACGACGAACCGCCATCGCCCCGATCGACAAGCTCGCGGATGTTTTTCTTTGCTGGCCCGTCGTAGCCATGAAAGTTCAATGGTTTCAATCCGGCGCCCCGTGCCGCAATAGGTGCCACACGATTCGGGATCCGCCCGGGGCCTTTGCGGCGGCAGCTGAAAACGCCCGAATCGAGTGGCACCTCCCAGGGGGTTCGAATCCCGTTCGGGGTACCACGAGTCGTGCTGGCCGGCCCCCGGCTGGCGAACCCCTGAACTCGAGGTCTGACGGCTTCTGTCAGGTGATGGAGTGAATATTACCCTGTGAATCGAACTCTGACGTTGCTGCGCGGTCCCTTCGCACGCGCCCACCCCGTTCAGCGTCAGGGGCGACCAGAGTGGGCTCCCCGTTCCGGTTTCGTGCTCATCATGGATTCGCGGGATGACTACTGGATCCTGTGCGCGGAGGACGCTGTGCCGCCCGAAGTGCCGAGGATCAGTGACCTCGCCGTCTTTCACCTGCAGCCAGACGGCTTCATGATCGTCGAGATCGCGCGTGCGATTGAGTCACATCTGCGCGGAATCCACCTGGAGGCCACGTCCATCTTCAAGTCTGACAAGGGCGTCCTCGTCGTCAAGGAGCGCGACGTGGCCGCAGTCATTGAAGCACTGAGTCGGGTTGGTTACGCTGTAGTCCACGAATTGGTCGCGGAAGTTTCTTTTGAACCAGACAAAAGGAGGTGCCCCATAGCCACTCTCGAAAAAGCAATCTCGATCGCCGCCGAGGCCCACGCAGGGCAAGTCGACAAAGCCGGCGCGCCCTACATCCTCCATCCCCTTAGAGTCATGCTCGCTGTTTTCCTCGTTGAGGAGCGGATTGCCGCAGTTCTCCACGATGTTGTCGAGGACACGCCGTGGACGCTAGCCCGGCTGCGAGCTCAAGGTTTCAGCGAAGCGGTCATCGCCGCGCTCGAAGCTCTGACCCATCGAGAGGGTGAGTCTTATGACGACTTCGTCCGCCGAGCGGCATTGGACCCAATCGCTCGCACGGTGAAGCGTGCAGATCTCGCGGACAACATGGACCTCTCAAGGATTTCAGCTCCAACAGCGCGCGACCACGCAAGAGTTGAGAAGTACCGCAACGCCTTGCCGCTGCTGGATGCGAGGTAGGTTACCTAACTCTTAGGCCTAAGGAGAATCGTTTCACTCATGCAAAAGACCCTTTACATCGATCTCGATAACGTGCTTGTCGACTTCCCTTCCGCATTCCCCTTCGTCGAGCAGGCGCTGCTCGAGGAATATGCCGGCCACCTAGACGACATCCCGGGAATCTTTAGCCTCATGCGCCCGGTGGAGAAGGCGGTCGAGTCCTTCGAGGAACTGACAACCGTGTTCGACACCTACATTCTTTCAACTTCGCCGTGGGACAACCCGACTGCATGGTCTGACAAGCTGCTGTGGGTGAAGAACTACCTCGGAAAGCCAGCGCACAAGCGCCTAATCTTGAGTCATCACAAACAACTGAATGTCGGACACTTCCTCGTCGATGACAGAAAGAACAACGGCGCAGACAGATTCGCTGGCGAACACATCCTGTTCGGATGTGAAAGATATCCTGACTGGCCGGCGGTGACGCAGTACCTTCGGAAGAACGCGGACTAGCCATTCGCTATAGGTGGCGCGCCCCTCGCGCTGCGGGTGACCCGAATGCTAGGACTGGTTACGACGGCCAGTCGCTCGGGCGTCAGGATCTCAGCCAAGAACGCCTCGGTGACCGCGCTGTCGGCCGCCTTCATAGGGATCTCCGTCTGGGGTGGTGCGGCACCTCCTGGGGGTGGTGCAGCCGATTCCGTCGTCGCATGTGCTCCCTCATTGTGGACAGCCCCGTCTAGACGGGAGAAGATCACCGTGTTCGATTTCCCCGGGAGGGTTCATGGAACGCAAGGCAAGTATCGCGATGCTGGCCCTCGCCGTACTCACCGTCGGTTCCGCCCAGGCTGGCGACGTCAGCTTGAGCCGGGTGATCGTGAAGGTCCCTGACATCTCCGCGTTCATCGTCGACATCCCGAGCCTTCCCACCTATCAGTTTTGCGGTGACGACGACGGCTGCGAGATCGTCATGACCATGAGGATGCCCGACGAGGCGCGGGTTTCCACCGCGAGACTCTTTCTCACCCCAAACACCGGCGAATGGTACTCGTCCGAGCTAAGCACATCGTACTTCGGCGACGGCGACCTCAGCGTCGCCTCGGTCATGAGAATCACCGCGGACACATTCGACTGCAGAGTCCAGGATGCGGAGGGCGCGAGCGGCGACGATGTCGAGGGCTTCCGGGTGCAGCTCACCGGGCCGGACTTGCCGGCATCGTGCACGGTGGTACTGAGCGACTAGGGTAGGCTATTTCGATCACGACCCCCGCTTCCACGCGCCTACGTGGCCCGGGTTCGAACGGCGGAACCTGCTAGCCGGGACCCGCGCTGCCGCAAGGTTGACCCCAGGGCCGCAGCGCTTCCAGCCATTCGTAGATCGTCCGCGCCGGAACAACAGGGCCCTGCGGTATTGTCCTCGTTGTAACCCACGAGCACGCCCGCGATTCAAGAGAGGAAGGTCGTTCATGCGCGTTTCGACGCTGATCGTCGCAGTGTTCTTGCTTGCCCTGGCAGCGCCGGTCTCCGCTCAGGAAACTCTCAGCCTAAGCCGTTATCGGATAAGGCTTGAAGTCATCGACGGACCATCGAGTGACGGGCAAGTGATCGGCTCAATCGAAGACGACTTCGCCCGGCGCTGTAGAGACGACGACGGCTGTGAGGTATCCATCGTGATCACCGGCATCAACCACGCCGCTGTCCATGACAGGATTTTCTTTCTTGAAAACGGCACTTCGTGGATCGGAGAGGATGGCAGCCCCGGAGCCAACCCGGACTTTAGTGCCGACCCGGTGATCGCGGTGGCCAGTGCCGACGTGGTCTGCGCCCTCTGGGACACCGACACCGTGACTGGTGGCATCGACATTACAGATGCGCTGTCGTTCTCAATGGCCTCGAACTTGGACGGCGCGCAGTGCACTCTGACAATCATCGATTGAGCTGAGCCTTTCCGAACCAACTTGGTATTGACCGACTGGTAGGCCCGGAGGGTGGAGGCTTCTCTCCTCTGACCAATTCGGTATCTGGCTGGCGTTCTGCGAAGCGGTGAAGCGGAAGGCTAAGCCCGCCGAGATTCACCGCCTCTGGTTGCAGCTGCAGCCACCAACGCCCGCTAGTCGCTGAAGACCACTTCGCAATGCGGCCCACCGACCCATAGCCTTATTGCTCTCTCGCTGCCGTGGCTGCCGACCAACCTGTTACCGTGTGGTCAGACCCAGCCCCTTCAGTCGGAGGTATTCATTGCCCACCCACAGGCGGCACTCGCGGTGTATCCAGGCATTATTGGCCATCGTGGGCGTCTTGCTGGCGTTTCCATTGCGGAGCGACGAAGTCAACCTCAGCCACTACAAACTCAGCGTGACCGTGGGCGCGAGCGAAGAGGTGATTGAGGCTTTGGACGAAAGCGTCATGGCCGCCTTCTGTCGCGACGACAATGGCTGTACCATCAACTTGCGCCAGCTACGAACTGAGTTTGCGACGGCGTGGAGGCTTGCACGGACAACGCTGTACCGTGGCCCAGGTGCGACAATCTTCGTCAACAAATGGCAGATCGAAGGCTTTCCCGCACTGCACGGTGACACTGACACCGTCAGCGAGCCTGTATTGGAGATCAACGACGGCGGCATAGTTTGCTCAATCGAGGACGGTGACGATGACGTGTCCGGAACTCCCGACGACAACGCAGGGTTTTCGCTGAGAGCGACGAACGTAATCGGCTTCAGCATTACTTGCAATCTCACCGTTGTTGACTGAGTGACATCGCAGCGGGCGCTGCTCACTCCTGCGGCGCCCAGTCCCTGAAGTCCTCCAGTACGACGCTCGGCACCATCTTCGGCGCTCGGGGGCGACTCCATTGCACCAACCCGGGCAGTGCGATTAATTGCTCTAGAGAACGCCAAGCGCAACCGGGGACGGTTGCCTCGAGTCCCGGAGGGTCTCCAGAACGATCAGGCAGTTTGGCGTTATTGTCTTCGCCTGATTGCTCGACTCTCTGAACTGACTCTAGGGAGGAATTCCAATGCGCCGACCTGTCGCTGTCATGACGCTGTTGCTCCTCGCTGCGGGTCTGCTTCCACAGGCGGCTATGGCCGCAAGCCCTCTCACGCTCAATCGGCTGGTCATAGTGTCGGCCTCTATCGAACCTCAGCCGCTCGACGAAGCGCTGCTCATCACTCTGTGCGGAGACGAGGACGGGTGTGAAGTTGTACTGTCGACGGACCCGGCGGCTGGATTAGCTGCCGCGAACAAGACACACCTGTTCGTTCGGGACACGCCCGGCGGTTTTTGGTACATCCTCGGCGGCCTCATCTTTGGTGAAGACGGCTCCGGCGGCGTGCAGACTGTGCTGACGGTGGCAGGCACTAATTGCACTCTGCGGGATGGCGATGCTTTTGGGGACACTGAGCCCGGGTTCTTCTTAAGGTCGGACGATGTGATTACGTGCCGCTTGGTGATCAGTGATTAGAGACCTCGCCAGACCCCGGCTCGGGCTCTAACCACGACGAGACCACCAGTTGCCGAGTGCTCTAAGCCGCCACAAACCACCGCACCATACTGATCCGCAAGCCGTCGTACCCGCTTCGGGGTACCACAGCTTGCAAGACCCCTGGACCCTGAGAGAGCTGGTCGGCCCCGTCGAGTAAGCTTACGAGCGGCAGGCGGCGACGGTCCGATGATCTATCGGCGAAAGGGGACGGCGTGAACGCTGCAGGTTCGGGACTGGGCTGGCTGGCATACGCATCGTTGACCATCGTCACCTGGGGTCTCTACGGCCTGCTTCTTCACGCCGGGCAGCAGGCGATGGGCGATCCCGCCAACGGCCGTTACAAAGCGTTCCTCTGGGTGGGCGTGGCGTACTTGCTGACTGCGGTGCTCGCACCCTTGGCGATGCTGCTGCTGCGCGGCGCCGAATGGCAGATGCCGGCTCGCGCGGTCGGGTGGTCGCTGGCCGCGGGCGTCGCGGGCGCCGTCGGCGCTCTGGGAGTGCTCCTCGCCTTTGGCGCAAAAGGTACGCCGGCGGTCGTCATGTCGCTGGTGTTCGCCGGTGCGCCGATCGTCAACGCTGTCGTCGCGATCGTCCTTCACCCGCCCGTCGGGGGATGGGGGAGCGTTCGGTGGCCCTTCTTCGTCGGAATCCTGCTCGCCGCGCTGGGTGGCTGCTTGGTCACTCTCTACCGCCCGACACCGTCGCCGCCGGCGGCGGTCCGCACACATGTAAAATGAAGTAAATACGGGAGAACCTCGCGCCCGGACCGCCGTACTAGGAAGAGTTGGGCCAGGTAGACTTGCCCTGGGAACGGCTCACTCGAACTTCAAGAGACATGTCGATCTGGCTCGGATCCAACCGAAAAGCGCAAACAGTAGTGAAGACGACGGTGATCAGCGCCATCCTGCTCACCGGACTGGGCCCCGGCACGCCGCCCGCTCGAGGCGCGGAGTGGCCGGCCTGGCGTGGTCCCGGCCAGAATGCCAACTCGCCGGAGACAGGTTTGATCTCCCACTGGTCGCCGGAGGGAGAGAACCTGGTCTGGCGGGCGCCGCTGATCGCCCGCTCGACGCCGATCGTCTTCGACGGCCGGGCCTGCGTCAACGGCCGCGCGGGCGACGGCCCGCTCCGCCAGGAGCGGGTGGCCTGCTACGACGCCGGCGACGGGCGGCTGCTCTGGGAGCAGCGCTTCGACGTCTACCACACGGCCGTTCCCTAGAACCGTGTCGGTTGGGCCAACCTCGCCGCCGACCCGGAGACCGGCTATCTCTACGCGCAGGGCGTGGGCGGAGCTTCTTCTGCTTCGACCGCGCCGGCAAGGTGGTCTGGAGCGCAACCTGGTGGAGGAGCTCGGCTTCTTCTCCGGCTTCGGCGGTCGCACCCAGACGCCGATGGTGGACGACGAGCGGTTGATCGTCACCTTCGTCTCCACCAGCTGGGGCGAGCAGGGACCGCCGCGCCATCGGCTCTTCGCCTTCGACAAGAAGACGGGCGAGCTGCTCTGGGTCTCCACACCCGGCGGCCAGCCGTCCGACCTCAACACCCAGTCGACGCCCGTGATCGCGACCCTCGGCGGTCGGCGCCTGGCCGTCGCGGGCAACGCCGACGGCTGGGTCTATGCCATCGACGCGCGCACCGGCGAGAAGGTCTGGGGCTTCCAGCTCAGCAAGCTCGGCATCAACACCACGGTGGCGGTGGGCCCCGACGGCACCGTGTTCGCCGCGCACGGCGAAGAGAACGTGGACTCGTCCGGAGATGGGGCGCGTCGTGGCCATCGACGCCAATGGCACCGGCTGACCTCACTAAGACCCACGAGAAGTGGCGGGCATCGATCGAGGACGGCTTCCCGTCGCCGACGCTCGCCGGCGACACGCTCTACGTGATCGACAACTCGGCCAATTTGTTCGCGCTCGACGCCAAGACCGGTGCGAGGCGCTGGTCGCACAACCTCGGAACCGTCGGCAAGGGCTCGCCCGTGGTGGCCGACGGCAAGCTCTTCGCGACGGAGGTCAACGGCCGATTCCACATCGTCGAGCCGGGCGCCACGGCGGGGAAGATTCTCGACAGCGAGCAGCTCAGCATGCCCGACGGCCGCTACGCCGAGATCTACGGCTCGCCGGCGGTCGCCTACGGGCGCGTCTACCTGGCGACCGAGGAGGGGCTCTACTGCCTCGGCGACAAGTCCAAGCCGTTCCGCGCGGCCGGCGGCGCGGAGGCGGCTCCATCGGCCGCGCCCGCCGTGACGAGGGCCGCGACGCCGGCGAAGCTCCTGGTGGTCCCCGCCGAGGTCGTCCTAGAGCCCGGGAAACCGGTCAGCTTCCGCGTGCTCGCCTTCGACGCCCACGGAAACCCTGTCGCCGCGCCGGCCGCGACCTGGTCGCTGCAGGGCCTCGCCGGCAAGCTGAATGCCGGCCGTTTCACTGCCGACGCCGCCAAGGGACTCAGCTTGGTAGCGTGGTCACCACCGCCGGCGGTCTCACCGCGGCCGCGCGCGTGCGGGTGATCGCGCCGCCGCCTTATCGCGAGACGTTCGAGTCGGTCGCCGCGGGACAGCGGCCCTCGTACTTCCTGGTCGGGCGCCGCTCGCTTCGAAGTCGCCGAGGGCGACGACGGCAAGGTGCTGCGCAAGGCGCCGGCGCCGGAGGGCATCCACCGCCATCGCACGTTCCTCGGCGCTCCGGACTGGTCGGACTACACGGTCCAGGCCGACCTCATGGCCGAGCGAGTCGGGCGCAAGGTCGGCGACGTCGGCCTTATCAACAGCGGCTACACCGTGGACCTGATGGGCGCGCACCAGCAGATCCAGGTGCGCTCGTGGGACTCGGAGCTGCGCGCTTCGAAGGCGGTGCCGTTCGCCTGGGACGCCGGAGTCTGGTACACGATGAAGGTCTCGGTACGCAGCGAAGGCGGCAAGGGGCTGGTGCGCGCCAAGGTGTGGCCGCGCGGGCAGCCCGAGCCCGAAGCGTGGACGCTGGTGGCGGAGGACCCGCTGCCGATCGAGAAGGGGAGCCCCGGCCTCTACGGCTACTCGCCGGCGCCCGTCTTCTTCGACAACGTCGAAGTGACGAGGAATCCGCGATGAGCCGACGCCGTACCACCGTCCTCTTACTCCTCGCCATCGCCACCTGTGCCGGCATCCTCGCCGCGCAACAGAGACTGAGCCTCGCCGAGAGCCAGGACTACTCGCTCTTCGGCAACACCCGTTCGCGCAACATGGTGTCGCCGGCCAAGGGGCTGCCCGAGCGCTGGAACGTGGAGACCGGCGAGAACGTGCTCTGGGTCGCCGAGCTGGGCTCGCAGTCCTACGGCGGGCCCGGTGCTCTACAAGGACCGCATCTTCGCCGGCACCAACAACGAGCGGCCGCGCAATCCCAAGCTCACCGGCGACCGCGGCGTGCTGATGGTCTTCGACGCGAAGAGCGGCGAGTTCCTCTGGCAGTCGGCCCACCCCAAGCTCTCTTCCGGCCGCGTCAACGACTGGCCGCTGCAGGGCATCTGCGACGGGCCGCACGTCGAAGGCGACCGGCTCTGGTACGTCTCCAACCGCGCCGAGCTGATCGCCGCCGACGTCGACGGCTTCCGCGACGGCGAGAACGACGGTCCCTTCAAGGGCGAGACGGACAACAGCGAGACCGACGAGGACGTCGTCTGGAAGCTCGACATGATCGAGCAGCTCGACGTCTTCCCGCACAACCAGGCGGCCGGCAACCCGCTCGTCGTGGGCGACCTCGTCTTCACCACGACCGGACAGGGAGTGGACGAGGCGCACATCAACGTGCCGGTGCCGCAGGCGCCGAGCTTCATCGCCGTCAATCGGCACACCGGCGAGCTGGTCTGGGAGGACGCCTCGCCCGGCAAGAACGTCCTGCACGGCACCTGGTCGAACCCCGCCTACGGCGTCGTCAAGGGGCGGCCGCAGGTGATCTTCCCGGGCGACGACGGCTGGATCTACTCCTTCGAGCCGCTCGACCGGCAAGCTGCTCTGGAAGTTCGACGCCAATCCCAAGGACTCGAAGTGGCTGATCGGCGGCGCGGGGACGCGCAACAACCTCATCGCCACGCCGGTCCTCTACGACGACAAGGTGTACATCGGCGTCGGCCAGGACCCGGAGCACGGCGAGGGCCCCGGCCATTTCTACGCCATCGACGCCAGCAAGGACGGCGACGTCACCGCGAGCGGGCTGGTCTGGCACCGCGGCGGCGAGGATTTCCACCGCACCATCTCCACCGCGGCCATCGCCGACGGCATCGTCTATATCGCCGACCTCTCCGGCTTCCTCTACGCGCTCGACGCGAAGACCGGCAAGCTCCACTGGACGCACGACGCTTTCGCGGCGATCTGGGGCTCGCCCTTCGTCGCCGACGGCCGCGTCTACCTCGGCGACGAGGACGGCGACGTGGCGGTGCTGGCGGCGGGCAAGGTGAAGAAGGTTCTCGGCGAGATCAACATGGGCGCCGCGGTGCTCTCGACGCCGGTGGCCAAGGACGGCGTGCTCTACGTGATGAGCCGCAACAAGCTGTTCGCGCTCAAGAACGGCGCGCGCTGGACGCCGCCGGCAAAGAAGCCCGAGAAGTCGCCGGCGTCTCCGCCGCCCGGAAGGCCCCACGCGCACCGGCACGGAGGCGCGCACTGAACCCGACACTGACCCCGGCCGGCGGTGCCTCCGCAATCCCGGCCGACCTGGTCGCGGGCGTCGCCGCGGCGCGTGCCCGGCTCGATGCGCACGTGCGCGAAATCGTCGCCTGGCACTTCTCCCCAGAGACCGGTTGCCCGTTCTGGCTCGAGCATGCGCGAAGCCTCGGATTCGACCCACGTGAGCGCATCCAGGGCTACGACGACCTGCGCTGCCTCGGCCACTTCCAGGACGACTGGTTGCGCGGCGGACCCGTGCGGCGTTGGGTACCGAAGGCCTACGCCGCGTCGCCGATCTCGGTCTTCGAGACCGGCGGCTCGACCGGCGTCCCCAAGTCGCGCATCAACGTGCACGACCTGCGCATCGACTACTCGCAGTACAGCGAGACGCTCTCCGACGCCGGCTTCCCGCGCGGCGCCGACTGGCTGATGCTCGGTCCCACCGGCCCGCGCCGCCTGCGGCTCTCGATCGAGCACCTGGCGCAGGTGCGCGGCGGCATCGCCTTCCACGTCGATCTCGATCCGCGCTGGGTCAACAAGCTGGTGCGCGACGGCCGCATGCACGAGCTGCAGGCCTACAAGAACCATGTCATCGACCAGGGCCTCACCCTGCTGCGCGCGCACGGCTCGATCCGCTGCCTCTTCACCACTCCCAAGCTGCTCGAGGCGCTGTGCGAAAAGCTGGACCTCGTGCGTGCCGGCATCACGGGCATCTTCTGCGGCGGCACCGAGATGACGCCGCAGTTCCACCGCTTCGCGCGCGAGGAGCTGGTGCCCGGCATCGATTTCGTCCCCACCTACGGCAACACGCTGATGGGCCTCGCCTGCCCGAAACCGTTCGACCCCACCGACGGCTACGCAATCACCTACTACCCGCCGCTGCCGCGTGCCGTCTTCGAGCTGGTCGACCCCGACGACACCGAGCGCGCGGTCGGCTACGGCGAGACCGGGCGGGTGATGCTGACGACGCTCACCAAGGAGTTCTTCCTGCCGCGCATGCTCGAACGCGACGAGGGCGAGCGCGCAGCGCCGACCGCGCTCTACCCCTGGGACGGCGTCACGAACCTGCGCCCCTTCGCCCGACTCGCCGAGTCGGTGGTAATCGGGGTGTATTGATGGTCGGCGACGGTCGATGAGCGTGCCACTGCACCTTCCGGTCCTTCGCTGGGGAGAGCCGTACGCGAGCCTCGATCGCGCGACGATTGTCGACGTGCGCTCCGGCGCGCCGGTGGTCGACGTGAGCCAAGCCAACCCGGGGCTGGTGGCGCGCGACCTCGGGCAAGCCGACGCGGCGCAGGCGTGTTTGGCGCAGCTGTCGACCGCGGAGCTCTTGGCGCTCGGCCGGCGTGCGGCCGCCGCCTTTGCGCTCGAGGAGTTGCCGGTGGGTGACGAGCCGCAGACCCCGGCCAGCTACCTCGAGCAGCTCGCGGCCACCACCGGCATGCCGCACTCGCTCGGGCGGCGCAATATCGAGAAGATCCGCTTCGTTCTCGATGGCATGGAAGGAGTGCTCGCCGGTCTCACGCGTGGACTCGAGCTCTCCATCCTCGACACCGGCTTCGGCCGGCTGGAGTCGGGAGCGCTGTCGTTTCGCCGCGAGTCCGACGCCTTCGGGCTGGTGTTGCCGAGCAACTCGCCCGGTGTGCACGCGCTCTGGCTCCCCGCGCTCGCGCTCAAGGTGGCGCTGGCGATCAAGCCTGGACGGCAGGACCCGTGGACGCCCTACCGCATCGTGCAGGCCTTTCTCGCCGCCGGTGCCCCGCCGGCGGCTCTCGGCTTCTACCCCGGCGACCACGCGGTGGCCGAACGAGCTGCTGCTGCGCTGCGGGCGTTCGCTGCTCTTCGGCGACGCGAGCACGGTGTCGCCGTGGCGGGGCGATGCGCGGATCGAGGTCCACGGCCCCGGCTGGAGCAAGGTGGTCTTCGGCGCCGATGCCGCCGCGGATTGGCGCCGGCACCTCGACGTCATGGTGGCTTCGATCGCCGAGAACGGCGGCCGCTCGTGCGTCAACGCCTCGGGCATTCGGACGCCGGCGCATGGCCGCGAGATGGCCGAGGCCGTCGCCGAGCGACTGGCGGCGATCACGCCGCGCGCTCTCGACGATCCCGAGGCGGCGCTGGTCGCATTCTCGTCGCGCGCCGCGGCGGAGCGGCTCTCGGCCGCAGTCGACCGCCAGCTCGCCGGCGGTGGTGCCGAGGATCTGACCGCGCGCTACCGCTCCGGCGGACGGGTGGTCGAGGCCGACGGCTGCGTCTTCCTCCTGCCGACGCTGGTCTGGTGCGACGATGCGACGCATCCGCTGGCGCAGACGGAGTACCCGTTTCCGTTCGCCGCGGTGGTCGAGGTGCCCGAGCGCGAGCTGGTCGAAACGTTGGGCTCCTCGCTGGCGGTGACCGCCATCACGGCGGACCCGCAGCTGCTACGAAAACTACTCGAGGCCCCGCACGTCGATCGCCTGAGCTTCGCCGCCGTTCCTACCTGCCGCGTGTCGTGGGACCAACCGCACGAGGGCAACCTCTTCGAGCACCTCTATCGTCGCCGCGCCTTCACCACCGCGGAGACCGCGGCATGACCGGACCGCTGGTCGTGAATGAGCGAGAGGTTCTGGTGCGGAACGGCAGCACGCTGCGCGGCCGGGAGTGGAGCGGAGAGCTCGGCGGCATCAAGCTCGTCGGCGGTGCCGGCTGTCTCGAACGAGTCGGCGAGGCCGCTCGGGAGCTTCGGGGACAACGCGCGCTGGTGGTGACCGATGCCGGTGTGCGCGCCGCGGGCCACGTCGAGCGCGCCGTGCGCGCGCTCGAATCCGCCGGGCTCGCCGTCGAGGTCTTCGACGCGGTGGGGGAGAACCCGACCAGCGCCGACGTCGATCGCGGAGCCACGGCGGCGCGGCGCTTCGCGGCCGACCTGCTGGTGGCGGTGGGCGGCGGCAGCGCCATGGATGCCGCCAAGGGCGTCAATTTCGTGGCCACCAACGGCGGGCGGATGGAGGAGTTCTGGGGCTTCGGCAAGGCAGTTCTTCCGATGCTGCCTTCGATCGCCGCGCCGACGACCGCCGGCACCGGGAGCGAAGCGCAGTCCTACGCCCTGATCACGGCCAGCGAGCCGGAGCCGGGGATGCGCCACGGCCGCAAGATGGCGTGCGGCGACGAGAAGGCGCGCTTCCGCGTCGTGCTGTTCGATCCAGAAGTCGTGGCGACGGCGTCCCGGCGGGTCGCGGCGCTCGCCGGGCTCGACGCCATCGCACACGTTGTCGAGTCCTTCGTCACCAGCAAACGCAGCCCGGTCTCCGCGCTCTACGCTCGCGAGGGCTGGCGCCTGCTCGTGCCGGCCTTCGGGCGTCTTACATCGGGCAGCGCCGACGTCGACACCTGGAGCGACCTGCTGCTCGGCGCGCACCTCGCGGGGGCGGCGATCGAGGCCTCGATGCTGGGTGCCGCGCACGCGGCGGCCAACCCGTTGACAGCGGCCTATGGGCTCGCTCACGGCCTGGCCGTCAGCCTGATGCTGCCGGGCGTGGTGCGCTTCAACGCCTCGGAGGTCGACGATCTCTACCGCGAGCTGAGCGGCGAGAACGCCGAGGGCTGGCGTCGAGGTTGACGGCTCATGCGACTCGCGGCCGGTTTTCCGGGCGGCCTCGCCGAGCATGGCGTCGAGCGCGAGCGTCTGCCCGAGCTGGCGCGTCTCGCCACACGCGAGTGGACCGGCACCTTCAACCCACGGCCGCTCACCGAGCGCGGACTTCCTGCGGCTGTACGAAGCGGCTTGGTGAGGCGACGGTGATGCGCGCCGATCGGAGTCTCGCGGAGCGTGGTTGGATGGGTGCGATCCTTCTCCTGCTCGCCTCCGCTCTGCCCGCGGGCGCCGACTGGACCCAGTTTCGCGGCAACGCAGCTCTCACCGGCGTCGCCGAGGACGCGCTGCCGTCCGCGCTCACGCTCGCCTGGACCTTCGAGGCGAGCGAAGGGGTGGAGTCGACGGCGGCAATCGCAGGGGGCAGCGTTTACGTGGGCTCCCGCGGCGGCCTGCTCTACGCAATCGAGCTCTCCACCGGCAAGGAGCGCTTCCGCTACCAGGCCGGCGGCGAGATCAGGTCCTCGCCGGCAGTGCACGACGGCATCGTCTACTTCGGCGACGAGGCCGGCACCTTCCACGCGGTCGATGCCCGGACAGGTGCGCGGCGATGGACGTTCGAAACAGGCGGCGCCGTCACGTCGTCGCCCAATTTCGCCGTCCACGGCGAGCAGATCCGCGTCGTCTTCGGCTCCTACGACAACTTTCTCTACGCCGTCGATGGCAAGAGCGGCCGGCTGGCGTGGAAGCTCGAGACCGAGAGCTACGTTCACGCCACTTCGGCGATCGCCGGGGGCGTGGTCTACCTCGCCGGCTGCGACGGCTTCCTGCGCGCCGTGCGCGCCAGCGACGGCAAAGAGCTGGGCAAGCTGGAGCTGGGCGGCAACACCGCGGCCAGCCCCGCCATCGCCGGCGGCCGTCTCTTCGTCGGCACTTTCGAGACCGAGGTCGTGGCGGCCGAACTCGAACCCTTCGCCATCGCCTGGCGCTTCAAGGACAGCGCGCGCGAGTTCCCGTTCTACGCCTCGCCGGCGGTGGCGTCTGCGCTGGTGGTCGTGGGTGGGCGGGACAAGCGCGTGCGCGCCCTCGACGCCGCGACTGGCAAGGAGCGCTGGAGCTTCGTGACCCCGGCGCGGATCGATGCCTCGCCGGTCATCGCCGGCGATCGCGTGGTCGCCGCCTCGCTGTCCGGCGACCTCTACGTCCTCTCGCTCGCCACTGGCAAGCAGCTCTGGCACTACGCCGCCGGAGCGCCTCTCGCCGCCTCGCCCAGCGTCGGCGGCGGCTACCTCGTGGTGGCCACCGCCGACGGCACGGTTCTCGCTCTCGGTCCACCACGGGGAGGAACCCGTTGACGACCCACGCCGAGCCCGCCACGGGGCTCGCCACCCACGAGCGCGAAGTCGGCAGCGTCTTCGTCGCCAACTACCCGCCGTTCTCGTTCTGGAAGCCGGAGCAGGTGGCGGCGGCGGAGCGCGCGCTCGCCTCGCCGCCCCGGCCGGGAGTCGACCTCGGGCTCTACCTGCACGTGCCGTTCTGCCGCAAGCGCTGCAAGTTCTGCTACTTCCGCGTCTACACGGACAAGAACGCCGACGCCATCGGCGACTACCTCGACGCCCTGGCTCGGGAGGTGGAGTGGTACGCGACACAGCCGGCGGTCGCCGGCCGGCCGCTGCGTTTCGTCTACTTCGGCGGCGGCACGCCCTCCTTCCTCAGCGTCGCCCAGCTCGAGGGGCGTCGTCTCCCGCCTGAAGGCGGCGCTGCCCTGGGAGGGCGCCGAGGAGGTGACCTTCGAGTGCGAGCCGGGCACGCTCTCGCAGGCCAAGCTGGAGGCGATCCGCGCCCATCGGCGTCACCCGCCTCTCGCTCGGCATCGAGAGCTTCGACGACGACATCCTGCGCGAGAACGGCCGCGCCCACGTCGGCAAGGAGATCGACCGCGTGCCTGCCCTGGATCCGTGAGGTCGGCTTCCCGCAGCTCAACATCGACCTGATCGCCGGCATGGTCGGCGAGACCTGGGAGACCTGGCGGAGGACCGTCGCGCGCACGATCGAGGTCGAGCCCGACTCGGTCACGATCTATCAGCTCGAGCTGCCCTACAACACCCTCTACGCGGCGAGCCTGGCGCGACGGCTCGCTGGCCCGCCGCTCGCCGCCTGGGACGACAAGCGCGAGTGGCACGCCTACGCCATCGACCGAGCTCGCCGCCGCCGGCTACGAGCTCTCGAGCGCCTACACCATGGTGCGCGCCAGGGCGCGGCGTCGACCTTCGTCTATCGCGACTCGGTCTGGAACGGCTGCGACCTGATCGGTGCCGGCGTCGCCTCCTTCGGCCACATCGAGCGGCGTCCACTTGCAGAACGTGGACGGCTGGGGCGAGTACCTCGGTCGCCTGCGCGCTGGACGCCCGGTCGTGGCTCGCGCCTACGCGACGAGCGAGCACGAGCGCCTGACGCGCGAGCTGATCCTGCAGCTCAAGCTCGGCGAGGTCGAGAGCGAGCCGTTCCGCCGCAAGTTCGGCGTCGACGTGCTCGAAGCCTTCGCGCCGGCGTTGGCGCGGCTCTCCGAGCGCGGGCTGCTGGCCGTCGAGGGCAACACCATCGTGCTCACGCCCGCAGGCCTGGTGCGAGTCGACACGATGCTTCCCGAGCTCTACGAGCCCGCATTTCGCGGTGCGCGCTACACGTGACGAGGAGGATGCCCATGCAATGGCGTACGGCAAGGCTCGCGGCTGGTCTCGCTTTCGTGGTCTCGGTGCCGGCGATCGTTGCGTCGGCGCCGGCTGCTTTCGACTGGCCGCACTACCGCGGCCCGCGCAGCGACGGCACCTCGGGTGAAACCGGTCTGCTGAAGAGCTGGCCCGCGAGCGGCCCCAAGGTGCTCTGGCGAGCGCCGCTCGGCAGCGGCTACTCGGGCATGTCGGTGGTCGGGCGACCGGCTCTACACGCTCTTCGGCAGCGGCGGGAACGAGCTCGCCGTCGCCTTCGACGCCGCCACCGGCAAGGAGCTCTGGCGCACCCGGCTCGGGCCCGACCGCCGCGACGGCCAGGGCGGCGGGCCGCGGGCGACGCCGACCGTCGACGGCGAGCTGGTCTACGCGCTCGGCGCCGAGGGCAAGCTGGCGGCCCTGGAAGCCGCCACCGGCAAGGTTCGCTGGAGCGTCGACCTGGTGGAGAAGTACGGCGCGCGTCGTGCCGCAGTGGGGCGTCTCCAGCTCACCGGTCGTCGAGGGCGGGATGCTCCTGGTCAACGCCGGGGGCGGCAACAATCGCTCCCTGCTCGCCCTGGACAAGGTGACGGGGAAGATGGTCTGGGCCGCGGAATCGGACGCCCCCGGCTACTCGACACCGCTGGTGCTCGACCATCGCTGGCGTCCGACAGGCGATCTTCTTCGCCGGCACGTCGCTGATCTCGGTGGCGCCGCAGACCGGCAAGCGGTACTGGAGCGTGCCCTGGCAGACCTCCTACGACGTCAACGCGGCGATGCCGGTCTTCATCGCCCCCGACAAGCTCTTCATCTCCTCGAGCTACGACAGCGGAGCGCAGCTCCTGCGCGTTTCGTCACGCGGCGGCAATCCGGTCGTCGAATCAGTGTGGCGCAACCGAGTGATGAAGAACCACTTCAACAGCTCGGTGCTGCGTCGGCGGCCACCTCTACGGCTTCGACGACGCCACTCTCAAGTGCATCGAGCCGGTCGGCGCGACCGAATGTTGGAAGCAGCGCGGCTTCGGCAAGGGATCGCTTGCTGGCCGCCGACGGCCACCTCTGGGTGCTGTCGGACGATGGCGAGCTCGCGCTGGTGGAGTCGGGACCGGACGGCTACCGCGAAAAAGCCCGCGCCAAGGTGCTCCGAGGCAAGACCTGGACGATGCCGACGCTCGCCGGCAAGAGGCTCTACTTGCGCACCGAGAGCGAGCTCGTGGCGCTGGACGTCGCAGGCTAGGGAGGTTCGCTGAATGAGCAGGCGTGGGGCGAGTCTCGGTGGTGCGTGGGTCCTGGCGCTTGCCCTCCAGGCCCCGGTGTGGGCGGACGAGCCGCCGACCGCGGAGGTGGCGCCGACCATCACCCAGACCGAGGAGATCACCGTCGCTCGAGACGCTGCCCTACGTGCCGACCTCGAGCTCGATCGTCACCAAGCTGCAGGTCCCGCTCGATCGAACCCCCGCCAACGTCGGCGTGGTCGGCGACCTGTTGATCGACGAGCAGGGTGCCCGGACGCTCGGCGATGCGTTGATCAACGTCAGCGGCGTCGGCGTCGAGGCGGGCGCCGGGCTGTTCGACTACTTCGTCCTGCGCGGCTTCGACGCGCTGTCGAGCGGCCTGGTGCTCACCGACGGCGTGCCGGAGCCGGAGGTCACCTACTACCCGCTCTTCAACATCGAGCGCGTCGAGGTCTTCAAGGGTCCCGCGGGCTTTCTCTACGGCAGCAACCCGCTCGCCGGCGCGGTCAACCTGGTGCGCCGGCAACCCGAGCCGGGCCGCTTCGGTCGCGTCGCGATCGAGGGCGGCAGCTTCGGCACCGCGGCCGGCGAGCTCGACTGGAACATCGCCGATGCCGACGGCTCGATCGCCTTTCGCGTGAACGCCACCTACAGCCAGACCGATGGCCACCGCGAGGGCAAGGACGGCGAGCTGACGGCGCTCAACCCGGCCTTCACCTGGCGGCCGAGCCCGAGCTCGTCGCTCACGGTCAACGCCGAGCTCGGAGCCGCCGATTTTCAGCCCGACGCCGGCTTGCCCCTGGTGAACGGCGAGCTGCCGCCGGTCTCGCGCGACGCGGCGTACGAGTCCGACCGCGACCGCTCCGAGCAGGACGTGCGCCGTTTGCAGGCCGACTACCAGATCGAGCTGACGCCGACGCTGGGCTTGAGAAACAAGGCCTATTTCCGCGGCCTCGACTGGATCTCGGACGGCACCCTTCTCTTCGGCGCCTTTCCGAACGGCTTCGGCGGCTTCGTCGTGGCGCGCTCGCTCCTGCTCCTCGACGACCGGCAGCGCTCCTTCGGCAACCAGCTCGAGCTGACGTACACCGGCAGCGCCGGCGGCGTCGAGCACCGGCTGGTTGCGGGCCTCGAGCTTTCGCAGGCCGACGACGAGTTCACGCTCGACTTCGCCCAGCTGCCCTTCGCCGACCTCTTCGATCCCTCGCCCGCCAGCGGGCCGCTCGTGGTGCAGCCGCAATCGGCCGGCGACACCCGCGCACGGATCGTCGCTCCGCACGTCGTCGACTACGTCACGTTCTCCGAGCGCTGGCAAGCGCTCGCCGGCGTGCGTTTCGACGACATCGATTTCGAAGACGACGTTTCGGGCACGCGCCGCTCGGACGGCGAGTGGTCGCCCCTCGTCGGCCTGGTCTTCGCGCCGGCCCCGGAGCTCTCGCTTCTACCTCAATGCCGCGCAGTCCTTCGCACCGCCTTCGCCGCGCGTGACCGGGGAGCGCAAGCCGGAGCGCAGCCGGCAGGTCGAGCTCGGCCTCCGCCGGAGCTGGCGCGGAGGAAAGATTCGCACCACGACCTCGCTCTACCAGCTCGAGCGCGAGAACATCGCCATTCCGGACGACAACGGCTTCACGCAGCAGGCGGGCGATCAGCGCTCGCGCGGCTTAGAGCTCGAGCTCGTGGCGCAGCTGCGCCCGGGCCTCGCCGTCGTCGGCTCGTACGCCTACACCGACTCCGAGCTGACGCGCTTCGCCGAGGTGGTACCGACCGGCCCGCCGAATTTCTTCGCCGTGCTGGACCGCTCCGGCAATCGCTCCGCCTTCTCGCCCGAGCACCTCGCGCGCCTCTGGGTGAGCCAGCGCTTCGCGCAGCGGTCTGCGGTTCGGCGCCGGCCTGCGCTACGTCGGCGAGCGGTTCACCGCCGAGGACAACCTGGTCGAGCTCGACGACGTCCTCCTGCTCGACGCGAGCGTCGGTTTCGACCGTGGCGCCTGGAATGTCTCGCTCGACCTCGACAATCTGACCGACGAGGAGTACGAAACGCGCGCCTTCGGCTCGAGCTCGGTCATCCCGGCGGCCCCCTTCGCCGCTCGCCTGCGCGTGGAGCGGCGTTTCTGATGAAGCCGCTCGCCGACGCCTACGACGTGCTGGTCATCGGCGGCGGCCCTGCGGGCGCCACGGCGGCCACCCTGGTGGCCGAGCGGGGTCATCGGGTCCTGCTCGCCGAGCGCAGCACGGAGCCGCAGTTCAAGATCGGCGAGTCGCTGATGCCTGCGACCTACTGGACGCTGTCGCGCCTGGGCATGCTGGAGAAGATGAAGGCGAGCGCCTTCCCGCGCAAGTACAGCGTGCAGTTCTACAGCAAGACCGGGCGGCCGTCGAAGCCGTTCTACTTCTTCGAGAACGACCCCCAGGAGTGCTCGCAGACCTGGCAGGTGCTACGCAGCCGGTTCGACGAGATGCTGCTCGACAACGCGATGGAGAAGGGCGTCGAGGTCCGACGCGGACTCGCCGTAGCGCGCGTTCTCTTCGAAGACGGGCGGGCGGTGGGTGCCGAAGTGCAGTCGGGCGACGGCGCCGCTCGTCGGATCGGGGCGCGCGTCGTGGTCGACGCCACCGGCCAGAGCGCGCTGCTCGCCCGCCACCTCGACCTGCTCCAGGTCGAGCCGCGCATGCGTCACATCTCCTATCTTCTCCCATTTCCGGGGCGCGCTGCGAGACCCCGGCATCGACGAGGGCGCGACGCTGGTGATCAACACGACCACCGGGAAGTCGTGGTTCTGGTACATCCCGCTGCCCGACGACGTGGTGAGCGTCGGAGTGGTGGGCCCGATCGACTACCTGGTAAAGGGGCGCGCCGGCGACCCTGCGGCGACCTTCGCCGAGGAGCTGGCCCTCGCCGCGCCGGTGCGGCGGCGCATCGCCGGCGCCGAGCAGCTCTTCCCGATCCGCGCTCGCCGGCGACTTACTCCTACCGCGCGCGCCAGATCGCCGGCGACGGCTGGGTGCTGGTGGGCGACGCCTTCGGCTTCATCGATCCGATCTACTCGACCGGCGTCCTGCTGGCGCTGAAGTCGGGCGAGATGGCGGCCGACGCCATCAACGACGGCCTCGCCGGCGGCGACCTCTCGGGGCCGCAGCTCGGCCGCTTCGGCGTCGAGTTCACCGACGGCATGGAGGCGCTGCGCCGGCTGGTCTACACCTACTACGCGGAGGGCTTCAGCTTCGCCAAGTTCCTGCGCGCCCACCCGCACTGCCGCCGCGACATCGTCATGCTGCTCACCGGCAACGTATACCGCGAGAGAGTCGGCGACCTCTTCGAACGCCTGGGCGAGATGATCGAGTTGCCTGCGGCGCCGCCTTTCGATCCCCCGGTGGCCGCGGCGGGCGCCGCGACTCGGACGTAGACCGCGCCGTTGCGAACCGAACCGGCCGAGCGCACGGGAGCGAGCGCACGGGGACGGCGAGCCGTCGCAGTCCTGGTCGCAACGCTCTTCGTCCTCCATCAGGACGTCTGGCTCTGGCGCGACCCGCGCCTCGTCTTCGGCCTGCCGATCGGGCTCACGTACCACGTCGCCTTCTGCCTGGCCGTGTCCCTGGTGCTGGGGCTGGCGCTGCGCTGGTGTTGGCCGCCCGAGATGTCGGACGCCGGCAGCGGCGGCGAGGAGCGCGAGTGACTCTCGTCGTCGTCGCGATCTATCTCGTCGCCCTGGTCGGCCTCGGCGCGGCGAGCGCCCGTCTGGCGCGGAGCACCAGCGAGGACTTCTTCATCGCCGCGCGCTCGCTGGGGCCGGTGCTGCTGCTGACTTCGCTCCTCGGCGCCCACATGACCGCGTTCTCTCTGCTCGGCGCGTCCGCGGAGAGCTACCAGCGCGGCATCGGCGTCTTCGCGCTGATGGCCTCCTCCTCGGCACTGGTCGCGCCGGTGGTGTTTCTCTTCTTGGGAACGCGGGTATGGGCGGTGGCCAGACGCCACGGCTTCCTGACGCAGGTCGAGTACTTTCGCGAGCGCTGGGGCTCGGAGGCACTGGCGCACATGCTCTTCGTCGCCCTGCTCGTTCTGCTCGTGCCGTATCTGCTCCTGGGGGTCAAAGGCGGCGGCCTGACGCTTGCCGAGGTCTCGGCCGGCGCCCTGCCGGAGTGGGCGGCGAGTCTCCTCACCGCCGCAGTCGTGCTGGGCTATGTGGCGCTCGGCGGCATGCGCGGTACGGCCTGGGTCAACGCCTTCCAGACGGCGCTCTTCGTAGCGCTCGGGGCGGCGCTGTTCGGCGTCGTCGTCGGCGACCTCGGCGGCCTGCCGGCAGTGTTCGGGCGGCTCGCCGCCGAGCATCCGGCCCTGCTCGTGCGCGGCGACCGGATCCGTCCCCTCGAGATGCTGAGCTACATGGCGATCCCGCTCTCGGTCGCCATGTTCCCGCACATGTTCCTTACCTGGCTGACGGCGCGGCGCGGCGCGACCTTCCGGCTCTCGGTCGTCGCCTATCCGCTCTGCGTGGCGGCGATCTGGCTGCCGAGCGTGCTGCTGGGCATCATGGCGGCGCTCGACCACCCCGGCCTCAGCGGTCCGGCCACGAGCTCGGTGCTGATGCGAACGCTCCGCAGCCACGCGCCGGGCGCACTCGGCAGCGTCCTCGCCGCGGGGGTCTTCGCCGCGGTGATGGCGTCCATCGACACGCAGGTGCTCGCGCTCTCGACGATGTTCACCCGCGACGTCGTCGGCCGCCGGCGGCGGCGGCGCGGGCGGCCGTTCCCGGAACGCGAGCAGGTCGTCGCCGGGCGTCTCTTCGTCGCCGCCGTGCTCCTCGTGGCATGGGCACTCTCGCTGGTCGCCGACCGCGGCCTGTTCCGCATCGGCGTCTGGGCCTTCACCGGGTTCGCCGGGCTCTTGCCGCTGCTGCTGGCCGGCGCTCTTCTGGCGGCGCAGCACGGCGGCGGGCGGCATCGCCTCGATCCTCACCGCCCTCGCGCTCTGGGCCTGGTTCCTCGTGCGCGGCTGGAACGATCCCGGCTACACTGTCGGCGGAACCGGCCTGATGCCGGTGGTGGTGGTGCTCGCCGCCTCGACGCTGGCCATGGTCGTCGCTTCGCTCTGCAGCCCCGCGCCGCCCAGCGACCGCGTCGAGCGTTTCCTGCCCCTGGCCGACCGAGCACCGAAACACCAGGGGTCCGCAAGCGTAACCTCGAGGTGACCATGGCAACCGAAGAGACAGCTCCGCGCAAACCGCTCCGGCTGTGGCCCGGTGTCGTCGCCGCGGTCCTGCTGTGTGTACTCAAGCTCGTCGTGCCGATCGTCGCACCGGGAGCAGCCGCCATCGGCGTACTGGGTGGGGCGGTGTGCGGGTTGATCATCGTCCTTTGGTGGACGTTCTTCAGCCGGTCGCCCTGGCCCGAGCGCCTGGGCGTTCTGACGCTGATGATCGTCGCACTGCTCGCAACGTCGAGGCTCGTTCATGTTTCGATCCAGAACGGGATGATGGGGTTCATGTTCCCCTTCTACGCCGTCCCGGTGGTGAGCGTCGCGCTCGTTGCCGGGGCCGTCGTTGGCCGCCGCCTTCCCGCCGGAAGGCGACGCACGGTTCTGGCCACATCGATCCTGCTCGCATGCGCAGCGATGACGCTGCTACGGACCGGCGGAATCACCGGCGAAGCCGACTCGGATTTCGCCTGGCGGTGGACGAAGAGTCCCGAGGAGCGTCTGCTGGAGCGGGCCGACGACCCGGCGGCACTCGCGACCACTCTGGCTGCAGAGGAGAGTCGAGCCGTCTGGCCGGGATTCCGGGGACCCGAGCGCGACGGGATCGTCCGCGGTGTGCGCATCGAGACCGACTGGTCCTCGTCGCCGCCGGTCGAGATCTGGCGCCGACCGATCGGACCGGGCTGGTCGTCGTTCGCAGTCAGCGGCAACCTGCTCTATACCCAGGAGCAGCGGGGTGACGACGAGCTCGTGTCGAGCTACGACCTGACCACCGGCGAGCCAGCCTGGAGACACCGCGACAAGGCCCGCTTTTGGGAATCGAACGCCGGTGCAGGTCCGCGCGGGACACCGACCCTCGCCAACGGTCGCGTGTACACCTTCGGCGCGACCGGAATCCTGAACGTGCTCGACGCCTCGGACGGCACCCTCGTCTGGACGCGCAACCCGGCGACCGACACCGGCACGGAGGTCCCGGGCTGGGGCTTCTCGAGCTCGCCGCTGGTGGTCGACGACATCGTCCTGGTCGCCGCATCCGGCAAGCTCGCCGCCTACGACCGCTTCACCGGGGATCCGCGCTGGTACGGCCCCGAAGCGGGCGGTAGCTACAGCTCGCCCCATCTGGTGACCATCGACGGAGTCACGCAGGTCCTGCTGCTGAGTGGAAAGGGAATGACCAGCGTCTCGCCGACCGACGGCAAGGTACTCTGGCAACACGAGGGGCCGGGAGGCGACCGCATCGTGCAGCCGGCCATGAACGCGGAAGGCGACCTCCTGTTCAGCGCTGGGGAGGGGATAGACCGCATCGCGGTCCGCCACGGACCCACCGGGTGGACGGCCGAAGAGCGCTGGACCTCGAACGGGTTGAAGCCGTATTTCAACGACTTCGTCGTTCACCAAGGCCACGCCTTCGGCTTCGACGGCAACATGCTCGCGTGCATCGAGCTCGAGAACGGCAAGCGCAAGTGGAAGGGAGGGCGCTACGGCAGCGGTCAGCTCGTTCTGTTGGCCGAGCAGGGCCTGTTGCTCGTGGTCTCCGAGAAGGGCGAGCTGGCGCTGGTCCGCGCGACCCCCGATCGATTCGAGGAGCTCGCGCGGCTCCCGGCCATAACGGGCAAGACCTGGAACCACCCGGTGCTGGCCGGCGACGTCCTGCTGGTTCGCAACGGCGAGGAGATGGCTGCGTTCCGGCTCTCGCTCGCGCGCGGTTGACGGCGCGGCCCGACCAGTCGTGGCTCGCTATTCGATCTCGAGAAAGCCGGCATGAGGATCGCTTACATCGGCGCCGGCGCCGCCGGCATGTACTGCGGCAGCTGCCTGCACGACAACACGCTCGCGGCCTCGCTGATGCAGCTCGGGCACGAGGTCGTCCTTCTGCCCGCCTACACGCCGATGCGCACCGACGAGGAGGGCGTGGCGATCGACCACGTCGTCTACGGCGCCGTCAACGTCTACCTGCAGCAGAAGGCCGTCCTCTTCCGCCGCACGCCGCGCTGGATCGACCGCCTTCTCGACCGGCCCGCCCTGCTGCGCTGGGTGTCGCGTTTCGCCGGCTCGACCGACGCCGCGAGGGCTCGGCGAGCTGACACTGTCGACGCTTGCCGGCGAGCGGGGGGCGCAGGCCAAGGAGCTCGACAAGCTCGTCGACTGGCTGGCGCGCGAATTCCGACCCGATGTCGTCCATCTCAGCAACTCGCTGTTCCTCGGCATGGCGCGCCGGCTGCGGCAGGTCCTCGGCGTGCCGATCGTGGTCTCGCTGCAGGGCGAGGACCTCTTCCTCGGCGACCTCGTGGAGCCCCATCGGAACCGCGCGCTCGTTCTGCTCGCCGAGCGCTCCCGGGACGCCGACCTCTTCATCGCGCCGTCGCGTTGGTACGCCGCGCAGATGGGTCGGCTGCTCGGTGTCGGCGCCGCTGCGGCTGCGCGTCGTCCCGCTCGGCATCCGCCTGAGCCAGTACGCATCGGCGCCGATGCCCCGCGCGGTCGGCCGGCCGCCCACCATCGGCTACCTCGCCCGCGTCTGCCCGGAGAAGGGCCTGCACCTGCTGGTCGAGGCGTTCGTGCAACTCGCTCACGAGCCGGGCCGCGAGTCGCTGCGGCTGCGGGTCGCCGGCTACCTCGGCTCGAAGGACCGCGCCTACTTCGCCGCGCTCGTCGCGCGTCTCGGCGAGCGCGGTCTCGCGGCGCGCTTCGAGCACGTAGGCGAGGTCGATCTCGCCGGCAAAGTGAGCTTCCTGCGCTCGCTCGACGTGCTGGCCGTGCCGACCGTCTACCAGGAGCCCAAGGGACTCTTCGCCCTCGAAGCGATGGCGAACGGCGTGCCGGTGGTGCTGCCGCGCCACGGCTCGTTCCCGGAGATGCTGGAGGAGACGGGCGGCGGCCTCCTGGTCGAGCCCGGGTCGACCGAAGCGCTCGCCGCAGCGTTGCGCGAGCTCCTCGACGACGAGGCGCGGCGGCTCGAGCTCGGTCGCCGCGGCCGCGCCGCGGTTCATGCCGGCAGGGGCGAGGAGTCGATGGCGCGTGCCACGGCCGCGGTGCTCGCGGAAGCCGTGACGCGCCGCGGAGAGAGAGGAGCCGACGATGCCGCCGATGCCGATTACTGAGCTGCGCACACGGCGCAAGGTTGAGTTCGCCGACACCGACATGGGCGGCATCGTCCATTTCGCACGCTTCTTCGTCTACATGGAGTCCGCGGAGCACGAGCTACTCGCCGCAGCCGGCACGAAGGTGCACTTCGAGCACGAAGGCAGTCTCCTCGGCTTTCCGCGCCGGGCAGCCAGCTGCGACTACCGGTCGCCGGCGCGGCTGGGCGACGTGCTGGAGATCCACGTTCGCGTCGTGCGCAAGGGAACGTCGTCGATGACTTACGCCTTCACCTTCACCTGCGCCGAGCGCCTGGTGGCGTACGGCACGATGTCCTCGGTGTGCTGCGTGCTCGGCGGCGAGCGGCCGCAGCCGGTGGCGATACCGGAGTTCCTGGCGGCGCAGCTCGCGGAGCATGCGAGCACGCCAGAGGACAGCGGAGGCGGTCGGCGATGAGCATCGCCGAGCCGCCAGCCGTCGAGGTGCGGGACCTGGTCAAGCGCTTCACGCTGGGACCGACGACACTCGAAGTGATTTCGGGAGCGAGCTTCGCGCTGGCGGCCGGCGAGACGGCGGCGATCACCGGCCCTTCGGGCTCCGGCAAGAGCACCCTGCTGCACATCCTCGGCACCCTCGAGCGGCCGACCAGCGGCGAGGTTCGGCTCGCCGGCGCCGACCCGTTCGCGCTCCCCGAGGCGGCACTCGCCCGCCTGCGCAACGAGCGCATCGGTTTCGTGTTCCAGGACCACCACTTGCTGCCGCAGTACAGCGTGCTCGAAAACGTGCTGCTCCCGGCACTCGCCTTCGCTCGAATCGACGGCGAGCGCGAGCAGCGCGCGCGCGAACTTCTCGACCGCGTCGGTCTCGCCTCGCGAGCGGCGCACCGGCCGGCCGAGCTCTCGGGCGGCGAGCGGCAGCGTGCGGCGATCGCGCGCGCCCTTCTGCTCGCACCGCGCCTGGTGCTCTGCGACGAGCCGACTGGCCAGCTCGACGCCAGCAGCGCGGCGACGATCGTCGAGTTGCTGCTCGAGCTGAGCCGGGAAGACGTTGCGCCGGAAGTACGCAGCGCAGCGCCGCCGGCGGCGCTCGTGGTCGTCACCCACAACACCGCGGTGGCCGCGCGGCTCGGCCGCCGCTTCGAGCTGGTGGAGGGGCGGTGCTCCGAAGTCTGATCTACCACCGGCGCCGGCACCTCGCGTTGGCGCTGGCGGTGGCGGTGGCGGCGGCGGTGCTCACCGGCGCTCTCGTGGTGGGCGATTCGGTGCGCGACAGCCTGCGCGAGCTCGCGCTGTCGCGGCTCGGCGGCATCGAGCGGGTGGTGACCGCCGAGCGCCTGTTCCGCGACCAGCTTGCCGCCGACTGGAGCCGGGAGGGCGGCGGGAGCACGGCCGCGGCTCTGGTCGCCCGCGCATCCGCCCGCCACGCCGAGTCGAGGAAGCGTGCCTCGGCGGTGACCGTGCTCGGCGTCGACGCTTCGTGGGCAGCGTTCTTCCCCGACGCGCAGCTCTCCTTTGCGCGGTCGGAAGGACAGTCCTATCCGTCGGTGCTGCTCGCGGAGGGCCTCGCCCGCGAGCTCGGGGCCGAAGTCGGCGACACCGTCGACCTGCTCCTCCCTTCCTACTCGGCCGTCCCGCGCGAGACGCTGGTCGGCCGGAAGGAGGCGCAGGAGAGCGTCGTTTCTTTGCGGTTGTCGGTCGCGGGCCTGCTCTCCGAGCGCGGCCTCGGCGGCTTTCGACTCGACCAACGGCAGGGTGCGTCGCGTAACGCCGTCGTCGAGCGCTCGCGGCTCGCCCGCGCGCTCGGCGTGCGCGATCGGGCGAATCTGCTGGTGGCCGCCGGAGGAGCGGACCCGCAGGCGGCGCTCGCGCGCGCGGTGACGCTCGCGGATCTCGGCCTCTCGGTCTCCGAACGCGGCGGCGAGGCGGTCGTCGAGAGCGAACGCCTGGTGCTCGATGACGCGTTGATCGCGCGGCTCGTCGAGCTCGCGCGTCTCTCCGGCGCAACGCCGACGACGGTCTTCACCTACCTCGCGAACCGGATGCGCCTGGGGCCGCGCGAGGTCCCTTACTCGACGGTGACGGCGCTCGACTCGGACTGCCGGTCTCGTCACGCTCGACGGCACGCCGATGCCGCCCCTCGCGACCGGGGGAGATCGCCCTCAACGCTGGGCGGCGGAGCAGCTCGACGCCCGTCCGGGCGCGGAGATCGAGCTCGACTACTTCGCCGTCGGGCCGCGCGACGAGCTCGTCGAGCGCTCGGCGACGTTCCGCGTCGCGGCGGTGGCGGCGATGCGCGGTCTCGCCGTCGACGCAAGCCTGACGCCGGAGCTGCCGGGGCTCTCCGACGCCGCGCGAATGAGCGACTGGGACCCGCCGTTTCCGATCGACCTCTCGCGCATCCGCCCGGTCGACGAGGAGTACTGGCAGCAACACCGCGCTGCTCCGAAGGCGTTCGTCGCGCTCGCCGACGGGCAGCGGCTCTGGAGCAGCCGTTTCGGCGCCACCTCCTCGCTGCGCTTGACTCCACCGGCGGGCATGATGGTCTGCGGAGTTGGCGCGGACGCTCGCGACGACGATCCCGCGAGCGATCGGCCCGGCGGCAGGCGGTCTCTCGCTGCGCGAGGCGCGGGCGGAGGCGCTCGATGCGGGACGGGGCTCCACGGACTTCTCCAGCCCTGTTCCTCGCCTTCAGCGCCTTCCTGCTCGCCGCCGCGCTGCTCCTGGTCGCACTGCTCGAGGGATTGGCGGTCGAAGCGCGAGGGCGCGAGGTGGGTCTGCTCGGCGCCCTCGGATTCACCGCGCGCACCGTGCGCCGGCGCTTCCTCGTCGAGGCCGGAGCGGTGTCGGCGCTCGGCGTGCTTGCCGGGCTCGCCGGCGCGGTCGGCTTCGCCGCCGCTCATGCTGTACGGCCTGCGCACCTGGTGGGTGGGCGCGATCGGCGCACCCGTGCTCTTCCTCCACGTGCGGGGGGGCACGCTGCTGTTGGGCGGCGGACTCTCGCTCCTGGTCGTTGCAATCACGCTCGCGGTGGCGCTCGCCCGCGTTTCACGCTGGCCGGCGGCGCAGCTTCTCGCCGGAAGGCCGGGCGACTCGGCGGCGTCGGCGAGAGGCCCGGCTCTCGCGAGGCGGACCATGGCGACGGCGCTCGCGGGTGCGGGCGTCGCGACCGCTGCCGCCCTCTTCGCCGAGGAGCGCGCGGCGCCTGCGCTCGCCTTCGGCGCCGGCGCACTGGCGCTGGCGGCAGGCTTCGCCGCGCTGGCGGATCGCTGGGGGGACCGGCGGTCGTGGAGTCGCCGCCGCGCCCTCGCCCTGCGTGGGCCGGCCTGGCTCGCCGCGGGCGCGCGCAACGGCGCCCGCAACCGCGGCCGGAGCTTGCTCGCCGCCGCCCTCGTCGCGTGCGCCACCTTCGTCCTCACGGTGATCGCGGTCCACCGTGGCGAGGGCGAGATCGATCCGCTCGATCGCGCCTCCGGCGCTGGCGGCTTCGCTCTGGTGGCCGAGAGCGACGTGGCGATCGTCGGCGATCTGAACCGATCCGATTCGCGCGAGGAGCTCGGCCTCGGCGAGGCTTCGGCGCTCGCCGGCACGAATGTGGTCCCCTTCCGGCTGCTGCCCGGCGAGGACGCGAGCTGTCTCAATCTCTACCAGCCACGGCGGCCGCGGGTGCTCGGAGTGCCGCCGGAGATGATCGACCGCGGCGGCTTCAGCTTCCAGGCTCTGTCGAAGCCGGTGGCGGAGCCGTGGGGCTTGCTCGACGAGGATCTGGGCGACGGGCGTCCTTCCCGCCTTCGCGGATGCCAACTCGGCGACCTGGATTCTCAAGCTCGGCCTGGGCGAAGACGTCGTGCTCGTCGACGAGCGCGGCCAGCCGCTGCGTCTGCGCCTGGTGGGCCTGCTGGCGCGGAGCCTCTTCCAGAGCGAGCTGCTGATCTCGGAGCGCGCCTTCGTGCGCCACTTCCCGAGCCGCGCCGGCGCCTCGTACTTCCTCGTCGAAGCGCCGCGTGGCGCCGAGGCAGCGCGTACGCGAGACCGCTCGAGCGCGGCCTCGAGCGCTTCGGCTTCGACGCCACGCCGACCGCCGAGCGCCTGCGCGCCTTCGCCGCCGTCGAGACCGCCTACCTCTCGACCTTCCAGGCCCTGGGCGGGCTGGGGCTGCTGCTCGGCACGGTCGGGCTCGGCGTCGTGCTGCTGCGCAACGCGCTCGAGCGGCGCCGCGAGCTGGCGATGATGTCCGCTCTCGGCTTCCGCCGCTCGCAGCTCGCGGGCCTGGTGCTGGCGGAGAACCTCGTGCTCCTCGTCGCCGGCCTCGCGCTCGGCGTCGCCTCGGCGGCGGTGGCGACGGTGCCGCACCTCGCCGCGCAGGCGTCGCGCGATACCCTGGCGGCCGCTGCTGCTCACCCTCGGCGCCGTGCTCGCCGTCGGCTGCCTCGCCAGCCTCGCCGCCGTCGCCGCAACGGTCCGCGCGCCGCTCGTGCAGGCGCTCAAGGAGGAGTAGCCGAGCGCTGCTACCGTCGAGCGGACGGCTTCGTCGTCGGCGCCGGCGGACTTCGTGCGGAGGCTTGGGGAGGGTAGCATGGCGCACAACAGCGACTATCGGCGCGCCGTCCGGCGCTTCCAAGGGCGAATCGAGGGAGGCCCATGCTGAACAGTCCCGAGTCCGCCGCGAAATCGCAGATTCGTCTCACCTCCCTCGAGTGGCTGATCTGCTCGGTGGCGGCGATCGGCTTCCTCTTCGACATCTACGAGCTGCTGATGCTGCCCCTGGTAGGGCCGCCCGCGCTCGCCGAGCTGCTCGGAGTCCGGCCGGGCAGCCCGGAGATCAACAGCTGGATGGGTCGCCTCTTCTATGTGCCCGCCATTTTCGGCGGCATTTTCGGACTGCTGGGCGGCTGGCTCACCGATCGTCTCGGGCGGCGGCGGGTCCTGGTGTGGAGCATCCTGATCTACTCCTTCGGAGCGCTGGCCTCGGCCTTCGTCACCACTCCCGAGCAACTCCTGGCGCTGCGCTGCGTCGTCTTCGTCGGTGTCTGCGTCGAATTCGTCGCCGGCACAGCGTGGCTCGCCGAGCTATTCACCGAGCCGGCGCGCCGCGAGCGGGTACTCGGCTACACGCAGGCGTTCTCGTCGCTCGGCGGTCTGCTGGTGGCCTGGGTCTACGGGATGGCCATCCGGAACGCCGACGCGCTCCCTGCGATCGCCGGCGGTCACGCGGCCTGGCGCTATACCTTGCTCTCGGGCCTGATCCCCGCCCTGCCTCTCCTCGTCGTGCGGCCATGGCTGCCCGAGTCTCCGGCGTGGCGGGCGAGCAAGGAGGCCGGCACGCTTTCGCGGCCGCGCTTCTCGGCGCTGTTCAGCCCTGAGCTGCGGCGGACCACCATCGTGACCACGATCCTCGTGGCTGCAAGCTACGCCCTCGCCTTCGGCGCGATCCAACAAGCGACGCGGATCGTGCCCGGACTCGACGACGTGCAACCGCTCGAGCGGCCCGCGCAACAGCAGGTCGTCGCCGGCACCCAGAAGCTTCAGGAGGTCGGCGGCCTTCTCGGCCGCGTCACCCTGGCGCTGCTGGCGGTGCGCATCGTCTCGCGGCGCCGCCTGCTGCGCGTGTTCCAGATTCCGGCGCTGCTCGTCTTTCCGCTGCTCTTCTGGAACGCCATGGGACTCGAGAGCGACGCCTTCCGCTGGGGCCTGTTCCTCTGCGGCTTCGTCGCCGTCGCCCAGTTCAGCTTCTGGGGAAACTACCTCCCCCGTGTCTACCCGACGCACCTGCGCGGCACGGGGGAGAGCTTCGCTGCCAACGTCGGCGGGCGCCTCCTCGGAACTTCGGCCGCTTGGATCAGCGTCAACCTTGCGAACCAGCTCACCGCAGCGAGCCCGGCTGCGGCGCTGGCGAAGGCGAGCGCCATCGTGGCGCTCGCGGCGGCGATCATCGGCGTCATCGCGAGCTTCGCGCTCCCCGAGCCCCGGCAAGCCGACCTTCCCAAATGAAGGGTGAGCGAGACGGCCAGACGACGACGACGACATGGCCAGGTGAGGGCTTTCGTGGGTAGGCTTGGGACATGGCGCGGCGCGCGGGTGGGTCGAGCTCTTCGCGCTGGCGCTCGTGGCCTGCCTCCTGCCCTCGGACCGCGCGCACGCCGCCGGAGACGGCGTGACGGCGATTCGCTGCGGCCGGCTCGTCAGCCCCGTGGACGGCGCCGTGACGCCGGATGCGGTCATCCTGGTCAGCGGAGAGCGGATCGAACGGGTCGGGGCGAGCCTCAAGATCCCGGACGGCGCGCGCCTGATCGACCTCTCGGCCTACACGGTGCTGCCGGGCCTGATCGACAGCCACACCCACGTCCTGCTGCAGCCCGAGGACGAGCGCGGGGCGCCGCCGGTGGTCACGAAGTCGCAGGCCTTCCGCACCGTGCAAGGAGTGGCCGCGGCGAAGAAGGATCTCGAGGCGGGGTTCACGACGCTGCGGGACCTGGACAGCGAAGGGGCGGGGTTTGCGGATGTGGCGATCCGCGATGCGATCAACCGCGGGATCGTTCCCGGGCCGCGGCTGCTGGTCTCGACGCTGGCCCTGACGATCACCGGCGGGCACATGAACCTGGCCGGGATCAATCCAGACATCCAGCTCCCGCAGCCCGCCGCGCTCACCGACGGACGCGAGGCGATGGTCGCCGAGGTGCGCCGGCAGGTGAAGTACGGGGCCGACTGGATCAAGCTCTACGCGACCGGGACACTGCGCCACGTCGACCCGGCGACGCTCGAGCCGCTGAGCCAGGTCTCGCTCGAGGAGGTGCAGGCGATCGTCGGGGAAGCGAAGCGCTGGCAGCGCGATGTGGCGGCGCACGCCTACGGCGGCGAGGGCGCGAAGAACGCCATCCGCGGCGGCGTGCGGTCGATCGAGCACGGGATGATGCTCGACGACGAGGCGCTGAAGCTGATGGTGGAGCGCGGCACCTACTGGTGCCCGACGCTGTCGGTGTACTTCCCCGACACCCCGGAGGACGATACCGAGCTGCGCCGCCGGATCATCGCCAGCCACAAGAGCGTCTTCCAGCGAGCGATGAGCCTGGGCGTGCGGATCGCGTTCGGAACCGACGTCGGCGCCTACGAGCACGGCACGTCGGCTCGGGAATTCGTGCGCATGGTGGAGTACGGCATGCGGCCGCTCGACGCGATCCGGTCCGCGACGCTGCGCGGTGCCGAGCTGCTGCGGATGGAAGGCCAGATCGGCACGCTCGAGCCGGGCAAGTTCGCGGACGTGATCGCGGTCGAAGGCAACCCGCTCGAAGACATCCGGGCCCTGGAGCGGGTGGTGTTCGTGATGAAGGCCGGGCAGGTGTATCAATCGCCGCGCTGAAACGAGGCAGGGCGTGAGGCGCGGTGACCAGGTTATGGCGAATCTCGGGCCCCCCAGGAGAGGTGCCACTCCTGGCTAGCGGGGGCGGTCCTGCTTGCCAGTCGGGAGCGCCCCACCGTTCGAAACTAATCCACAGGCCATCCGTCCCGCTTCGGAGTACCAATGAATACAGGTATCTGATGGGCTTGGGCTTGCCCGTGACTCGGCCAGCCGAAACAAAGGTGTAACGCCAGAAACTCTTGACTGCGAATCAGCCCGGAGTATGCTCATGGCATCGTGAGTACTGATGTTTTTCGCCCCTGGGTGGCTTGCGCCCAAGAGACGATGCCGAGTCTCGGCGATATCGTTGAGATCGATGTTGGCAACGTCAGTGAATCCGATATTCACCGGGCAGTCCTCGCGCTGGATGCCAGTGGGCATTACTGGGTTCTGGAGGGCGGCGAAAAGCGCCTAGCAGAGCCTCGAATCATCAATCGGCTGGCAGCAGTCAAGTTTGGCGATGGCGCGCCGCGAGCCGGAGCCGGGGCCGAGTCCGCCGAAGAGGAAGCCAATGGTACGGCCGTCCTCGACGCACCACCGATAGAAAACCAAGCTCGGTCTCGCCCGCCTCAGCGGGAACCCATCACCTCGACTCCGCCCTTCATCACCCACCGCACGCGCTCGAGCTCGGACACGTCTTTGAGCGGATCGCCGTCGACGGCGATGAGGTCGGCGTAGTGGCCGGGCGCGATGACGCCGACCTTGTCGGACCAGCCGAGCAGCGCGGCGGCGTTCACCGTGGCGGTGCGGATGGCGTCGGCGGGGGACATGCCGATGTGCTTTGCCAGGAGCACGAACTGCTTGGCGTTCTGGCCATGGGGGTAGACGCCGGCGTCGGTACCGAAGGCGAACTTCACGCCGGCCTTGAAGGCTCGCGTCCAGTTCACGTCCTGGTGGACGCGCAGCTCCTTTTCCTTGTCGATGAGCTTCTGCGGCAGGCCGATGTCGGCGCCGTGCTCGAGGATGAAGATGTCGGTGTAGATGTCGGGAACCAGGTACGTGCCCTTCGAGACCATCAGCCGCACGGTCTCCTCGTCGACCAGCCCGCCGTGCTCGACGCTTGCCACGCCGGCTTTCACCGCGCGTTTGATCGCTTCCGTGCCGTGGGCATGGGCGGCGACCTTGCGGTCCCACATCGCGGCCTCGGCGACCAGTGCGTCCAACTCCTCCTGGCTGTACTGCGGTGCGCCCGCGGACTCCTCCTCCGACAGCACGCCCGCGCCGGCCAGGACCTTGATGAGATCCGCACCGCGTTTGACGTTTTCGCGCACCCGCTTGCGGATCTCGTCGACGCCGTCGGCGACTCCGGTGGCGCCTTCCAGCTTCAGGTAGGGCGAGAAGCCAGTCAGGTCGCCATGCCCGCCGGTGGAGCTGATGGAGAGCGTGGCGACCGCCATGCGCGGCCCGACCACCGAGCCGTCTTCGATCGCCTCGCGCAGAGCGACATCGACGTACTCGCCCGCGCCGACGTCGCGCACCGTGGTGAAGCCCGCCTCCAGCGTGCGTCGCGCGTAGGTGGGCGCACGCACCGCGTTGTCGATCGGGCTGCGGCGGAAGAGGTCGGTGTAGTAGTCGCCGCTCTCGCTGGACAGGTGGGTGTGGACGTCGATCAGGCCGGGCAGGATCGTGGCCCCGCCCAGGTCGATCGTCCGCGTCCCGGCGGGTATGGTCAGCCCGCGGCCGGCCTGCACGATGCGGTCACCCTCGATGAGCACCACGGCGTTGTCGATCCGAGCGCCGGCGGCGACGTCGATCATGTGCGCGGCGCGCACGGCAACGCGGCGCGGAGACGCGGGCTCTTCGGCGCCAACCGGGGCAGAGAGAAGCGCCACGGACACCAGACACCAGACGCCTGCATCGCCGAGAGTTCGCATGGTTCTGCGGGGGATTGTGGGCGCCGCGCCAGCGTCAGGGCTGGCTTGGCAACGACCCGTCCGCCGACAGCGGCGTTACGGTGTTCACGTCGGTTTTCACCAGGTAGTGCACGAACGTCTTCCCATCCCTCGTGCAGCGGATCTTGAACTCGCGCGGATTGTTGGCGTTGGGCTCAACCATGAAGGAACTGCAGTCCGTCACCTGGCTCCGCACCAGCGCTCGGCCTATGGGCAGGAACTCATTGCCGAGAGGATCGCGATAGGTGCCCGAGTAGTCGGCACCCGCCGGCTGCGGCTGGGCCGTGCTCGCGCTCTGCGGCGGCGGCTCTGCGCCGCAACCCAGCGCAAGGCCGGCGAGCATCACAATGACGGCTGTTCTTCCGATCATGGCGGAGGTCAGGAGCATGGTTGCCGTCCTCGTCTTCGATCTCCAGCGCGAGGGCTAGCCTCGCGACAGGTGCAGCGCGGTTGGCCAACACAGACGTCTACGCACGAGAGCCCAGCCTAGCACCGGCTTGGCGAAGCGGTAATTCCTCGCAGGGTCTATACTCGGCTGACAACTCGAAAGGAGTAGGACCATGTTGAAGCGCACCTGCGTCATCGCTGGAGCGGTGTTGGCTCTTCTCTCCGTGGCGGCTGGCGCCGCTGAGGAGAAGAAGGCGGCACCGGGCAAGATCGCGGAATTGTGGGTCTTCTGGCCCAAGGAAGGTCACGCTGAGCAGTTCCAACAAGCCGCCAATGCCCACCTCGCCTGGCGTAAGCAAGCCGGCGAGCCCTACGGCTGGACAGCGTTCACGCCGATCGTCGGCGACGATCTGAGCTTCTTCGTCTATCGCTCGGGCGAGCACCAGTGGGCGGACCTGGACGCCTACGAAGCTTGGGCGATGAAAGCCAAGGCCGATTCGCAATACGAGAAGGACGTGGCCCCGCACGTGGCGCGGGTCGAGCACTACCTGACGGAGGACGACCTCGACCACAGCCTTGGCACGAGGGCAAGCAGTACCGCTATTTCCAGGTCGAGGACCTTCAGGTCAAGCCGGGGGCGTTCGGCCAGGTGATGGACGCCTTGAACAAGATCCAGAAGGCGGCGGTCGACGGCAAGTGGCCGAACAGTTACGCCGTTTCGAACACGATCGGCGGCACCGGTGGCATGACGGTCGTTTTCCCCTACGAGAGTTACGCCAGCATGCAGGAGCCTGAGCCCACCTTCATGAAGGTCCTGGGGACGTCGCTAGGCTCCGAGGACGCGGCCAAGGCCACGATGAAGCAACTCAACGAGTCCTTCTCGGAGACGCACACCACGATCTACATGGTGCGGCCGGATCTCTCGACCCCGAAGTGATCTGACGAAGCCGAGGTGCCACCCGTCGTCGCCGAATCGGGTGGCACCTCGCATCCGTTGCACCTCGCAGGCCTGGAGTACGAATGCTTGGGTCCGTGACGTTCTCAACAAGGCCGCGCGATCGTCATTGACCAAGGCACGCGGCGGGAGCATGATTCGCAGTCCTAACGCAATTGACTGGCGCTGAGCTTCGAGGCGACACTGCATTGTCCAACCTGACCTCAATCGTCGCGCCGGACGATTTCCCGGCGGCCAAGAAGAGTGTCTACCTCAACACCGCCTCGGTCTGCCTCATGTACAGCGGGGCGGAGCGGGCGGTGGTCGAATGGACGCATGATCTGGCCGAGAACGGGACGATCCATTTCGACGAGAATGCCGAGGAGCGGGCCTTTGCGACACTGCACGCGTCGGCGGCGCGGCTGTTCAACTGCCGTCCCGAGGACATCGCGGTCGGATCGAGCGCGACCGAGCTGCTGGCCTCCCTTGCCTGGGCCGTCGCGCCGGCCGCCGGCAGCAACATCGTCAGCAGCGGGCTCGAGTTTCCCAGCACGATCTACCCGTGGGCGCGCGTCGCACGCCACACGGGAGCCGAGGTCAGGCTAGCCGGCACGAAGGGCGACGATCTGCAGGCCAGCGATCTGGTTGATCTGATCGGCCTGATCGATCCCAGGACCGCCGTGGTCTGCGTCTCCGACGTGATTTACAGCACCGGCCGACGGCGCGATGTGGCGAGGCTCGCTGAAGCTGCGCACCGGAACGGAGCCCTGCTCGTCATCGACGCAACGCAGTCGGCCGGCGCGATCCCGATCGACGTCGGGGCGCTCGGGGTCGACGCGCTGATTACCGCCTCGTACAAGTGGCTGTGCGGGCCATTCGGCGTCGCCGTGATGTATCTCGCGCCCCATCTTCACGAACGCCTCGAGCCGGGGCTCATCGGATTCCGCTCCCATGAGCGGATGTGGGATCTGCGTGCCGATCGACTGCAGCTCCCTCCGAATGCCCACCGCTTCGAGTTCAGCACCATGGCCTACGGGTGCGCGCCGGGTCTCGCCAGCTCGATCGATTACCTGCTGCGGCTGGGCGTCGGGCGGATCTTTCTCCAGGAACAAGGGGCTCGCCGACCTATTGATCGAGGGGTTGCGCAAAAGGAACGCCGCGATCCTGTCGCCCACGGACGACGGCGCGCGCTCCTCGATCGTCGCCACCCGGTTCGCCGGCGTGGACGTGCGGAAGCTTGCCGAACGTCTCAACGAGGCCGGGGTCGTCGTCTCGGCGCGCAGGGGCGTCCTGAGATTCTCACCGCATCTTTATAATGACGCGGACGACATCCAGCAGGCGGTCACGACGATTGATCGCTGCCTGACCTGATCAGAGGGGGCTCTGTCCATGACGAACCATCATCGCCCTTGACGCGGGCTGAAACAGCGCCTCGACCGGCCCGGGTGTAGGATCCCGCCAGCGCTCCTCGTTCAGGTGGTCGTCGCTGGGGCGACGGTGGTGGTGGGCTCCATAGCGCAAACGCGCGCCGTGGCGTCCGAGCGCGTGGCCCCAGCCCGCCGGTGCGCAGACGAGCGCCGGGGGTGGATCATGAGATGCACGGGTGGAATCGCGTCGCGCGCCATCGTAGGCGTCGTCGTCATCGTGTCGTTCCTCGGCCCGTCGCTGGCCTCGGGCCAGATCAATCCCAACCTATACACGGGTGTCGCCACTGACGTCCAGTTTTCGTGTGATGACCCTGTGGGTGTCTCCTCGCGCGCCGGGGCCTCGTTCGAAATCATCGGCGTTGCGGGTGAAGCAGCGGGCGGGATGAACCTGGGATTAGGTCCGCCCACACCGGCGGACCACGCCTACGGTTTCGAGGCCACCGTCGGCCCGCCCGGGCCGGACGCCGTCCGGTCATTCAGCGGGCGCTGGGGCGCATCGGTCGTGCTTGGAGCCGGCCTATACGCAGCGGTGGATCCCGATCGGACTACCTTTGGCGGCCGGCTCGCCTTCGGCACGGCCAAGGTGCTCTTCGTCAGGGCCAACGGTACGATGGAGCATTTCGCGGAAATACTCGGCCTCGTCGATAGCTGCCAGGTCGCGTGGAAGTTCCAGGGTCAATCCCGCGGAATCCCTCCGAACCCACCGACCGGGGTCTGGGGGCTGTGCAACCAGGGTGTCGAACTGAAGGCCCGTGCGCCGGCGTCAGGCGGCTCGGCACCGCAGTGGGTCGCGACCACGCCCTGCGCCCGTGGCACGACCTGCTTCGCCGTGCCCGGAAGCACGCGGGCCGATCTGCTGGTGCGCCTGCTGCCGCTGGGCGGCGGACGGGTCGGTCCCGCCATCCTGCCGCTCTCGGCCTCGAGCTTCGACGTGTGGACCCGAGACTGCGGCCAGAGTCAGCAGACGCGTTCATGGCTCATCCCGGCGGCGACCACCGCGCAGGCGCGCCCCGGCTTGCTCGACCTGGTAGGTCACCGGTCGGCGCCCGCGTCGATCGCACTCGACGAGGCCGCGGCGCCGGAGGCCGCCCTGAATCTCGAGTTGGAGGGTCTCGAGCTGGCTGCTCCGGCGGCCCCGCCGCCTCCGCCATCGCCCTGGCTGACCACGACGGCATTGCCGGGCTTCCGCTTCAAGGCCCTGCTGGCCGGAACGCCCCTGGTCAAGGCGAGTGCCTGTGCCAAGGAGGCGATCTGCCTCGCCAGGAGTGCCGGCAACGCGCCAGACGTGGTGGTGCGGGTACTGAAAAAGCAGTCCAACGGCAAACGCTGGTCGTCCGTCGGCAAGTTCGCGCAGCCGGCCGCCGGGGTCTGGATCGAACAAGTTGCCAAGCACGTGGTGAAGTACTACGCGCTCCCCGCGCGGTCGGCGGACAGTCCGCTGCTGCCGGGCGTGCTGGATCGGACGGCGTTCGCGCCGTAGCGTGGAATGGTACGCGAGCGCTGGAGACTTCCGCCCGTCCGACCGCGCAAGTCGTCCTTGAACGTTCGCGCGCCGGCCGAGGAGATCGACGAGTGGGAGGAGGCTTCGCGGGTGGCGCAGGCCAGGAGTACGAATGCCTGGGTCCGTGACGTTCTCAACCAGGCCGCGCGATCTGTGATTGAGCAGGGCAAGCAGATGCGCTGATCGCTGGCCTGCCTTGTCACGCCGGTGGGGGTCTGCGGATACATAGTTAGTAGGGACTTCTTCACATGAAGAACATTGCCTGGGAGGGCTGATGTGTCCTCGATTCACGTCATGAACGACCTGGCGGCCGAGCGGCGCCGGGAAGTGGAGAAGGCGATCCGCTGGCATCGCTCGCGCGACGACTGGGAGTCCGTCCGCCATTTCGAGAGGCTGCTCATTCAGATGGACGGGCTGGGCGTCCTCGAGCCCGATTGGACCTGGATGCCGGAGCTCACCCTCCGGTCTCTCGGGCGCGGTGGTCACCGCTGAGTCGGACCTCGCGGGGGAGCCGATCCGACGCATCGTCGGCGCCGAGGCCATGAAGTTCGACAGCTAGCAGCGATGACCGCCGAGTACGCCAAACAGTTCGGCTGAACCGCCCAACTTGCCGCTCAGCGCCCCGCGGTGTAGAAGCGCTCCAAGAACCCCAAGCCCGGAGGTACCCGATGTCTACTGCAACCGCCCGCACTAACGCCGATCCCCGCTGGATGCTCTGGACCGGACGGTTCCTCTCCTTTGCCGTGGTCGTGCAGGTGCTGAGCAGCGCCTTCTTCAGAGCCACCCAGCACACCTACGCGGTGGCCGAAATCGTTACGGGCTATGGCTTTCCCGAATCGGCCATCGCGCGGATCGTCATCGCGGAATGCGTCTTGATGGTGCTCTACCTCGTCCCGCAAACGGCCGTACTCGGCGCCATCCTGCTGACCGGCTATCTCGGCGGCGCGGTGGCCAGTCATCTGCGGATCGACGACACGGCACGCGCGGTGATTCCGTTGGCCGTCGGAATTCTTGCCTGGGGCGGCCTGTACCTGCGGGACCGCCGCATTCGCCAACTCATTCCCTTGCGCCGGTCGGCGTGAGCGACCCTTCCTCGGATCCTGACTCTTCTAGGGTGAGAACATGAAAAAAGCGGACGCGACGCAAACCGAACCCGCATCGGAGCTGATCTCGAGAAGGATCGCCGAGCTCGAGGACTGGCGAGGGGAAACTCTCGGCAGAATGCGCAAGCTCATCCGGGAAGCGGACCCCGGGATCGTCGAAGAGTGGAAGTGGGGGATTCCCGTCTGGTCCCAGGGCGGCATCGTCTGTACGGGAGAGACCTACAAGAAAGTCGTCAAGCTGACCTTCGCCAAGGGAGCTGCGTTGAAAGACCCTTCAGGTCTGTTCAACTCCAGCCTCGAGGGAAACACCCGGCGCGCCATCGACATCCCGCAAGGCGAGAAGGTCGACGAGGTGGCCTTCAAGAATCTCATCCGCGCCGCGGTGGCGCTCAATCTGGTGGGCACGAGCAAGCCGAAGCCCCGCCGAAAGAGCTGAACCTCAAGCCGGCAAGCGGAAGCGGGCCTCGTCGAGAGTGGGGTTGAGCTCGACCTTGTCGACCACGATCCGCATGACCTGCGGGCGGTCTTTGACTTTCATGTCGAGCCGGTGTGGGAAGACGATGCCGCCGACTTCGCGGAAGTCCGAAAACGTGCTCTCGAGCACCGTCGGATGGCCGCGCACGATGCGCGTCACTTCGGAGCGCACGACCTGGCGCGAGTTGACGTCGACCCAGTCATAGCGCACGGCGCCGCCTTTGAGCGTCAGCTTGAGCTTGAACGCCTCGCCGCCCGGCAGCGCCTCGCGGCCGGCGAGCTCGACGGTGTGGCCCTTGTCGCGCCAGTTGACCAGCGGTCCTTCGATGTCGCGCTGATCGACCCCGGCGGCCGCGTCGGCTTCCGGTGGCATCTCCTGCGGCTCGAATTGTCCCTGGAGCGGCGCCACCTGCCAGCCCTTTTCGCCGTCGTTGGCGAAGACGCTCTTGGTCCCCTGGTAGGTGAACTCGAGGCGGAAACGCCCTGGACGCTGGATCTCGCGCACGATCTTGGCGATGCGTCCTCCACTCGCCGTCGCCGTGCCGGACTGACGGATTGCGGTGAGCGCCTGGAGCTTCTCCTTGCCGCCGCGCGCGGCGAGATTCGAATCGACGACCTCGTCGACCTCGTTGACCGGCGCGGGGGGCGGCGGCGAGGAGCAGGCGGCGAGGAGCGCGCCCAGAAGAACGGCGTAGGTTCCGTGCATTCTCTTCATGGTCTCCCCCTCGCCGGCCGGTTGGCCGGGCGATTCGGGCGGTTGGGCTGCACGCCCACGGTGGGCCAGTAGACCGATCCTGCCCCCCAGCCGGCCCCGTAAAGCGGATCGCCCCACTGCGGCAGCTGGTTCCAGTAGGCATCGGACTCCTCGAACTCTTGGGCCTCGCGGTCCGCCACCTCCTGCGCGTGGGCGGCGATCTGGGCGTCGACCTCCGCGTCCGCCGCCGCTTCCTCTTCCTGGCGGACGGCGAGGATCGACTGCTGTTCCGCCGGCGTCATCCATTCGCCTTCGAACTCCACGAATCCCTGGGCGCGATAGGCCTCTTCCTCGCTCACCCAGCGGCCGTCGAGCTGGACTCGCCCGAGAGCCTGGTTGGCCTCGGGGTCGCCGGGCATGATCTCGACCACCTTCGTCCAGGCCTCGCGGGCCTGCGTCGCGAGCGCCTCGTCTTCGGCCCAGTGCGCGAGCTCGCGCCAGCCTTCGGCGTCCTGGTTGGAGAGGTTTCCGGCGCGCGTGCGATACACCTGGAGCGGCGAAGTGCTCTTCTCGATGCGGACCACGGTCGACATCTTGACCCCGAGCGTCCCGGCGCCGATGTCGACGGTGATGGTCTCCGCCGTCTGCTCGACGATCTGACCCGAGATCTGGCCGCCCCCTTTGAGATAGACCTCGTCTGCGAGGAGTGGAGCAGAGAACAGGGTGAGCACCAGCATCGCTCGTTTCATCTACGTCTCCATGCCGCCGTCCGATGGGACCGTCGAGCCACCGTCGAGTATCGCAGATTCGGAAGCCAACTGAGTTGTACGGGCGTTGCGAGGCTTTGTCACGGCGGAGGGGGTCAGCGGATACGTAATAGATGGGAGGAGGTCTATCTGGCCGAGCCGGTGGGGGGGTGGTGGGTGGCATGGGAGCCTCTTGCAACCGTTCCACCCGAGGACGGCAAGTACCTCCTGCGCATATCGAGTCCGATCGGCAACTTCATTCGGACCGGCATCTGGAATTCGGAGCGGCAGGTCTGGCGCGATCCCGACGATCAGGTGGACTTCGAGTCGATCGATAGCCGTTTGCGCATCCTGGCTTGGTTCGAGCCGGTCAAGAAGTAGCGAAGGGCCGGTAGGGAGACGGTTCGATGGAAAAGGCGAAGATGAACCTCGCGCTGGCGCCGACGCAGATCGAGATCCTGCGACGGGTGCTCGATGGCGAGAAGCTGCGGAAGCGTGAAATCTCCTACCTCGGCGTGGCGCCGGCCTACTTCGGAGATCCGCCGACGCCGATGGAGATCGTAGCCGCGGCCGATGTCGAGGTGCTCCTGGCGGGCGAGGGCCCTGACCGCGAGCTGCTGAGGTTCCACGCGCAGCCGTTCACCCCGACGCTGGTGGCGGAGCTCACCGAGCTGGGGACGATCTACGCCCTGCGCAGCGTCAAGACCCGTGCAGCCGAGTAACGCGGACCGGGCGCCGTCTCGTCACACAAATGCCATGACGGTGCACTAGATTCTCCCCGTGGAGGCCGACTCGACGTCCCGCAAGATCCTTTTTCTCTGCACCGGCAACTCCGCCCGCAGCATCCTGGCGGAGTTCATCCTGCGCAAGCTGGAGCCCAGGCGGTTCGAGGCCTACAGCGCGGGCTCCAACCCGCGTGGGCAAGTGAATCCGCTGGCCATCGAGACCCTCCAGAGCGAATACCGCATCGATACCTCGGGCGCGCGCAGCAAGTCATGGACCGAGTTCGAGGATGTCCGGTTCGACTTCGTGGTCACTCTTTGCGACGACGCTCGGGAGACCTGTCCGGTGTGGCCCGGTCAGCCGGTCATCGCCCACTGGGGGATGCCCGACCCGTCGCTGGTGGACGGTGCCCAGAGCGATCAACGCAAGGCTTTCCGCGATACCGCCATCGTGCTCTACCGCCGGCTCGACCTGATGCGCAATCTGCCCATGGAGTCGCTCGACAGCCTGGCGCTGGGGAAAATCGCAACCGCCTGGTGATCTTGATTCCGTCCAGTCGCGCGGGAGGGTCTCCCTCCAAGCACCCCCACCTTCCCGTGCGACTGGGTGTTTAGTGCAGGATGAAAGATACGCCGCCGAAACCGCGCCTTACTCTCTAGACGGAGTGGAGGCTGCGTGAGCAAAGGAAATGCGGTGGGATTGTGCCTGTTGTTGGGCGTGCTGGCAGGCGGGGCGGTTCGCGCGGACGAGGTGAACCTCAGCCGTGTCGTCTACCGGGCGAGCACGGGCGAGGGCCTGGTGGAGATCGAGGCCGGCACCGTTGCGAAGTTCTGCGGCGATACCGATGGCTGCGAGATCGTCGGCCGCCTCGAAAAGGCGGCGGAGGCCAGGACCGTGACCGCAAGGCTCTTCGTCAACGCCGGAGCCGAAACTCGCTGGTTCACCTCGACGTCGGCCACCGGGGCCTACTATTACGACGGTGACGGCCCGATCAATCGAGTCTTCCTGCTCGCGGCCGGAACCAACAACTGCATCATGGACGACGGCGCCGCCTTCGACCCCGGTCTCGACGAATACCTGGGCTTCGAGCTAGGTGTCGGGGGTGCGGACCCCGCGACCTGCACGATCGTGATCAGCGACTAGCCGCGATCGAACGGATCTCGTCGTTCTTCCCGGTCAGCTGCCAGCGAATCAACGACACTGGGATGATCCCCACCGAGTAGACCTCCTCGAACCAGCGCTTCATCGTGAACGCGTCGCCGAGCTGGTGGGCGCGCTCGCGCATCAGGTCTTCGAGCTGCACCTTGCCGGTGAGATAGCAGGTACCGTAGCCCGGCTGGCGCAGGTAGAGCTGCTGTTCGAAGCCGAGCAGGTCGAGGTCCGGGCGCATCCAGCCGCGCGGGGTCCATTCGACTTGGAAGGCCTTGGCCTGCGCCAGGTCGAACTCGTTGGCCTGGAGGTAGAGCGAAGCGAGGCCGCGGGCGGCGCGCTGGGCGAGCATGATCCAGACGATCTCTCGCGTTCGCGGCTCGTCGTCGAAGAGGCCGGCGTGGAGCATGAACTCTTCCATCGCCGTCGCCATGCCCTCGGAGCGTCCGTCCCAGATGTTGTAGAGCAGCGGGCCGCGCCGCACGGCGCGCGGGTGGGGCTCGTCGCGCATGCGCGCCAGGTCCCACCAGTGCGAGGAGTGCGTGTAGAGGGTCAGCGGCTGGTAGTGCATGGCGATGGCGAAGAAGTTGCGCCGCTCGAGTGGAACGAACGCGCCGCGGCGGGCGCGCAGCTCGGCGTCCATCGTGTCGCGCATCGGGTAGAGATTGCGCTCGCCGAGAAAGGCGATGAACTTGCGGATCGCGCGGTCGGCGCGCTCCTGGTATTCGGCGTCGTCACGGACGGCGGTCAGCTCGGGCAAGCCGCGATTGCGCTCCTCCTCGAGCTTCAGCGACGCGTGGGCCCGCGCCAGCTCGCGGCGCAGAATCGCCACTTCGTCCTCCCAAGTCATCGGCAGGAGATGGATGTGCTGCTGGGACCAGGTGTAGTTCTCCTTGCCGATCCCGGAGGGCCCCTTCTTGGAAGGCTCGGCCGCTTCGAGCCAGGTGACGAATGACGCCGTTGCTAGACGAGCCTCCGCGATCGCTCCGCGCAGCTCCTGGCCGGCGTTCGCCACAGTCTTTTCCAGCGTGTTCAGATCGGTGACCTGAGCCTTCATGGTCCCGATTCCCGTTGTCCAGAGATCGCGCGCGTCGCCGGTCAGGTTTTCGCGGGCTTGAGTAAGGAAGGCCGGGATCGGCCGCAGCTCGCTCGCCAGCCGAGCCTCGTCGGCCCGCGAAAGGGGAAAGCGGTAGGTCCAGAGCTCGACCAGCCCGTGCGCATTGGCTCCTTCGTGCGCGGGAGTGTCGCTTTGCTCCGGCCACACCGTGGCGTAGAACGCGGGGTCGCGAGCCCAGGGCCGGAGCACCCGCTGGTAGAAGTCGTAACCGTTCATTTCCGCCCGCAGCAGGGCGAGATCGATCCGCGCCTCGGTGTCGGTGGTGGTCGTCTCGAATGCACCCGCGCGGGCGCGCAGCCGGTCGAAATCTCCGCGGCGGCGCTCGAAGGTCGAGGCGCGATAGTCCGGGGCGCCGTCGTGGGAGGGCGGTGTCTCGAAGGCTCGCCACTCCTCGAAGAGAGAATCAAGCGGCGGTTTCGCTGCAGCTGCGAGCGGCTGGTTAGGGATTCCCACCGACCAGGCCAGGGTAGCGATCACCAAGGCGGTCCAGCGGACTCGGCTCGAAACCACTCTATTTGGAATCATTTGGCGCGCAGTCTACTGCGCCGCCTGGTAGTTGCCCTGCAGCGGAGCGGCGGGAACCAAATCGCTTGACGAGCCCGGGTCGCGTTACTAGGCTGAGTGCAGGGTTCATAGCAGTTCGCAAATATGTTCGGCCTTGGCGAGGAGGGACTGTCCTTCCCGGCGCGGTTTTTCGCGTCCTCCATAGTGAGGTTCCAACGTGTAACTGAAGGGAGGTAGTCATGAGCAAAAACAGCGGTGTCACTCTACTGGTGAGTTGGCGTCTCGCGCCTGCCTTTGTGTGCGCGGTGCTCCTGGCCGTCGGCACGCTGGCGTGGCCGGCGGTGACGAAGGGCCATGACATTCCCGATGGTCAGGGCTGCAATCCGTTCGACGGCGACGGCGACGACCACGCCCACGTGAGCGTCACTGGCGGAACGGCGAACGAGACCGACGGAACAGTGACGTTCCACGTGATCTGTAATCCTTGCGCCAACATGGACGCCTCCACGACCTGGGCCACCGTCAATGGCACGGCCATCGCTGGCGAGGACTACGTTGCCACGTCGGTCCCACTGCAACTCGGCAGCGACGAGGGCGGCGCGCCCGACGACTTCGCGGTGGTCGTGACACTCATCAACGACACCGACTTCGAACCCGACGAGTCCTTCTCGCTGCAGAACACCGCCTTCTCGGTGGGGCCGCCCTGTTTGAACTTCGACGCGTCGAGCGCGTCGTTCACCATCGACAGCGAGGATCCTCCGAATACGCCTCCCACCGTGTCGGCGAACAACGACCCGGTTGTGGTCAGCGAAGGCGCCACCGCCAACAACAGCGGCGTTTTCCACGACGACCAGGGCAACAACACGGTCACCCTGAGCGCCTCGATCGGCAGCGTGGTCAAGAACGACGGCGCGGGCACCTGGACGTGGTCCTTCGGCACCACCGACGGGCCCGACCAGAGCCAAGTCGTGACCATCACTGCAACCGACGATAAGAACGCCCAGGCTTCCGACACCTTCACCCTGACGGTGAACAACGTGCCTCCGTCAGTCGCGGCCCCCGCCACTTTGCCGGAGCCTTCGGACGAAGGCGCGGCGGTGACTGCGGGCGCGAACTTCAGCGATCCTGCCAATGCCAACGACGCCCCGTACACCTGCACCGTGGATTACGGCGACGGTTCCGGTGTCCAGGCCGGCAGCGTGGTCGGCTCGCACTGCGACGGTCCGAGTCACGTCTATGCCGACGACGGCACTTTCAACGTCGAGGTTTGCGTCACCGACCAGGACGGCGCGCCTGGTTGCAACGACTCCGACCACGTGGTCGAGAACGTGCCTCCCACGGTGGACTCGCCCACGACTTCACCGGAGCCGTCGGACGAGGGCTCGGCGGTCACCGCCGGCGCCGACTTCAGCGATCCGGCCGGCGCGCTCGACGCGCCGTACACCTGCACCGTCGACTACGGTGATTCGTCCGGCGCCCAGGCCGGCACCGTGGCCGGAGAGCACTGCAGCGGTCCGAGCCACACCTACGCCGACAACGGCACCTACAACGTCGAGGTCTGCGTCACCGACAAGGATGGCGGCGAGGGCTGCAACGACGCCGACCACGTGGTCGACAACGTCGACCCGTCGATCGGCGACACCACCAACTCGGCGGAGGCCTGCGGCGAGACCGCCAATGGCACGCCGGTCGACGTCTCGGCCGAGTTCAGCGATCCAGGGTTTGATTCCGCTGCAGCCGGCACGCTCGAGGACTTCGACGATTCCACCATCGACTGGGGCGACGGCACCGTCGAGGCCGCGGATGTCGCCGAGACCGCGGGTGGAGTCGGCATACCGACCACCGGCACGGTGAGCGGCACCCATACCTATGCGTCGGGCGGCATCTACACCATCGTCATCACGGTTGCCGACGACGACGGCGGCACAGATTCGGCCACCCTCACCGCGCTGGTGAGCGGTGTCGGCTTGACTCCGGAAGGTTTGCTCGGTGTCGTGGGCACGGAGTTCAAGGACGTCGTGAACATCCAGCGCAAGGGATCGGCGATCGAAGTGCAGGGTCCATTCCTCGGTCCCGGCAGCGCTTCCTTCCCGGTGGCCGATGTCGCGTCACTCCACGTCATGGCTTGCGGCGGCGACGATCAGATCCACGTCAACCACGACGTCCTCGTGCCGGCGATCCTCGACGGCGGAGATGGCGACGACCACATCGGTGCCGGCGGAGGACCGACCGAGATCCTGGGCGGCGAAGGCGCCGATCATCTGTTCGGCGGCCGCGCCGACGACCAGGTGCACGGCGGCGCCGGCGACGACGAGCTGGCGGGCGGCCCGGGCAACAATCTGCTCGACGGCGGCTCGGACGACGACCACTGCAACGCTGCGCAGGGAGTCAACAACCTGCTCGACTGCGAGAACTGAGCGACTCGTTTCGCGCCTCGTACGGGCGGCGGCCATGGTCGGCCGCCGCCCGCTATCATTGCCCGTCGTGAGCGAGGTCCGCGTCCTCAACCCGGATTTCGAAACCGCAGTGCGCTCCAGTTTCGGGCGCCAGACGGCGATGGCCTCCCTGGGCATCGTGCTCGACTACGTGGCGCCCGGTGAAGTGCGCTTGTCGATGCCGAGCTCGGCCGCGTTGGCGCAGCAGAACGGTTTCGTTCACGCCGGCGTGCTCGCGGCGATGGCCGACTCGGCGTGCGGCTACGCCGCCTTCACGCTGGCGCCGCCGGGCAGCGACGTGCTGGCGGTGGAGTTCAAGATCAGCCTGCTGCGCCCGGCGCGGGCGCGACGATTCAGCGCGCGGGCTCGCGTGCTGCGTCCCGGCCGCACGCTCACCTATTGCGAGTGCGAAGTGGTGGGTATCCTCGAGGACGGCGAAGAGCTGGTGGCGACCATGCTCTCGACCATCGTCATCCGCGCGGCTGGCGGTGACGATCGATCCAGTAGCCCCAAGCGATGAGCAGCCACATCGCGAAGCCGCCCCAGGCGACCGCGGTCACACTCGGCGGCGGCGGCCCGAAGACGCTGCCGAGATAGATCGCGACCATGAACCCGGCGAGCGCCCACAGAGACCACACTCCGGTCCGGTCGCGCGGCACGGTGGCGCGGGCGTAGACCGCCAGACCGACGGCGAACAGGACCAGTTCGACGGCCAGCGTCGCCGGCACCGAGTTCCACAAACCGAAGCCGAGCTTCGGTCCTGCGCCAGGCAGCAGCGGCATGTCGGGCCGATGGCTCAGCAGATCGAGGATCCAGTGGCTCACCACCAGAGGGAGCAGGATGGCGGCGTTGGCGCGGCCGCGCGCCGCGGCATAGGCGCCGGCGGCGAGAACGCCCCAGACGATGGACATCACCAGACTGTGCGACCACGGGTAGCTGACGAAATCGAATGGTGTGACGGCGGTGATCCCAGGCGTGATCTCGACGCGCTCGAGGCCCATCAGCAGCAGGACCGGCCACACCAGATCCGCGAGCTGGGCGGCCAGAAAGAGCGTGCCGAGCGAGATCCGCGGCGCGGCTCGCTTGGCGGCGAGAGCGACGGCGAAATGACCGAGGAACATTCGCCGGGATGCTGTCACGAATGCAGCGCGAGGGAACTAACCCGGGGCCGCGATCGCCGGCGGCTTGGGCGGTGGCGCCGGCGTCGTGGCGAGGGCGTACCAGGCCAGCGCGCCCGGCAACGCGACACCCGCGGAGAGCAGCGCCCACACCAGCCAGCGCGGCTGAGTGAGGCGCACGCCGATCACCACCCCGATCACGGCGGTGACGACGAAGACCGTGGTGGCGAGCAGGATGGCGGCCTTGAATGCCGAGGCTGCCGGTCCGCGCATGCGCTCCACTTTGTGCACGTAGGAAAGCACGCGCAGAGGCGCCGGCGCGACGTAGCTGCCGTCCTTGGCATCCTGCTGGAAGCGAAACACCTGCCACGCTCCGGAAATGGCGAGAAAGAGCAGCAGCGGCGCCGTGGCGCAGCTCAGGTAGCGGTGAATCCGCAGCAGGGTGCGCATGAAAGGCGATCTCCTGGTGACGGTGGATTTCGATTCAGCGTTTGCGGCGCGCCGGCTCGACCGGCGCGGCGAGCTTTGCGACGGCGCGCACGCCGTCGATCACGAAGGGCGAGGCGACGGTCTCGGTGCCGCCGCGGCGCACGATCTGGCCGCGCCGGCGTGCCCGTCCCAGCGCGGCGCCGAGACCCAGCACCGCGGAGCCGGGAATCCTATGGCGGCGCAGGACGCGCTGCCAGTGCGCCACCGGGCGGCGCGCAAAGCGCGCCCCGAGCAGCTCGTCGAGCGCCGGGCGATTGCGCAGGCGCGCCGCGTTGGTCGCGAAGCGCTCGTCGGTGGCCAGCTCCGGCGCCTCGAGTCCTGCGCACAGCCGCTGCCACATCGCGTCGGTGCCGACGCCGACCACCATCCAGCCGTCGCGGGCCGCGAACGCCTGATAGGGCGCCAGGTTGGGATGGCGCGAGCCGAGCCGCGGCGGCTCCACGCCCGTGGCCAGATATGACTGCGCGGCGTAGGAAAGAAAGGAGGTCGCGGCGTCGATCATCGAAACTTCGACGCGGCCGCCGCGGCCTTCGCGCTCGCGGCGCGCCAGGGCGGCGAGGGTTCCCGACAATCCGAAGAGCGCGGCCAGGACGTCCACGATCGCCACGCCGACGCGCACCGGAGCGCCGTCCGGCTCGCCGGTCAGCGCCATCAAGCCGGACTCCGCCTGCAAGGCGACATCGTAGGCCGGCCGCTCCGCGTCGGCGCCGCGGCTGCCGTACCCGGAAACGGTGCAGTGTACGAGCCCCGGATGGCGGCGCGTCCATGCCGAGGCGCCGCCCCGGAAACCGAAGGCTCGCCATTCCGACGGCAGGAAGTTCTCGATCAGCACGTCGCTTTGGGCGACCAGCTCATTGAACCGAAGGCGGCCCTTCGGGGACTTAAGATCGAGCACCAGCGACTGCTTGCCGCGATTGGCGGACACGAAGTAAGCGCTGGTTCGCCGACGTCCGCGCCCGATCCAAGGCGGTCCCCAGGCACGCGTCTGGTCGCCGCCGCTTGGTTTCTCGAGCTTGACGACGGTTGCTCCGAGGTCGGCGAGAAGCATGGCGAGATACGGGCCCGCCAGCACGCGGGAGGCGTCGAGCACGCGCAGACCCGCGAGAGGAGAGGAGGATTTGGTGCGAGGGCGTTTGGACATGGTGCGAATCGCGCCGGGAGTATATGGAGAATCATTTTTCCGTTGCATTCCGATTCAAGAACCGGAAGGATGCCGAACGAAGCGTGGTGTTCCCGCGCGTCGCCCAGGCGGCACTCGGATTGCTCACCGTCGCCCCGGAGGCTCGCGGTCTTCCTCGCGAACAAGGAGGTTTCATGTCTCGAAAGCCATTCTGGGGTCTCGCGGTGCTGCTTGCTGTTGCCGCGTCCCCGCTAGCCGCAGCCGATCAGCAGATCGTCATTCAAGGAACCAGCTTCGTCAACCCGAATCGCACGATCAACGTGGGTGACCGCGTCACCTGGGAAAACGGCTCGGGCATCATCCACAACGTGGCCTCGCCGGACGGTTGGCGCTGCGCCAACGGCTGCGCCGACGCCGGCGGCAACGGCAACCCTTCCGCGAGCGAGTGGAGCTTCACTCGCACCTTCAGCGAGGCCGGCACCGTGGTCTATTACTGCGAAGTCCACGGCTCGCCCAGCGGCGGCATGAGAGGCACGATCACAGTCGAGGGGACCGGCGGCGGTGGTGGCGGCGGTGGGGGTGGCGGCGGTGGCGGTGGTTCCGCGGGCTCGATCCGCTTCTCGGCGTCGAACTACAACGTCAACGAAGGTGGAGGCAACGTGACGTTGACGCTGCAGAGAGTGGGCGGCGACGACGGCGCGGTTTCTGTGCAGTACGCCACGTCGAACGGCACGGCCACGTCCGGATCGGACTACACCTCGAAGTCGGGCACCGTGAACTGGGCGAACAACGACGACAACAACAAGACGGTGACCGTCGCGATTCTCAACGACGGCGCTCAGGAGGGCTCCGAAAAGTTCAACGTCGCACTGAGCAATCCCGGAGGAGGCGCGACTCTCGGCAACCCGAGCACGGCGAGCGTGACCATCGCCGACAACGACGGCGGGGGAGGAGGGGCGCCGGCCGCGCCGACCAACCTCACGGCGGCGGCGACGTCGCAAACCCAAATTCAGTTGAACTGGACCGATCACGCCACCAACGAGACCGGCTTCGTCATCGAGGCGCGGACCGGAACCGGGAGCGGCCCGTTCGTCCAGGTGGGCACTGCGGGCGCCAACGCCAGCGGCGCGATCATCGGCAGCTTGACGCCGGCGACCTACTACAGCTTCCGCGTGCGGGCGACCAATGGGGCGGGTAATTCGGCGAACTCGAACGTCGCTTCGGCGACCACCGACGGAACCGCCGCGGCGTGCGTCGACGACGACGACACCCTGTGTCTCAACGGCGATCGCTTCGCGATCGAGGTCGACTGGGAGACGAGCGAGCCGGCCACCGGCATCGGCCATCGCGTCGAATTGACTCCCGACACCGGCTATTTCTGGTTCTTCAGCGCGAGCAACGTAGAGATGGTGATCAAGGTGCTCAACGCCTGTTCGTTGAATCAGCGTTACTGGGTGTTCGCCGGCGGGCTCACCGACGTCAAGGTCGTGTTCACGGTAACCGACAGTCAGACCGGCAAGATCGTGACCTACATCAACCCGAGCGGAACCAAGTTCCAGCCGATCCAGGACACCAGCGCGTTTGCCACCTGTCCGTAGACTGCTCGTTGCGGCGTTTCTGCTTCTCGCCTCCGGGTGCGGTGATCCCAAGACCCCGACCGAACCCGGAGGCGGCCCGCCGCAAGAGCATGTCGTGCTGGTGTCGGACTTCCAGTTCACTCCCGCCCGGCTGGTGGTGCGGCGCGGCGACGCCGTGACCTGGCGCAACACCGGCGGGTTTCACAATGTGGCAGCCGACGACGGCAGCTTCCAGTGCGCCGAGGGCTGCGACGGGAATGGCAGTGGCGATCCCTCAGCCGCCTTGTGGACCTTCACCCGATCGTTCACCGCCGCCGGCGACGTGCCGTATCACTGCATGGTGCACGGCGGCTCGGGCGGGCGCGGCATGAGCGGCGTGATCGTGGTCGAGCTGTGAGGCGGGGGTTGGCCGTCCTGCTGCTCGGCTTCGCCGCCTTGCCTGCGGCCGGGGCGGATCTCTTTCTTTCTCAGCGCTCGGAGAAGATCGGCGCGCGGATGGTCGAAGTGGCGACGCCCTTCACGCAGGGGCGAAGGAACTTCGAGCTGATGTTCGGATTCCGCATGGCCCAGACGGTGCAGGACGGCGACGTTCACGATCTGTGGGGAATCGACAGCGGGGCCGACGTCGGCATCGCACTCGCCTACGGCATCGCCTCGCGCTTCGACGTCGAGCTTCACCGCTCGAGCTTTCAAGAGACCTTCGAGCTTGCCGTCAAGGGTCAGTTCTTCGACCAGTCGAGCGGCCACTGGGGTTCGGCGGCGCTGCGCGCGGGGGCCGACCTTGTTATGGCGGAGGCGGCGCCGGACAGCGAGCGACCGTTCGTCCAGCTCCTGCTGGCGCGGCAACTGGGCCGTGGCGTGACGCTCACTCTGGCGCCATCCTACGTGCGCGACACCCCCGCGCTGCGCAACGCCTTCAACGTGCCGGTGGGGTTAACGCTGCCGTTCTTCGGCGGCGGCCTGGTGAAGCTCGAGGTGGTTCCCGAGAACGGCCATCTCGAAGCCAGCCAGCTGGGTTGGCGTATGGCGCTCTCGAAGGCGACCACCGCCCATCTCCTGGAGCTGACGCTCGGCAACTCGCGCGGCACCACCGTCGATCAGATTCTGGGCGGTGACTTCGCCGGCGGCTTCGAAGAGGACGACGTCCGGGTGGGCGTCAATGTCGTGCGCTACTGGCGGCCGGGCGGTCAGGCCGAGAGGGAGTAGGATGGGTTAGTTTCTAGTGTGACCAGGAGGTAGCGATGACCACGCCCCGTCTCGTACGGCTGCTAGCTCCTGGTCTTGTCGCCCTTCTTGCCGCGTTGCCGGCCACGGCCGCCGACCAGACCATTACAACCGGAGTCCTGGCCTTCAATTCCCCAAACCGCACCATCCAGACCGGAGACCGGGTGACGTGGCAGAACACCTCGCTCGGATTCCACAACGTCCGATCCGACGACGCCGGATTCCGCTGCTCCAATGGGTGCGACGGCGAAGGCGGCAACGGTGATTCGGCGCCGAACAACTGGTCCTTCACACGCACGTTCAATACCGCGGGGACGTTCGTCTACTGGTGCGAGGTCCACGGCAACGCGGGCGGCGGCATGCGCGGGGTCATCACCGTGCAAGGTGGTGGCGGCCCGGGCTCGGTTCGTTTTTCGGCGTCGAACTACAACGTCAACGAGGGTGGGAGCAACGTGATCCTGACGTTGCAGCGAGTGGGCGGCGACGATGGCGCCGTGTCGGTGCATTACGCAACCTCGAACGGCACGGCGAACTCCGGCTCGGATTACACCGCGAAATCGGGGACGGTGAACTGGGCTGATAACGACGACAACAACAAGACGGTAACGATTGCGATTCTCAACGATCCCGCGCAGGAGAGCTCCGAGAAATTCAATGTCGCACTGAGCAATCCCGGAGCCGGCGCGACTCTGGGCAACCCGAGCACAGCCACGGTGACGATCGCCGACAACGACGGCGGCGGAGGCGGGGCTCCGACGGCGCCACCCGTCGTCACCGCGGGGGCGATCTCGCAGACCCAAATCCAGCTGAACTGGACGGATCCGACGAGCAACGAGACCGGATTCGTCATCGAGGCGCGGTCCGGCACGGGTAGCGGTGCCTTCGCTCAGGTGGGCACGGCCAGCGCCAACGCCACGGGCGCGGTGATCAGCCAGCTTGACGCCGGCCACCTACTACAGCTTCCGCGTGCGGGCGACCAACGCTTCGGGCAGCTCGGAGAACTCGAACGTTGCCGCGGCGACCACCGACGGAACCGCTTCGGCGTGCATCGATGACGACGACACGCTGTGCCTGAACAGTGACCGGTTCGAGATCGAGGTGGCTTGGGAGACCGTCAACCCGGCGGCGAGCGGCATCGGCCATCGCGTCGAGCTGACTGCGGACACCGGGTATTTCTGGTTCTTCAGCTCGAGCAACGTCGAGATGGTGATCAAGGTGCTCGACGCCTGTCCTCTCAATCAGCGCTACTGGGTATTCGCCGGCGGTCTGACCGACGTCAAGGTGGTGGTCACAGTGACCGACAGCCAGACCGGCAAGATCGTGACCTACATCAACCCGAGCGGGACCAAGTTCCAGCCGATCCAGGACACCAGCGCGTTTGCCACTTGTCCGTAGATGACCTGCTGAGCACCGACGGAGGCGCCATCATCGGCGCCACCGTCGGGCCCTCCTCGACCTAGGGGCTGGGGATCCGGGGAATCGACTTCAGGTACTGATATACCGCCCAGAGCTCGTCGTCGGTCTTCTTGCCGAAGACCGGCCAAGGCATCACCTGCAGAAGCGGTCCGAATTGCGGGTGCGCCGCCTTGGTGTCGATGCCGGTGCGCAACGTCCTCTTGAAACCCGCGAAGGTCAGACCACCAGGAAGCCCGTCCTCATCGGGAGTCAGGTTGCGCGAGGTGAAAGGGCCGAACTCCTGGCCACCGGCGAGAAAACCCTCGACGTTGATCTGCTCCGGCTGGCCGAGGAAGGGGTCGCCGCCCTCGGCGTACGGCGGGGCGGTGTGGCAGTCGTTGCAGCCGCTGGTGTTGACGATGTAGCTGCCGAGGCCGACCGCCTCGCGCACAGCGGCGGGACGATGTCTGAGCGGCACAGGGTTGATCTTGTATCCGATCCTCGACAGTTCCGCGACGGTTGCGGGAGCCGGCGAGTTCTCGGCTGCGTCGAGGTTCGGCAAGGTGAGCGCGAAGGCGGCGAGAGCGAGCACCAGCGCCAACATTGTGGTGCGTTGCAGCTTGGTCATGGAGCGCCTCCTGTTGGGAAGTGACAGTCTCACTGGACCGGACAACGCAAACGTCGGTTGATCGGAGGCGGACCACGCTCGTCCGCCGGCCGGGCGTCGAGGGTTTTCAAGGTCATTTGTCTACATCCTACTCCCATTCGATTCGGCGGGTGTAGGATGCGGGAATCCTTTCGACCGGCTGGTGAGCGACTCGACGAACAGAGGCCTGCGCACGGCTGCCGCCAGCCTGGGACTGCTCGGCAGCCTCGCGCTCCCGGCGGCTGCCTTTGGCGGCGCCTGCTGTGTGCCGGGCAATCCGGGCAGTTGCCAGGCGGCCAGCGCAGCCCAGTGCGCGCTCGAGAGCGGTGCGTTTCTCGGCGAGACGGCGGTTTGTGGTGTCGATCTCTGCCCCTTCGTCGATCCGCTGCCGCGATTACCCGTCTTGCAGCCGGTGACGGGGCAGGCCGGAGGCGCCGCAACTTACGAGATCGCGGTCACCGAGCGGACGCAGCGTCTGCATCGCGACCTACCGCCGACCCGGCTCTGGACCTACGCTGGTACCTATCCCGGGCCGACCATCGAGACGCGGTCGGGTCAGCCGGTACGCGTGACCTGGGTCAACGACTTGCGCGACGAGAGTGGCACGCCGAGAACTACCAACCTCCTGCCGGCCGACGCCTGTCTGCACGGCGTACACCCCGGCGACAACACGGCGCGCTTCGTCACGCACCTGCACGGCGGTCACGTACCGGCGGACTCCGACGGGCACCCCGAAGAGAGCCTGGTGCACGGCGAGAGCGACGTCTACGACTATCCGAATCAGCAGCAGCCGGCGACGCTCTGGTATCACGACCATACTCTCGGCATGACCCGGCTCAACGTCTATCTCGGCCTGGCGGGCTTCTACCTGCTGCGCGACGAATTCGAGGACGCCCTCGGACTGCCCAATGCGGACTATGAGATCCCGTTGTTGGTCCAGGACCGCTCGTTCAACGCCGACGGCTCATTGTCCTATCCCGACGCGTGGCATCACCACGTCTTCAGCGACACCATCGTGGTCAACGGCAAGGTATGGCCCTATCTCGAGGTGGCGCGAGGCAAGTACCGCCTGCGCTTGCTGAACGGCTCCAACTCGCGGACTCTGCGGCTCGCGCTGTCGGACGGCTCGATTTTCCACCAGATCGGCGGCGACGGCGGTCTGCTGCCGGCTCCCGTCGCCGTGTCGCAAGTGACTCTGACGCCTGCCGAGCGGGCTGATGTGGTCATCGACTTCGCCGGCTACGCAGCGGGGCAGGTCCTGCGGCTGGTCAACGACGCTCCGGCTCCGTTCCCCGGACCGCCGGGAGCGGGAGTGGTCGCCGACGTGCTCGAGTTCCGCGTGCAGTCGCAGGCCGGCCACGTGGTGCCCTTGCCGGCGGCGCTGCGTCCCATCGAACGCCTGGAGCCCTCCACGGCGGTGCGCACCCGCAGCTTCGAGCTCGAGCAGTTCTACGACCCCTGCGCCGGCTCGATGTGGATGATCAACGGCCTCGATTGGAACCAGATCACCGAGTGGCCGGTGCTCGGCACGACGGAGATCTGGCGTTTCATCAACTATTCCGGTGTGGTGCATCCCATGCACCTGCACCTGGTGATGTTCCAGGTGCTGGACCGCCAGCCGTTCCAGGTCGTCGACGGCAAGCCGCAGCCGATCGGCGAGCCGGTGCCGGCACCGGCCTGGGAAGCGGGCTGGAAGGACACGGTGGCCGCCTATCCTTTCGAAATCACCCGCGTGATCGCCCGCTTCACTGACTATGCCGGGCTGTTTCCGTATCACTGCCACGTGCTCGAGCACGAGGATCACGACATGATGCGGCAATTCCGCACCGTCGAACAGCCGCAGGACGCTTGCCTCGGCGGCGACCTGGCGCTGTGCCTCGACGACGAGACCGGCGATCACCGGTTCTGGGTCGACGTGCAGTATCAAACCTCGCAGGCGGGCGGCTTGGCTGGCGCGGCGCACGCGGTGTCATTGGCCGACAAGGGGATGCCTCGCGGCGGGCTCTTCTGGTTCTTCGAGTCCGGCAACCCTGAGCTCCTGGTGAAAATCCTCGACGGCTGCGGCATCAACGGCCACTACTGGGTGTTCGTCTCGGCCGCCACCAACGTCGGGGTGACGGTCACGATCACCGACACGGTCAACGGGAAGCGATTCGTAACCACCAATCCGGATCTCGTGCCGTTTGCCTCGATCCAGGCGACCGGCGCCTTGCCCTGCACTCCTTGAGCCTCGCGCCGGCATAGCAAGTAAGATCCACCGCGTGTCCGAAGACACTTCGGTTCCCGCCCGCGCCACGGTACGAGTGCCGTTCCAGGCCGACGTGGTGGTGGAGTTCGACCGCTTCAGCGGTTTTCTCGCCGAGACCTCGGCCAACCTCTCGCTGGGCGGCATGTTCCTCACCACGCGTTATCTGAAACCGGTCGGAAGCGAACTGCAGTTCGAGGTGAGGCTGAAGGACGCGGCGCCGCTGATTCGCGGACGCGGCGTGGTGGCCTGGACTCGCTGGCAGGATCAGGGGCCGCGACGACCTGCCGGGATGGGTGTGCGGTTCGTGGAGCTCGACGCCGATAGCCGGGAGCTGATCTACAAGATCGTCGAGGAGCGGCTGAAGTCGGGCCAGGTCGGCGAGGAACTGGCGCTCGACACCGAAGCGCTCAGGGCCGCCGAGGTGCTTCCGGACCTGGGGGTTCTCCGAGCGCTGCCGCCGGTGGAGATCCCAGCGGAGGCAGCGATGCCGGACCTCGCGGCGGACTCACCGGAAACCCCGCCGCTAGCGAAACCGCCGACGACGATCGAGCCGGCGGTGCCCGAAGCGTTGAAAGGCACAGCGCCCGTGCCGCCGCCGGAAGTCGCGACGGTGCTCGCGGCGCCCGTCGACAGTCCTCCACTCGCGGACATCGTGGCGCGGGCCTCCGCATCGTGGTCGCCCGAGCCGCCGCGTCCTCCCGTCACGGCGCCGGCGGCGGCGCAGCCGGCGGTCAAGTCCTTCGTCGCCCCAGCCGCGCCGCGCCCACGGCCGCGCCGGACACCTTGGGTCCCGATCGCCCTGGGGGCCGTTGCCGCTGTGGTTCTAGCCAGCGGTTGGTGGTGGGCGCAACGGTCTACCGGCACCGGCTCGCCCCCGGTCGCCCTCGAGACGGCGCCGCCGGCCGCCGGCCCACCGCCGGTCGCATCGGCTCCCGAGCCCTTGCCGATCCCGAGTGCGCCGCTGCCCGATGTCGAGCCGGCGCAGGCCGCCGCGGACTCCACGCCGCAAGCGACGGCTGCACCGGTGGCCGTACCAGTGCCGCGCTTTACCCGTCTCGAACGCGTGACGTGGGTGGAGGGCTCGGGCACCACCGACCTCGCGCTGTGGCTCGACGGCTCGATTCCGGACGGCAGTTTTCAACGCACCCGAATCGAAGGACGCGAGCCGCGCGAGCTGATCAAGCTGCGGGGCGCGAAGGATCCCTTCCTACCCGGGACGGTGGAGGTCGGAACGCCGGAGGTCCGCCGTGTGCGCACCGGCTTCCACGCCGGAGGCGCGAGCTCGGAGCTGCACGTGGTGCTCGATCTGGCGGCCGGCGCGCGGGTCGAAGCGACGCGAGTGGAGGGCCAGGCCCTCCACCTGATGATCGCCTTCCGTTAGCCGGCGGCGCTCAGCGGCCGATCAGCCGATGGAGGACGTGCAGTGCGGGCAGCGCGTCGCCTTGATCGGTACCGCCATGAAGCAGGCCGGACATTCCTTGGTGGTGGGAGCAACTCCCGCCGCCGGACGCTTCAGCTTGTTCACCTGCCGCACGAGCAGGAAGATGACGAACGCGAGGATCAGGAACTGGACGGTGGCATTGAGCAGGCTGCCGTAGCCGATGACCGCCGCGCCCGCTTTCTTGGCGTCGGCGAGGGTGGCGTATTCCTGTCCCGACAGGTTGATGAACAGGGTGGAGAAATCCAGTCCGCCGGTGAGCTTGCCGAGTATCGGCATCAAGACGTCGTCCACCATGGCGCTGACGATCTTGCCGAACCCGGCCCCGAGAATCACGCCCACCGCCAGATCGATGACGTTGCCCCGGGCCACGAATTCCTTGAACTCTTTCCACATCGTCGGATCCTCCTAGGTCTCAATCGGCCTGGTATGCGGTCTCGGCCGCCTGCAATGCGCCGCCGCGGCCGATGATCGTTTCGAGGGCGCCGAGCAGCGCCGCGACATTGTCACGGGTTGCCGATTCACCCATCAATCCTATGCGCCAGATCTTGCCCGCCACCGGGCCGAGGCCGCCGGCCACCTCGATGTCGTAGTCGGCGAGCAGACGCTTACGCACCGCCGCCTCGTCGACCTCGGGTGGAACGAGCACCGCGTTCACCACCGGCAGGCGGCGCCCCGGCCGCGCGAACAAGCGGCAACCGAGCGCCTCGAGGCCGGCGACCAGGGCCCGGCTGTGCCGGGAATGCCTCGCCCAGCGTGCTTCGAGTCCTTCTTCGAGCACCAGCTGCAACGCCTCGTGGAGCGCGTAGTTCATCGACACCGGCGCCGTGTGATGGTAAGACCGGCTACCTTGGCGCCAGTAGGTTTCGAGGCCGCTGATGTCGAGATACCAGCTCGCCACTTTGGTGCGCCGCGCGGCCAGTTTTTCCGCGGCGCGCGGCCCGAGCGTCAAAGGGGCGAGGCCGGGCGGCGCGCTGAGGCATTTCTGGCTGCCCGAATAGCAAGCGTCGATGTCCCAGGCGTCGACCTCGAGCTCGACGCCGCCGAGGGTGGCGACGGCGTCGACGAGCAGCAGTCGATCGGCGCCGCGGCACAGCCCACCGATCTCCGGCAACGGCTGCAGCGCGCCGGTCGAGGTCTCGCCGTGCACCAGGCAGAGCAGGCGGGCGTGCGGAAAGCGCTCGAATGCCGCTGCGACGTCGGCCGCCTCGAAGACCTCTCCCCAGTCCTTCTCCAATGGGTGGACCACGGCCCCGCAGCGGGAGGCGATTTCCGCCATGCGCACCGCGAAGTAGCCGGCCACGCCGACCAGGACCTCGTCGCCGGGCTCGATCAGATTGACCAGCGCGGCCTCCATGCCGGCGCTTCCGGTGCCCGAGACCGGGAGAGTGAGGCGGTTCTCGGTGCGGAAGACCCGCCGCAGCATCTCCTGCTCCTGCTCCATGATCTCGAGGAACTGAGGGTCGAGGTGGCCGATCATCGGTTGGGTCATCGCCGAGTAGACCCGCGGATGAACCTGCGACGGCCCGGGTCCGAGCAAGCGGCGGCCGCGCGGCGCGAGCTTGGGAACGGTATGACTCGGGGCGACGGCCATGATCGGGCTCCGTTGAATGGCGGCCGCGCTATGTCTCGGCCGTGGCTACTATAATCGGAGGGTGGATCGCCGCGACAACAACCGCCGCGCACGGCGCGTGCAGGTGCAGTTCTGGAAGCGCGGCGAGAGCCACGCCTCGAGCGGCTACACCACCAACATCTCGCCCACCGGCATGTTCATCGGCACCAACAGCCCGGTGGGGAAGGGTGCCCGGTTGCGCATCGAAGTCCTCGACCAGCAGCGCGGCTTCATCGTCGAGGCCGAGGTGGCGCATGCGGTGAAGACCCCGCCGGCCCTCCAGCAGATCAAGCCCTCGGGCATGGGCATCAAGTTCCTCCAGGTCGACGAGCTGGTGGCGGAGCTCTTCGGTGGCTCGATGGTCTTCCGCCCCGACGAAGAGAAGCCGCCGAAGGACAACGTCTACGGCGTGGTCTTCCGCGGCGTCAATCACTTCCTCGACACCGTGCGGCGCGACATCCAGACCGGCGGTATCTTCGTGCCCACCAAGTTTCCCGCGCCGCTCAACGCCACCATCACGGTCGAGATCCACCCCCCTGACGCCAAGGGCGAACCCATCCGCGTGCCGGCCATCGTGGTGCAGCGCATCGAGCCGGTTCCCCCGGTCGAAGGCAAGCCGCTCAAGATCTCCGGAATGGGGGTAGCGTTCACCGATCCCACGGGAGCTCTGCAGCAGTTGCAGACCATGATCGAGCGATTTCAGACCTGAGTCTGCGGTTCTGACCTTGGAGTCTCAGTGAGGGAGGCATTTCGGATGGCGATGCTGCGTCGTCTGTGCTGGTTGATCCTGCTTTCCGTTCCGCTGGCCGCGGCTGAGTCGACGCCGCCGCGGCTCAAAGCGGTGACCATGCGAGCTCAGAGGTTCGACGTCTCGGCGCCGCTGCGCTCGACCGTTGTCCCGCCCAAGGCCCGCGGCGATCGGCCCGGGCGTGAGCGAGAGATCCCGATTCGGCGGCTGCCGCGCGGCAGAAATGGCGAGATCCTCGAGGCGACGGCAAACCAGGACTTCGTGCGCAGCTCGAGCAATGCCGTGGCGCCCGCAACACCTGCGCCGGCGGAAAGCTTCGAGGGCATCTCGAGTGAGGACAACTTCGACGTCTACGGCGGCCGGGCCGTCCCTCCCGACACCAATGGCGTCGTTCCGACTACGACGCGGAGACGGTCAACCTGCTGCGGCAGATCGGCAAACCGGCATGCACCTGCGGGGCCGATTCGGATGACTGAGTGGTTCGCCGGTTCGGAGGGCGCGACGTCGACGACGATGAGGATTTGATCGTGCTCTACGACCCGCTCGCCGACCGCTGGCTGCTCAGCCAGTTCTGGCCGCGGGGCCGATCCGCCATACCACCAGTGCATCGCGATCTCGCAGACCGCGGATCCCACCGGCGCCTATTTCGTCTACGACTTCGATGCCGGGCAACAATTTCACGACTACCCGCACTTCGGCGTCTGGCCGGACGCCTATTACATGACGACAACCAGTTCGGCGGCAACACCTTTGCCGGCCGTGGCGCATTCGCGTTCGACCGGCTGAAGATGTTGCAGGGAGATGCGTCGGCGATTGGGCTCTACTTCGACCTCGAAGACCTCGATCCGACCATCGGGCGCATGCTGCCGGCAGATCTCGACGGCGCCGCACCACCCCCCATGCTGGTATTTTTCCTATTTTGTTGCCACGGAGTTCTCAGACCCCGCAGACGGCCTGCGCTTGTTCGAGTTCCACGCCGATTTTGAATTGCCCGAGAACTCACATTCAGCGAGCGCGCCGAGAGCCCCATCGGTGTTGCCTCTTTCGATCCGATCTGCGGCAACGTCTCGAGCTGCGTGCGGCAACCTGGTGGCGGAGGAGTCCCGAGGCTCGACGCCTTGTGGGACCGCCTGATGCATCGCCTGCAGTACCGCAACTCGGTGGGCCATGAATCGCTGGTGGTGAGCCACACCGTGGACGTCGCGGGCACGGTCGCGGGACAGGCGGGCGTGCGTTACTACGAGCTGTGTCGGGATCTTCCCGGGGGCTCCTTCACGGTAAACGAGCAGGCCAGTTGGACGCCGCCGGCGAATGTGCACTACTGGATGCCGAGCGCGGCGATGGATCACGACGGCAACCTGGCGGTGGGATACAGCCGATCGGGCAGCGGCGCCGCGGATTTTCCCTCGCTGCGCTATGCGGCGCGGCTCGCCAGCGACCCTCCCGGCAGTTTGGCGCAGGGCGAGGCGACGCTGATCGACGGCACCGGCCTCCAGACGGATGCCTCTGAGCGCTGGGGAGATTACGCCGCGCTGTCCGTGGATCCCGAGGACGACTGCACGTTCTGGTTCACTTCCGAGTATTACACCAGCGACAACACCTGCCCGACCGCCAGCGGCCGTTGCTGGCACACGCGCATCGGCAGCTTCAAGCTGCCCGAGTGCACGGCTTTGCCGACACCGGGCACGATCGAAGGAGTCGTTCGCAACCAGCTCTCCAATGCGCCCATCGCGGGCGCGTTCGTTTCCGCCAACGGCTACACCACGGTCAGTGATGGCGCGGGCAACTACTCGCTCAGCGTTCCCGCCCAGACCTATACCGTTCAGGGCTCCAAGTTCGGCTATTCGCCGGCGTCGGTATCCGGCCTGCTGGTGACCACCGGCGGCACCGTGACGCAGGACGTGCTGCTGCCACCGCTGACTCTCCTCGCCCTCCAGTCTTCGGCTGTCGACGACAGCGCGAGCAACGGAAACGGCGTGGTCGAGTCCGACGAGTGCTTCGGGCTCGCGATTACGGTGGGGGCTATCGGCGGCGGTGACGCCACCGGTGTCTCGGCCGTGCTTTCGAGCACGACGCCGGGCGTCACCGTGACCCAGGACACGTCCGCGTATCCCAACATCCCGGCTTCGAATCAGGCGGCGAACACGACTCCATTCGTAGTGAGCGTAGCGCCTGGCTTCCTGCCGGGGACCCCCATCCAGTTCTCCTTGCAGGTTTCGACGGATCAGGGGCCGTTCTCCCTCGGTCTTCAGCTTGCCACCGGGACGCCGGACCCAGCGGCAGTGAACTACAGCGCCACGGGTCCGGTGGCGATTCCCGACGGCAGCCCCACGGGCGCCAGCCTCACGGTCAACGTGGCCGGCTTGACGTCTCCGATCTCGAGTGTCCGCGTTGCCCTGCGCATCACGCACACCTGGGACTCGGACCTGCAGATTCAGCTCATTGGTCCGGACAACACCACGATCACCCTGGCCCAGGGCGTCGGAGCGGACGGTGACAACTTCGGCACCGACTGCCCGGCGGGCGCCAATGACACCAACTTCGACGACGCCGCGGTGATCCCGATTGGCGGCGGGGCGGCGCCGTTCGTCGGCAACTTCAAGCCACAACAGCCGCTGTCCACCTTCCTCGGCAAGAGCGGTTCGGCAGCCAATGGCGCCTGGAAGGTCAAGGCCGTCGACAGCGTCGCGCAGGACACCGGCAGCATCCAATGCGTGACGCTGACCATCAACGGGTACCTCGCCGCCAGCGGTAGCGGAGCTTGCGCCGGGGATTCGCCGGCGATGACGGCTGCGGCGCTGGCCCTGGACGCCGGCGGCAATGGCGTCTTCGAGGTTGGCGAGACGGTCGAGCTCGCTCCGACTTGGAGCAACGGCGGGACCTCGTCGGCTTCGAACCTCGGAGGCGCTCTAGCGAACTTTACCGGTCCCGGCGGCCCCGTTTACAGCATCGTCGACGGGAGCAGTTTCTATGGAACCGTGGCAACAGGAAACCAGGCGAGTTGCAGCGGCGAGGCGGATTGTTACGGTCTGTCGGTCTCCGGCAGCCGTCCCTCATTGCACTGGGATGCCACGGTCGACGAGACGCTGAGCACCGGCGAGGCCAAGACCTGGAGCCTCCATGTCGGCGCCAGCTTCTCCGACGTGCCCACCACGCAGCCTTTCTATTCTTCGATCGAGGCGCTGTTGCATGCCGACATTACCGGCGGCTGCGGCGGCGGCGCTTTCTGCCCGGAGGGTCCGGTGACCCGCGCGGTGGCGGCGTACGTGTTGCTAAGGGCCAAGGAAGGCCCTGATTTCAACCCGCCGTCCTGCGACGTTGGCGGCGAGATGTTCCCTGACGACGTGCCGGAATCTGATCCATTCTGCCCGTGGGTCGAAGAGGCTGCGACGCGGCAGATCATGTCGGCATGCACGATCGACGGCCAGAGCTTCTGTCCTGGCTTGGTGGTGACCCGCGAGCAGGCTGCGGTCTATCTATTGCGCACCGTCGACGGAGTGGGAGTTCCGCCCGCAGCGTGCACCGAGGGCAACGAACCCTACGATGACGTCCTCTTCGATAGCCTCTATTGCCGCTGGATTCAGGAAGTGAAGTCGCGCGGTATCAGCCAGGGCTGTGGCGGCAACGACTACTGTCCCTTCGGAACGGTCAATCGTGACGTCATGGCCGCGGTGCTGCGGCGGGCGCTGGGCTTGCTGCTGTACGAGCCCTAAGCCTCGCCACGCCGCGCTGCCCGAACCGCGCGTGCGCCTTTGATAGAATGCACGGGCGGTTCCGGCATGCCGGAGCCGCTCCCAACCTCGGAGGTATTCACCTTGCCTTACAGTCCCTTGATGGTTCGCCCGATGAAGGAGGAGTTGACCTCCGCCGGGTTCCAGGATCTCACCGACGCGTCGCAGGTGGACGCGTTTCTCTCCGCGTCGAGTGGCACGGCGCTGCTCTTCGTCAACTCGGTTTGCGGCTGCGCCGCCGGCATGGCCCGGCCCGGAGTGCGGTTGGCGCTCGAGAAATCGGAAGCGCGGCCCGACCGGCTCGGCACGGTGTTCGCCGGCCAGGATCTCGAAGCCACGGCCCGCGCCCGCGCCCATTTCGCCGACATTCCGCCGTCCTCGCCGTCGATGGCGCTGTTCAAGGACGGCGAGCTGGTCTATTTCATTCCGCGCCATCGCATCGAAGGCCGCAGCGGCGACGCACTGGCGCAGGATCTGATCGGGGCTTTCCAGAAGTTCTGCGCGCTAGCCGTCACTCCCTAGTGGGCACCTTTCACGACGGCCGAGGCGAGCTGCACGGCATCACGGTCGTGGTCGAAACCAAGGCGGGTGACTGCCTGGTGGGCCGCTACGACCTCGAGGACGAACGCGGGCTTCTGTTGCGCGACGTCGACGTCCATCGGGCCGGGGACAGCGACCGCACTCGCGAGGCCTTTCTCGATCGCGCCGCTCGCTTCGGACCCTGGCCGAAGCACCGCGCCCTGATCCTGCCCAGCGCCGAAGTCGCCGCGGTGCGCAGGCTCGGCGAGCTCTAGCCGATGGCTCGCTACGCTCGCCCTCGGCAAGGTGGCATGTCCGGCCGAAACTCGACAGAGTCTGTCGAGTTTCGACCGGTCACGCGGAGCTGACCATGCGCAGCGTGTGGATCGCCGCCGGCGCGCTCTACTGCGCATTGGCCATCGCCGCGGGAGCCTTCGGAGCGCACGGCCTGCGCCAGCGGCTGGAAGCGCCGAGCCTGGAGCTCTGGGAGACCGCGGCGCGCTACCTGATGTATTCCGGCTTCGGCCTGATTCTGCTCGGGCTGGCGCAGATGCACGCGCCGCGCGCGGGCTTCGCGCTCGCCGCGCCGCTGCTCGCCGCGGGCGCGTTGATCTTCAGCGGCACCATCGCGGCGCTGGCTCTGGGCGGACCGCGCTGGCTGGGAGCGGTGACGCCGCTCGGCGGTATTCTGCAGATCGCAGCTTTCGTGATCTTTGCCTGGAGCGCGCTGCGCGGTTGAGGCCAGGGTTCCTGTCACCCGGAGGGCAATCGATGAATGGGATCGTGCAAGTCCCGCCGCCGGTCAACGAGCCGGTGCGCTCGTACGCGCCGGGGTCGCCGGAGAAGGCGTCGCTCAAGGCCAAGCTCGGTCGAGATGCTCGGCGAGCGGATCGAGATCCCGCTCGTCATCGGCGGCCGCGAGGTGCGCACCGGCCGACACCGCCAAGGCGGTCTGCCCGCACGACCACGGCCACGTCCTCGCCACCTACCACCAGGCCGGCGCCGAAGAGGTGCAGCAGGCGATCGCGGCGGCGACGCGCCGCCTGGCACGACTGGTCCGAGATGCCCTGGGAGGCGCGCGCGGCGGTCTTTCTCGAAGGCCGCCGACCTGCTCGCCGGCCCGTGGCGCGACACGGTCAACGCCGCGACCATGCTCGGCCAGTCGAAGACCGTTTTCCAGGCCGAGATCGACGCCGCCTGCGAGCTGATCGACTTCTGGCGCTTCAACGCCGCACTTCATGCAGCAGCTCTACCGCGAGCAGCCGCTGCTCGCCGCCCGGGCATCTGGAACCGGCTCGAGTACCGGCCGCTCGAGGGCTTCGTCTTCGCGGTGACGCCGTTCAACTTCACCTCGATCGGCGGCAACCTGCCGACCGCGCCGGCGCTGATGGGCAACACGGTGCTGTGGAAGCCGGCCTCGACCGCGGTCTTCTCGAACTACTACGTCATGCAAGCTGCTCGAGGCCGCGGGCCTGCCGCCGGGCGTCATCAACTTCGTGCCCGGCCGCGGCGCCGAGGTCGGCGACCCGGTGTTCGCGCACCCCGACTTCGCCGGCATCCACTTCACCGGCTCGACCGCCGACCTTCCACGGCATGTGGAAGACGATCGGCGAGCAACATGTCGCAGCTACAAGACCTATCCGCGGATCGTGGGCGAGACCGGCGGCAAGGACTTCGTCTTCGCCCATCCGTCGGCCGACGCCGAGGCGCTGGCGACGGCGCTGGTGCGCGGCGCCTTCGAGTACCAGGGGCAGAAGTGCTCGGCGGCCTCGCGCGCCTACGTGCCGGCGCTCGCTCTGGCCGCGGCTGCGCGAGCGGCTGCGCGACCAGCTCGAGCGCGATCGAGCATGGGCACGCCGCTCGACTTCCGCAACTTCATGGCGGCGGTGATCGACGAGCCCTCCTTCGACAGCATCATGGGCTACATCGACACGCGCCAAGCGAGCGAGCGAGCGCCGAGATCGTGCGCGGCGGCGAGGGCGACGACAGTCGACGGCTACTTCGTCGAGCCGACGGTGGTGCGTCACCGACAATCCGCGCTTCAAGCTGATGCAGGAGGAGATCTTCGGGCCGGTGCTGACGGTCTACGTCTACGACGACCGCGAGCTCGACGAGACGCTGGAGCTCTGCGACACCACCAGCCCCTACGCCCTGACCGGCGCCATCTTCGCCCAGGACCGGCGCGCGATCGAGCAGCTGCACGCAGCGCGCTGCGCCACGCGGCGGGCAACTTCTACGTCAACGACAAGCCGACCGGCGCGGTGGTCGGCCAGCAGCCGTTCGGCGGCGCGCGCGCCTCGGGCACCAACGACAAGGCGGGCTCGATCTTGAACCTGCTGCGCTGGATGTCGCTGCGCGCGATCAAGGAGAACTTCGTGCCGCCGCGCAGCGTGCCGTACCCGCACATGCTGGAGGAGTGACACCGCGGCGGGCGGCGGGCAACGCAGTATTGTCATCCTGAGCGAAGCGAAGGATCTGGACCACGACCGGTGCTTCGGGCACTGAGGTTCATCGACGCGGAAGTGGTTCAGATCCTTCGCTACGCTCAGGATGACAAGCGAGGGGGAGCCCAGTGGAGCAACGCACGCACGGTCAGATCGACGCCCGTCTCTGCGGCACGCCGCTCGAGATTTCCGACGGCTACGCCCGCGTCGAGCTCCGCCTCTTGCCGGAGATGGCGGCCGACGAGCGCAGCCTGGTGCACGGCGCGTTCGTCTTCGGCCTCGCCGACTACGCCGCGATGCTGGCGATCAACCATCCGAACGTGGTGCTCGGCGCCGCGGAGGTGCGTTTTCTCAAGCCGGTGGTGAGCGGCGACACCCTCGAGGCCGAGGCCAGGCTGGAGTCCGAACAGGGCAAGAAGCGCTTCGTGCGGGTCGAGGTGCGGCGCGGTGCAGAGGCGGTGGCGACCGCGCTCTGCACCTGCTTCGTGCCCGAGAAGCACGTGCTCGGATGAACGGCGGCGAGATCATCGCCCGCGTCCTCGAGCGTCAAGGAGTGAAGTTCCTCTTCACCCTGTGCGGCGGCCACATCTCGCCGATCCTGGTCGGTGCCAAGCGGCGCGGGATCCGCGTGGTCGACACCCGCCATGAAGTCACCGCCGTGTTCGCCGCCGACGCGGTCGCACGCCTGACCGGCATTCCCGGCGTCGCGGCCGTCACCGCCGGTCCCGGCGTGACCAACACCGTCACCGCGATCAAGAACGCGCAGATGGCGCAGTCGCCGCTGGTGCTGCTCGGCGGCGCCACCGCGACCCTGCTCAAGGGCCGCGGCTCGCTGCAGGACATCGACCAGATGGCGCTGATCCGCCCGCACGTCAAGTGGGCGACCTCAGTCGCCAAGCTGCGCGACCTCGCGCCGAGCGGTGGAGCGCGCGTTCGCGACGGCGCGCGCCGGCGTGCCGGGGCCGGTGTTCGTGGAAGTGCCGGTCGACCTGCTCTACGACGAGGCGCTGGTGCGGGAGTGGTACGCGGCGGCCAGCGCCGAAGGGCAACGGAATCGCCGACCGCGCGGTGCGCTTCTATCTCGAGCGCCACGCCCGGCAGCTCTTCGCCGGCGCCACCGAGTCGGTGCCTGAAGAGGTGGCCACCGAAGGCATTGACCCCGAACCGGGCCTGGTGCGCCGGGCGGCCGAGATCCTGCGCGCGGCCGAGCGTCCGGTCGTGCTGGTCGGCAGCCAGTCGATGAGCGAGCCGCAGGCGGCCGGCGAGCTGGCGGCAGCGCTCGGCACGCTGGGCGCGCCGGTCTATCTCGCCGGCATGGCGCGCGGGCTGCTCGGCGCCGGTCACGCGCTGCAATGCCGCCACACAGCGCAAGCGGCGCTGCAAGAAGCCGATGTCGTGATCGTCGCCGGCGTGCCGTTCGACTTCCGGCTCGACTACGGCCGCAGATCGCGCGCCGGGCGACGGTCATCGCCGCCAACCGCAGCCGCAAGGAGATGCGCAAGAACCGCCGCCCGCAGCTCGCGGTCGAAGGGCGATGCGGGCCGTTTCCTGCGCTCCCTCGCCACCGAGCTTGGCGCCGGCGCCCCCAATAGAGATCGGGGCACAGCGCGCTGGGCGACCTGGCTCGAGACCCTGCGCAGTCGCGACCGCGAGCGCGAGGCGCAGATCGCCCGGGACGCCGAGGGTGCCGCGCCCGACGGCAAGCTCAACCCACTGCGCTCTGCCGCGAGATCGAGCGCTCCCTTGCCGAGAAGAGCGTGCTGGTCGGCGACGGCGGCGACTTCGTGGCCACCGCGTCGTACATCGTGCGCCCGCGCGGGCCGCTGACCTGGCTCGATCCCGGCGTGTTCGGCACGCTGGGCGTGCGGCGCCGGCTTCGCCCTCGGCGCCAAGCTCTGCCGCCCGGATCACGGAGGTCTGGGTGCTGTGGGGCGACGGCTCGTTTGCGCTACAGCCTGGCGGAATTCGACACCTTCGTTCGCCACGGCCTGCCGATTCTCGCGTGATCGGCAACGACGCCGCCTGGATGCAGATCGCCCGCGAGCAGGTGCCGATTCTCGGCGACGATGTGGCCTGCATGCTGGCGCCTTCGGACTACGAGCGCGCTGTCGAAGGTCTCGGCGCCAGGGGTTTCGCGCTGCGCCAGGGCGACGACCTCGCCGCGAGCCTGGCCGCTGCGCGCGGCGCGATCGCCGCCGGATCACCTGCCCTGGTGAATGCTCACATCGGGCGCTCGGAGTTCCGCAAGGGCTCGCTGTCGATGTAGCTCAGCGCTCGCGGCGCAGGTTGCGCCACGCCGCGGGCCCCAGCCAGGCAACGAACAGCAGGGCGAGCGTCCACGACATCACGCCGTAGATCGCCTCGAAGTTTCCGGTTCCGAGGTGCATGCCATAGAGCAGCGCGGAAAGGCCGAGCGCTCCCACCGCCGTGCGTCCGCCGCCCCGAACCGGCGTCCACAGCAGCATGACCCAGTAGTAGCAGGTCAGGAGCACGAGCGCGAAAACCGCGGCGACGCTCGCTGCGGCGGCCTCGTCCGGCGGAGCGCGCCAGACCGCGGCGCCGAGCATGAACAGGAAGCCGGCCGACGCGAGCAGCAGCCAGGGCCGCCGCGCCGCGCGGTCGGCGTCCATCTTGCCCTGCCAGAGGAGCCAGGGCTCGGGCGCCGACCAGTCGACGAGGCGGCGAGTGAAGGTGTCGGGACCGTAGAGTAGCAGGTTGTCGAGGCCGACGTTGTTGGTCAGCCAGGAGGCGCGGTGCTTCTCGAGGTTCTGCGCAAACTCCTTCCACGCTCCGGTGCCGCGGCCCACGGCCGAGCCGGCGGCGAAACAGAGCAGAACCGAAAGCGCAAAGCCCGCCGCCAGATTGAGCGCCCAGCGCGGCCGCTCGCGGCGCAACAACTGGCGCAGTGCGACGACACCCGGCCCGAACAGCAGCAGCAGGGGAAAAATGCGCACCATCGCGGCGTAGCCGAACAGCGCGCCGGCCGCGGCGAATTTCTGCTTGCGCAGCATGCAGATGCCGATGCCGGACGCGAGCAGCCAGTCCTGCCGCAGGAAGGCTCCTCCTACCCAGTCGTAGCGCCAAGGGTAGCCGCAGCCGAACACGATCAAGGCCAGGCAGCCCGCCAGGGCGCCGTAGGTACGAAAAACGAAAACGAACAACACCGCCAGCAAAGCCAGGTCGACCCAGGCGAAGAAGACCAGCCGGCCGTCGCTTAGGGCTCCCCAGCTCGAGAGGAGCCGGGCGGTGAATGTCCAAGTCGGCGTGGGGTTGTAGCCGTGGTCGGTGCGGATCTTGGCCAGGTACTCGTCGTTGTTGACGGCCAGGAAAACCCTGTGGTCGTGCAGGAACTCCTGCCAGCGAGCGTCGCTGAACCGCTGGCGCACCTCGAATCCGTGGGGCGAGAGCGCGTCGGTCGGAACCACGTGGTTGTTGCGCAGATCGCGCAGGTATGTCGGCCGTTGGCGCTCCGGTTCCACGGTCAGCTGAGCCGCCATCGACGCGACGTAGAGGCCGTCGTAGCCCACCTCCGGGAAGTACTTCGAGCCCAGCACGTAGTGGAACTGCTCCCAGTGGTGGACCATCCCCCTGCCGTGGAAGCGGCCGAAGTTGACGTACGCGACGGCGCACGCCATGGCGAGCAGCACCAGAGCGCTGCCCGGTTGGCGTGGGCCCAGCTTGCCGGGCCGCCAGACTCGCCAGAGGGCGGCCACAATGCCCAGCAGGCAGAGGGCGCCCTTGATCAGCAGCTCGCTGCGCAGTTCCATCGGCGGTCAGTCTAACGGCGGCGGCACCGGAATCTCGCCGCTCCGTGTGTCGAGCCAGGACTTGAGCGCGGTAGCGGCGATGATCAGCGCGCCGCCGGCCAAGGCCCAGCCGCCCGGGCGCTCACCCTGGACCAGCCAGGCCCAGAGCGGATTGAACACCGGCTCGACCAGGAGGAGCAGAGACGCCTCCAGGGCCGGTGTGAGCTTCATCGCGCCGGTCAGAAACGTGTAGGCCAGCCCGATCTGAAAGACACCCAGGTAGAGAATGACCAGCCAATCGGCCGTCGTGCCCGCGGGCAGCGGCAGGGCCAGTGGCAGGCACACCAGGCAGGCGATGACGTTGCCCGCAAGCGCCGTGGCGCCGGGAGCGTCGCCGAGCTCTGACCGTCCGACCCAGCGCAGCCCGGTGACGGTCAGCGCCCACGACAGTCCGGCGGCCAGGGCGAGCAGGTTGCCGGCCAGGGGATTGGGGGCGCTCGCAGCTTCCGCCGGCTCGGCGACGAAGAACATCGCCAGCCCGATGCCGACCAGGGCGAAGAATCCAACGTCGCGCCGCGCGATGGGCTCGCGCAACAGCCACGGTCCGAGCAGCAGAAGATAGAGCGGCGAGGTGTTCTGGAGAAAAATGGCGTTCGCCGCCGTGGTCAGCTTGTTGGCGGTGACGAATAGAATCATCGTGGTCGCATAGATCGTGCCGACCAGGAGAATCCGCCAGTCCCAGTGCCGCCTCGCCCGCGGCAGCAGGAACCACAGCGCCACGGCCGCCACCGCCGAGCGCAGGCAGGCGACTTGCCAGCCCGAGAAAGCGACGAACTTGATCGCCGCGCCGCCGGTGGAGAAGAGCAGCGCTGCGAGCAGGATGCGGACTCGGGCGCCGGCGCGCGTCATGGCGCGCGAGTTTGTCAGAAAGCCGGGGGCTACCTGCTAATCTCGCGCCGCCGATGATCCGCAGCATCGTCGTTTTCCTGCTCCTCGCGGCCTTGAAGGTGGTGTGCCGGATTTTCTTCCGGCCTACGATGCGCTTCGTCGGCGACGTGCCGGCGCGGCCGTGGAACCGCATCCGGCTGGTCGCCTTTCTCAATCACACCAGCCTCTACGAGCCGGTTTTCACGGCCGGCGTGCCGTTGCGGTTCCTCTGGCGCCTGGCCCGACACGGCGTGGTGCCGGCGGCGGACAAGACGCTGCGCCGGCCGCTGGTCGGCATGCTCTTCAAGTTCATCGCCAAGCACGTGGTGTCGATCACCCGCGAGCGCGATCACACGTGGGCCGAGGTGCTCGACCGCATCGATCCGGATTCGATGGTGGTGATCGCTCCCGAGGGCCGCATGAAGCGCGCCAACGGTCTCGACGTCCAGGGCAATCCCATGACCGTCCGCGGCGGCATCGCCGACATCCTCGAGGTCATCCCCCAGGGCCGCATGCTGATCGCCTACAGCGGCGGTTTGCACCACGTGCAGGTGCCGGGCCAGACCTTGCCCAAGCTCTTCCAGCGCGTCGGCATGCTGATGGAGGTCCTCGACATCGCCGACTACCGCCGCGCCATGCAGGAGGAGGCCGGCCTGCACTTCAAGCGCGCGGTGGTGGCCGATCTCGAGCGGCGGCGCGATCTCTACTCCCCGCAGGCGGCTCGGCTCGGCGACGGCGCCTGAGTCGGCCGACTCTCAAAGCACGCGATTACGACCTGACGCCTTGGCGGCGTACAGCGACTCGTCGGCTCGCGCCACCAGCGAGGCCGGGGCGTCTGCGACGCTCGGCTGCACGGTGCCGACACCGATCGAGACCGTGATGCGCGGGCCGGTGGCGGAGCGCTGGTGGGGAATGTCGAGCGTCTCGATGCGCTCGCGCAGGGTCTCCGCCAGGCGGTGCGCGGCGTCGCTCGGCATGCCGGGCAGGATGATGCCGAACTCCTCGCCGCCGTAGCGCGCCAGGAGGTCGCCGGCGCGGTGGATGCCGGCGTCGAGCTCGCGCGCCACCCGCCGCAGGCAGTCGTCGCCGCGCAGATGGCCGTAGGAGTCGTTGTAGTCCTTGAACGAGTCGATGTCGATCAAGAGCAGCGAGAGCGGCTCGCGCGAGCGGGTGGCGCGGCGCCACTCGGTCTCCAGTGTGTCGTCGAAGCGGCGGCGGTTGGCCACCCCGGTGAGCGCGTCGAGTAGAGAAAGCTGCTGCAGAGCGTCGTTGATGGCGTGGAGCTGGCGGTTGGTGGCCTGCAGCTCCGACCGCGCCTGGCTCAGCTGCTCCCGGAGGCGCGCCTGGTGGATGGCGCCGGCAATCTGCGTGCCGATCATCTGCAACACGCGCAGGTTGTCGGCATCGAACGCTTCGGTGTTCTCGCTCTCGATGTTGAGCGCTCCGATCACCAACTGCCGGAAGCGGATGGGCACCACGTACTCGGCCATCACCTCGGGCAGGGCTGAAAAATAGTCGGGGTCGTGGCGCACATCGAGCACCAGCTGCGGCTCGCCGGTGCGGATGGCACGGCCTACCACGCCGGCGTCGATCGACCACTGGTGGTCCTTGTCGATCTGCAACGGCAGATCGGTGGCCAGCGAACGGTGCTTCCAGAAGCGCCCGCTCTCGTCGGCGACCACGATCGCCACCAGCAGGAAGCCGAAGCGCTGATGCACGAACTGCGCGATGCGCTCGATCAGCACGTCGAGCTCGTCGCCCTCGAGGGCGGTGCGGGAAATCTCGCTCAGCAGCTCGAGATAGCCGACCCGCTGCCGGGTCTCGGCGTAGAGCCGGGCGCTCGCCACGGCGCCGGCGATCTGCTCGGCGATGGCTTCCACGAGTGGCAGCTGGAAATGGAAGGCCGCGGGCCGCGGGCTCTCCAGATTGAGGATCGCCACCACCTTGCCGCGGTGCTTGATCGGCATGCACAGCTCGGAGCGAGCTCCGGGCAGGGTTTCGACGTAGTTGGGAAAGGAGCGCACGTCGTCGAGCAGCACCGGCTGGCCGGTCTTTGCGACCTCGCCGACCACGCCGCTGCCCAACTCGCGGCCGTAGCCGACGAAGACATCGGTGGGCATGCTGGCGGTGAGAGCCTCGCAGACGAAGCGCGCCGGATCGTGATCGATCCGCACCAGGGCGACGAGCTCCCAGGAGAAGCGCGCAGCGAGGGCGTCGGTGATGCGCTGCAGCATGGGCCGCAGATCGAGATCCTCGGACGCCAGGCGAGCGATCTCGCTCAGGATCGCAAGGGTCTCCGAGGGTGGCGCCTTGTCGGGCGTCCGGTTGGGGCTCGTGGCCATCGTCGAGGCCCAGCGAGTGGCACGGGCTTGGGCCAACAGATTCTACGATGGCCCGGCGGCGTCAGGTAAACGTCAACCGCCGGCGCCCCCGCCCGAAGGCGGTTTCACCGGCGGCTGGAGCTGCCTGCCAAGTCAGACGCTGAGCCGGTCGAGCAGGTCGGTCGCCAGGCCCAGCGGGAAGCTGATGCTCACATGCTCGCCGCGGTCGTCGACCGTGATGCGCAGCGAGCCGCCGCGCTTCTCGACCACGATGTGTTCGTGGTCACTCTCGACCTCGATCAGGCGCATGTCGGGACAAGCTTCGAGCTCCTCGCCGAGAGCGGCGAGCAGCGGTTGGACCTCGGAGAGCCGGGCGCGGAACTGTTGGTGCCGGTTACCGCCGAGCTCGACCGCTCCCACCGCGGCGCGCACCGCGGCGCCGGGGATGGGCAGGTAGAGGCGGGTACCGTTGGGGCCGCGCTCCTGCACACTGACGGTGATCAAGCCGTCGCGAACCACGCTCGAGGCGGCCCAGGTCACGGTCGCCGCGAACATCACGGCGATGGCCAGGGCGATGCCGAAGGCGATCTTCTGTGGCCGGTTCATGTCTCCGCCTCCTCACTGGCCGATCTGGGTGTCGACCCAGATGCGCACGGTCGCGTCGTCGCTGGTCACGGTGACCAGCTCGCCGTGGCCGGTGTCGGCGAGGGCGCGCATCGCCGCCGCCAGGTCGAGCTCGTCGCCGGTGCCCGAGAACAGGGCGTCGACCACCGCCAACGGGATCTTCACCTCGACCTGCTCGCCGCGCTCGCGACGGTCGTTGGCATTCACCAGCATGAAGCCGTTCTCCTTCCTGATCCGAACTTCTTCGTGGTCGCTGTCGACGGTCACGTATTGGCCATCCCCGGCCTCGCGCATCGCCTGCCAGAGCTCGCGCAGCTCGGCGCCGTCGATGTCGGCGTCGTTGACGCGCAGGTGGCGGCCGTGGAGGCCGTGGTTCTCGACCAGTGGCGCGACCTTCTCGATCATGCTGACCGGCAGGTTGACGCTGATCTTGGCGCGGTCGCCGGTTTGCTCGTGAACTTTGATGTGCAGCCAACGCTGGGTATCGGCCGAGGCCGCCCCGGCGAGCAACGACAGGCCCAGGGCCAGTCCGAAGGTGTTCTTGGGGGTATTCATTTGTCCGTATCCTCCGTTGAAGAACCGCCTATGGAGGGCACTACGGACGAGTGTTTGAGAGAGTTTCAGGGGGGCTGGTTGCCCCCCTCACCCTAACCCTCTCCCGGAAGGAGAGGGGATGGCTCTACTCCCACCACAACTTGCCGCGCTTCTGCGGGTGGTTTCCAAGCTCGTCCATGGTTCGGGCGTCGTAGAGCCGGCCGTTCACCATCGTGTACTTGATGGACGTCGAGTTGCGGATGTCGGCGGGCGGGTCCTTCTCGTCGATCACCAAGTCGGCCAGCTTGCCCGCCTCGAGCGAGCCGATGTCCTTGTCGAGGCCGAGGTAGCGCGGCGCCGTCGATGCGTGCCGGCGCGCAGCGCCTCCAGCGGGCGTCATGCCGCCCTGGACGAACATCCAGAGCTCCCAGTGCGCGCCCAGGCCCTCGCGCTGGCCGTGGGCGCCGAGCTGCACTTCGACGCCGGCGTCGTGCAGCTTCTTGGCCATGCGCGGCGATCGTGGATGTGGTTGAACTCGTCCTCGGGCGCCATCGTCCGGCCGGCGCGAGCGCGCGATCGAGCATGCTCGCGCGGCACGAACGCGACAGCCGCGCGTCCTCCCAGACGTTGGTCGTGCTGCGTACCAGTAGTTCTCGCCCCAGATGCCGCCGTAGCCGACGATCGAGCGTCGGCGTGTAGCCGACCTTGCGTCTTCGCTCCAGAGCTGGATGACGTCGTCGTAGATCCGCGCCACCGGGATCGAGTGCTCGATGCCGGTGTGGCCGTCGACGACCATCGTCATGTTGTGCTGGAAGAGCGAGCCGCCCTCGGGCACCACCATCATCCCGAGCTCGCGCGCCGCGGCGATGACCTGCTGGCGCTGGTCGCGGCGCGGCTGGTTGTAGCTCTTGACGCTAGAACGCGCCGACCGCCTTCATGCGCCGCAGGTGCGCGCGCGCGTCGTCGAGGCTGTCGATCTCGGCCTTGAAGTCGCCGGCGGCGCCGTAGAGGATGGTGCCGGTCGAGAAGATGCGCGGCCCGACGATCATGCCGGCGCGCTGCAGCTCGCTGGCGGCGAAGATCTCGCCGGTGTCGTTCGACGGGTCGTGGATGGTGGTCACGCCGAAGGCGAGCGATGGCGTAGTTCACCCAGTTCTGCTGCGGCATCGATCTGGTCCTCGCCCATGCGCGCCGTGCCAGTGCACGTCGATCGAGTCCCGGGATGACGTCTTGCCCGCGTGGCGTCGACGACGTGGGCGCCGGCGGGCACCTCGCACGCTCGCCGCGGTCCGACGGCGCGAATGCGGTTGCCCTCGACGACGACCATGCCGTCCTCGATCACCTCGTCGCCGCGCATGGTGACGACGCGGCCGCCGACGAGGGCGACGGTCGCCGTTCGGCACGTCGGCGTCGCCTCGAAGCCGATGTCGACTGCCGTCGCCGGCGGCTTCGGGCAGCTTCTCCGGCGCGCCCGCCACGAAGGCGAAGGCGTCGCTCAGGTCGCGGCGTGAAGAGCTCCGGGCCCAGGCGACCAGTGGAGCGGCTTGCGAGTCGCCCGACCAGTGCAGGTACTCGCCGGCGTCGCTTCGACACCCGCGCGACCGGCAGCGCCGTGACATCTTGGGGCCGATCTCGATCGGCTTGCCGGTCGGCACGAACGGCGCCACGTAGGCGTTGAAGCGCTCGCGGAAGGCCACCCAGCGTCCGTCGGGCGAGACCGCGAACTCGGTCGCCGCCTCGCTGGTCACGTGCGTCGCGCTCGTCGCTGCCGTCGAGCTCGAGCGAAACCAGCGAGCGCTTGTCCTCGTCGCCGCAGCGTCGAGCAGGAAGACCCGGTCGCTAGTCGGCGCCGAACTGCGGCGCGCGCCGTCGCGCGTGACCAGCGTCGCGCCTCGCCGCCCGCCGCCGGCACGCGGTAGATGCCGGTCGGCTGCGACCAGCGCGGGCGAGCGCAGGAAGCCGCCCTCGATCTGCGCGGTAGACGATCGTCGCGCCGTCGGGCGAGAACGCCGGCTCGACGTAGTGCCCGGGCTTCGCGGTCACGACGCGCCCTTCGCCGCCGCCGCTCGAGGCCACGCGCACGGCGCCCAGCGTCTCGTCGTCCCAGGTCGTGTAGACGATCGACGTGCCGTCGCGCGAGAAGGACGGGTAGAACTCGAAGTGGTCGTTCTGCGTGGTCAGCCGGCGCGGCGTGCCGTCGGGCAGGTCGCGGATCCATAGATGGCCGAGCGCCTGGTAGACCACCCGATCGCCCTGCGGCGAGACCTGCGACCCAGCGCAGCATCTTGACGTGCGAACGTCGCGGGCGCGACCTCGACCGGGAAGCGCACCGCCTCGGCGACCTGGCGCGTCGCGCGTCACGTGGAACGGGATGTCGGCGACCGCTCGCGGCTCGCGACGTCGAGCGCGGTGGATCTTGCCGCCGGCCCAGAAGACCAGGCTGCGGCTTCGAGTCGGGCGTCCAGGCCATCGCGCGGATAGACGCCGTGGATCGCCCAGGTCTCCTGCATGTCGCGGTCGAGGCCGTCGTAGAGCGGCGCGCTCGCTGCCCGACTCGAGGTCCATCGACGAAGGAGCACGCTCTTGCCGCGCACGCGGCGCATGAAGGCGAGCGATCTTGCCGTCCGGCGACGGCGTCGGCCGGATGGCGCCGCCCGGCCCGGTGACGAACGCGCTCGATCTCGCCGCTCTCGCGGTCGAGCCGCTGGATGACGTAGATCTGGGTGTTCGGGTCCTTGTTGTACTCGAAGGTCGCGTCCGGGCGTGGTGTCCTGGCTGTAGTAGAGGTAGCGGCCGTCGGGCGAGAAGGCCGGCTCGCCCGAGGTCCTTCTGGTCGTTCGGCTGCTTGGTCATCTGCAGGCCGTCGCCGCCGCTGCGGTGGTAGAGCCAGATCTCGCCGGCGCCGGCCGAGCGCCGCGAGGTGAAGTGCTTGCGCGCCGCGATGTACTCGCCGTCCGGCGTCCACGCCGGGCTGTTGAGCAGGCGGAAGGTCTCCTTCGTGACCTGCTGCGGATTCTTGCCGTCGCGGTCCATGACCCAGATGTTGTCGCCGCCGCCGCGGTCGCTGGTGAAGGCGATGCAGCTTGCCGTCCGGGCGAGTAGCGCGGCTGCTCGTCCCAGGCGATGCCGGTGGTGAGCGCGCTTGGCCTCGCCGCCGCCGATCGGCATCGTGTAGAGGTCGCCCAGCAGGTCGAAGACGATCTCCTTGCCGTCGGGGCTGACGTCGACGCTCATCCAGGTGCCTTCGTCGGACGTCGATCGCCGCTTCCTGCCCCGGCCCGCGGGCGGCGTTCACGTCCCACTTCGGCGGCTCCTTGCCCTTCTCCTTGTCCTTGTCGTCCTTCTCGGCCGCCAAAGCGGCGAGAGGCATGAGCAGGGCGAGGGCGAGGGCCAGCCGGCGAGGGTGGGACATACGGATCTCCTATGAGTGAAGCGGACGAACGACGACCCTGAGTGCGCGAACCCTATCGAAGTACGGCCGCAGGAGCGAGAGGTTTGGCTTGGACCCCCCCGGATCCGGCGCCTCCCGGTGGTCGCGAACGGCCTCCCCCTCTAGTCCCGGAACGCTCCGTCCCGGCCCTGGCGCGCGGGAATTGACGCCCGCTCGGCGGCAAGGCTATATTCGCATCCACAGATATACCCCTTTCCATTTGGGTCTTGCTGCCGAGGAGGTACGCCGAGATGATGACCCGTGGATCTCAGGTCTCCACCGCACTAGTCCTCGTGCTGGCCAGCGGCGCCTTCGCCGCGTTCGCACAGAGGCCGACGCTGCAGAACGTCGTCGCCTTCGACCCGGATTTCGCCGAAGCGGCGATCATGGCCGCGAAGAGCGTCCATGTGACCGGCGGCGTGCAGGTCAACGGCCAAGTGGTGGCCAACGAGGCTTTCGCCAGTCCAACGCTGGTGGCCGGCCGTTCGGTGCAAATCGACAAACCGGCGGTGGTGACTGGGGACGTCTTCGGCGATCGGGTCGGCCTGGCGAAGAACGCGGCCGTGTCGGGCGCGGTGCACTACAACCAGATCTTCAACGCCGGCGCATCGGTGGGCAGTCTGGTGACACCGCTTTCACTGCCTGTTCTCGCTCCGCTGCCACCGTTCCACGCCGCGGAAGTGAATCCTGGTGCCGCCAACGTCAACGTCGGGGGCGGACAGACGGTAACGCTTCCGCCCGGCAGTTATGGCGACATCCTGGTGGCGCAGGGAGGCACCCTGGTGTTCGCCGGCGGCGTCTATGACGTCCGTTCCATCGGGCTGATCGTGGGTTCCGGCACCTGCAACTTCCCTTGCCGGCGCTTCTACTTCGCCGCGGCCTCCGACGTTCGGGTGGAGAACCGTTTCGATGCGGGGAGCGCCGCGGCGGTCGGACCGGCGCCGTCGTCAGGTGTGCTGGCGTCGCAAATCATCGTCTACGTCGGCGGCGCTAACGGTGGCACGGGCGGGCCTACGGCCACGCCGGCCGCCGCCCACGTCGGCCGCGACAGCGCGGTCGGCGCGAATCTCTTCGCGGCCTTCGGCACCGTGCAGATCGACCGCGATTCGGACGTCACCGGCGCATTGATCGGCCTGCACGTGAAAGTCGATCAGAACTCGACGGTAGTCGAGGCCAGCTTCTTCGCCAATCTGGCTCCGATCGCCCATCCGACCACGGCGTTCACCAACGGCACGGCGACGATCAACATCCTGCTCGAGGCGACGGATCCGGAATCCGAGGACATGACGTTCTCGATAGTCGAAGGCAGCGGCCCGACCTTCGGCACGCTTGGACCGGTAGTCCAGGCGCCGGCGCCCTTCCCGGGGAATCCTCCCGGTTGCAATCCCGTGAACGACGATCCCTGCGATCCACCGGGGCCAGCTCGCAGCAGCGCGACGGTGACCTACACGCCCTCTGGAAGCGGTGACGTCGAGGACAGCTTCGTCTTCGCCGCCACCGACCCGCACGGCGCAGTCGGCACGGCGGTCGTGCGCATCAACCCGCCGGGCGATCCGACGACGCCGGATGACGAACTCGACACGGTGCGGGCAAACGACAGCCTGAGCGAGACCACCCTGCAAAGCCCTGTGGACGTGACTTTGGTCGCCGATGCGCCGGATGGCGTGACGTTGACCTACTCGGTAATCAGCTTGCCGGCCAACGGTACGCTTGTGGATTCGGCCGAGAATCCGATCGGCTCGGTGCCGCATGGCTTGTCCGACCAACTCGTGACGTACACAGCGGAGTCCGGGTTCATCGGCCTCGACAGCTTCGTTTTCGAAGCTTGCGGTCTCATCTCTGCGGTCACGGTCTGCGACCAGGCGACCGCCACGATCGACGTCGCCGATCTAGCCACCGACCAGGAGGTCACGACGCCGCAGAACACCGAGCTGACCGTGTTCCTGAGCGGCGTCGCAGGCACCGGCGGCAGCGCACGGCGGAACATCAAAGGCAAGGCCGCGGTGAATCTCTTCGCCGATGTCGCCGGCAACGTCGCCGATTCCTTCCCGGTGGATGGCCTGGGCGACAATCACAACGATCTTCCGGGGCCAACACCGGTGTTCATGTCGGCTGGGGTCTTCATCACTGGTGGAGGACCCGGAAGCGACGGCGTGAGCCGGATCCACATCGAATGGGATATCTCAGACTTCGCTGGGACAGCGAACCTGGAGTCCGCGACCGTCACTCTGAATACCCACCGTGGCACCATCGACAGCCTGGACACCTTCTTCTATGCCAGCGGCTCCGACGGCAACGGCACACTCGAGGACGGCGACTTCGAGACCGTTGGCGAGCAGATCGGCGGCGCCGTGATGCCTGTGCCGCCAGTCTTGACGTTCCCAGTAGGCAGTGACGGCACGTTCAGCTTCAGTGTCCTGCCCGAGCTGAGTCAAGCTCTCGCCGAAGGCCGCGACTTCTTCGTGGTTCAAGGACGGGTCAGTAACGAGACGGCCGCTTTCGACGGCCAGCGGGGTCTGGAAGTGCGCACCAGCGCCGATGGCAACGTGGCGGTGTTCGACCACCCGCAGCTCGAGATCGCCACCCCTGGCGTGACGCCGCCGCCGTTTACGTTCACCGTGCTCACCCTGCCGGCCTTCGGCGTCCTGCGGGATTCGTTCGGCACCGTCATCACCGCTGAGAACACGCTGCTCGTCAACCAGATCGTCCGCTACACCCCGAACGCCAGTTTCCTGGGTGACGACGCGTTCAATTTCCAAGTCGAGGATCAGTTCGAGGTCACGGCCACGGCGACGATCTTCATCAACGTGCACGCCATCGTCGCCAACTGCCAGGATGGGCGCGGCTGTTGAGCCGTACCCAGAGCTAGTCAGCCGCTACCCACGCGCGCCGGGTCGCATCACCGGCGCGCGTCGTGTTTCTACTCGAGGCGGAAGTTCACGGTCACTGTGTGGAGCGAGGCCACCCAGCGCCCTTCGCGTTCGGCGGGGGCGAATTGCCACTGGCCGACCGCCGCCTGGGCCGCTTCGCTCAAGCCCATCGGCAGCCCCTTGATGACACGGGTCGAGGTCACGCGCCCGAAACGGTCGATCTCTGCCTCGAGGATCACCACGCCTTGGATGCGCGCGCGACGAGCGACTTCAGGGTACTCCGGCGGCACCCGGACGATCAGCTTGGGGGGTACGCCGGTCTCGCCGCCGACGCGAACCGGTACGTCAGCGGGAGCAACTGCGGGCGCCACCGGCTGCTCGGCGACCGGCACCGGCGGCTCAGGGGCCGGCGCAGGAGGAAGCTCGCTCTTTAGGCCCGCCTCTCGGGCCAACTCGCCGATGCGTCCGCCCAGGTCGACCCGACGCGTCAACGCGTCGACTCCCCAGCCGATGCCACCCAGGAAGATGGCCGCCGCGCTGATCATCATGACCGCGCGGGCGCCGTTGCTCATCTGTTCGCTCATTCCCGGTCTCCCGGCCCGGCAGACTATCCGAAACTCTGTTATAAGAGCGCCGATGTCCGACCGCAAGTACGGCCAGCGCGGGTACCAGAGCGAGGACCGCGACAAGCCGCGCCAGAAGGCGCCGCCGCAGCAGCGCGATCCGGCGCAGGGTCCCCGCGGCCGTGGCCTCGGCGCCCCGACCGCCACGGTGTTCCGCTGCGCCGCCTGCGGGCGGAAGGTGGAGCTCGCGGCCGAAGTGGTGATGACCTCGACCTGCCCGCACTGCGCCGCCGATCTCCACACCTGCACGCACTGCGCCTCGTTCGATTCCGGCGTGCGCAACGAATGCCGCCAGGGCGGCGCCACGCTGGCGGACGGCAGCCGGGAAGTGCGCATCGCCAAGAAGTCGAAGCGCAACGAGTGCACGCTCTTCACGCCGCGCGCCACCCAGGAATTCGCCAAGGACGAGACCCGCGCGCCCGACGATCCGCGCGCCGCCTTCGACGCGCTGTTCAAGATCTGAATGATCGCCAACGGCGGGCTCCGTTGGGTTGTCGCGGTGGGCACGCTAGCCCTGCTTGCCGGCTGCGCCGCCGGCCCGCCGGGCGCGACGCCGGCGGCGGAAAGCTATTTCGACAACCGCGGCCGTGCCGACGCTCTCGCGGGCGGCGTGCGGATGATCCCGGTTACGACGCCCAAGGGCACCTTCCGGGTCTGGACCAAGCGCATCGGCAACAATCCGCGGCTCAAGGTGCTGCTGCTGCACGGCGGCCCCGGCGCCACGCACGAGTACTTCGAGGCCCTCGACTCGTTCTTCCCGGCGGCAGGCATCGAGTACTACTACTACGACCAGCTCGGCTCGCTTACAGCGACAAGCGGACGAGCCGGAGCTCTGGGAGATCCCTCGCTTCGTCGACGAGGTCGAGCAGGTGCGGGCCGCGCTCGGGCTAACGCGCGACAACTTCGTGCTCCTCGGCCACTCGTGGGGCGGCATCCTGGCCATCGAGTACGCCCTGGCCCATCCCGAGCACCTCAAGGGTCTGGTCATCTCGAACATGATGTCGAGCATTCCCGAGTACAACCGCTACGCCCGCGAAGTATTGATGCCGGCGATGGATCAGCAGGTGCTCGCGGAGATCCTCGCCCTCGAGGCCCGCAAGGCCTGGGACGATCCGCGCTACGAGGAGCTGCTGTTCCCCACCTTCTACGCCGAGCACGTCCTGCGGCTGCCGCCCGACCAATGGCCCGATCCCGTGCTGCGGGCCTTCGCTCACCTCAACAAGAAGATCTACATTCCCATGCAGGGACCGAGCGAGCTCGGCGCCAGCGGCAAGCTAGAGAAGTGGGACCGCAGCCGCGACTTGGCGCGCATCACGGCGCCGACGCTGGTGATCGGCGCTCGCCACGACACCATGGACCCGAAACACATGGAGTGGATGGCCGGCCAACTGCCGAACGGGCGCTACCTCTTCTGCCCGAACGGCAGCCATCTGGCCATGTACGACGACCAGCAGACCTACATGAACGGGTTGGTCGCCTTCTTGCGCGATCTGGAAGCGGGCGGTTCCTAGGTTCAGCCCTTGGCGCCGTCGCCGAGCAGCCGTGCCGGCAGCAGAAAGAGGGCCCGCACCAGCGACAGCACGCCGTTGACCGCCACGCCCACCAGCCGGAACGGCACCAGCAGCAACCAGACGATGGGGTAGAGCAGCAACACTGCGATGGCCAGCGGCCAGCACAGGATGAGCAGGATGCACCACAGCAGCAGCTTGAGCATCTTCCCCTCCTTTACAACTACAACCATACGCGGTTTGCCTGGCCGGAGTTTCGGCTGCTACGCTCCCGCCGCGGCGCCGACTCCGTGCGCCCGGCGAGGAGAGGGATGATCGGAGCCCGCACGCTGCAGTTGTCGGTTATTGCCCTGTTCTGGGGCTCCGCTGCTGTGCCCCCAGCCGTATTGGGGGTCGCCGCCGAGCCGGCCATTCCGGCCGCCACCCGCCAGCAAATCGAACGCCTGCGCGACGAAGCGCTCGCCGGCACCCGCGCTTACGACTGGGTGGCGTCGCTCACGACCGAGGTCGGGCCCCGTCTGGCCGGCTCGCGCGGCGACAAGGCGGCGGTCGAATGGGGCGTGCGCGTCATGCGAGAGCTCGCTTTCGCGAACGTCCGTGCCGAGCAGGTGACGGTGCCGCACTGGGAGCGCGGCGTGGCGCGAGGTGAGATCGTCTCGCCGCACCGCCAAAGCGTCGCGCTGACCGCCCTCGGTGGCTCGGTGGGCACGGCCGAGGAGGGCTTGACGGCCGAGGTGATGCGGTTCGAGTCGCTGGCCGCGTTGGAGCGGTCGCCCGAGGGTGGACTCGCCGGCAAGATCGCCTTCATCGACGGCCGGATGGCTCGCAGCCGCGATGGCGCGGGTTACGGAGCCACCGTCGGGCAGCGGTCGAGCGGTGCGATCGCCGCAGCCAAGCGCGGCGCCGTGGCGGTCCTCATTCGCTCGGTGGGCACCGACCGCAACCGCCTGCCGCATACCGGTGGCATGCGATACGACGAAACGGTGCGCAAGATCCCCGCGGCGGCGCTTTCGAATCCCGACGCCGATCTGCTGGCGGCCCAGGTGGCGAGCGGCAAACCGGTGACGTTTCAGCTCCGGCTCGGCGCCCGCCATCTGGCGGACGAGCTGTCGGCCAACGTCATCGGCGAAATCGTGGGCCGCGAGCGGCCGCGCGAGATCGTCCTCCTCGGCTGCCATCTCGATTCCTGGGATCTCGGCACCGGGGCGATCGACGACGGCGCCGGCTGCGCCATCGTGCTCGAAGTCGGCCGGCGTCTGCTGGCTCTGCCACAACGCCCGCGGCGCACGGTGCGCATCGTGCTGTTCGCCAACGAGGAGTTCGGGCTCTCCGGCGCCAAGGCATATGCCGAGTCCCACAAGGCGGAGGTCCGTGACCACGTTATGAGTGCCGAGGCCGACTTGGGATCGGGACGGGTCTACCGGCTGTCCTCGGCGGTCTCCGCGACGGCACTGCCGGCGCTGCAGGAGATCGTCGAGTTGCTCTCGCCGCTGGGCGTGGTCTACGGCGACAACGAGGGCGCGGGCGGCGCCGATCTCTCACCGCTGCGCAAGGAGCTGGTGCCGGCGGTCTCCCTGGCTCACGACGCCAGCGAGTACTTCGATCACCACCACAGCGCCAACGATACGCTCGACAAGGTGGACCGCGCCGGCCTCGATCAGTCGGTGGCGGCGTACCTGGTGCTGGCTCTCGCCAGCGCCGAGAGTGAGGTCCATTTCGGACCCGGCCCACCGCCGCCTCCCGAACGACGCGCGCGCTGACGCGTGCTAGCATTTCGCGGCCGCCAAATCGTCATCCGATCGTAACCTGTTCGTTACAACGTCAGGAGGGCTGCGCCGGTGAAGGTCGATTCGATCATCAAGTGGTTCATGCCCAAGGAGAAGCCTTCCAAGGGCTCTTCGCGCGCGCCACCGCCAATCTGCTGCGCGCCGTCCGGGTGTTTCAGGCCATCGTCCATTCGGCGAGCCTGGAGGAGCGCCGGGTCAAGATGGTCGAGCTCAAGGCGATCGAGCACGAGGGCGACCGGATCACCCGCGAGATCTTCGACGCCCTCAACTCCACCTTCATCACGCCGCTCGACCGCGAGGACATCCGCTCCATCGCCACCGACCTCGACGACATCCTCGACTACATCGAGGGCAGTCGCCCAGCACCTGGTCCTCTTCGAGCTCGAGGAGTCGCCCGAGGCGCTGCGCCAGTTCGCCGACATCCTGGTGGCGATGTGCGAGCAGATCGACACGCATGACCTCGCTGATCTGGGACCTGTCGCAACGAGAAGCAGATCCATGCGCTCGATCGTGCGGATCTCCGAGCTGGAGAACCAGGCCGACGCGCTCTACATCACGGTCATCGCCGACCTCTTCAAGCAGGACGGCCGCGACCCGATCGAGATCCTGAAGTGGAAGGAGATCTACGAGGGGCTCGAGGACGCCTGCGACGAGTGCAAGGACTACACCCACGTCATCGGCAACGTCGTCATCAAGAACGCCTGAGGCCGAGCACCTCGACCACCGCAGGCCGGTTCCTGCTCGTCTTCATCATCCTGGTCGCGCTGATCTTCGACTTCCTGAACGGCTTCCACGACGCCGCCAACTCGATCGCCACCGTGGTCTCGACCCGCGTGCTCTCGCCGCAGAGGGCGGTGCTGTGGGCGGCGTTCTTCAACTTCGTGGCCGCCTTCGTCCTCGGCACCCACGTGGCGAAGACCATCGGCAAGGGGATGATCGACCTCTCCGTGGTCACCCACGAGGTGGTCCTGGCCGGGCTCCTCGGCGCCATCTTCTGGAACCTCGTCACCTGGTACTACGGCCTGCCGGTGTCCTCCTCGCACGCCCTGATCGGCGGCTACGCGGGCGCGGCGGTGGCCAAGGCCGGCTTCGGCGCGATCCTGCTCGCCGGGCTGGATGAAGACGCTCGCCTTCATCGTCCTCGCCCCGCTGATCGGCATGACTGCTGGGCTTCCTCCTCATGGTGGCGGTGACCTGGATCTTCCGCCGCTGGCATCCCGTTCAAGCTCGACCAGCTTTTCCGCCGGCTGCAGCTCGTCTCGGCCGGGCTCTACAGCCTCGGCCACGGCGGCAACGACGCGCAGAAGACGATGGGCATCATCACCGGCCTGCTGGTCGCCACCGGCCACCTCAAGGAGTTCGACGTGCCGCTCTGGGTGGTCCTGATCAGCCACGCCGCGATCGCCCTCGGCACCATGTTCGGCGGCTGGCGGATCGTCAAGACCATGGGCACCAAGATCACCAAGCTGCAGCCGTTCGGCGGCTTCTGCGCCGAGACCGCCGGGCGCCATCACCCTGGTCGGGCGCGACGCTCGGCGGCATCCCGGTCTCGACCACCCACACCATCACCGGCGCGATCATCGGCGTCGGCGCCACCCGCCGGCTCTCGGCGGTGAAGTGGGGCGTGGCCGGCCGGATCGTCTGGGCCTGGGTGCTCACCATCCCGGTGTCGGCCGTGGTCGCCGCGGCGGCGTATTACCTGGTTGCCGCTCTCAATTAGCCGGACGCGCGGCGCGTTCCTTCGGCAGCAGCGACTGGTAGATCCCCTGGTTGACGGGCACCGGAAGGCCTGCGGCGCGAGCGAGGCGGACAATGGCACCGGTCTGCGCCTCGAGCTCGGACGGCTTGCCCTCCAGGATGTCGCGCTGCATCGAGGCGGTGGCGGTTTCGGGCAACGCGTCGGCGAAGGCCATGGTGCGCTCGACGGCGCCCTCGCGCACCTGCACGCCTCGTGACCGCGCCAGCGCTACGACCTCTTCCATCGCCTGGCGCAACATCTCACGGATCGCCGGATCGCTGCGTAGCGGCCCCGCCGGCAGCCCGGTGAGCGCACCGACGCCGCTGAAGGGCGCGATGAAGAGGAACTTCTCCCAGATCGCCGCTTCGATGTCGTCCGAGATGCGCGCCTGCACTCCCTGCGCCGGAGCGAACGCGGCGGCCAAGGCTTCGACCCGCGGGCTCCGGATCCGGCCGAGCTCGCCGAAAACTATCGAAGGGTCGACCCCGGCGTGGCGGATCACGCCGGGTCGGGCAATGTAGCTCATCAGCCGGCAAAGCCCACCGACCACGCGCTCGGCGCCGACCTCCGCCGCCGCGTCGGCCGCCGCCTCGACGCCGTTCTCCAGCGGCACGACGAAGGTCTCCGGGCCGAGCAGTGGAGCGAGTGATCGTGCCGCGTCACGCACCTGCCAGGCCTTCACGCAGACCAGAACGGCGTCGACCTGCCCGACTTCGGCGGGCCGGTCGGTGGCTTGCGCCGGCGAATCGTGAAGTCGCCGGCGATGCTCTCGACCCGCAGACCGTGGCGTCGGATCGCCTCGAGGTGGGAGCCGCGGGCGATGAAAACCACGTCGTTTCCGGCTTGCGCCAGACGGCCGCCGAAGTACCCACCCACGCCGCCGGAGCCGTAGATCGCGATGCGCATCGACCCTCCAGTACAAAATGGCCGGCCGTCGTAGCCGGCTGCGTCCAGCCGAGAATGTCACGACGGCGTCTCGAGGCGACCTATTGCGTGCAGGACAAAGTGCCGCAGTGCACCACCTTGAGGCTGAATGCGGTGGTGTCGTGGTAGCTGATTACAGGCACGCCGTCGGCGCCGATTGCTATCGAAGTGTGAGCGCCGACCCGGTTCCAGGGATCGTCGACGGTGGTGATCGTCTCGTTGAACCGGAGCATGCGCGGTCGTTGCAGTGCGCGACCTTGAGGGAGCCCGCGGTCAAGTCATGGTAGCTGATGACCGGCAGGCCGTCGATGCCGATGGCGATCGAGGTGTAATAGCCGACCATGTTCGCCGGATCGTCGACAGTCGTGATCGTCTCGTTCAGCCCGGCGCAGGCGACGTCGTTGCAGTGGGCCACCCTGAGGGCGTCGGCGGTGAGTTCACGATAGCTGATGATCGGCAAACCGTCGCTGCCGATGGCGATCGAGGAGTATTCGCCGACGCTGTTCTCCGGGTTGTCGACGGTGGTGATCGTCTCGTTCAACCCGGTACAGGCGGCGTCGTTGCAATGTGCCACCTTGAGCGTGCCCGCGGTCGCATCGTAGTAGCTGACTACAGGGAAGCCGTCGACTCCAATCGCAATCGAGGTGTATTGGCCGACGATATTGGCAGGGTTGTCGACGATGGTGATCGTCTCGTTCAGCCCGACGCAGGCGACGTCGTTGCAGTGCGCCACCTTGAGGGCGCCGGCGGTGGCGTCGTAGTAGCTGATCACTGGCAGGTTGTCGCTGCCGATCGCGATCGAGGAGTACTGGCCCACGTCGTTCGCCAGCCCATCGTCCACGGTGGAGATCGGGCCCGGGCCTCTGCACGTTACGGTGGTGCAGTGCACCACCTTGAGTTCATTCGCGTTGTCGTCGTAGTAACTGATGACCGGAAAGCCGTCGGCGCCGATTGCGATCGATGTATAGCGGCCGACGTCCGGGACGTCGAGGATGGTGAGAGTCACCCCCGCGCAGGCGGCGTCGTTGCAGTGCGCCACTCTTGAGCGCGCCGTTGCTGAGGTCGTAGTAGCTGATGACCGGCAGGTCGTCGGCGCCGATTGCGATCGAGGAGTACTGGCCGACGTTGTTCTCCGAGTCATCGACGACTGTCGCCTTGGCGCCGCCCGGCGGCGGGGCGAAGGTGAGCGTGCCCCGCATCGCCTTCTCGAGGATCATCGCCATCTGCCGGCGGGTAACCGGGGCGTCCGGGCAGTAGTTACCGCCGCCGCAGCCGGTGGTGAAGCCGTCGCGGGCCGCCTGCTCGATCCATGGGCAGAAGTCATCGTCCGCTGGGACGTCGCCAAACATCTCGTTGTCGGAGCTACACAGCGGCGGATCGAAGAGAGCCGAGCCGGTAATCGTTCGCGGCGCCGAGTCAGCCGTTGCGGCGGCTAGCGGGAGGAGCGCCGAGACGATCCCCCCGTCAGGGAGCGCCCCGGCCGATTGCGCCGCGCGATCCGTGACCTTGCCTTCGGCCGCTGTTCCCTCGACACGGAAAACGGCCGGTTTGGACCAGCGCAGAGCCCTCTCCTCTCGGGTTCCTGTCCCAACGGCCGCCACGGCCCAGCCGTAGCGGCCGGGCGGCAAGCACTCGCTCATCTCTGGCGTCCACGACGACACGCCGGCGGGAAAGTCGGCTTGCAGCAGCGGTTCGCCAGTCACCTCCCGTTCGTCAGAGCTTCCGACTTCGTAGACGATCAGGCTGTATCCCGCAGCTGGTTGAGTCTCAGCCCAGCTGAAAGTGGGGCATCCGGTGCCGACATGGCCTTCGCGAGCGCGTCCGCCCGGTGAGACGAGGAGCGGGGCTGCCTGCAAGCTTTGGCCCGCTACTGTTTCAGTCTGAAGTGATTCGGCACCGCCCAGTGTCAGAAGCGCCGTGAGGAGGGGTGTGACCGGGGGCTTCATGGCCGACCTCCTGCGCAGCGACCTACTGCGTGCACGACGAGGTTCCGCAGTGCAAGACCTTGAGGCCGCCCGTTTCGTCGAAGTAGCTGATGATTGGTACTCCGTCGGTACCGATTGCGAGGGAGGAGTACCTGCCGACGCCGTTCGGGTGATCGTCGACGACGGTGATCGTTTCGTTCGAGCCGGCGCAAGCGACGTCGTTGCAGTGCGCCACCTTCAGTGCGATGGCGACGCCGTCGAGGTAACTGATGACCGGCAGCTGGTCAGCTCCGATCGCAATTGATGTCTGGAAGCCGACGGCATGCGCTGCGGCGTCGACGACAGTGATGGTCTCGTTGACTCCGAGGCAGGCGAGGTCGTTGCAGTGGGCCACCTTGAGGGTGTCGTTCGTGAGATCAACGTAGCTGATGACGGGCAGGCCGTCCACACCGATCGCGAGCGAGGTGCTGGAGCCGACGGTGGCTGCCGAATCATCGACCGTGGTCGTCGTCGCTCCCGCGCAGGCGACGTCGCTGCAGTGTGCCACCTTGAGGTTGGCTGCGGAGTTGTCTTGGTAGCTGATGATCGGCAAGCCGTCGGTGCCGATCGCGATCGAGGTGTGCGAGCCGACGCTGTTGGTCGGCGGGTCGTCGACGGTGCTGATCGTCTCGTTCATCCCGGCGCAGGCTAGGTCGTTGCAGTGCGCCACCTTGAGAGTCCCGGCAGTGAGATCGTAGTAGCTGATGATCGGTAGTCCGTCAGCTCCGATTGCGATCGAAGTGTAGGACCCGACGTTGTTCGTGGAGCCATCGACGGTGGTGATCACCTCGCCTCCAGGCGCGCAGGCAACATCGTTGCAGTGGGCCACCTTGAGATTCATCGCGACGGAGTCGTTGTAGCTGATGATCGGCAGGCCGTCAGCTCCGATCGCGATCGATGTGTAGAGACCGACGATGTTGGCCGGATTGTCGACGGTCGTGATCGTCTCGTCGGCCCCGACGCAGGCGATGTCATTGCAGTGGGCCACGGTGAGGGCGTTCGTGCCGTTGGCGAAATAGCTGATGACCGGCAGCCCGTCTGCTCCGTTCGCGATTGACGTGTACTCACCGACGCCACTGGTCGCCGGGTCGTCGACGGTCGTAGTCCTGGCGCCGCCCGGCGCCGGTGCGAAATCGAGCGTGCCCCGCATCGCCCGGGTGAGAAACACCGCGAGTTGCTCGCGCGTCACCGGCTGCCCTGGACAGTACCTGCCGCCGCCGCACCCATTGATGACTCCGTCGCGCGCGATCTGTTCGACCCAGCGGCAGTACGGGCTGCTGGCGGGCACGTCGAGAAACTTCTCACTGCCGGCGGCGCATCCTGGAGGCAGGAAAATCGCCGCACCTGTTATCGAGTGGAATGGCGAGCCCCCCGGCGCCTCCCCGGGATGAAATACGGACTCCGGCACTGTCACGGTCGCGGCGCCATCCAGCGCCACCGCCGAGCGCTCCGGCCGCTCGCGATCGAGCCGGTCCTCTGGCGCTGCCTCGACGCGGAATACTGCCGGCTTCGACCATCGCAGGACCTTCTCGGCACCCGCCACCTGCGGAACTGCTGCCACCGCCCAGCCGTAACGGCCGGGCAGCAAGCACTCGCTCAGGTCTGGCGTCCACGACGACACGCCCGCGGGAAACTCGGCCCGCAGCAGCGGCTCACGAGGCGACTCGCCGCCTTGGCTAGAGGCGACCTCGTAGACGATCAAGGTGTAGCCCGATGCTTGCGGTGTGTCGGCCCAGCTGAAGGTGGGGCAGCCCGTGCCGACCAGACCCTCGCGCCCGCGCCCTCCCGGCGAGACGAGGAGGGGTGAAGCGCCCGCCGGTTGGTCTGCCGCCGTTTGAGGCTGAAGCGACCCGGCACTGCTCAGTGTCAGGAGTGCTGCAAGGAGGGGTTTGACCGGGGGCTTCATGGCCGTCCTCCAAAATGGGCCGCCCCCCGCCTCTGGGAAATGTACTCCTTCCACGAGCTATGCGCCAGCGTCAGCTGAGGTCCGCGGATTGGCCCCTCGTATAGGCTCCCGGCCATGACGATCCGGGTGCTGATCACCGGCGGGACGTTCGACAAGGAATACGACGAGCTGGGCGGACGGCTCTATTTCCGCGATACCCACCTGCCCGAGATGCTGGGACGCGGGCGCTCCGGTGTGGAGGTGGAGCTCGAGAGGGTGATGATGGTCGATTCGCTCGACATGACCGCCGAGGATCGTCAGCGCATTCTCGGAAGTTGCGCCCGAGCCAGCGAACGCAGCATCGTGATCACCCACGGCACCGACACCATGGTAGAGACGGCCTATCTTCTCGGCAGCGCGCTCGAGGGCAGCGGCAAGACGGTGGTGCTGACGGGAGCGATGGTGCCCTACGCCTTCGGCAGCTCGGACGGGCTGTTCAACCTGGGGAGCGCGCTGTCCTTCGCCCAGGTTCTGCCGCCCGGCGTCTACGTGGCGATGAACGGCCGCTACTTCTCCTGGGACGACGTGCGCAAGAACCGGGAGCGCGGCGTTTTCGAGCGCCTCGCCGAGTGACCCCCGAGCTCGCGGTGGTGCGGCTCGCCGATGGCCGCGAGGAGGAAGTCGGCCGACTGCTGGCGCGCAGCTTCGCCGAGGATCCGATTTTCGCCTACGTTGAGCCCGACCCCGCGCGGCGGGTGGCGTTTCTCGAACCCTTCATGGCCGCGTTGACGAGGCGCAGCCATCGCTTGGCGCTCGCCTACGCGACGTCGCCGGACTTGGTGGCGGTATCGCTCTGGAAAACACCCGAGTTGCGCCAGCTCTCGCCCTCGCAGCTGGCGATGACCGGCCTGGATCGGGTCGGGGATTGGTTGTCGCCGGCCGCCCTCGAGCGGTTCGAGCGCATCTTCGACGCCATCGATGAGGCCCTCGAGCGCGCCTCGCCCGAGCCCGTGCTGTACCTCGGCGTCCTCGGCGTCGATCCGGCCAGCCAGGGTCTCGGTCTGGGCTCGCGCCTGATGCAGCCGGGCTTGGAGCAAGCCGATCGCCAGGGCCTCGCCGTGACCCTGGAAACCGGACAGCCGCGCAACCTGCCGCTATATCGTCGGCACGGCTTCGAAGTCACGGCGCAGCTGTCGCCGTTGGGGCCCGGAGCGCCGGTGGTGTGGACGTTGAAGCGCCCGGCGCGGGTTCCTTCGGCGCCGAAGTAGACCGCCGCCGCTCGATCCGAAGGAGGAGACGATGAAGAGGGCGCCAGCTCTCGCGGGCCTGGTCGGAGGGACTCTCGTGCTGTTGAGCAGCGCCGCGCACTCGCTGCTGGGCTGGAAGCAGTTGAGCGCCGAGCTCGCCAAGGCCCAGGCGCCGTCCGATCTGGTGCGGGGGCTGGCGCTCGGGTGGCACTACGGTGGCGCCGCGATGGTGGCTTTCGGGGTGATCGCGATCGTGATCTGCGTCGCAGCGCTGCGCGGCCGGCCGTTGGACGCGTTTCCGCTGGCGGTGATCGGCGCGGTCTACGTGATCTTTGGCAGCGTGGCCTTCGCGGTCGCCGGCCGCGACCCGTTCTTCCTGATCTTCATCGTGCCGGGCCTGCTGCTGCTCTGGCCGGGCATGGCCAGGAGCGTGCGCTGATCCCTCAGCGCTTGGCGTCGGCGGTGCTCCAGCCGAGAACGGCCATCAAAGCCTCGTAGGTCACCGGCTTCACCAAGTGGTGATCGAACCCGGCGTCCCTGGACTGCCGGCGATCCTCGGCCTGCCCCCAACCGGTCACCGCGACCAGCACCACTTCCCGGCCCCAGGCCTGGGCGCGCATGCGCCGGGCGACTTCGTGGCCGCTCATGTCGGGGAGGCCGATGTCGAGCAGGATGACGTCGGGCCGGTACTCGCCGGCGATGCGAATCGCTTCCTCGCCGGCATGCGCCTCGCGGGCATCGTGGCCGTGAAGGCCGAGCAGGATCGCGAACGAAGCCGAAGTGTCGACGTTGTCGTCCACCACCAGGACGCGGCGCGCCGCGGTGCTCGACGGCTCTGTCGACGGCGGTGCCGCGACGGCGCTGCGCTGCGCGACCGGCAGCCGCACCACGAACGCGCTGCCTCGTCCGGGCCCCGGGCTTTCGGCGTGCACGGTGCCGCCGTGCAGGGTCACCAAACGCTTGACCAGCGCCAGGCCGATGCCCAACCCACCTTGAGCGTGCCCGCCCTCGCCCTCGACCTGGGTGAACATGTCGAAGACGCGCTCGAGATGGGCGGCCGGGATCCCGATGCCGTCGTCCTCGATCCGCACCACCACTGAGTCGCCCTGCGGCTCGGTGCGCAGCGTCACGTGGCCCCCCGAGGGCGTGTATTTGGCGGCGTTGTGGAGCAGGTTGCCGAAGACCTGCGACAACCGCGCGGGATCGGCGTCGAGATGCATCGTCCGGTCCGGCAGCAGCACGGTCACGTTCTGCCCGGCGGCGTCGAACAGCGGGCGGCTCGCCTCGACCGCATGCCGGATCACATTGCCGAGCTCGACGGTTTCGCGCCGCAGCTCGACGCGGTCGCGGCTGATGCGGCTGATGTCGAGCAGGTCGTCGACCAGCCGCACCAACTGGTTGATCTGGCGCTCCATGGTCTGGCGTGCCGTATCCACCACGCCGGGGTGGTCGGAGCGGGCCTGCATGATCGCCAGCGCGTTGCGCAGCGGGGCGAGCGGTCCCCGCAGCTCGTGCGCGAGGACAGCCAGGAATTCGGTCTTTCGCCGGTCGGCCTCCCGCAGCGCCTCCTCGGCAATCTTGCGGTCGGTGACGTCGCGCGCGATCTTCGATGCGCCGACCACCACTCCGCGGTCGTCCCGAATCGGGGAAACCGTCAACGAGACGTGGACGCTGCTACCGTCGCTGCGCCGGCGCACGGTGTCGAAGTGCTCGAGGCGCTCGCCCGCTCGCAGCTTGCGAACGATCTCGTCCTCCTCGGTGATGCGCTCGGGAGGGATGATCAACGAGATGTGACGACCGATCGCCTGCTCCGCGGTGTAGCCGAACAGGCGCTCGGCGCCCTGGTTCCAGCTCTTGATGACGCCGTCGAGGGACTTGCTGACGATGGCGTCGTCCGACGACGCGACGATGGACGACAGGAGGCGCGCCGCCGAAAGGCTCTCCCCGCGCTCCAGTTCGAGCAGGTTGCGACGCTCGCCCGCGGTACGCACGGCCTCGCCGAACGCCACGATGATCCCACAGGTCAAAACGTAGACCAGCGCTCCGACCACGCCGGCGGCGTCCGAAAAGCGCAGCGTGCCGCGCGGCGGAATGAAGAAGAAAGCGCACGCCAGGTAGCCCGCCACGACCACCACCAAGGCGGGCCGCCAGCCTCCGGCCCAGACCGCTGCCGCCACCGCGCCGTACAGCGTCACCAGCGGCAGGCTGTCGCCCAGCACCGGATCGAGCAGCCAGCGCAGAGCCACCGCCACCGCGAGGCTGCCCAGGCTGACGAGCCACGCCGCGCCGGGCCGCTGCTGGATTTCGAGCCGGCTCATGGGCGGCAAGCCTGGCCGCCGGGCGTTCTGCTCAGCGTTCGAGATAGGTGTAGCCGCTGAGGCCTTCCTCGTACATGCGGAGGAGGCGCCGCGAATCCTCGAGGTTGATCTGACCGGCCCGCAGCGCGAACTCGGTCATCCGGCGCACGCGCGCTATCAAGTCGTCCTTGTCATAGCAGACGTACTTGAGCACTTCGGTCACCGTGTCGCCCGCCACCACGTGGTCGATGTGGTAGCCGCCGCCCGGCATCAGCGTGACGTGCAGGGTATTGGTGTCGCCGAACAGGTTGTGCAGGTCGCCGAGGATCTCCTGGTAGGCGCCGACCAGGAAGATGCCGAGGTAGTAGTCGTCGCCGTTGACCGGGTGGAGCTCGAGCACGTGCTTGACGTCGCGCCGATCGATGAAGTTGTCGATCTTGCCGTCCGAGTCGCAGGTGATGTCGGCCAGCACGGCGCGTCGCGTGGGCTCCTCGTTGTGGCGGTGAAGCGGCACCACCGGGAAGAGCTGGTCGATGGCCCACGAATCGGGCGCCGACTGGAAGACCGAGAAGTTGCAGAAGTAGGTGTCGGCGAGCTGCTTTTCGAGGCCCTCGAGCTCCTCCGGCACTTCATCCATCTCGCGCACGATGCGCAGGATCTTCCTGCACAGCGCCCAGTAGATGTCCTCGACCATGACCCGCTCCTGGAGCGAGAGGTGGCCGAGGCTGTAGAGGCTGAGGCACTCGTCGCGGTATTCCTGCGCGTCGTGGTAGGCCTCGAGCAAGGACTTGCGCGAGACGTCGCGGAAACTCTCGAAGAGGTGGCGCAACGCCAGGTGGGAGCTCTCGGGCGGAGCTTCGGGCGTCCCGCCCACCGAGAGCTCGCCGACGCCGAGCACGTCCACCACCAGCACGGCGTGATGCGCCACCACGGCGCGGCCGGACTCCGAGACGATGGTCGGATGTGGCACCGACTCGGCGTCGCAGAGCTCCATCATGCCGAACACGATGTCGTTGGCGTACTCCTGCAGGGTGTAGTTCATCGACGACGAAAAGTTGGTCTGCGACCCGTCGTAGTCGATGCCCAGGCCGCCGCCGACATCGAGGAGCTCGAGCGGCGCGCCCAGCTTGTAGAGCTCGACGTAGGTGCGCCCGGCCTCGCGCAGCGCGTTCTTGACGTGGCGGATGGAGGAGATCTGGCTGCCGAGGTGGAAGTGGAGGAGCTTGAGGGAATCGAGCAGGTCGTTCTGCCTGAGAAATTCGATCGCCTCGACGAGGTCGCGCGCGCCGAGCCCGAACTTCGAGCGGTCGCCGCCCGACTCCTGCCAGTGGCCCGAGCCGCGGCTGGTGAGCCGGGCGCGGATGCCGATGCGCGGCCGCACGCCGGTCTTCTGCGCCAGCTGCGGCGATGAGCTTGAGCTCGTCCGGCTTTTCGACCACCAGCACCACGCGCCGGCCGAGGGTCGAGGCCAGCAGCGCGGTCTCGATGTACTCCTCGTCCTTGTAGCCGTTGCAGATGATCAGCGCCTCGGGGTCCTCCAGCATCGCCATGACGGCCAGCAGCTCCGGCTTGGAGCCGGCCTCGAGGCCGAAGTGATAGGGCGCTCCGGCGTCGACCAGGCGCTCGACCACGTAGCGATCCTGGTTGACCTTGATCGGATAGACGCCCCGGTAAGTGCCCTTGTAGCCGTACTCGGCGATGGCGCGCTGAAAGGCCTCGTTCAGCTCGACCACGCGCCCGCGAAGGATGTGCGGAAAGCGGATGAGCAGGGGCAGGGCGATGCCGCGCTGGCGGACTTCGTCGACCAACGCCTTCATGTCGACCGCGGCCTCGGCCTCCATGCCCTGCACGGCGACGTTGCCCTGCTCGTTGATGGAGAAGTACGGATTGCCCCAGGACCGGATGTTGTACAGCTCGAGCGAGTCGGCGATCGACCAGCGCTGCGAAATGGTGCTCGTTGCCATCGTCGTCGCAAAGCCCCCGCGCCGGAGGGAGGTGGGCTCCGGGCTCAGGCGACCAAATGTAGCACGGAAGAGCGGCGCCGCTGAGGAATAATAGGCGCGCGTGAAGTTCCGCGTCGTCACCTACAACATTCACCGCGCCATTGGCGTCGATCGCCGTTTTCGGCTGGAGCGCGTGGCGCGCGCGCTCGCCTACTACGACGCCGATGTCGTGCTGCTGCAGGAGGTCGACGCCGGCGCGCCGCGCTCGCGCGAGCTCGATCTGGGCCGCGAGCTGGCGCAGATGCTCGACTACCCGTACTGCGCCATCGGCCACAACGTCAGTCTGCGCAAGGGGCGCTACGGTAACGCGACACTGGCGCGCTTTCCCATCCTGCGCGAGCGCAACCTGGATCTGACGATCAGCTGGCGCAAGCGCCGCGGCTGCCAGCACACCACGCTCGAGTTGGGCAAGGGCGAGCATGCACGGACGCTCGAGGTCTTCAATCTGCACCTCGGGCTGTCGGCGATGGAGCGCAACCAGCAAATCCAGATTCTCGGCGGCAGCCGCGAGCTCGAACAGCTCGACCTCAGCGTGCCCTGCATGGTGGGGGGAGATTTCAACGACTGGCGCACGCTGCTGCACCCGGCGATGACCCGCGTGCTGGGTTTTCGCTGCGCCACCGAGCTCGACCACGGACGCCTGCTGCGCACCTATCCGGCGTTCGGGCCCACCGGGGCGCTCGACCGCATCTACTACCGCGGCGGTTTGCGACTGATCGAAGCCTGGATCTCACGCCTCGCGGTGGTGCGCGTGGCGAGCGACCACCTGCCGGTGGTGGCGGACTTCGAGCTGAGGTAGCCCCCGCCCAGATCCTTCGCTTCGCTCAGGATGACATTCGGACCGGCATTCGCAGCGCTGTCATCCTGAGCGCAGCGAAGGATCTGGGGGCGGGCCTATCAATCAGCCGCGGCCGCCGGCCGTCCAGGAACGTTCAGCTCGCCTTCCTTTTCCTTCGCCGCCTTGACCATCGCCCGCACGTCGGCCAAGAGCTTCGGCGCGTCGTAGACGATCCCGTCCTTGATGGTCCAGCGCACGCCGCCGGCGCGGGTCGGTTGGTTGTCCGGGCCCAGACGGAGGGCGCCGGTGCCGTAGAGAACCTTCAGGTTGTGCAGCGGGTTTTCCGGCACCACGACGAGGTCGGCGAGCTTGCCCGGCTCGATGGTGCCGAGGTCGGCGTCCAGCCCGAGGGCCTGAGCGCCGTAGAGCGTCGCCGAGCGGACCACCTCCAGCGGGTGGAAGCCGGCCTCCTGCAGGAGCTCCATCTCGCGGACGTAGGCGAAGCCGTAGAGCTGGAAGATGTAGCCCGAGTCGGTGCCGACCGTCACCCGTCCGCCGTGGTTCTTGAAGTCGCCGAGGAAGGTGATCCAGAGCCGGTAGTTCTCCTTCCAGGCGATCTCGTCGGCGGTGGTCCAGTCGAACCAGTACGACCCGTGGCTGTCGCGGCTCGGCTGGTAGAACTTCCACAGCGACGGCATGGTGTACTCGTCGTGCCACTCGGCGCGGTAGGCGCGCATCAGGTCGCGGCTTGCCTCGTAGATGTTGAGCGTCGGGTCGATGGTGAAGCCGAGCTCGATGAGCTCGTCGCGCACCATGTTCCAGCGCTCGCTGCCCGGCGGCGCCGCCTGCTTCCACAGCCGGCCGGCCTGGGAGAAGCGGTCCTGCTCATCCGAGTAGTTGTAGTCGGTGCGGGTAGTCCTGCACGGTGCGGCCCTCGAACATCGATTCCGGGAGCCCGTACCAATGCTCCATCGAGTTCAGGCCCCAGCGCGCCGAATCGAGGGCGGTCATGCGCGTCACCGACAGCTGGGCGTGATGGCAGGTGGTGCGCAGGCCCTTCTTCTTCGCTTGGTCGAGGGCGGCCCGGTAGACGTCGGGCCGGTAGCCGAAAAACTTGATGCCGTCGGCGCCGCGTTTCGCCATCTCGTCGACCCAGCGCCGGGCGTCGTCGGGCGCCGTGAACGGTCCTTCGTGGTCCTGACCGAAGAAGACGTAGGCCTCGAGACGCGGCGCGGTGATCTCGTTGCGCGCGCTCTTCTCCTTCTGCTCGAGAGTCCAGCCGATGCCGTTGCCGGAGCCGGGATCGCGCACCGTAGTGACGCCATGCCCAAGCCAGAGTTTGTAGACGTATTCCGCCGGCGTGCCCTGCTCGACGCCGCCGATGTGGCCATGCAGGTCGATCAATCCGGGGAGCACGTACATGCCGGCGATGTCGATCTCCTTGTCGCCCGGCTTCGCCTTCGGCCGCTCCTCCTCGTCGATCTTGCCGCCCGGCGCGCCGACCGAGGCGACGCGGGTGATGCGATTGCCCTCGATCACGATGTCGACCGGACCGCGCGCCGGGGCCCCGGTGCCGTCGACCACGAAGCCGCCGCGCAGGATGAGGCGCGGGAACGGACCCTCGCCTTCGGAACGGGGCGGCGGCGAAGGGACGGATTTGGGCGTTTCAGCGTAGGCGGTTGCTGCAAGCTGGCACACAGCCAGCGTCAGAGCCACGGCTCGATAGCGCATGGCGGGGTATTGAATCAGGGGCGCCGGGCGTCTGCAACTCCGCTGGTGTCGCGGGATAAGATCCCCGGCGCCCATGACCCGTATTGCCGAGTTCTTCAGCGACGCCGATCGCGCCGCGATCGCCACCGAGGTGCGCGCCGCGGAAGGGCAGTCGGGAGGCGAGATCGTGGTCTTCGTCTGTCCGGCGTGCGATGACTACTCGCACGCGGCCTGGAAGGGCTCGGCGTTCGGGGCCGTCGGCGCCGCCGGCGTCGCGGCATTGGCGCACTGGTGGCTGGGCGCCTGGGGTCTCGATCCGGCCTGGTTGGGCTTGCCGGCCCTCGCCGGCGCGGCGCTCGGCTTCTTGCTGCCGCCGCGCTGGGAGCGGCTGCGGCGCTGGCTGGCGTCGCCCGAGGTCATGCGCCGGCGGGCGCGGGCACGGGCCGAGGAGGCTTTCCTCGAAGCCGAGGTCTTCGATACTGCCGACCGCACCGGGATCCTGCTCTTCCTGGCGCTGTTCGAGCGCGAAGTCGTCGTTCTGGGTGACTCCGGTATCTCGGCCAAGGTCGATGCCGCTCGCTGGGAAGAGGTCGCGCGCTCGATCGCCGCCGAGATGCATCGGGGCCGTCCGGCGCCGGCGTTGGTGAAGGGAATTCGCCGGTGCGGCGAGATCCTCGCCGGCGCTGGCGTGACGCGCCGCGCCGACGATCGCGACGAGCTTTCCAACGAGATGCAGTGGCGGGACGAATGACGCCCTCGCGCCGCCTCGGCCCCGCTCTAGCGGTTCTTGCCCTGCTCGGCTGCGCCGGCGTGGCGGCGGCACTCGAGGTGCCCTTTCTCTCCGGTCGCATCGTCGACCTCGCAGGACTTCTGAACGCCGAGGAGAAAGCCCGCATCGAGCAAAAGCTTCAAGCGCTCGAGGCGAAGACCGGCGCCCAGATCGCGGTTCTCACCGTCCCGAGCCTGGAGGGAGATCCGCTCGAGGACTTCTCGATGCGCGTCGCCTCGACTTGGAAGCTGGGAGAGAGGGACAAGGACAACGGCGCGCTCCTTTTGGTGGCGCGCGACGACCGCAAGATGCGCATCGAGACCGGCTACGGCCTCGAGGGCGAGCTGACCGACCTCAAGACGGGCCGCATTCTCGACGAGATCGTGCGCCCGTCGTTTCGGCAAGGGAAGTTCGGAGCCGGGATCGAGGCCGGCGTGGAGGCGATGATCGCCAGCGCCGAAGGACAGGAGGTGCTGCCGGCAGTGCCCCCGCAGGCTGAGGAGCGCCCAGGCGGCGACATGCCGGGACGCTTCCTCTTCTTCCTGATCTACGCCGTCGTTGTGACGCCGTTCTGTCTCCTCGCTCTGTTTACCAAGGGCGTGCAGAGCTGGTTCCTCTATTTCTTCCTGATGCCGTTTCACCTGATGTTTCCCATGCCACTCAATCCGCTTCTGGGGCCGGCGATCCTGGGTGCTTGGGCGGTGGGCTTTCCGATCTGGAAGGTTCTCACCAAAGGAAAGGACTTCAGCAAGCGCTGGGGTGGCGGCTCGGGCAGCGGCGGGTTCGGTGGCGGCAGTTGGACCAGCGGCGGCGGCTGGTCCTCGGGGGGTGGCGGCTGGTCGTCGGGCGGCGGAGGATTCTCCGGCGGCGGTGGCAGCTTCGGCGGCGGCGGCTCGTCGAGCAGCTGGTAGGCGATGCCCCTCTTCATTCGCGACGGCCTGGTCATTCCCGACGCCGAGCTGTCGTTCGAAACCGCGCGCAGCGGCGGTCCCGGCGGCCAGAACGTCAACAAGGTGGAAACCAAGGTCACGTTGCTCTTCGACCTCGAGCGCTCGCCCATTCTCGACGACGCCGAGCGCGCGGTGGTGCGCGAGCGGCTGGCGAGCCGGATCGCCAAGGACGGAGTGCTGCGGGTGATGTCGCAGCGCCACCGAACGCAGGCGCAGAATCGCGAAGCCGCGGTGGAGCGCTTCGTCGATCTGCTGCGCGACGCTCTGCGCCCGCGCAAGCCGCGCCGGCGGACGCGCACGCCCCAGGCCGCCAAGCGGAACCGCCTCGACGCCAAGCGACGGCGAGCCGAGCGCAAGCGACAGCGGGCGTCGGTGGACGGCGAGTGAGCGCCGGACTGCGCTACGCTAGCCTCGAGACGGAGGTGACATGACCAAGACACTACGACTGTCGATCCAACTCGCCGGCATCGGCCTCGCCCTCGTTGTCCCGCCGCTGGTGGGCCAGGAATCCTCGCCGGCAGCCACCCAGGCGGCCGCCGAGACGCCGGACCCTGCCGTCGAGGACGCTTTGCTCGCTCTCAATGTCAAGACCGCGCTGCTCGACAACATCGGCTGGGAGGCGACGCCCATCGAGGTCACCGCCAAGACCGGCACCGTGTGGCTGACCGGCAAGGTGACGGCCCGGTCGGCGATCGGCACGGCGGAGGAGATCGCCAGGGCGACGCCTGGCGTCAAGGTAGTGCGCAACGTCCTCGAGATGGAGGCCGGCGACAAGAACTCCGTCACCCGCACAATCGAGCACGGCCAGCAGGAAGTCGACGACGCGGTGCTCGAGTCGCGGGTGAAGGGGCACCTCCTGCAGCAGATGGGGAGGGTGGGCTTCAGCGTCGAAGTGGAAGCGAACAGCGGCATCGTGACCCTGACCGGCAAGGTGCCGGACGAGTTGCGCCACCAGTTGGCGATGCAGACCGCCACGGCCGTCAGCGGCGTCCAGAAGGTGGTCGATCTGTTGAAGCTGCCGTAGACCGGTGCGGCCGGGCCGCGGCGCGGAGGGGGGATGAGCGTCGACTCCAGTTCGAAGTCCGGCGGCGTGGCGGTGCGCGCGGAGGGTCTTCGCAAGAGCTACGGATCGACTGTCGCGGTGGACGGCGTCAGCCTCGAGATCCCGGCCGGACGGATCTTCGGCCTGCTGGGGCCGAACGGCGCCGGCAAGTCCACCACTATCGGCATGCTGTCGGGCCTCCTGCTACCCGACGCCGGGCGGGTCGAGATCGGCGGCCGCGATCCCGGCGTGGCCGAGAACCGGCGGCGTCTGGGGGTGGCGCCGCAGGCGCTGGCGATCTATCCCGAGCTGACGGCCGAGGAGAATCTGCGCTTTTTCGGCGAGCTCTACGGGTTGTCGGGGTCGCGGCTCCGTGAGCGGGTGGCCTGGGCGCTCGACCTCGCCGGGCTCACCGAGCGCCGGCGCGAGCGAGTCGACAAGTACTCCGGCGGCATGCAGCGCCGGCTGAATCTGGCGAGCGCGCTGGTGCATGAACCCGAGGTGCTGTTTCTCGACGAACCGACGGTGGGTGTCGACCCGCAGTCCCGCAACGCCATTTTCGAGCAGATCGAGGCGCTGCGCGCCAGCGAAAAGACGGTGCTCTACACCACGCACTACATGGAAGAAGCGCAGCGGCTCTGCGACTTCGTGGCGATCGTCGACCACGGCAAGATCCTGGCCCAGGGTACGGTCGACGAGCTGATCGCGGCCCACGGCGGGAAGTCGGTGCTGCGCGTCGAGCTCGCCGAGCGGCCGGGAGGAGATGCCGATCCGACCGGGCTGGGAGGCCATCTGGACGGCACCTCGCTGCGCATCGACACCGCCCACCCGCACGAGGCCATCGCCCGGGTGTTCGCCGCCGGCGTGCGGGTGGAGCGGCTGCAGCTCGAGCCCGCCGATCTCGAGAGCGTGTTTCTCAATCTCACCGGCCGGAGGCTCCGCGACGCATGAGAAAGATGCTGGCGATCGCGCTCAAGGATCTCAGGATCCTCCGCCGGGATCCCATGGGGCTCTTCTTCGCGCTCGGGTTTCCGATTCTGATGGCGCTCTTCTTCGGCTACATCTTCGGTGGCGGCGGCGAGAACGGCGCGGGCAGGATCTCGGTCGCCCTGGTGGACGAGGATGCCACGGACATCTCTCGCGACTACGCCGCGCGGTTGTCGGCGTCGACGGCGGTCGAGGCGAAAGCGATGGCCCTGGATGCGGCGCACGACGCCGTGCGGCGCGGGAAGGTCGCGGCCTACGTTCGCCTGGAGCCCGGCTTCGGTGCGGCGCAGGGGTTCTTTCCCGATCTGCAACGCGTGGAAGTCGGGATCGATCCTTCGCGCACGGCGGAGAAGGGCATTCTGCAAGGCCTGCTGATGCAAACCGCATTCGCGGGCACGCAGGCCGCAGTGGACGATCCGGCGCGCATGACCGAGTTGCTCGAGCGCGAGCGACAGCGGCTGAACGCGAACCAGGACATGCCGTCGGAAATCCGCGGCACGATGGGCGGGTTCTTCGACGGCCTGTCGGACTACTACGCCCGCCAACCGGCGGGCGCCGGTGGCGGCAGTGGGGCCGGGCAGGCGCTGGGTGGCTTCGACGTGCGCTTCGCGGAGATCGCCGCCACCGACGAGGGGCCGCGCTCCTCGTTCGAGATCACGTTCCCGGCGGCGATGCTCTGGGGCCTGCTGGGCTGCACGGCATCCTTCGCGCTCTCGCTGGTCACCGAGCGCACCACCGGCACGCTGCAGCGACTGCGTTTGGCGCCGCTGACTCGCGGTCAGGTGATGGCCGGCAAGGCCCTGGCGTGCTTTCTCGGCTGCATGGGCGTGCTGACCCTCCTGACCCTGCTCGCCAACCTGGTATTCAAGATGCGCATCGTGTCGCTGCCGATGTTCGTCGCCGCGGCGGCGTCGGCCTCGCTGTGCTTCGTCGGCCTGATGATGCTGGTGAGCGTCCTGGGCAAGACGCCGCGCGCCGTGTCGGGCACGGGATGGGCCATTTTCCTGGTGATGTCGATGTTCGGCGGCGGCACCGTGCCGCTCATCGCGATGCCGCCGTGGATGCAGCAGGCGAGCAGCCTGAGCCCGGTGAAGTGGGGGATCGTGGCGCTCGAGGGGGCCATCTGGCGAGGGTTCTCGTGGCGTGAAATGGCGCTGCCCTGCGGCATCCTGCTGGCGGTCGGCGCCGCCGGTTTTCTCTTCGGCTCCCTGCGCATGCGCCGGCTCGACGCGCGCTAAACGCGGTCGGTGCGCTTCCGCGTTCTGGCGCCCCTTGCTTCCTCGCTGGCTCCTTCGGTTCTCCGTTGGACGCTTCGTTCCGAACCGTCCAACGGCCAGTCGCGGCGCGAGGAAGCAAGGGGCGCCAGAACGCTCGACAGACCTTTGGCTTGACAGCCCCCTCCGCGCATGCTCTAGACTGCCCACGTGAACAAGCCGCGCGTTGCCTCGACTCCGCCCGCTGCCGCTGTGCCCCCAGCCGTATTGGGGGTCTCGACGGCAGCCTGGCGTTGGCACGCGCACGCCCACGTGGTCTAGGCCGGGGCGTTCGTCCCGGCCCTTAGCGGACCCGGGACGAGACAGGCGAGTCGCACCGCCACCTCCTTCCGGGATCCGGAAGGAGGTTTTGCTTTTTGGACACTGCAGGCCGCGCCACCCTGGTCGCCACGCTCGCCTCGCGCGAGACGCTGGAGCGTGACCTCGCCGCTTTGCCGACAGCGGTCGAGAGCGTGGAGCTGCGCGCCGACCTGGTGGGCGAGGTCGAGGCCTCCTGGCTGCGTGAGCGTTTCCGCGGCGCTCTCCTTTTCACGCTGCGCAGCGCCGCCGAGGGCGGGCGCTTCCAGGGCTCGCCGGGCGAGCGCGCAGCGCTGCTGCGCCGGGCGGCGCAGCGTTTCGATTTCATCGATCTCGAGGGTGACCGCGACGACGATCCGGAGCTGCTCGCGGCGCTGCCGGCGGAGCGGCGCATCGTGTCCTGGCACGGCGAGGCTGCCGATCTCCAGGAGTTGAGAGCGCGGCACGACGCGCTGCGCCGTATCGAGGCGCGGTTCTACAAGATCGTCACCGCCAGCGCCTCCTCCGGCCACGAGCTGCGGCCGCTGGCGCTCCTCAAGTCCCTGAACCGCACCGACGTCATCGCCTTCGCCATGGGGCCGATCGGGGGCTGGACGCGGCTGCTTGCGCCGCGCCTCGGTGCCGCCGTCGTGTACTGCTCTGCCGGCGAGACTGCCGGTGCGCCGGGGCAACTCAGCGCCCGCGCGCTGGTCGAGGACTTCGGGCTTCCCGAACTGCCGCCTGCCGCGGTGTTGTGCGGAGTGGCCGGCAATCCGGTGGCGCATTCGCTTTCGCCCCGCCTGCACAACGCGGCCTATCGCGCGCTCGGGTTGCCGCGGCTCTACGTTCCGTTTCACGTCGAATCGTTCGGCGATTTCTGGCTGGAGATCGTCGAGAGCGGCAGCCTCGACGTGCTGGGTTTCCCTCTGCGCGGTTTGTCGGTGACCGCGCCCTTCAAGGAGGCGGCGCTGGCGATGGCGGGGGCCTCGAGCCCGCTTGCCGAGCGAGTGCAGAGCGCCAATACCTTGCTCTTTCACGACGGAGTCTGGGAGGCGGAAACGACCGACCCTGAAGGCGTGGTGCAGGCGCTACGGGCGCGTGGCATCGTGGTGCGGGGGCGTCGCGCCGCCGTGGTCGGCGCTGGTGGCGCCGGGCGCGCGGCGGCCGCCGGGCTCAAGGCCGAGGGAGCCGAGGTGACGCTGGTCAATCGCTCGTCGAGCCGGGGGCGCGATGCCGCCGGCCGCCTGCGGCTGGAGTTTCTCGAGCTTTCCCGGTTCGATCCCGCCGCTTTCGGGATCCTCGTTCACGCCACCTCGCTGGGCCGACTTGGCGAGGCGCCGCCGTTTGCGATCGACCGCCTGGCGCCCGGCAGCACCCTGGTCGACCTGGTCTACGGCGAATCGCCCACCCCGCTGGTCGCCGCCGCGCGGGCTCGCGGCGTCAACGCCGCCGACGGCCGCGAGGTGCTGCTTTGGCAAGCGGCGGCGCAGTTCCGCATGATGACCGGCCGCGAGCTGCCGCTCGACGTCGCGCTGCGGGTCCTCGGCCTCGAGGGGCCGCGATGAGGATCTCCGCCGCGCTCCCTCCCGGCGTGGAGGCGCTGCTCTTCGAGTCGGCGGCCCGGCGGCGCGCCATCGAGAACCGGCTGCTCCCGCTGCTCGAGGGCCGCGGCTACGGCGAGGCGATCCTGCCGGTGGTCGACTACGCCGACCCCTATCAGCATCTGCTCGACGAGCGCCAACGGGGCGAGCTCTATCGCTTCGTCGACCGCGACGGCGAGCTCCTCGCCCTGCGCGGGGACTTCACGCCGCTGCTGGCTCGCATACTCGCGCCAAGATCGGCGGTGCTTCCGAAGCCGTTGCGGATCTACTATCGCGGCGACGTGGTGCGCTACGGCGCGGCGCGCTCCGGGCACCGGCGCGAGTTCTATCAGCTCGGCGCCGAGTTGCTCGGCGTGGGCGGAGAGTCGGCGGAGCGCGAGATCCTCGAGCTCTTCGCCGAGCTGCTCGCCGCAGGCGGCGCGCCCATTCGAATCGTGCTGAGCTTTGCCGGCGCGCTCGATCAGGCGCTCGCTGGCTGCCCGGATCCGGCGGCCATGGGGCGCGCCGTGGCGCGGCGGGAACGCGCCACCGCCCGTCTCGGCAGCGAGCCGCTTCTCGAAGTGGTGGAGGAAGGCGTGCCTCGTTCGAGCGCGTCGCTGGGGGCGGCCGGTGAGCGCCTGCAGCGGCTTCTGGATCTGGTCGAGAGCCTGCGGCCGCGGTTCCCGTCGCTCGACTTGCGGGTGGATCTTGCCGAGTTCGCCGATCTCTCGGCGCTGGCCGATGCAAAGAGCGGAGCAGCGCCGCGCAGTTATTACGACGGGATCGTGTTCCGCGCCTATGGCCTCGACTCGGCGCAGCCGCTCGGAGCGGGCGGACGCTACGACGGCCTGTTCCGAGCCCTGGGCGCCGACCTGCCGGCGGTCGGCTTCTCGCTCAGTGTCGATCGGCTGGGAGCGGGAGATAGCGCGTGATTCGCCTGGCGCTGCCGAAGGGTCGCACCTTGCCGCGGCGCTCGGCGCCCTGCGCGCCGCCGGCTTCGTGCTCGACGGGTTCGATCCAGGCGGCCGGCTGCTGCGCCAGCGCCTGCCCGCAGATGGTCTCGAGATCATGCTGCTCAAGGACTGGGATCTGCCGCTCTACGTCGAGCGCGGGGTGGCGGATTGCGGAGTCGTGGGCAGCGACGTGCTGGACGAAGTCGACGGCGATCTCCTCATCCCGCTGCGTTTGCGTGACGGCCGCTGCCGGTTGTCGCTGATCGGGCCTCCAGGTGGGCAGCCGCTGCCGGGGGCCCAGGTGCGACTGGCCACCAAATACGTCGAAACGGCGCGGCGCTATGTGGCGGAGCAGGCGTGGGGCGCGTCGATCGTGCCCCTGTCGGGATCGCTCGAGCTGGCTCCACTGCTCGGTCTCGCCGACGTGGCGCTCGACATCGTGCAAACCGGCCGCACGCTCCGCGAACACGGCCTGGTCGAGTTGGCGGTGGTGCGAGAAGTGCTGCCGTGCCTGGTTGCGAACCGCGCCGCCTACCAGGCGCTGCGCGATGAGATCCATCGCCTCGCCGCCCGTCTGGAGAAGGCCGAGGTGGCGGCATGAGCAACCTGCGGATCGCTCGTCTCAGATCGGCGAGTGGCGCCCGCTTGCTGCTCCGGCTGCGCCAGCGAGGCCGGCGAGTGATCGACCGCAGAGTTGATTCGGACGCGGCGAAGGTCGTGCGCGAGGTGAGAATGGGTGGCGATGTGGCCCTTCTCGAGTGGGTGAAGAGGCTCGACGGGGCCGCGCCGGAGTCCGCCGACGGGTTGCGCGTGGACCCGGTCATGGAGGCGCAGTCCGAGGAGCTGCCGCCGGGATTCGCTGCAGCGGTCGACCATGCCATCGCCAAGGTCGAGGCATTTCACCGTCCTCAGGTCGTCCCCGGGTACCGGCTCGAAGAGAGTGGTGTCGAGCTCGTGGAGCGGCGGCAACCGCTGCGGCGAGTCGGTATCTACGTGCCGGGAGGCCGAGCGGCGTATCCGTCGACCGTGGTCATGACAGCGGTTCCGGCGCGGCTGGCGGGCGTCGAGGAGATCGTGGTGGCGACGCCGCCGCGTGCCTGGAGAGAGAGCGCGGCCTTGCGGCACACGCTGGTGCGGCTGGGGATCCGCGAGCTGTGGAGCGTGGGCGGTGCGCCGGCCATCGCCGCGCTCGCCTATGGAACGGAGACCCTGCGGCCGGTCGACAAGATCGTCGGGCCGGGCAATTCGTGGGTGACGGCGGCCAAGCGGCGGGTGGCGAACGACGTCGCGGTGGACGGCACCGCCGGGCCCAGTGAAGTCGTGATCTTCGCCAGCGAAGCGGCGCCGGTCGAAATCATCGCCGGCGACCTCCTGGCGCAGGCGGAGCACGATCCGCGCGCGACGGCCATCCTGATCACCACCTCGCTTCCGTTGGCGCGCTCGGTGGCGGCGGAGATCGACGCCCAACTCGGCGACCTGCCCACTGCGTCCACGGCTCGCGCCGCTCTCGGAGCCCTCGGCGCCGCGTTCGTGGTGGCGGATGCCGAAGAGGCTCTCGCCGTCATCGAGAGCCTGGCGCCCGAGCACCTCCAACTGGTGGGGAAGGACGCCGAGGCGCTCTCCGATCGCGTGCGCAACGCCGGCGCGATCTTCGTCGGCGCCGCCACCGGCGAGGTGTTCGGCGACTACGTGGCCGGGCCGAGCCATGTGCTGCCGACCTGCGGCAGCGCGCGATTCGCCTCGGGCCTGGGGGTCGAGGATTTCGTGCGCCGCTCGCACGTGGTGCGGATGACGCCGGACGCCGCCAAGGCTTGTGCGGAGATCGCCGCGATCATGGCCGACGTCGAGGGCCTTCCGGCCCACGCCCGGGCGGCGAGGCGGAGAAACCTATGAGCGGGCCACGCGCGCTCGATCCCGCGACGCTGGTGCGGCCGGACGTCCGCGCACTCTCGGCGTACGCGCTCGATCTGTCGCCCTGCCGTCACAAGCTCGACCAGAACGAGGTGCCCTGGGACCTCCCGTTGCGGCTCAAGCGCGAGATCGCGGCGCGCTGGCTGGAGCGCGACTGGGCGCGCTATCCCGACTTTCATTCCGACGCCCTGCGCGCCGCGCTGGGGAGACGCTGGAACTGGCCGGCAGACGGCGTGCTGGTGGGGAACGGGTCCAACGAGCTGCTGCAGGGAGCGCTGGGCGCGGTGGCAGGACCCGGCGATGAGATCCTGACGATCTCGCCCAGCTTCGGTCTCTATCGCGGGTTCGCGACCCGCAGCGGCGCTCGTCTCCGCGAGCTTCCTGCCGAAGCGGATTTCAGCCTGCCCTGGGCCGCCTTGCTCGCCGAAGTCGAGCGGCAGCCGCGGCGGCCGGTGCTCATCTGCTCGCCGAACAATCCCACTGGCGCCGCGGCCAGAGTCGGCGAGGTCGAGGCGCTCCTCGATCGGCTGGAAGCCCCGCTCCTGCTCGACAACGCGTACGGAGAGTTCTCCGGGCACGACTACACGCCACTGCTGCGGCAGTACCCTCAGCTGCTGCTGTTCCGGACGTTCTCCAAGGCGTGGTCTATCGCTGGGCTGCGGCTGGGCTACCTGCTCGCAGCGCCTCGAATGGTGGCGGAGCTGATCAAGGTCAAGCTGCCTTACAACCTCGGCCTCGCTGGCGCGATCGCCGGTGAGGTGGTCTTGGCAGCGGAGCCAGTGGCGCGGCGCCGGGTGGCGGTTCTGGTCGGACGTCGCGCGCAGTGGGAGCGAATGCTCCGCGAGCAGGGGCTCGAGGTGTTTCCGTCACAGGCCAACTTCGTGCTCGCGCGCTGCGCGTCCGACGTCGACGCGGAGCGAATTCGCGCCGGCCTCGAGGCGCGCGGTATCAGGGTGCGTGACGTGAGCCGGAGTCCTCAGCTCACCGGCTGTCTGCGCATGTCGGTCGGAGACGGCAGGGCGCTGCGAGCGACGCGGCAGGCGCTCGAGGAGATCAGGCGATGACACGGCGCGGACAGATCGAACGCACCACGCGGGAGACCGCGATCCGGCTAGCGCTGGATCTCGACGGCGGCGAGAGCGCGATCTCGGTTCCCGACGGATTCTTCGGCCACATGCTGCAGGCGCTGGCGACGCACGGCGGTTTCGGGCTGGACGTGAACGCGACGGGCGACACCCACGTCGACCTCCACCACACCGTCGAGGACGTCGGCATCGCATTGGGTGACGCGCTCGTCGAAGCGCTGGGCGATCGTGCTGGCATCCGCCGCTTCGCGAACGCCTACGCGCCGTTGGACGAGGCATTGGCGCGCGCTGTGGTCGATCTCTCGGGTCGGGGCTTCTTCGCCTGGAAAGCGCCGGATGCCATCGCCGCGAGCTGGGTGACGGCGGCATTCCCATTGACCATGGTGGCGGATTTCTTCCAGGCGGTGGCGGATCGAGGCCGGCTGACGCTGCACTTGGAGATCCTCACGGCGCGCAACACGCACCATGCCGCGGAAGCGGCGTTCAAGGCCGTGGCGCTGGCCCTGCGCGACGCAGTCGCGCTGCGTCGCGACTCGTCTTCGGTGCCCAGCACGAAAGGAACCCTTTCGCTGTGAGTATTGAGAGCGAAGCCTCCTCGAACCCCGCTGTCTCCGCCCTCCCGCCCGGGCTGGGTAGGGAAGGTAGGGATCGCGCAACGAAGGCTGTGGTCCTCGATCTGGGGGTCGGAAACCTCGGCAACGTGAGCAGGGCGCTGCGGCACGTCGGTGGCGAGGTGGAGGTCACGGCGGATCCAGGCACAGTCGCGGACGCGCGTTGCCTCGTACTTCCCGGCGTTGGCGCGTTTCGCCCGCCGCGGGAGCGGCTCCGCGGCGGGCTGGAGGCGGCCCTGCGCGCGGCCGTGGGAGGCGGAGCTTGGCTGTTGGGAATCTGCGTCGGCTACCAGCTGCTCTTCGAGGAGAGCGACGAGTTCGGCCGTACCGATGGCCTCGGGCTGCTGCCCGGCCGAGTCGAAGCTCTACCGGGCGGTGTGCCGTTGCCGCACATTGGTTGGAACCGGCTGCACGGCATGGCGGAGGCCGGCCTTTTCGCTGGCCTGCCGGCGGGCGAGTACGTGTATTTCGTCCACGGGTACGCACCGCTGCACGCGCCACCGGAGATCCGTCTCGCGGCGGCCACGCACGGCGTCCCATTCGCCGCCGCCGCGGGGCGTGGGCGAGTGATGGGTACGCAGTTCCATCCCGAGCGCAGCGGAGCGGCCGGGCTGAGGGTGCTGCGCAACTTCCTGGAGATGGCGAGTGGAAGTGCTGCCGGCGATTGACCTCCGTCACGGCGAGGTCGTGCGCCTGCGCCGCGGCGACGATGCGGCGCGCACGGGCTACAGCTCGGATCCGGCGAGCGTGCTGCGAGGCTTCGCCACGGCCGGGGCGCGCGGCGCACACGTCGTCGACCTCGACGCCGCCTTCGGTGAGCCGCCCCAGCGCCGGCTGCTGGAGCACCTCGCGGCCGTCTCGCCGGTCAAACTGCAGCTCGGTGGCGGCGTGCGCGATCGCGCCGCCCTCGATTGGGCTTTCGCCGCTGGTTTCGCCCGCGTGGTCGTGGGGTCGTGGTTGATCCGCGATCCGGAAGCCTTTCTCGAGGAAGCGGCAGACGCGAGCCAGCGCATCGTCGCCGCCCTGGAGTTCCGGCAGGGCGAGTTGCGTGTGGCCGGCTGGCTCGAGCGGTCAGCGAAGCCGGCGGTCGCCGTCCTCGCGGCGCTGCGGGGCGCGCCGCTGGCCGCCGCCCTGGTGACCGATATCGAACGCGACGGCGAGCTCGCCGGCCCGAACCTCGCGCTCTGCGCCCGGGTTGGCGAGGCGACCCGGCTGCCGGTCCTGGTATCGGGTGGGGTCAAGACTCTCGCCGACGTGCGGCGGATCCGCGAACAGGGCTTTGCTGGCATGGTGGTGGGCCGCGCGCTCTACGAGTCCACGCTGTCCCTGGGCGACGCGTTGCGCGTCGCGGCCGGCGAGGAGGTGGCGTGAGCGCGCCGACGGGACTCGCCTGTCGCGTCGTGCCCTGCCTCGACGTGGCCGGTGGCCGGGTCGTGAAGGGGGTGCGTTTCACCGATCTGCGCGACGAGGGCGATCCCGCTGACGCCGCCGCGCGATACGCCGAGGACGGAGCGGACGAGATCGTTTTTCTCGACGTCACCGCGGCGCCCGAACGCCGCGCCACCGACCTCGCCTGGGTGGAGCGGGTGGCCGAGCGGGTGTTCGTGCCTCTACTGGTGGGTGGCGGCGTCCGCGAGGTGGAAGACGCCCGCGCCTTGCTGCGCTCCGGCGCCGACAAGGTCGCGGTCAATAGCGCCGCGGTCGAGCGGCCGGCGCTGCTGGGCGAGCTCGCCGAACGCTTCGGCCGCCAGTGCGTGGTGCTGTCGGTCGACGCCCGCGAGGTCGAGAACGGCTGGGAAGTGGTGACCCACGGTGGACGGCGCGCTACCGGCCGCGGAGCGATCGACTGGGTTCGCGAAGGCGTCGAGCGGGGAGCGGGAGAAGTGCTCCTCACCTCGATCGATCGCGATGGCACGCGGGCTGGCTACGACATCGCCCTCGTCGCCGCGGCGGTTGCCGCCGTCGAAGTGCCGGTGATCGCCTCCGGCGGAGCCGGCTCGGTCGATGATCTCGAGCGCGCCTGGCGCGCCGGCGCCTCGGCCCTGCTGGCGGCCTCGATTTTCCATCGCCGCATGCACGGCATCGCTGACCTGAAGCATGAGCTAGCGGCACGCGGCGTGCCGCTGCGCCTGGGAGCCCGATGATGGTGGCCGAGAGAATCGATCCGGCATCGCTGCGCTATGACGAGCGCGGACTATTGCCGGTGGTGGTGCAGGAAGTCGAGACCGGCGCGGTGCTGATGGTGGCGTGGGCGGATCGCGAGGCCGTCGAGCGCACGCTGGCCACCGGCGAAGCCCACTTCTGGAGCCGATCGCGCGGCGCGCCCTGGAAAAAGGGCGAGACCTCGGGCAACGTGCTGCGGGTCGCCGAGGTGCTCGCTGATTGCGACGGCGACACCCTGCTGGTGCGCGCTCGACCCAGCGGGCCGGCGTGTCATCGCGGCACCCACAGTTGCTTCGCGGACGAGCCGTCCGGGCTCGAGCTCGGTTGGCTGCAGGCGGTCGTGAGATCGCGCCGTGGCGCCAACCCGCAGTCGAGCTACACCGCCCGGCTGCTCGCCGGCGGCCGCGACCGGGTGGCGCAGAAAGTCGGCGAGGAGGCTACGGAGACCGTCATCGCCGCCCTTGCCGCCAGGGGCGGTGAAACGGAGCGCGCCGCGCTGGTGGGTGAGGCGGCAGATCTTCTCTTCCACCTCACCGTGCTGCTCGAGGAGTGCGGCGTGCCGCTCGCTGAGGTCGCCTCCGAGCTCGGTCGGCGCCACGTGCAGCGGAGCTCCGCTTGAGCGAGCCTCGCAGGGCGGTCGCCCATACGCGCGAGTTTCTCGCCGACACACTGACGCCGCTCGGCGTCTACCGGCGCTTGGCGCTGCTCTCGCCCTATCGCTTCTTGCTCGAAAGTGTCACCGGCGGCGAGCAGGTCTCGCGCTACAGCTTCCTCGGCGCCTGGCCGAGCGAGCTCTACCGGCTGCATCCGGATCGCCTCGAACGCGAGGTGCGCGGCCGGTGTGAAGCACTGCCGGGTCCACCGCTCACCGCGCTGCGCGCCGTGGTCGCCGGGATCACGGCTGCCGCCGGGCCGGCGCCGTTTTCCGGCGGCTTCGTGGGCTGGTTCGGCTACGACCTCGTGCGCCTGCTCGAACGCCTGCCGGGGCGTCCGGCCGATCGCTACGGCCTGCCGGTGGCGGTGCTCGGCCGCTTCGATCGCGTGTTGGTCTTCGACCACGCTCGCCAGCGGTTGCTGGGCATCGCCAACGAGATCGAGGACGAGGTGTCGCAGGCGGACGCGGAGCAGGCGTTGGATGAGCTCGAGGCGATGCTGCGCGGCGGAGGCTCCGGACACGCGGCCGTGTTGCCGGCGAGCATGCCCCCTCCGGTTTTGGCAGAGCCGAGTCTGTCGGCCGACGAGTTCCGCGCCGCCGTCGGCCGTGCCAAGGAACACATCGCGGCGGGCGACATCTTCCAGGTCGTGCTGGCGCGCCGCTTTCGCATGCCCTTTCGCGGCTCGGCCCTGGCCCTCTACCGCGCCCTCCGGCTGGTCAACCCCAGCCCCTACATGGTGCTTTGGGAGACTCCTGAAGTGGCGCTGGTCGGCGCCTCGCCGGAGATGCTGGTACGCAAGACCGGCGACCGCGTGACCACTCGTCCGATCGCCGGTACCCGCCCGCGCGGTGCCGACGCCGAGGCTGACCGGCGTCTGGCGGATGAGCTCCTCGCCGATCCGAAGGAGCGTGCCGAGCACGTCATGCTGGTCGATCTCGGACGCAACGACCTCGGCCGGGTGGCGCGGCCCGGCAGCGTGCGCGTCGCGAGCTTCATGGAAGTCGAGCGCTACAGCCACGTCATGCACCTGGTGTCGGACGTCGAGGGCACGCTCGCGCCGCATCTCAACGGGCTCGACGCGCTGCTCGCCAGCTTTCCCGCTGGAACCGTCTCGGGGGCGCCGAAGATCCGCGCCATGGAGATCATCGACGCGCTCGAGCCGGAGTCGCGCGGGCCCTACGCCGGAGCCGTGGGATATCTTTCCTACGGCGGTGATCTCGACACCTGCATCACGATTCGCACCCTGGTGGTGGGCGGCGGCGAGGCCTCGGTGACCGCCGGCGCCGGCATCGTGGCCGATTCGGATCCGGCCGCCGAGGAGCGCGAGACCGAAAACAAGGCGGCGGCGATGCTGCAGGCGGTGGCGCTAGCGGAAGCGCTGGCCCAGGTCGAGGAGGACGAGGCGTGATCCTGGTGGTCGACAACTACGACTCCTTCACCTACAACCTGGTGCAGCATGCTCGCCGCCGAGGGCGAGGAGATCCGCGTCCTGCGCAACGACGCCATGACGGCCGATGAGCTGTTGGCGCTGCGGCGCGGATGGCATCGTGCTGTCGCCCGGCCCGGGCCGGCCCGAGGACGCCGGCGTGTGCGTGGCGCTGCTCGAGCGCCGCCCGTCGGTGCCGGTGCTCGGCGTCTGCCTCGGCCATCAGGCCCTGGGAGTTGCCTTCGGAGCGACCGTGGGCCGCGCGCCGCGCCTCATGCACGGCAAGACGTCAGCGGTGCGGCATCGGGGCGATGGACTGTTCGCCGGCCTGCCCAATCCGTTCGAGGCGACGCGCTACCACAGCCTCGAGGTGCGGGATGAGACGCTGCCGGCCGAGCTCGAGCCCGTGGCCTGGAGCGAGGACGGCACGGTGATGGCGATGCGTCACCGCGAGCTGCCGTACTGGGGGGTCCAGTTCCATCCCGAGTCGGTGCTCACCGATCGAGGGCCCGGCGCTGCTGCGCGAACTTCATCGCGATCTGCCGGCAGCGGGCGGAGGCGGCGTGAGCTCTGCCGTCGTCCCGGGCGACGCGCTCAAACGTCTGATGGGTGGCGAGTGCGCTCGGCCGCGACGAGATGCGAGTCGCTGTTCGGCAGCCTGATGGACGGCGAGCTCTCCGAGCCGATGAAGGCGGCGCTGCTCGTCGCGCTGGCGATGAAGGGCGAGTCCGCCGACGAGATCGCCGGCGCGGCGGCGGCGATGCGCGCGCGGGTGCTGGCCATCCCGCACTCGCAGCGCGATGTCGTCGACACCTGCGGCACCGGCGGCGACGGCCGCGGCACGTTCAACATCTCGACCGCCGCCGCCCTGGTCGCCGCCGCGGCCGGTGCTCCGGTGGCCAAGCACGGCAACCGCTCGGTCTCGAGCCGTTCGGGCAGCGCCGACGTGCTGCAGGCGCTGGGCGTGCGCATCGATGTCGCCACCGGAGGTCGCGGGCGCGGCTCTCGACCGGCTGGGGATCGCCTTCCTCTTCGCGCCGATCCTGCATCCGGCGATGCGCGAGGTGATGCCGGTGCGCCGCGAGCTGGGCGTGCGAACGGTCTTCAACCTCCTGGGGCCGCTGACCAATCCGGCCGGCGCGCGCCGCCAGCTCATGGGGGTCTACGCCGCGGAGCTGGTGCGCCGTCATTGCCCGCGTGCTGGCCGAGCTGGGCAGTGAGCACGCCCTCGTCGTACACGGTCGCGACGGCCTCGACGAGATCACCATGACCGGCCCGACGCTCGTCGGCGAGGTGCGGGACGGCGAGGTGCGAAGCCTACGAGCTCGACACCAGAGGAGTTCGGCCTCGAACGCTGCCGACTCGAGGATCTCGTGGGCGGAGACCCGACCGCAGAACGCGGTGGCGATGCGCGCGCGTACTGGCGGGGGAGCCGGGCCCGCTGCTCGATGTCGTGGCGCTCAACGCCGGCGCGGCGCTCTACGTCGCCGGCCGCGCGTCCGGGATCCGGCAGGGCCTCGACGCCGCCCGTGCCGCGATCGCCGATGGGCTCGGCGCGCGCCAAGCTGGACGCCCTGCGAGACTTCGTCGCATGAAGGAGCGGCCGTTGGCGGACATTCTGGTGCGCATCACCGAGCGCCGGCGCGAGCGGCTGGCTGGCCGCTCCGCCGGCGTCCCGCGATGCCCTGCCGGCCCAGCCGGCGGAGGCGCGCGAGAATCCCTTCCTCGGAGCTCTCGCCGTACGCCGGGGCCGCGCGGTGATCGCCGAGGTCAAGATGGGCTCGCCGCGGCTGGGGTCGCTGGTCGACAGGATCGACCCTGAGAAGCAGGCGCGGCTCTACGCCGCGCACGGAGCCGCCGCGCTCTCGGTGGTGGTCGAGCCGGACTTCTTCTTCGGCAGCTACGAGCTGCTCACCCGCTGCAAGGAGGCCAGCGGCCTGCCGGCGATCGCCAAGGACTTCGTGCTCGACGCGCGGCAGGTGGACTGGGCACGGGATGCGGGCGCCGACGCCGTGCTGCTGATCGCGGCTCTTCACGACCGAGACGCGCTGCGGGCGCTGGCCTCCGCCGCCCGCTCGCGGGGGCTGGTGCCCTTGATCGAGACCCACGACGCCGAAGACCTCGAGAAACTGAGCGGTGGGGACGATTGGGAGCTGGTCGGCATCAACAACCGCGACTTGCGCACCTTCGTCGTCGATCTCCAGAACTCGATCGCCCTCGCTCCACTGGTGCCGGCCAACGCGTTGCGGGTGGCGGAGAGCGCCATCCGCGACCGCGACGACATCGAGAAGCTCCGCGCCGCCGGCTTCGATGCCTTCCTGATCGGAGAAACCCTGCTGCTCGCCGACGATCCCGGGCAAGCGCTCGAGGAGCTCCTGCGGTGATCCCGCGCGTCAAGGTCTGCGGCGTGACCAACGCGGTCGACGCCCGGCGCGCCGTCGAGCTCGGCGCCGACATGATCGGGCTGAACTTCTGGCCGCGCAGCACGCGCTTCGTGGCCGTCGCACGCGCCGCCGAGATCGCCGCCACGGTGCGATCTCGCAGCGGCGGGGCGACCACTGGTGGTCGGTGTGTTCGTGCGCGAGTCGCCGGTTCGCATCGCCGCCGTGGCGCGCGAGGTCGGGCTCGATCTTCTGCAGTTTCACGGCGACGAGGACGAGGAAACCTTGGCGCCCTTCGGTGAGCGGGCGATCAAGGCGCTGCGTTGGAGCGGGCGCCCGACGGCGGAGTGGTTCGCGGGTTACGCCGGCGCCTGGGGCTTTCTGCTCGACCGGCAGGCGATGCCCGGCGCTCCTCCGGCGGCACCGGCCTGGCGTGGGACTACGCCGAGGCGGCCGGCCTGCCGACCGCGAAGCCGGTGCTCCTCGCCGGCGGCATCGGCCCGGACAACGTGCGGGCGGCGCTCGCGGCGGCACGTCCGTGGGGCATCGATGTCTGCTCGCGCGTCGAGAGCGCGCCGGGAATCAAGGATCCGCGCCTCCTCGAGGCGCTGTTCAAGGAGGTGCGGCATGCCGAAGCGCACCCTGCCTGACGCGGCGGGCCACTTCGGGCCCTACGGCGGGCGCTTCGTTCCCGAGACGCTGATGGCGCCGCTCGACGAGCTGGCGCGGGCCTACGACAAGGCGCGCCGCGACGCGGTCGTTCCGCCGGCGGCTGGACGACCTGCTCGAGACTTACGCCGGCCGCCCGACGCCGCTCTACTTCGCGCGCGCGGCTGAGCGAAGAGCTGGGCGGCGCGCGCATCTACCTCAAGCGCGAGGACCTGCTGCACACCGGCGCCCACAAGATCAACAACGCCATCGGGCAGGCGCTGCTCGCCGAAGCGATGGGCAAGCGCGCGGGTGATCGCCGAGACCGGCGCCGGGCAGCACGGCGTCGCGACCGCCACCGCCGCGGCGCTGCTCGGCCTCGAGTGCGTGGTCTACATGGGCGCCGAGGACATGCGCCGCCAGCGCCTGAACGTGCTGCCGCATGCGGCTGCTCGGCGCCGAGGTCGTGCCGGTCGACGCCGGCAGCCGCACGCTCAAGGACGCGATCAACGAGGCGCTGCGCGACTGGGTGACCAACGTGCGCGACGACCCACTACGTCCTGGGCTCGGTGCTGGGCCCGGATCCCTTCCCGCGCATGGTGCGCGACTTCCATCGCGTCGATCGGCGACGAGGCGCGGCGCCAGTTGCGCCGCGCCGATCGGACGCTCGTGCCCGGACGTCGCGATCGCCTGCGTGGGCGGCGGCAGCAACGCGATCGGCCTGTTCACGGCGTTCCTCGACGAGCCGCGCGCCGCGCTGGTCGGCGTCGAGGCCGGCGGCCGCGGCGACGCGCCTGGGCGAGCACGCGGCGCGCTTCTCGGGCGGCGGCGCTCGGCGTGCTGCACGGCACGCGGACCTTCGTGCTGCAGGACCGCGACGGCCAGATCGGCGACGACCCACTCGGTCTCGGCTGGCCTCGACTATCCCGGCGGTCGGGCCCGAGCACGCGTGGCTGCGCGACCGCGGCGCGCGTCGAGTTCACGCGCGCCAGCGACGAGGAGGCGGTCGCCGCCTTCCACCGGCTGGCGCGCAGCGAGGGCATCCTGCCGGCGCTGGAGAGCGCCCACGCCGTCGCCGAGGCGATCGACGGGCGCCGCGGCTGCTCGCGCAAGCGGGTGATCCTGGTCAACCTCTCCGGCCGCGGCGACAAGGATCTCGACTCGGTGCTGGCGTTCGCGACGCGGCCCGTCGACCGGCGACGAGCCCGGCGTCCGACTGGGCGCACGAGGACCACGAGTCGTGAGCGCCGATGAGCCCGATCGCCGCGGCGTTCGAGCCTGCCGGCGGCAGAGGCGCGCCGCCTTCATTCCCTTCCTCACCGCCGGCGATCCGGACCTGGAGGCGACCGGCGACGTCCTCGAAGCGATGGCCGCCGGCGGCGCCGACGTCATCGAGGTCGGCGTTCCGTTCTCCGATCCGATCGCCGACGGACCGGTGAACCAGCGCGCAGCGCAGCGAGCGCTCGCAGACGGCACCACCCTCTCCGGCATCCTCGAGATGATCGCGCGCCGGCGCCGGCGAGTCGGCCGCTCCGGTCGTCCTGTTCACCTACTTCAACCCGCTCCACGCTCGTGGGCTGCGCCGCTTCGCCGAACAGGCCGCAGCACTCCGGCGTCGACGGCGTGCTGTGCGTGGACCTGCCACCCGAGGAGGCGGGCGAGTACGCCGCCGGCTTGCACGACCACGGGCTCGACACCATCTTCCTGCTCGCTCCCACCAGCACCAAGGCGCGCGTGGATCTGGTCGGCGAAACCTCGACCGGCTTCGCCTACTACGTGTCGCGCACCGGCGTCACCGGCGCCCGGGCCGGGCTGCCACGCGAGCTCGCCCGCGAGGTCAAGGCGGTGCGCCGCCGGCTCCCGCTGCCGCTCGCCGTCGGTTTCGGCATCTCGACGCCGCAGCAGGTGGCGGCGGTAGGGCGCGTCGCCGACGGGGTGGTGGTGGGCAGCGCGTTGGTCGCGCTCATCGAGCAAACCGGCGCCGTAGCCGAACTGCCGGCGGTCGTCGAGCGCCGGGTGCGCGAGCTGGCGGCGCCGCTGCGGGGAAGGAGTTGAGCTTGGAACCGCGCTCCCTGCTGGTCGAGGCCCGGGCCCACGGCCGCGTTCTGGTGCACGAGCCGTCAGCTGGAAGCGATGTGCCACTGCTGGTCGGCTTTCATGGCTACGGCGAAAACGCTGAGCGCAGCCTAGCCGACCTGCGCGCAATCCCCGGGAGCGAGGATTGGCGGCTCGCCGCGGTGCAGGCCCTCCACCCGTTCTACAACCAGAAGACCGGTGAGGTCGTGGGCTGCTGGATGACCAAGCAGGACCGCGAGCAGGCGATCGCCGACAACGTCGCCTACGTGAGAGCGGCGATCGAACGTCTGCGCCCGCCGGGCTCGAGCGGGCTTCTTGCGGTGGCAGGCTTCTCGCAAGGTGTGGCAATGGCTTGGCGCGCCGCAGCCAGCAGCGTGGCGCGCTGCGACGGCGTCATCGCGCTGGCCGGAGACATCCCGCCAGAGCTCGAGAACCTCCGCCGCATCGGCGAGGCGCTCATCGGCTGCGGCACGCAGGACAAGTGGTACGCGGCGGAGAAGCTCGAGCGGGACCTCGATCGTTTGAAGGCCCAGGGCGTGGCGGCGCGCACCTGCGTATTCGACGGCGGTCACGAATGGAGCGAAGAGTTTCGCGCCGCCGCTGGCGTGTTTCTGAACGATCTCGCGCGCCGCGGGGCCGGCGCGCGACACTAGAGCTCGGCTGTTCGACTGGCGAGGAGGCCAATATGGCAACGACGCGCACTACACATCGCAGCAGCACAGGTAAGAAGCTCTATGCGGTTCGCGACGCGCAGGGGCGGTTCAAGGACATCCAGACCTACGAGCGCGCCCATGGTGCCGACCTCAAGAAGAAGGGCACCTCGAGCGACGCCAAGAAATCCAAATCGGCCAAGAAGCGTTAGTCCGTGGCAGCCGACCGGCGGAGCGAAGACTCCGCGCCGCCGGGCGAACCCGCGCCCGCTAGCGTTCTCGAGCAGCAGGAGCTTTTCGCCGGGCGTGTGTTCCGGCTGCGCCGCGAGACCGTCGTCCTGCCGAACGGGCGGCAGGCCACCCTCGATCTCATTCGCCACCCCGGCGCCGCGGCCGTAGTGCCGCTCGATACGGACGGCAGTGTCCTGCTAGTGCGTCAGTATCGCCACGCCACGCGCAAGTGGCTGCTCGAGGTGCCGGCGGGCACGCTGGCGGACGGCGAGCCGCCGGAGACCTGCGCGGCGCGCGAGCTGATCGAGGAGGCCGGCCAGCGGGCCGGCGCGCTGCAACCCCTGGGCTGGATCTGGACCACGCCCGGCTTCACCGACGAGCGCATCTGGTTGTATCTGGCGACGCGCCTCGAGCCGGCGGATCGACACCTCGACGACGACGAAGTGATGACGGTGGAGCGCCTGCCGATCACCGAGGCGGTGCGGCGGGCGCAGAGCGGCGAGATCGAGGACGCGAAGTCGATCTGCGCGCTGCTGCGCGCAGACGCCTGGTTGGCCGCCAACCGGTAGATCCCGGCCGGCCGCTGACTACCAGCGGCCGCTGAGCCCGACCGTAAAGCTGCGCCCCGGTGACTTGTCGGCGGCGTTGTCCGGCGCTGCGGTGTAGTTGCGATCCGCGAGGTTGCGGACTACGACTCTCAGTTCGAGGAGCTCGGAGAAGCGCATGCCGCCGCCGAGATCGACGAGGCCGTATCCTGGCCGCTCCAGCTCGGTCGGGCCGGGCTCGTCGTGGCGCAGGGCGCCGCCCATCCGGGCGAATGCGAAGCCGCGTCCGAACGAGCGCCGCACGGTCACCCAGCCGTTGACCGGCGCGATGTCATCGATCGGATCGCCGCCGTCGGCCTCGCCGTCCGATATCGCGGCCCCGGTCTCGATCGTCCAGTCGTCGCCGATGCCGATCTGGGCCTCGGCTTCGAAGCCCTCGATGGTGGCCTCGCCGCGGTTGCGGAAGAAGAAATCGCTGCCCGAGCCGTAACGCTCGATCAGGTCGTCGATGCGGTAGTGGTAGGCGAAGAAACCGATCGCGGTGCGGCCCCGGCGCCAGCGAGTCGAGAGATCGCCCTGCAGGCTGGTTTCGGGATCGAGTTCGGGGTTGCCGGTCACGAAGCCTCGCCCCGAAGGGCCGCGGAAGTAGCGGTCGGAGAGCGTCGGCACGCGGAAGCCGCGGGCCAGTTGCGCGGTGGTCGTCCAGCCCGCGAACGGACCGACGGTGAGCGCCACATTGCCCGGAGAACGCTTCGCTGGTGCGCGACTGGTCGCCGAAGTGGCCACCGGTGTTCTCGCTCCGCACGCGGTCGCCACGCGCTCCGACGCCGAGGCTGAACCGGTCATTGAGCGGCTTCGTCCAGGTGGCGAAGATGCCGTTGGCAAGCTGCTGCGCATCCTCGATCGAGGGCGTCTCGTTCACGCCGACGATCGTCGTGCCGTCGGCGTCGTAGCGGATCTGGGCGACATCCGAAGCCAGGTCGAAACGGGCGACGGCGTCGGCGCCGACCTGCAGCCGGCCGCCGCCGAACGGGCGTCCGGCGAAGGCGCGCAGCGAAGCGTCCTTGGCGTCGGTATCGGCCCGGTCGATGCGCCGGTTCGAGGTCGAGGTGGGTGCGCGGTCGCGATCGAGGATCACGTGATACGTGTCGCCGAAGAGAGTCACCTCGGTGGTGTCCCAAGCGCCTGCGGGGGTGCCCAACCAGGTGGCGGTCAGGCGGCGCGACTCCTCGATCGGGTAGAAGGCGCGGATCGATTGCGAATCGATCGCCGCCTTACCGAGGTCGTCGACGTCGTCGGCCATGAACCCGACACGCAAGCGGCCGTGGGACGTATCGAAGTTGTAGCGCAGCGCGCCGCCGGCCGACGAGTACGACGAGTTGAAGATCTCCTCACCGCCGCCGGCGAGCGTCTCGTCGGTGTCACGGGCGTGACCCTCGAAGAGGAACGAGTGCCGTCCGTAGGCGAACGAGGCCGCCGCGAATCCGCCTTGCTCCGGCAAGGCCTCCAAGCCCGCTCCCAGGGCGTAGCTCAGAGCGAAGTCCTCGTTCTCCGGTTCGAGCGTCACGGCATTCAGAACCCCGCCCAAGGCGTCGGAGCCGTAGACCACCGAGCCAGGCCCGCGTAGGACCTCGACGCTGGCCAGCGCGCCAGGTTCCAGGAACGTCGCCGAGGGTCCGGCGCGGCGCTCGGCGGTGACGCGCGCGCCGTCGATGAGCAGGAGAGTGCGGCCGCGGCCGAGGTTACGTAGCGCGGGCACCGAGTCGGCGCCCTCACCGAGCTTCGAGGCACCGGCCACGGATTCGAGCGTCTGATACAGGCGCTGGGGAGCACGGAGCTCGATTTCTTCGTGCGTCAGCACCGTTGCGGCGCTGCCCGGGAGAACGTCGAGCGAAGGGGCCACGCCGGACACCACCGTCACCACTTCGCGCAGGACGTCCGGCAACCGTAGCTCCGGCATCTCGCGGTCGGTGACCTCCAGCGGCGCCTGGACATGCCCCGCCGGCGACACCGCGACGATGGAGAACGGAGGAGTCGGCGAAGGCGCGAGCCGGAAGCGGCCTGCCTCGTCGCTGATCACACCCAGCGGGGACCCGACGACGTGGATGGAGTAGTGGGCCGCCGGCCGACCATCGGGTTCCAAGAGCCTGCTCTCGAAAACCTCAGCCGATACGGGTGCCGCCAGCGCCAACGTCAACGCCACACCGAAACTTGCACGAGTCAATTTCCACTCCCCTTGTAAGCCCACAGGTATTCCTGCATTCCGTTGCGCAGCAAGTAGCTGGAATCTATCCGGAAACCCGGCATGCTGCGCTCCAGATCCGGCTGTTTGTGACGAGGACACGGCCGGCGGCCACTGCCCGTCGGCTCGTAGATCAGGTGCTCGTCGTCGGCGATGCGAAAGCGCGTCGGGTTGGCAGGGATTTCCTTCTGGTAGGAAACGGTGGAGAAGAGCAACGTCCCCTCGTGCAGCGTGGGCCGCAGGTGCGCGATGAGTCCCGTGACCTCGGGGGCGACGAGGTAGTCGAGCAGGTCCCAGGCCACGATGACGTCGAAGCTCTCGCCCTCGGAAAGGGGCAGGAGCTTGGCGAAGTAGCGCTCCGGGTGCTCGTTCTCCTTGTCGAAGACGCCGACTTCCAGCCGCGAGCGGTGGAGATCTCCGACGTGGACACGGCAGCCATAGCGGCCGAAAAAAGCGATGTTCTGTCCGAGCGCAGGGCCGAGATCGAGAATGCTCGACCCGCCCTCCTGGCGCAAACTGCGAGTGAGGGCGCGGAAACCCAGCGAATGATGCGAAACCGGCTCCGACGTGGACGACGCCGAAGCCGGTTTCTTGTCTTTCGAGGTCGTGAACCAGCTCACTGCGGGCGGCTGGCGGCCACCGGCATCGGCTTGTTGTCGCGGCTGGCGCCGGCGGCGGCCCGAGCACGATCCGCCGACTGCGGATCCATGTCGATCGAGCCCTTGAACTTGCAGCCGTCCTCGAGCGTCACGCGGGGCGAGGTGAGGTTGCCGTGCACACCGCCGGACTTGCGCAGCACGATCGCTTCGCCGGCGTAGACGTTGCCGTGCACGTCGCCTTCGACGCTGACATTCTTGGCGAAGACGTCCGCCTTGACCTTGCCGGTGCGACCGACGGTTACCGTGTGCTGTGACAGGTCGATGCGGCCCTCGACACTGCCCAGTACGGTCAGGTCCTCCTCACCGGAGATGTCCCCGACCACGGTGATCGACTGACCGATGATCGCGCGCTCGCGGGGGGCGGCGGGCACCGGTGCAGCGGGCGTGGCGGCGACGGGAGGGGCGGCGGCGGGCGCGGGGGGAGCAGTCTGCGGCTGGGGCTGGGCAGGCGGTTCGTCCTTCTTCCACATCGTTACGGCCTCCTCGGTAATTTATAGCGAGGCGAGTATAGCTTACCCGGGCAGCGCCTGGTCGAGATTCCTGTAATGTGCTTGCCCATGCCCAGTCCCGGCCGACCACGGCCGCGCGGCACGGTCTCCCTTCAGCGCGCTGTCTCCAAGCTGCGACTCGCCTCGCGGCGGGATGCGGGTGATCTCATCCGGGCGGGACGCATCACGGTGCGCGGCACGGTGGTGCTCGATCCCGCACGAGCGGTGCGTCCCGAGCTCGACGACATATGCGTCGACGGGTCCGCGGCGAGCTTCAGCGAACGAATCGTCATTGCTTGCCACAAGCCGCGCGGAGTCGTGGTGACGAATACCGATCCGCAGGGTCGGCCGACGATCTTCGAGCGTCTGGCCGATCCACCGGAGGGTTTGATGACGGTGGGGCGCCTCGACCTCGCCACCAGCGGGCTGCTGCTCCTGACCAACGACTCGCGGCTCGCCGATTGGCTGACCGATCCGGCCAACTCCTTGCCGCGCACCTACCTCGTCACCGTGCGCGGCCGGGTAGAAGCTGAAGTCGCTGCGCGCTGGATGGAGGGAATCGTCGATCGCGGCGAGACGTTACGCGCCTCCGCGGCGGAAGTTCGCAAAGCGTCGGGTCGCGAGAGTCACTTGCTCATCGAGTTGCGCGAGGGCAAGAACCGAGAGGTGCGCCGGATGTGCGCCGCACTAGGTCACCCGGTGACGCGGCTGCGCAGGGTCGCCTTCGCGGGAATCCAACTCGGCGATCTGGCGCCGGGGGAGTGGCGCACGGTGGAGGGAAGCGAGCTGCCGCGGGGCGCGCCGCCGCCGCGCGGGTAAGCGAATCAGAGGGTGGTGAGCACCTTCGCCAAACGCTCGAACGCCCAGTCGAGCTCGTCCTTGCTGACCACCAGCGGCGGCGACGACGCGGATCACGTGGGTGTGAGTCTCCTTGCAGAGCAGTCCGCTCGTCACGCAAGGCCTCGCAGAAGCGCCGCGCGCCGCCCGCCTCGGGCTTGAGCTCGATGCCGATCCACAATCCCTTGCCGCGAATCTCGCTTGCACGTGCGGCGAGGCGAATCGCCCGCAGCCGTTCGATGAACCAGGCGCCGAGGCGAGCCGAGTTCTCGATCAGCTGCTCCTCGACCAGCACACGCAGCGCGGCGCCGCGCGACGGCGGCGGCCAGCGGGTTGCCGCCGTAGGTCGAGCCGTGATCGCCGGGCTGGAAGACGTCCATCACCGCGTCGTCGGCCAGGATGCCCGAGACCGGGTAGAAGCCGCCGGACAGCGCCTTGCCGATGATCACGACGTCGGGCCGGATGCCCTCGTGCTCGAAGGCGAACAGCTTGCCGGTGCGGCCGAGGCCCGACTGGATCTCGTCGCAAACCAGCAGCGCGTTGTGCGCGGTCGCAGATCTCGCGCAGCCCGCGCAGAAAGCCCTCCGGCGGCACGATGATCCCGGCCTCGCCCTGGATGGGCTCGACCAGGACCGCCGCCACGTTCGGGTTGCATCGCCGCCTCGACCGCGTCGGCGTCGCCGTAGGGCAGCATCCTGAAGCCCGGCGCGAAGGGTCCGAAGCCGGCGCGGTACTGCGGCTTCGGTCGAGAAGCCGACGATGGTCGTGGTGCGGCCGTGGAAGTTGCCGTCGAAGACCAGGATCTCGGCCTGGTCCGTCGGCGATGCCCTTGACCGTGTAGCCCCACTTGCGCGCCGCCTTGATCGCGGTCTCGACCGCCTCGGCGCCGCTGTTCATGGGCAGGAAGCGCTCGAAGCCGGTGAGCTCGGCGAGCTCCTGGTAGAGCGGCCCGAGCTGGTCGTTGCGGAAGGCGCGCGAGGTCAGCGCCACGCGCTGCGCCTGCTCGATCATCGCCGCGACGATCTCGGGATGGCAGTGGCCCTGGTTGACCGCCGAGTAGGCGGCCAGGAAGTCCATGTATTTGCGATCCTCGACGTCCCACACCCAGACGCCCTTGGCGCGGGCGATCGACGACGTCGAGCGGGTGATAGTTGTGCGCGCCGTAGCGCTCCTCGAGCGCGAGATAGTCCGCCGCCGTGCGCTTCTCGGTCGTGGTCTGCATGGCGCGATTCTGCCACGGATCGCCAGCCCCGGCGGATCCGCCGCCGGGCATACAATTCGCGGTAACGAGCCGATGACGCGCACCAAAGCAGGTCTGATCTCCTTCTTCGGGCCCATTCCCATTCTCATGGTGGGCGGCATCATCGCCGCCATCCTGGTGGGAGAGGCGCGCAGCGCCAGCCCGGTGGCCGACCCCAGGCTGCTCGACGCTGGAGCGATACTGGTTGGGCTGATGTTTCTCGTCGCCGGGTTCTCTGTTCGCGTGCGGTATGCGGGCTGGTACGTGCGCGACAAGAACCGCCTCGAGCGCTGGAAGTGGATTTCGCTCTTCGGCGTCTGGGGCTGGATCGGCCTGATCCTGCTCCAGGATCGCTCCGCCGCGAGCGGCTACGTGCCGCCTGCACCGGGCATGACCAGTCCGCGGCCGCACCAGCCGGGCAGCCGCGGATTTTCGAACTGGGTCGCTTACCTGATCCTCGCGCTCGGTCTGCTGCTCACCGCTCTGATGGTCTGGAGCGGTTTCCAGGACGCCGGCGCCGGCTGAGATCGCTCACCGAGCCGCCAGCATGGTTCGCGCATACAGCCCCATCGGGTGCCCGACTGGGTCGAGGATCAAGCAGATGGCTCCCGTGCCGTCGGGGAGGTTGAAGGGGAAGCCGGGCACGATGGTCGCCCCGAGCTCTTTCGCCTTGTTACAACTCGCCCGAACGTCGGTCACCTGGATGTAGACCACGCCGTTGAACCCACTGATCTGGCCCTCGGCGCCGCGCAGTGTTCCGATCGGGGAGCCGCCTGCGACGATCTCCACGGCGAGCTCGGTCCCAGCCAGCGGCGCGAATGTCCACGCGAAAAGCTTCCCGTAGAAGTCGGTGGATTTCTTCAGATCGGTCGTGGTCACGTCGAACCAGGCGACTCGCCCGACGCCGACGTCCGGCGGCGGGGCCTTGGCGTTTTCCGCATCCGATGGTCCGCTCGCCAGAGCCATGATCACGCTCATCCACAGCATCGTGTTCCGCATGTGAGCCTCCTCTCGGTTCGCTGCTAGGACATGGTGATGACGATCTTCCCTCGGTGGCTTCCTTCGCCGAAACGCCGCAAGGCAGCAGGGACTTCGCTCAACGGGAACGGACCGTCGATCACCGGCTTGACCATGCCGGCGGTGTAGAGGTCGTTCATGTACGCGAGGTCCTTGTTCGGCTTCAGCACCACGATTCGCACGTGTTTCTTGTGCACTCTCGAAAACCAAGGCCTCAGAAGAAGGGCGGGCAGGAGGCGGACGATAGACCCGCCGAGCACGACGTACCGTCCGTTGGGACTCAGGACCCGCATGATGTCGGAAAGCGAGCGAGTCGCTTTGACGTCGAGGATCAGATCGTACGACCGCTGGCTCCGGGTGAAGTCCTCCCGAGCGTAGTCGATGACGTGGTCGAAGCCGATCGCTCGCAACATGTCCAGTTTGGCGGCGCTATCCACGCCGGTCACCTCGACCCCGAAGGTCTTGGCGATCTGGACGGCAAAGGTGCCGACGCCGCCGCCGGCGCCGTTGATCAAGACTGCTCGTCCGGGCTCGATCCGCCCCTGATCCAGCAGCCCCTGCACCGCCAGCATGGCCGCTTGGGGTATCGCCGCCGCCTCGGCGAAGGTCATTCCAGGTGGTTTGACAGCCAGCGCGCTCTCGCGCGCACAGACGTACTCGGCGAACCCGCCCCAACTGCCGCTCAGATCGCCATAGACCTCGTCGCCCACCCGAAACCGTGTAACTCTGGCGCCGACCGCCGCGACGCTGCCGGCAACATCCGAGCCGAGGACTTGCTTCCTGGGCGTGAGCAGACCGTACATCAGGCGATTGATGAAGTCGCCGTGAAGGAGCCCCCAGTCCCAGTCGTTCACCGACGCGGCGCGGACTCGGACCAAGACTTGGTCGTCCGCTGGCTTGGGTCGTTCGACCTCTCTCAACTGGAGGACGTCGGGGCCCCCGTATTTCTGCCTGATAACCGCCTTCACTAGGAGCGGGCCGCGGGGATCCGGGCCGGCTACGGCTCGTCGCCGCTCGGTCCGTAGATCTGGGGCACCTTCGATCCCATCGGCCGGAGATAGGTCGTGATCTGCCCGCGGTGGTGAACGATGTCGAAGAGAAAGCTCCAGGCCATCGGTGAAGCCGGCCGCTGGCTGGCGAAAAACTCGAGCTGCCCGTTCCAGCGCGCGTCGGGGAGGGCCTTCCAGCGCCCTGGCAGTCCCGCGCTCTGTTCTTCGTAGGCCCGCAGCACCTCTTTCATGGTCGCCGGCATCGGCGGCGGGGCCCACTCCGCCTTGCCCTTCTCTAGGGCCTCGATGATCATCTTCTCCTCGCAGACGATCTGCCAGGCGATCTCCTGCGCGGTACGTGACTTCGGATCCGGGCGGTAGTCGGAACCCTCCGGGATTCTCCCGAGCACTTTGCGAGTGGTCTCGGATTCGTTGGTCCAGAAGTCGGTGAAGAGCGCTTTCTCGTCCATGGCTGCTCCTCTCGGTATCGATGAACGGCGGAGCGATTCTAGCGGGATAGAGGCGGGCGACTTTTCCGACGGGAATTCTTCAGCGATCTTCCCGTCTCGAAGCGGTCCAGCCGGCCGCGTAGGTACCGCAGGTGAAGAATGGGGTAGACATTGACCAGCAGTTCCGCCAGCAGGAACAGGACCACGAAACTCCACTTTCCCGTCGAGGCGGCCAAGGCGATGCAGGGAATGAACAGAACGGCTGCCCAGAAGTGACTCGCCTCGGCTGCCTCGGCCTGATGGCGCAGGTTCGAGAGGTCTCTGTCACTCTTGGCGAGATACACACTGGAGTTCAGGTAACGAAGCGGAGTATTGCGAAGTAGCCGCCCAAACCCAAGGACGCCAAACCGCCGCAGCCCCGCGCCTTCGTGTTCCCAGTGCCGCAGGTGATAGATCGCTCTCGGCATTCTCAACACGAACAGAGGCTCGGAGACCTTGGCTATGGCGAGAAAGTAGAACATGAGCAGCAGCGCAAGCCACGGTGAGGTAGGGCCGATGACCGGGCCGAGTAGTGCGATGGAAGCACCAAATACGAGCAGGACGGCCAACAGGGCCAGCAGGTGCCGCCAGGCTCGGCTAGGGTTTTGGCTAGTCAGGCCCAATGGGCTTGCCCCCGCGCAGGTGCACCCAAGCCCAGCCGATCAACGTCGCGGCGAAGAAAGGATAGGCGAAGAACGGTAGGGGTGCAGACAGCGGCGTCAGCTGAGCGCCGGAAAAGATCTGCAGAGCGACGATCCAAAACAGCGCCGCCGTGACCCATCCAAGTAGCCGGACCGGCATGGGTAGGACTCGCGAGGCGCTGATCATCGCAAGCGACGCTCCCCACAACCCGCAACCGGCGCCGAACGAAGGTGCACTGGCTTCGAGCGTCATGGCCGAGCTAGAGACGATCAACCCTTCGCCGATCGCGAATACGAGAAAGCCGGACGCGAGTAGTTGGTCGCCCTGCCTCAGGTGCCAGATACAGAGACAGACGCTCGCGACGATCAGGGACACCCCATCGACGCCCCAGGCGAGGCCACGGAGCGCTGCTGATGGAGCGAACGAGCCAGCCATGCCAAGAGCGGCGCCAACCACCAGCAGGACGCTCGCCAGTCGTCGCAAACGAGTGCCGTCCACCCCGGTTCTTGTCATCGTCCCTGTTTCCACCCGTCAGACCTTACGACAGCGTCTTCTTGAACGCCTGCGTGCTCGCCAACACCAGCACGGCGGTAATCGCCAGCAGCGCCGCGACGTGGCCCCAGAGGTCGGACAGAGCGGCGGCGCGGATGATGACGCCGCGGGAGATGGCGATGAAGTGGGTGGCGGGCAGCACCTGCGGAGATGAGGCGCAGTGGAGCGGGAAGAGACGGCAGGGGGAAGATGTAGCCCGAGAGCAGCACCGAGGGCAGGAGGACGGACATCGCCATCTGCATGGCCTCGGCCTGGGTCTTGGCGCGAGTCGAGACCAGGAGGCCGAGGGAGAGCAGGGCCAAAAGATAAGGATCGAGAGCACCAGCAGCAACCCGATGCTGCCGTGGATCGGCACCCTGAATGCGAAGCGCATCAGCACCAAGACGATCAGCAGCTGGACGTAGGCGAGCACCAGGTAGGGCAGCAGCTTGCCGAGGACCACCCCGAGCGGCGAGACCGGCGTCACCATGAGCTGCTCGAGCGTGCCGCGCTCGCGCTCGCGCACGATCGCGAAGGCCGCGAGGATGGTGCCCGAGAAGGTGAGCAGGATGGCGATCAGGCCCGGGATGAGCAGGTTGGCGCTGCGCGAGTCGGGATTGAAGAGCAGCTGCGGGTGGGGCTCGAGCGGCAGGTCGCGCACGCCGGCGCGCTGCATCAACTCGGTCATCGAGCGCGACAGCGCGACCCCGTTCGCGGCCGCCAGCGTCGGCGACGAGACGCTCGAGTCGGAGCCGTCGATCAGCACCAGGAAGTCCGCCGGCATTCCGTTCAAGCGGCGGCGAGCGAAGTCGGGCGGGATCTCGATGCCGACCGAGACGCTCGCCGGCGACGATCGCGTCCTGCAGCTCGTCGCGCGAGCCGGCGTAGCGATGAATTCGAAGAAGGAGGTGTTGACGAAGTCCTGCGACCAGCGCGCGGCTCTCGGCCGAGCGGCTCTGGTCGAAGACTGCCGTCGGCACGTGCCGGACGTTGGTGTCGATGACGCCGAAGAGCACCAGCTCGAAGACCGGCACCAGCAGCGCGAAGACGAGCGTGGCGCGGTCGCGCATCATGTGCAGCGGCTTCCTTGCGCAGCACGGCGACGAAACCTCTCATCGCGCGGACTCCTTGCGCAGCGGTGCCGCGACTGCAGTCGCGTCAGCCGCACGAAGACGTCCTCGAGACTGGCGGCGATCGGCGCGCACCTCGACTCCGGCGCCGCTTGCCTTGGCAAGGTCGCGCAGCGATCTGTTCGTCGGTCGACGTCGGCGTCGCACCAGGAGGTGGAGCGCGTTGCCGAAGATGGTGACGTCGTCCACGTAGGGCAGCGCGCGCGCCGAGCCATCACCGCCGCGGCGCCCTGGTCGCACTGCCGCCTCGACGCGGCGCATGCCTCGGGCGTCACCTCGGGGAGCGCCATGAGCTCGTCCGGGCGTCCCTGGACCAGCAGCCGCGACGAGTAGAGGTAGGCCACGGTGCCGCAGCGCTCGGCCTCGTCCATGTAGTGCGTGGTGACGAGCAGCGTCACGCCCTGGGCGGCGAGCGCGAAGAGGAGGTTCCACAGCTCGCGGCGCGCCACCGGGTCGATGCCGGCGGTGGGCTCGTCGAGGAAGACGACGCGCGGCTCGTGCATCAGCGCGGCGGCGAGCGCCAGGCGCTGCTTCCAGCCGCCCGAGAGCTGGCCGGCCAGGCGCTCGCGATACGGCTCCAGGCTGGTGAGCTCGACCGCCCACTCGCGGCGCTCCTCGTGTCGCGCGCCCTCGAGGCCGTAGACCGAGCGAAGAAGTCGAGGTTCTCCAGCACGGTGAGGTCCTCGTAGAGCGAGAAGCTTCTGCGACACGTAGCCGATGCGCCGGCGGATGCTTCTCGACTCGCGCACCACGTCGAGGCCGTCCACCGTCGCCCTCCCGGAGGTCGGGGCGAGCAGGCCGCAGAGGATGCGGATCAGCGTCGACTTGCCGGAGCCGTTGGGGCCGAGCAGGCCGAAGATCTCGCCGCGCTGGACCTGCAAGGAAACCGCATCGAGGGCGCGGACCTTGCCGAAGTCGCGAGTCACCGCCTCGACGGAGATGCCGACGTCCTCGGCCGGCCGGCCGTCGCTCATCGCGCCGCCTGTTCGTCGAGCGTCACCAGGGCCGCCATGCCGGGCCGCAGCTCGGGCGCCGGGTCGATCGTCACCTTGACGCCGAAGACCTGATCGTTGCGCTGCTCGAGCGTCTGCACGTTGCGCGGCGTGTACTCGGCTTGATGGCGGATCTCCGTCACCCGGCCAGGGAAGTCGCGGCCGGGAAAGGAATCGACGCGGATCGCCGCATGTTGGCCGACGGCGACCCGGCCGAGCTTGGGTTCCGGCACGTAGACCCGCACCCAGAGCTGGCTCTCCTCGAGCAGCGTCGCAGCCGGCTGATTGGCCGCCAACAGATCACCGGGGCGAAGATCGAGGATCTCGACGCGCGCCGCCACCGGCGCGTCGATGACCAGCTCGTCGCGCTGTCGCTGGGCGAAGGCCAGCGCTTGCTCGGCGCGTGAGAGATTGGCTTCCGCGGCTTCGATGTCCTCGCGCAGCGTGCCGCGCCGCAGCTCCTCGTAGGTCTGGCGCGCGGTGGCCTCCGCGACTTGCGCCGCGTCGTAGTCCCTTTGTCCGACCACGCCCTGGGCGAGGAGGTCGGCGAAGCGCTTGCGATCGGTCTCGGCGGCCTGCCACTGGATGCGGGCGCGCGCGATCTCCTCGCTGCGGGGGCCGCGGCGGACGCGGGCCAATGTCGCGCGGGCGGATTCCACCGCGGCTTGCCGCTCGGCAGCCGTGGCATCGGCCATCGTGGTCTCGAGCTCGATCATGGTCTGACCGGCGGCGACCTCCTGGCCCTCCTGCACCAGGATTCGCGTCACCCGGCCGCCGATCAGCGAACCGACTTCGATGGTTCGCGCCTCGATGGTGCCAGCCAGAGCCAGCTCCTGCGGTGGCCGCGTGCGCTTCCAGTACCAGTAGCCCAGCGCGGTGGCGACGCTCAGCACGACCAGTGCGGCGAGGGCTTTCTTCATCGGCGGGTCCTCTTGCGGGGCTTGGATTTGGCCGGCCGGATGGCGCCGGTGGTCCAGATGTCGATCAGCGAGCCGAGGTAGGCGTCGAGCGGCAGCGGGGGATCGAAGACCCGTGCCACGCGATGGAGGAAAACGTAGGCGTGCAGCGAGCCGACGAAAGCCAGCGCCGCGGCCCGCGGATCGCGCAGCCGCATCCGTCCGGCCTTGGCGGCACGGCGGAAATAATCTTCGAGCAGCGCCACGGCGCGCTGCGGGGGATTCGGGGATTGGCGCGGGTCCCAGGGCAGGAAGCGCAGCGGCACGCCGTCTTCCACGCTCGCCTCGCCGCGACTGCGGGCGCGCAGCCAGGCGGCGATCATCTCCGCCAGCCGTTCCTCGATGAAGGGTACGAAGGCCTCGCCCAGCTTGCGCAGCACGCGGCGAGGGTCGGCATCGGCGGCGACCTGCGCCAGCCCGTCCATGGGCAGCGCCAGGTCGCCCTCGGCGGGAGCCATGGCGGCGGCGAACAGACCTTCCTTGTTCGGCGCGTGGCGCAGCAGGGCGGCGGGGGAGAGGTCGAGCCGGCCGGCGATGGCCTGCAGGGTGGCCCCGTCGTAGCCGTGCGCCGCGAACTCGGCACGCGCCGCGGCGAGCACTTCCTGGCGACTGCGAAGCGGCCGGCGGCCCATTAAAATAACTTTACAGTCATGTATTTATTGAGTCAACCGGGCATCGTGAACCCTTGCTAGCATGCCTGTATGCCTCGCAAGGCGCCGCCGAGAGTGGCGGCCGCACGGTTGCCGGTGACGCGCATCCGCGTGCCGAAGCCGCCGTCCACGCATCCGCGCAGGTCGCTGCGGTTGCCGATTCCGGGCGTGCTGGTGGCCGTCGAAGCCCCGAGCGTGGCGCGCAAGCCGTGGGTGGTGGGCGGGCTCGACCTGAGCGCCGACGGCATGGGCCTCATGCTGCCGGCCGGCCTGCCGGCCGAGACCGAGGTCCGGCTGTCCTTTCAGCTCAGCGACGGCACGGCGTTCTCGCGCGTTCCGGCGCGCGTCCTCCATTTGCAGGGTGGTAGCGGCGGAGTGAAGTTTCTCGCCTGGACCGAGCGCGAGCGGTTGACGCTGCTCGAGTACCTGGTGCGCAGTTACGAAGGCGACTGAACCACCGTCAGCGAAAGTCGTGGCTCGGCGCCGACACCACCTGGGCGAGCGGCCAGAATTTCTCCGCCCGCACCGAGATCGACCCGTCGCGATGCTGCAGGATGCCCTCGACCACCAGGCCGGGCGAGCCGACGATGGTCTGACGGTTGTCGCGCAGCAGGTCGGGAGTGACGATCGCCTGCGACATGCCGGTCTCGTCTTCCAGAGTTAGAAACAACATGCCTTTGGCAGTGCCCGGGCGCTGGCGGACGATGACCGAGCCCGCGGTGCGCACTCGCTTGCCTGCCGGCAGCTTGGCGAGATCCCGTGCCGCCACGATGCGATAACGGGTCAACGCCGCACGCACGTAGGAGACCGGGTGGGGGCCGGTGGTCATCTCGGTGGTGGAGAAGTCGGCGGCGATCTCCTCGCTGCGCGTCATCTCCGGTAGCGGGGATGCACCTGCAGCGGCGCTCTTTCCAGCGTAGAGCGATCCTGCCGGCCGCGAAGCCTGCGCCACCTGCCAGAGCGCCGCGCGGCGCGTAAGTCCGAGCGACGCCAACGCGCCCGCCTCTGCGAGTGTGGTGAGCTCATCGGCGCGGAGTTGGCAGCGGCGTTCGAGGTCTTCGGCACTGACGAAGGGGCCTGCGTCGCGCGCTTGCTCGATCCTCTCGCCAGCTATCTGGCGCAAACCACGCACGTAACGTAGGCCGATGCGCAAGGCGCCGGCAGCCTGGTCGTCGGAAGCGGGGAGGGAGAGGGGATTTGCTCTCGGTTCCCACGTGCACTTCCAGTGCGACGAATTCACGTCCACCGCCCGCACCTGCACCCCATGCCGCTGCGCGTCCTTGATCAGCGTCGCCGGATGGTAGAAGCCCATCGGCCAGGCATTGAGCAGCGCGGCGTGAAAGGCGGTGGGGTGGTAGCAGCGCAGCCAGGCCGAGGCGTAGGCGATGAGCGCGAAGCTGGCGGCGTGGGACTCCGGGAAGCCATAGAGCGCGAACGAGGTGATCGATTGCACGATCTGGTCCTGCGCCTTGCCGGTGATACCGCGGTCGGTCATTCCCTGGCGCAGCCGGACTTCGATCGTCTCCATGCGCTCGGCCGAGCGCTTGAAGCCCATGGCGCGGCGCAGCTCCTCGGCCTCGCCGCCGGTGAAGCCCGCGGCGGCCATCGCCATGCGCAGGATCTGCTCCTGGAAGATCGGCACGCCGAGCGTGCGCTTCAGGATGGGCTCGAGGCAGGGATGGAGATAGTCGACCGGTTCACGCCCCAGGCGGCGCTCGAAGAAGGGATGGATCATGCCGCCCATGATCGGCCCCGGGCGGATGATCGCCACCTGCACCACGAGATCGTAGAAACGGGTCGGCGCGTTGCGTGGCAGCGAGGCCATCTGGGCGCGGCTCTCGACCTGGAAGACGCCGACGGTGTCGGCCTCGCGCAGCATCTTGAAGACCCGCGGATCGTCCTGCGGCAGGTGGGCGAGATCGACCTCGACCCGCTCGTGGGTGCGGATCATCGGGATCATCTCCTCGATCGCCTGCAGCATGCCCAGCCCGAGGAGGTCCACCTTGATGATGCCGAGGTCGGCGCAGTCGTCCTTGTCCCATTGCACGACGGTGCGGCCCGGCATGGCGGCGGGCTCGAGCGGCACCACCTCGTCGAGCCGGCCGGCGGCAATCACCATGCCGCCGGAGTGCTGGCCGAGATGTCGCGGCAGGTTCTGCAGCCGGCTCCACATCTCACCGTAGAGGCGCACCCGCGGCTCGCCGGGATCGAGGCCGGCGGCTTGCAGCTCGGCGAGCAGTGACTTCGGATCGCCGCGCACCAGGTCGTAATGGAAGGCACCGAGCTGCTTCGACAAGCGGTCGACTTGCTCGTTCGAGTAGCCGAGTGCTTTTGCCACCTCGCGCGCCGCCGAGCGGTCGCGGTAGGTGATGACGTTGGCGGTCATGCCCGCTCCGCCGCCGTACGCATCGATGCCGTAACGGCGGTAGACGTACTGGATGACTTTCTCGCGCTGGTCGCCCGAGGGCAGGTCGAGATCGATGTCGGGCCACTCGCCGCGCTCCTCGGAGAGGAAGCGCTCGAAGAGCAGCTCCATCTTCACCGGATCGACGGCGGTGATCGACAGGGCGTAGCAGACCGCGCTGTTCGCCGCCGAGCCCCGTCCCTGGACCAGGATCCTCTCCTCCTGGCAGAAGCGCACGATGTCCCACACGATGAGGAAGTAGCCGGCGAGATCGAGCTTCTCGATCAACGCCAGCTCTTTCTCGATCTGTGCCTGCGCTTTCGCGGTGAGCGGGCGGAAGCGGGCGCGGGCACCGTTCCAGGCCAGCTGGCGCAGATAGGAAGCGGCGGTCTCGCCGGGTGGCAGCGGATAGTCGGGGAAGCGATAGCCGAGATTCTCGAGCGTGAAGTCGAGCCGCTCCGCCAACTCGCGGGTGTGGGTGAGCGCCTGCGGCTGGTCGGCGAAGAGCCGCGCCATCTCGTCGCCGCTCTTGAGATGATGCTCGCGGTTCTCGGCCAGTCGCGCGCCGGCGGCGTCGATCGTGGTGTGCTCGCGGATGCAGGTCATCACGTCGTAGAGCGACTTGTCGGCTTCGCGCGCGTGGCGCACGCCGTTGGTGACGACCATGGGCAGCCGTAGCCGCCCGGCGAGCTCGACCAGCCGGCGATTGCGCCATTCGCTCCCGCGTGTGAAGTGGCGCTGCAGCTCGAGATGGAGCCGGCCCGGGAAGAAATCTCGCAGCCGTTCGAGCCGCGTCGGATCGGGCGCGCTCTCGAGAGCGTGCAGACCGGCGGTGTACGCCTCGACCAGCGGCCAAGTGGCGCGCGGCGCGCCTTTCGGCCGGCCGTGCGCCGCGGCGGTGATCAAGCGGCAGAGGTTCTTGTAACCGGTGGGGGATTCGACGAGGAGAGTGAGCGGCGGTCCGTCTTCGAGGGTCAGCTCCGCGCCGACCAGAGCCCGCAAGCCGGCGGCCTTGGCGGCTTTGTAGAAGCGCGGCGCGCCGTAGACGCCGTTGCGATCGACCAGGGCGACGGCGGGAAGATCGAGATCGGCGGCACGCGCCACCAGATCCTCCGGCAGCGAGGCGCCGTCGAGGAATGAAAACGCCGAGGCGCAGCGCAGCTCCGCCCATGGTGCAGCCGGCGCGTGAACGGCGCGATAGTCGCGCTGTCGAAGCTTTTCCTTGTGCGCTCCTGCCGAGAGTAGCGGTAGCCCGCAGCCCATGTTCCGTGCCGGGGGGCCGAACTCGTCCACCCGATGACGGTAGGCGCAAATAGAGCGTAAGTCAAGTCAGGGCGTGGTGCGGAACTGGAAGCTCAGCGGGCCCTCCATCTCACCGCCTCGCAGGTCGGTCACCGACTCCGCGGCGAGCGTGACGTGGAGTAGGTCGGCGCGAGGAAGCTCCTCGTCGGCGTCCCACACGATCCACCAGTGCTCGGGGTCGTAGCTCGTCGATCCGGGAACGAGGCCGGCTTCCTCGGCGAGCACCGTGACGGTGTCGGAGGCGATGCGATTCGCCGCCAGCGGCTCCGACAGCGCGAAGGTGACGCGCAACTGGCGTGCTGCGACGAGCGCGTCGTCGGGAGGAAAATACGAGGTCACCACTGGCGCCGTCGCCGGACCGGCCGGCATCCAGATCTCGGGCGTCGTCGCAAGATCGAGCGTGACCCAGAAGACGGTGTCGAAAACCGCCGGCGGCGGAAGCGGCGGCAGCGGCGGATCGGGAAGGTCGTGGTGGTCGAGCCAGTCCTCCAACAGCACGGCTGCGACCACCGCCGTCACCACCCCGGCGGCGATCAACCCGTAGTTGATGTGCGAGAGAACCGTTTCGACCTCGGTGACCTCGCCGGCGTGCACCTTCACCCGTCGTGGCTTTTCATCGAGGGCGATCGCATTGCCCGACTCGTCGAGACGGGCGGGAAAACGCAGGCGATACTCGCCTTCGGGCAAGCCCATGACGCTCCACGACGGTTCCAGGGAGCGGAATACCGGCGTGTAGCGGTCACCGGCTTCGCGACGCTCGAGCTCGATGAAGAGCCCGCGCGGTCCCGGCGACTGGGCGCGGCGCGCGTCATCGTCGGCGAAGACCCTGAGCGCAATCCCGCCGGTGGCGCCGGCAGGCTCCTCGAGCGGACGGCGCTGCGTACTCACCGAGAGGCATGACGACGTCAACAGGAGGCACAGCAGTCCCGCGAGCATACGTACCGGCCAGTTCCGCGGCATGCCGTAAGTCTGGCACAAGGGGAGGGCGTAGAATCTCGGCGAGGAGACCGGACATGGTGAGCGCGGTGGTCTTGCTGGGCTTGGAGCGCAACCGCATCAACGAAGTGGCGCAGGAGCTGGTGTCGCTCGACGGCGTCACCGAGGTCTACTCGGTCGCCGGTCAGTACGACCTGGTCGCCGTGCTGCGCGTCAAGGACAACGACGCCCTCGCCGAGCTGGTCACCGGCAAGATGCTGAAGATCGAAGGTATCGTGCGCTCCGAGACGCTGATCGCCTTCCGCGTGCTGTCCCGCTATGACCTCGAGCGGATGTTCGCGGTGGGGATGGAAGGCTAGAGCAAGCCTGCCGCGGTCAAGCGGCTTTCGAGCTCGGAGAATTCAGGCACATGGATGACGCGCAGCCCGAAGCCGGCGGCGGCGTCGACATTGGGCAGGGCGTCGTCGAAGTAGACGATCTCACCGGCGGGCAAGCCCAGCGCTTGTAGGGCTCGTTCAAAGCAATCGCGGTCGGGCTTCACGGCGCGCAGCAGGTGCGACGAGAGAGCGACGTCGAAGTAGGCGGCGAAGCCCTCGAAGCGCTGCCAATGGAGCTCGTTCGAATTACTCAGACAGCCCACACGGTAGCGCCCGCGCAGGCGGCGTAAGAGATCCTCAGCGCCGGGATAGAAACCGCGAGCCCAGCCGGAGAACTCCGACAGGAAGTCCGTCGGCTCCATGGCCAGCCGCCACTCTGCCAAGAACCCGGACGCGAACTGATCGGGAGAGAGATCGCCGCGCTCGAAGCCGCGCACCGCCGGCGAGTGCAGCCAGCGGGCCTTGAGTTGCGGGCGATCGCCGGGGTCGTCGAGAAGCGTTTCCAGCCGTTCGACCGCCGCGTTGTCCACCAGCACGCCGCCGAGATCGAACAACAGGAACGGCGACGCCGATGCGGTCATCGCTCGGGTGCCGCCTCTTCCGAACCCGGTGGCCTGCTCCAAACGACTCGATAGTTCGGCGCGGGCTCCAACTGCGCTCGCAGAGCCTCGAGCACCTCCCTCGCGGCGGGTGCCGCCGCTGCCTTGCGTGGCCGGGCGAGAAACGCTTCGAGAGGGAACGGCTGGTCGCCGATACGCTCGAGGTCGTGGGCGACCAACGCGCTCAAGGGATCGGGCGCCAGCCACCGCCCGTCGATGCCGCGCAGTGCCTGCCATAGAGACGCCCCGCCGGCTCGGAGCTCGGATCCTCCGGCTGGTGCGGCGAAGCCCTCGACTTCCATCGCTGGAGCCGGAAGACGAAGGGCTAGAGGAGCGGGGAAGGGATCGTGCACGCGGCGCGACAGCTCGTCGAGAGAATGGCTCTCGCCCTCCGGTACCTCGAGCACTTCGGTGACTTCCGACATCGCGTCGCGCAGGGCGTCGAGCAGGCGGCTTTCCTCGCTGGAAATCTCGCCCGTCGCTCGGACCGTTTCATCCGGCAAGTACTCGGTGAAAACCCGCGCCAGACATGACCGCGCGCGATCGGGATTCTCCTCGAGGTGCCGCCAGAGCTCGCCGGCCCGCGCCAGGTAGGCGGCGACGGCGCTCGACCAATCGATGAGCGCCTTGGAGACGCGCTGGCGCTCCGCCCTGCTGGCGCTGCCGGCCGCCGGAGGGTAGAGCGACAGCTCGTCGCTGCCGTCCACTGATCGCCATTCGATCGCGATACCGGTGTCGGCGAAGAATCGTGCGAGAGCTTCGGGATCGTCGGTCGTGGCGCTGCGAGAGAAGCTGACCAGCCGCCCCTCGTGCTTCTCCCACTCTCCCCGCTCGATCACCGGCCCGAATGCCTCGAAGCGCCGGCTCCAGGCATCGTTCCCCTCGAGCGCTTCACGCCGCGCCTGCTCTATACGACGCTGGAGCGCCGGATTGCTCTCCTCGAGGTCGCGGATGCGGAGGCGCACGGTCACGGTGACCAGACCATCCGGAAGGAACTCGACCAGGAGGGACTCGGCCACCGGCGGCTCGAAGCAGGACCATGAGGCGAGAGCGACGAGGGCAAGGAGGGCGAGACGGCGCATCGGAGGCAGGGATCCTGTCACCATTGTCACCTACCCCCAGATCCTTCGCTGCGCTCAGGATGACATTCGTTTCGTCTTCGCCCGCTCCCCTGCCACGGTCAGTCGTATACCCCGTCCGCGAACCAATCGCCGCTCGCGCGGTCGCGGTAGAGACGGTACAGGCCGCCCGAGGCGAGCTCGACGTCCCAGTACTCGCGCGCCGCGGGCTGCTCGCTCCACCAGCTTTCCTCCATGCGCCAGGGACCCGACGCGACGCGCACCGCGCCGTCGATTTGCAGGCGCTGCGACTGGGCTTCGCCGGGCGGCGTCTTGATCGTTGCCGGGCGGCTGTGCCCCCGGCCGTATCGGGGGCTGTCGCTGCTGGGCGAGGGTTCGGTGGCGATGACTTCGACGGCGAGCGGCGGGCGCAGCACGCGTACGGTGAGCAAGCCGCGGCCGGGGCGGGGGTCGGGCCGCGTCACCGGCGGCGGAGGAGGGGAGTAGGGCGCCACGGCGTAGCCCTCGGGGCGATGGCCGGCACCGGGCTTCGGGGCGCCGCTTTTCTCCGGGCCGAGAAGAGCGAAGAGCTTGGCAAGGGCGGTCGCCAATCGGTCGGGCGAGATGTCGCCGGGTCCCAGCAGCGAGAGCTGTGCCTGGCGCGGATGATCAGGATGGGCGGTGAAGACGAAGCCCACCACCGGCGCACCTGGCGGCTTGGCCTCGAGATCGAGGCGCACCAGGGTGAGCAGCGTCTTGACGTCGCGGGTCGGTGCGGGCAGCGCGATCGAGCGCTCGATCGAGCCCTCGGGGTCCAGGCGCAGCTCGATTCCCAACCGCGCGCAGCCCAGGCCGCGGGCCTCGAGGCGCGCCGTCAGGCGGTCGAGCGCAGCGCGGCCGATGAACAGGAACGGCTCGAGCGCCACCAGCGGCCACTCGAGATCCATGCCCTCGCGGAAATCCGGCGGCGGCTCGCGCGGCAGGAGCGGCAGCGGATCGAGACCGCGGGCGATCTCGTGGAGCTTCTGGCCGGCGGCGCCGAGGCGGCTGGCCACTTCGTCGCGCGGCAGCTTGGCGAGCTCGCCGATGGTGCGGATGCCCCAGCGCGAGAGCATCTCGCGCAGCCCCAGCTCGGGGGTCAGCCGTTCGAGGGGCAGGGGAGAGAGAAAGCTCGCCTCTTCGCCCGCCACGACGACGGTCGGGGTCGACGGCAAGCCGGCTGCGACTCGAGCCGCGAGCTTCGAAGACGCGATGCCGCAGCGCGCCGCCAGTGCCGCATGCTCCGCGGTGTGCACCAGCGCCTCGCCCAGCGCGCGCTCGCGGTGCTCGCCGGCAAAGCGGCGCTCGGTGCCAGTGAGGTCGAGATAGGCAAGCCCCTCTCCGGCGTCTTCGACGCGCGGCGAAAAGCTCTCCGCCGCTTCGAGCAGTGCTTGCTGGGCCGCCTGCTCGCAGGCCGCGTCGCGGCCGCGGGCGATCAGCTTGGGCATCAGGGCGCGGGCCTGGGGCAGCGACATGCCGGGGCGCAACCCCACCCGCCGCGCCACCCGGTTCGCCGCCGCCACCCGCGCCGCAGGACCGTTGCCCTCGAGGATCACCAGCGCCTCCGAGCGCAGCTCGGGCTCGCTGCGCAGGCGCGCGGCGAGGGGGAAAAGAGGGACGTAGAGACAGGCTAGACGCTGGACCATTCCAGAACGCAGGCGCGCTGTTCATCGGTCTGCAGCCTCGCCTTCTGCAGCGTCACCGCCGTGCGCACTCCCGCCAGCAAGCGCGGTTCCTTTCCTTTACCGGCCCATCTTGCGCTGCGCGCGCGGGCGGCGAGGACGGTCGAGGCGGCGGTGCCGCTGACGCGGTAGGGGGCGGAGACGAGAAGCACGGCGCGTTGTGCTTCGGCGGCGCGGGCGAGCCGGGTCCAGGCGCCCTCCTGGCCCCGGCCGCCGGGGACCGGCGGATGGCCGAGGTCGAGCACCACGAGCGGGAATCCCGCCTGGAGCAGCGCCTCGCCGGCGGCGAGGGTCTGGCGCAGGTTGGCGGCCTGCGCCCACAAGAGGCGCTCGAGATCGCAGCCGGCTTCGCGCGCCGTCACCGGATCGAGCTGACCGCCGAGATCGACCAATGCCGCCGCTTCGCCGCCCTGGGTGGCGGTGGCGAGGGTGGCGAGGGCCACGGAAAAACGTCCGCTCGACCGCGATCCGGAAAGCTCGATGAGCGCGCCGCGCTCGAGCCCGCCGCCGAGCAGCCGGTCGAGCGGCGCGAGCCCGGTCGCGAGTGGCGTCTCGCGGTGGATCTCCGAGCGCCGGCGGAGCAGCTCGCGGCCGCTCTGGATGCGGGCCTGGAGCGTTTCCGGCAGCGCCGAGCGCATGCGCTCCAGGTCGAACGAAAGTGCCGCCAGCGCCATGCAACCGCTCCGTCTCCGGGCCGAAGGGAGCGTCCCGGGGAGCTAGTTATAGCGTAAATAAAGCGTAAGTCAAGCAGGATATGATGCGCCGCCTAAAGGAGGCGGGAATGCGGATTCTTTCGGGGGTGCAACCGTCCGGCAAGCTGCACATCGGGAACTATTTCGGCGCGATTCGTCAGTTCCTGAGCCTTCAGGACGATCCCCATAACGATTGCTACTACTTCCTGGCCGACCTGCACGCCCTCACCACCGTCGGGACCGGTGAGGAGCTGCGCCGCAACTCGCTCTCGCTCGCCACCGACTTCCTCGCCCTCGGTCTCGATCCCGAGCGCTCGATCCTCTATCGCCAGTCCGACATCCCCGAAGTCACCGAGCTGATGTGGATGCTCTCCAACGTCACGCCGATGGGGCTCCTGCAGCGCGCGCACTCGTACAAAGACAAAACCGCCAAGGGCATCGCCGCCAACCACGGCCTCTTCGCCTATCCGGTGCTGATGGCCGCCGATATCCTCATCGTGCGCGCCGACAAGGTGCCGGTGGGGAAGGACCAGAAACAGCATCTCGAGATCACCCGCGATCTCGCCACCGCCTTCAATCAGGCCTACCACTCGGAGGCGCTCAAGCTCCCCGAAGGCATGATCCTTCCCGAAGTCGCCGTGGTCCCCGGCGTCGACGGCCAGAAGATGTCGAAGTCCTACGGCAACACGCTCGACATCTTCGCGCCCGAGAACGAATTGAAGAAGCGCGTCATGTCCCTGGTCACCGACTCGACTCCGGTCGCCGAGCCCAAGCCCACCAAGGGCTCGACGCTGCACGCGCTGCTCAAGCTGTTCACGCCCAAGCCCGAGTGGCCGGAGACCAAGAAGAAATTCACCGAGGGCGGCACCGGCTACGGCGACCTCAAGAAGCTGCTGCTCGGCCGCATCCTCGACACTTTCCGCGCCGCGCGTGATCGGCGGGTCGAGCTCGAGAAGAATCCCGACGCGGTGCGCGACGTACTGCGCCGCGGCCGCGAGAAGGCGATGCCGGTGATCACGCAGGTGATGGACGATTGCCGGCGGGCCGCCGGCTGCGGCTGGTAGTCCCTCTCCCCGGAGCGGACTGGAGCGGTACACTGGCTGCATGTTCACTCTCACCTCTCCCAACTTCACCCACCAAGGCGAGATCCCCAGCCCGCCACACCTGCGAAGGCGCCGACCTCTCGCCGCGCGCTCGACTGGTCCGGCGCGCCGGCCGGGCACCAAGAGCTTCGCGCTGATCGTCGACGATCCCGACGCCCCCGATCCCGGCCGCGCCGCAGCGCGTCGTGGGTGCACTGGGTGCTCTACAACCTGCCGGCCTCGACGAGCGGCCTGGCCGAAGGCGTCAAGGCGCTGCCCGCCGGCACGCGCGAGGGCAAGAACGACTGGAAGCGCACCGGCTACGGCGGCCCGTGTCCGCCGATCGGCCGGCATCGCTACTTCCACAAGCTCTACGCGCTGGACGCCGTGCTGCCCGACCTCGAGCAGCCGACCAAGGCGGCAGCTGGAGAAGGCGATGAGCGGCACGTTCTGGAGAAGACCGAGCTCATCGGGACGTACCAGAAGAAGAAACGATAAGGGGCGGTCAACAGGCCGCTCGTTTCAAGACCGGGGGGCGGAATTCAGCGTGGCGGATCGTCGCGGCGGCGGCCTGCTCACGCCGAAGGAAGGAGACCCCGATGACCAGTACGAGCCGCGTAACCCTGACCGTGACGTCACTGATCGTTGCGATCTTCGCTCCCAGCCGGGCGGCCGCACAGATCAACCTGAGTCGTCACATCTACAGCATCTCCGCATCCTGGCGCGCAGTTGAACCTCGTTCCGCTCTCGGCCGCGACCCTGGATTCGTTTTGTCGCGACGCAGGACGGCTGTACCGTCAGTCTCCGAGTGGAAATCGGAGATCTGATGCGAGGACGCGAGGCGCGGGTTTATCTTGCCGCGAGCGACTCGGCTCTTCCCCATTGGTCCTCGACCCTGACCACCGATGTCAACTTCGATGACGACGACGTCACGGATTTCGCCGGCCAGGTCATCGCGGGTCCAGCGACCTGCACCGTATCGGATCGGGACGAGATCGGCGCGGGTGATACAGGCCCAGGTTTCTCGCTCACACTGGGTGGCATCAGCGGCTCAGTCCGGCGACCTGCGCGATGGTGATCTTCGACTAGCTGGAAGGCGTCCACGGACGTAGTGAACAGGCACGACGAAGACGCCCGAGAGCGGCGCCGGGCCACCCTCGGGCGCTTCGGCAACGCGGCTATTTCTTCGCTGCCTCCTGCGGCCACGACGAGAGATCCGGCCGCAGCCAGGCCGACTTGGTTTCCATGCGGCGCGTGATGGCCAATGCCCGCTGGTTGAGCGGCTTGATCGCGTCGCCCACCGTGGCGTTCACCATCGCGTCGGTGGCCAGGTAGTCGGCTTCATCCTTGGCCCATTGCTCGACGACCAGCAGCGGCATGTCGGGTCCGGTGACCGCCCAGTAGATGTTGTAGCCGTTGCCGACGTTCTTGTTCTTGAACAGCGCAACGAAGTCGGCGGAGATGGCCTTCGCCTCCTCCTCCTTGCCCGGCATGACGTAGTAGAGCGTGTAGCGGAAGTAGCGGGCGTCCTCCATCTTGAGCTTGGGATTCTCGGGGTGGTAACCCATGCCGGGCTCCTCGCCGACCACGAACTCCGCAACGTGATCGATCGCCGGGCCGCCGCGCTGCATCAGCGCGGCCATCTTGTCCCCGGCAGCCTGGAAAAGGGCACCGAACTCGGCGTTGATGGTGTCGATGCCGCCGAAGTTCTTGATCCGCGAGGCGAAGGTATAGGTGAAATCGTCGCCCTGCAGCACCGTGAAGTAGAACGTCGGCATGGCCGCGCGATTGGCCTCGACCAGCTGCTTGAACTCTTTCGCCGTCGCTTCGTAGAGCGCCACCTGCGACGGCTTCGCCGTCTCCTGATGCAGGATGAACCATTGCCCGCTGGGCGGCTGGGCGACCGCGGCGCGGCCGGCGATCAGCGCGATCGCCGCCAGAGACCAGATCATCTTTCTCATGACATTCCTCCTCGCGGGCGAGGCCCGCACGACGGGTTGGCAGGCCGGGGCCCGACCGGGCCCGCGACCGTGAGATCGCCGCGATCTACGAGAGAAGGTGCGTCATGGATGATACGGCAGGATTGGAGCCGGCGCGCGGATTTGAACCGAGGACCTGCTGATTACGAATCAGCTGCTCTACCGCTGAGCTACGCCGGCCCGAACGGCGGATTCTAGGGTATCGCAGAGGTGGGCGCAAACGGTCGTGACCACCAATGGTGGACGCTTGCCGCGCGCGGCGCTAGAGTCCCGGGCAGATTCTCAAATCGATCCGGTAATGCATCTGGCCCAGGAGACCTCCATGTCTGAGATCGAACTCCCTCCGACCTTCGACCACGGGCAGCGGCGATAGCCAAGGGCGTGGACGCCAAGCCCGACAGACCTCGCCGGCCGCCAGAGGCCGTTTTCGACGGCGACACCACCCAGATCTCGCGCAGCGGAGCCGTCGAAGCGGAAGTCCGGCGGGTCGCCACGCTGGTCGTGGTGCAAGGTGCGCAGATCGGCCGTCACTACCCGCTGCGGCGCAACCGCGTCGTCCTGGGGCGCAGCGAAGCCGCCGACATCGTGCTGCCCGACAAGGAGGTGTCGCGGGCGCACGCCGCCATCGAAGCCGTCCGGCTGGGCTCGGAGACCCTCTTCCGCCTGGTCGATCTGGGCAGCACGAACCATGTGTTCGTCAACGGCCGGGCGAGCGAGGCGCACCTGCTGGCGGAGAACGACAAGATCCAGCTCGGCGCCCAGGTGCTGAAGTTCGAGCTCCAGGACGCCATCGACTCGCAGTTCCACACCGAGATCCGCAACCGTATCCACTACGACGACCTCACTGGACTGCTCACCTACGAGTCGTTTCGCGACGCGTTGAACTGGGAGATCGAGCGCTACGCGAACTCGGCGCGCGGTTGCGCCGTGGTGATGATGGACCTCGACGACTTCAAGCAGGTCAACGACCGCTACGGCCATCTGGCCGGTTCGTTCGTGCTGCACGAGATCGGCGTGCTGCTGCGCTCCAAGCTACGCCAGTTCGACGTCGCCGGGCGCTACGGTGGAGAGGAGTTCGTCGCCTATCTGCCGGACACGGTGAACGCCGAAGCCCAGACTGCGGTCGAGCGCATGCGCCAGGTGGTGGAGCAACATGTGTTCGAACACCAGGGCCGGACGATCACCATTACCTTGTCGGCCGGCATCTCGCACTTTCCGCAGGACGGCACCGAGCTCGAGCAACTGGTGAGCTCCGCCGACGCGCGGATGTACGAAGCGAAGCGGACGGGCAAGAACCGAGTAGTCGGGCCCGCCTGAGCTCGGGTCGGATCTAGCTTCAGGCGCTGACGGCCCGCTCGGCGGGCTGCACTTCCTCGAGCGCCACGGCGACCAGCTTCGAGACGCCGCGCTCCTCCATGGTCACGCCGTAGAGCGTCGACGGCGACTTCCATGGTCAGCTTGTTGTGGGTGATGACGATGAACTGGGTCTCGCGCGACATCTCGCGCAGCAGCTCGACGAAGCGCAGGGTGTTGACGTCGTCGAGCGGCGCGTCGACCTCGTCGAGGATGCAGAACGGCGACGGCTTGGTGCGGAAGAGCGCGAAGAGCAGCGCGATCGCGGTCAGCGCCTTCTCGCCGCCCGAGAGCAGCATGAGGTTCTGCAGCCGCTTGCCCGGCGGCCGCGCCACGATCTCGATGCCGCTCTCCAGCAGGTCCTCTTCGTCGAGCAGCCGCATCTCGGCCTCGCCGCCGCGGAAGAGCTCGGCGAAGGTCTTGCGCGAAGCTGCGCGTTGACCTGCGGCGAAGGTCGCCTTGAAGCGCTCGCTCGAGGCCAGGTTGATCTCGCGGATGGTGCGTCGCAGGCTCTCGACCGAGGCCTGCGACGTCGGCGCGCTGGGTGGTCAGGAAGGCGTGGCGCTGCTCCTGCTCGGTGTACTCCTCGGCGGCCAGCACGTTGACCGGCCCGAGCCGCTCGAGCGACTCGCGGCAGCGAGCGAGATCGGCTTCGAGCTCGGCCAGGTTCGGCGGGCACTCGGCCGCGCCTCGGCCGGCGGCGCGGAGTGGAACTCCTCCTGGAAGAGCGCCGCCAGGTGCTCGGCGTCCTGGCGCATGCCGGCCTGGGCGACGCGCAGCTCCTCGAGCCGGCCGCGCAGCTCGTCGCGCTGCACTCGCCGCGCGGCGATCGCCTCGTCGAGCAGACGCAGCTCCTGGCGCTGCATGTCGACCGCTTCCAACTCGCCGGCGGACTCGCCCTCGAGCCCGGCGCGGCGCTCGAGCGCGGCCTGGAGCTCGTCCTCGGCCGGGTCATGGCGAGCTCCAGCTCGCTACGGCGTCGCACCCAGCTCCGCGATCTCCTCCTGCCACGCCGCCGCCTGCCGGCGCCCTTCTTCCAACTGGCGCTCGAGCCGCGCCTGCTCGGCGTCGTGCGCGCGCAAGCGCTCGGCGAGCAGGTCCAGCCGGCCGCGCGGTTCCGGCGCCGACGGTACGCAGGCCTTCACGGCGGGCGCGAGCGTCCTCCGCCGGCGCGTTGCGCCTCGAGATGCAGCCGCTCGGCTTCACTCTGCTGCTCTTCCGCCCGATGCAAATCGAGCTGCGCATCGCGAGCCCGCTCCGCCACGCGCTCCAGCTCGCGCTCGACCTCCTGGCGCTCGGTGGACAGCGTCTCGTGCTCGATCGACAGCCGGCGGTGCCGTCCGGAGGCGTCGTCGAGCCGGGCGCGCGACCGCGGCTTCCTTGCGCAACGCTTCGAGCTCGGTCGACAGCGCGGATGTCCTGCGCGGCGGCGGCGCGTTCGCGACCGCCAGCGTCGAGGCGCGTCCGCGGACGGCGGCCAGACCCGACTCCAGCTCCGGCACCCGCAAATCGAGCGCCGTCGCTTCGCTCTCCCGCGCCAGCAAGCCGGGCTGCAGCTGATCCCCTGCGACGTGGAGCGTGCCGCCCTGCGCCCAGATCCGCTCGCGCGACAGGAAGGCGACGCCCGGGTGCCGGCGGCCAGCCGCTAGGCGTCGGCCGCGGATTCGACGAGGAAGGCCGGCGGCAGCGCCGCGGCGAGCGCGGGCGCGATGTGAAGCGCCTCGGCCAGCGACGAGACGATCGCCGGATCGGCAATCGCCGGTGGCGGAGAGGAAGCTTCATCCGATCGGCCGGAGCAGCGATCCGGCGGTGCGGCTGCGCGACAACTCGGCCGCCAACGCCAGGCCGTCCTGGCCTGACGGCAGCAGGGCGGCGTCGGCGAGCTCGCCGAGGTAGAGGTCGAGGCGTGCGTTCCCAACCGGCCGGCGCCGCGAGGCGATCACCGAGGAAGGAAGGCTCCTCGAGCCCTGCCGCCGCGAGACCGGCGCGCAGCGCGGCACGGCGCTCGGCGTGGGCGTGGCGCAGCTCGGCGAGGAACTCGCGCCGCTGGCGGGCCGTGGCGAGCTCGGCCTCGATCTGGCGCGCCTTGCCCTCGGCGCTCGGCGAGATGCGCTTCGCGCTCGCTCTGCGACGCGGTCAGACCGGCGAGCAGCGCGGTGCTCTCCGCCGCCCGCGCGGTGAGGTCGCCGGTCCGCGCCCGGGCGCTCTCCACCGCCACGCACCGACTCGTCGATCTGCGAGCACCACAGCGCGAGCTGCTCGCCGAGGTGATGCGCTGCGCGGTGCCCTTCTCCGACTCGAGCTGTTCGCGATGCAGGCGGTTGCGCAGCGCGGTGAGCTCGCCGAGCGCGGCCGCGAGCTGCGCCGCGCGAGCCTTCGAGTCGCGCTTCGGCTTCGCCGGCTGCGCCCTCGGCCTCGGCGATCGCCTGCTCGTCGGCCGCGACGGCGAGCCGGCCTGTTCGTGTCCTCGGCCAGCCCGATGCGGCGCTCGACCAGCGCCTCGAGCGTCCGGAGCTGCTCGGTGATCTCGTCCTCGCGCCGCGCGGCGAGCGCCGCGCCTGCGTCGAGCGCTCGTCGATCTGCGCCAGGGTCTGGCGGGAGCCCTTGAGGAACTCCTGCCGGCCTTCGATCGTGGCGGCGAGCTTCGCGCCTGCAGGCGATGACGCTCGGCCAGCGCCTGCTGGCGCGCGTCGAGCGTCTCGCGGCCCGCGGCGAGCGCGGCCTCGTCGGCGTGGAGCGCGGCGGCGAGCGCCGCGTCCTCGGCGACCGATCCGTCGAGGTCGCCGCGCAGAGCTTCCAGCCGCCGCGGCACGTCGCTCCAGCGGCCGTCGAGCACCGCCTCGAGGAGCTGGCGCACCTCGGCCTGCTTCTCCTGGAAGCGCCGCGCGGCGCCGGCCTGGCGCTTGAGCGAGCGCAGGTTGCGCTCGACCTCGGCGACGATGTCGTCCAGGCGCAGGAGGTTCGCCGTCGCCTCCTCGAGCTTCACCTCGGCGATCCTCTTGCGCGCCTTGTAGCGCGTGATGCCCGCCGCCTCCTCGATCAGCTTGCGCCGCTCCTGCGGCTTGCCGGAGAGGATCATGCCGATCTTGCCCTGCTCGATGACCGAGTAGGCGCGGATGCCCAGCCCGGTGTCCATCAGGAGGTCCCGGATCTCCTTCAGCCGCACGACCTTGCCGTTCAGCCGGTACTGGCTCTCGCCGGTGCGGAAGACGCGCCGCGCCAGGGTCAGCCTGCCGTCCTCGGAGCCGGGGAAGCCGGGATCGGTGAGCATGGTCAGCGAGACTTCGGCCATGCCCAGCGGCTTGCGCCTCTCGGAGCCGTTGAAGATGACGTCCTCCATCGTGTCGCCGCGCAGCGACTTGGCGCTCTGCTCGCCGAGCACCCAGGTGATGGCGTCGGAGAGGTTGGACTTGCCGCAGCCGTTCGGTCCGACGATGGCGGTGATCCCGCCGGCGAACTCCAGCCCCGTCGGATCGACGAACGATTTGAAGCCGGAGATCTCGAGCCGGTGAAGTTTCAGCATGTGTCGCGAAAGGATAGCAGACTGGCTGTAAGGCCTACAAGCGGTAGCGTCGTAGACCGCCCACGACCACTAAATGTCGTGGTTGGGACCGAAATGGCTGTCTAGGCCTTCTTGCCCCGTGACTTGGGCGCCTTGGGCCTTGCCGGCTCCGGTTCCGCCGCGGTCCCGCGCAGCTGGTCCAGGTGAAAGAAAGCCCACAAGGCGAAGGGCAGCGCGAACTTGATCGGCAGGTTGAGGAGGTGCTTCCCCAGGCCCCAGAAATTGCGCGCCAAGGCGCCGTAGTGGCGAAGGCTCCATTCGCCCAGTTCGTTGGCGTAGATCGACTTGACGAAGAACACCGCGAGCAGCCAGTGAAAGGCGAACAGCACGGCGGCCGACCACCCGAGGGAGCGCAAACGGTCGCGCGCCGGCACACCCGGGGTGGCCAGGAAGAGCGTGGCGAGGAGGATCCAGTCGAAGTGGAGATCGGTCATTCGGCTCTCGTGCAGCGCGGTCTGGCCGCCGCCGATGTCGAGCCGGGTGACGCGAAGGATGTGAGTGTCGCGCACGTAGAGCCGGGTCGCATTGGGCGACTCGGTGAGCCGCAGCACGAGCTCGGCCTCGTTGGCCACGATGCGGTTGTAGATCGGCGTCAGGACGACCCAGACCAGCGCCACAGGAACCACCCAAAGGAGCGCGTTACGCGCCAGACGACGAGCGAAATCGAGGCGCGCCAAGGAGTCAGCGATCGGCCGGTGCCGGGTCCGGCCGCGGCACGAAGCGAGTGGCCCAGAACACCCATAGCAGCACGCCGCACAGGATGACCACCGTCTGCCAGATGACGGTGTGCGAGCTGTCGAACCAGCTCGGTGCGTAGGCGCCGGTGAGGTAGAGGGCCACCACGCGCACCAGGTTGATCGCCTGGATGGCGAGCGAGCCGAGCGCGAGGCCGAGCAGCCGAGCCCGCCAGGGCGCCGGGAAGGCCAGCACGGCGCTCCAGAAGATGATCATCGTCTCGAGGCCGTTGCAGCCGTTGCGGATGTTCACCGCGAACTCTGGGCCGCGGATCACCGTGCCTTCCATGGCCACCGACTGGCCGATGGCGCGCAGCGCCACGCCGCTGGCTCGTGCCACAACGGCGGTGAAGGGCTCGACGACGCGGTCGTTGACCGGATTGAACGCCAGCAAGGCGAAGCCGCCGCCGAGCAGGACCAGGAAGGTGACGAGGAAGACGATTTCGCGGCGTTTCATGGGCAGCGGGATTGTATCGGAGGTCGGAGCGGCACCTCCGATCGTGGGGAGGCTGCGATAAGATGGCGTCTCCGCCTGGCTCCCGCGGTTGTTTTGCCGCCGCCATCACCCGGGCAACCGGAGACCTTCTCGGCATGATGAGTCGTGCGTTGTTGGTCGTGGGCTTTCTCGCCACCCTGGGGTTCGTCGCCACCGGGGTCCTGGGCTATCGCCTGGGCGGCGATGCGGAGTCCTTCCAGATGCATCTGCTGCTCGGCCTGCTGTCGAGCCTGCTACTGCTGTTCTCGCATTGCTGGATCATGTTCTACCTCATCGGCACCGGTAAGGCGATCAAGGACGCGGTCGCCGAGAACGGCCTCGAGGCGGAGATCGTGAATCGAACCAAGCGCTTCAAGGCCCTGACCTCCGGCTGGTCGATGCTGGCGATGCTGCTGGCGATGGCGGTGTTCATTCTCGGGGGCGGGGTCTATACCGGCGCGGTGCCCAGGTGGGTGCATCACTGGCTGTTCTACCTCGCGTTGATGGTGCAAAGCTGGACGCTGGTGCGCCAGACTCGCGTGCTCGCCGCGAATGACCGCCTGATGGCGGAGATCAACCAGCGGCTGGGAGCGGCGTGAATCTCGATCCCACCCGTGTTTTGACCGGCCTGGTCGAGATCCTGATTCTGCTCTTCGCGATCTCGGCGCACGAAGCCTCGCACGCCTGGATGGCCGACCGCTGCGGCGATTCCACCGCACGTCAACTCGGCCGCGTGACGCTCAATCCATTCCGGCACCTGGATCCCTTCGGCTCGCTGCTCTTGCCGCTGATCCTCTTCATCGCCGGCGCCCCGATGTTCGGTTGGGCGCGACCGACACCCGTGGTGACCCGCAACCTGCGCCGGCCGCGGCGCGACAGCATCCTGGTGTCGGCGGCGGGGCCGCTCGCCAACCTGGCGATCTCGATCGTCGCCGCGCTCGCCCTCGCCGTGGCGGTGCGCGTGCTGGCCGGAGGCCGCGAGGCGGCCACCGCGGCGCTGCAGATGAACTTCTTCCAGGACGCCGCCGGCAACGGCCTGGCGAACTTCCCGCTGCTCTTCACGCTGGTTCAGCTGTCGTATCTCAACGGCTTCCTCGCCATCTTCAACCTGGTCCCGATCCCGCCGCTCGACGGCGGCCAGATCCTCATCGACCTGATGCCCCCCGACTGGGCCCAGAAATTCGCCGCGCTACGCCCCTTCGGCTTCATGATCGTGATGGGATTGGGCATGTTCGGGTTGCTCTCGCTGGCGAGCACGCCGCTCATCGCCGGACTGTGGCTGATCATTCACCTGTGACCACCAACGACACCAACCCCCAGCGCGGTTTGCTGCCGGATTCCTGGCGCGTCCACCTGCCGATCTTCGAAGGGCCGCTCGACCTCCTGCTGCACCTGTGCAGGGTGAATCAGGTCGAGATCACCGACATCCCGGTCGCCCTGATCTGCGATCAGTTCCACGAGTACCTGCGGCTGATGGAAGAGCTCGACCTCGACGTGGCCGGCGAATACATCTACGAGGCGGCGCAGCTCATCCAGCTCAAGTCGAAGATGCTGCTGCCGCGCCCAGCGTCCGAGGACGGCGGCCCCGCCGACGAGGAGGACCCGCGGCAGGAGCTGGTGCGGCGGCTGCTCGAGTACCGCCGGCTGAAGGACGCGGCGCAGGCACTCGCCGAGGTGGACCGCGTCCGCCAGGGGATCTGGACGCGCAAGGCGAAGCCCTGGCGGCCACTCGCCGAGGAGGCGGAGGAGATCGACCTCGGCGAAGTGTCGCTGTTCGATCTCGCCGGCGCTCTGCGCAACGTGTTGACGCGCTACGACCGCGAGCACCCGGAGCCCGTGGTGTTGCAGGGCGAGAGCTTCCCGGTGCGCGCGCAGTTCGACCGCCTGCTGGCGCTCCTCGATCCGGCACGGCCGTTGGATCTGCTCGCCGACCTGCGAGCGCGCTCCTGCCGCGCCGAGGCGATCTCGGCCTTCCTCGCGGTGCTCGAGCTGGCGCGCCTGCACCTGGTGCGCATTCACCAGACCGAGAGCGGCGAAGTGTTGCTCTACCGCACGACGCGCGAGCTGCAAGCGCACGATTTGGAGGCGATTCCAGGATGACCCCGGCGACTGAAATGGAGGCGGCGCTCGAGGCGATCCTGCTCGTCGCCACCGAGCCGGTGCCGCGTCAGCGGCTGCTCGAGGTATTCGACGAGAACGAACGCGAGCAGGCCGAGCAGGCCCTGGAGGCGGTGCTCGAGCGCCATCGCGGCGGCGACGGGCGCGGCATCGCGGTCGAGGAGGTGGCCGGCGGATTGCGGCTCGTCACCCGGCCCGAGCTGCACGGCTGGCTGCGGCGGTTCTTCGAGGCCAGCGGCGGCAACAAGCTGTCGATGGCGGCGCTCGAGACGCTGGCGATCGTCGCCTACCGCCAGCCGATCACCGGGCCCGAGATCCAGGACCTGCGCGGCGTCTCGCCGGCGGGCGTCCTGAAGACCCTGCTCGAGCGCCGGCTGATTCGGATCACCGGCCGCAAGGAGGTGGTCGGCAAGCCGTTCCTCTACGGCACGACGCGGGAGTTCCTGATGCATTTCGGGCTGCGCGGCCTGGAGGACCTGCCGCCGCTGGAAGAGTTCGAAGAGACCTTCGGTGAGGGCGGCGAAGGCGGCGGCGTGCTGGGGGGAGAATCGCAGGCACCGGACCGCGAGGAGACCATCCGGCAAGAGGCGGCGGCGATCGAGGAGGCCGCAGCCGAGGCGGCGGAGCTCGAAACGCGATGAGCGTGGAACGCATTCAGAAGATCCTGGCTCGCGCCGGCGTCGCCTCGCGTCGCAAAGCGGAAGAGTTGATCGTCGAGGGCCGGGTCACGGTCAACGGCCGCATTGCCGAGTTGGGTGAGAAGGCGAACACTCTCGAGCGACGCGATCAAGGTCGACGGCAAGCGCATCCACCTGCCGCGCGAGCACCGCTACCTGCTGCTCAACAAGCCCAAGGGCGTACGTCACCACAGTCGCCGATCCCGAAGGAAGGCCGACGGTGATGGATCTGGTGCCGCCGCAGTTCCGCAAGGCCCTGGTGCCGGTGGGCCGCCTCGACTTCCAGACCGAGGGCCTGCTGCTTCTCACCGACGACGGCGAGTTCGCGCAGCGGCTCTCGCACCCGCGCTACGGCAGCAAGAAGACCTACGAGGTGAAGGTGAAGGGCACGCCCGAGGACGCCCAGCTCGACAAGCTGCGCGCCGGCATGGTGGTCGAAGGCAAGCGCACCTCGCCGTGCAAGATCCGCCCGCGCAAGCTGCCCGCCGGCGGTCGCGAGATCGAGGCCGGCAACTCCTGGTGGACGGTCGAGCTGTTCGAGGGTCGCACGCGCCAGATCCGCGAGATGTTCTTCCGCATCGGCCACCCGGTGCAGAAGCTGCGCCGGGTGGCGATCGGCCGCCTCGAGGATCCGCACCTGCCGCTAGGCGCGCTGCGCGAGCTGGACGCGCGCGAGGTCGAGATGCTGATGGCGGGCGCTCGGGAGGGCAAGCGCCCGGCGTCCCCGCCGGCGTCTCGGCCGAGCCGGGATCGCGACCGCAAGCCCAGGGGCCGCGGTTGACCGCGGCGCCGGTCATCGTCGCCATCGACGGCCCGTCCGGGGTCGGCAAGAGCACCGTCGCCCGCGCCGTGGCGCGCCGTCTGGGCGTGCCCTACCTGGATACGGGCGCGATGTATCGCGCACTGGGCCTGCGAGTGATCGAGAGCGGCGTCGATCCTGGAGACCAGCAGGCAGTGGGCGAGGCGAGCACCCGAGCACGCATCGACCTGCGGCAGGAGAGCGACGGCCGTTTCACCGTGCTGCTCGATGGAGAAGACCCCGGCGCGCGGCTGCGCTCGCCCGAGGTGGGCGAGGTGACGTCGTGGATCTCGGCCTATCCGGCGATCCGCGCCCGCATGGTGGCTCTGCAGCGCGCCTGCGCTGCCCAGCACGGCGGCGTGGTGGAGGGGCGCGACATCGGCACCAAGGTTTTTCCCGAGACGCCGCACAAGTTCTTCCTCGAGGCGCGCCCGGAAGTGCGCTTCCGGCGCCGGCACGAAGAGCTCGAGGCGCGCGGTGAGCGGTTGCCGCTCTCCAGCGTGGTCGAGGAGATCACGGCGCGCGATGCGCGTGACCGCTCGCGCGCCGACTCTCCGCTCACCTACGACGCGAGTTACATCCGCATCGACACCTCCGATCTGACGCCCGACCAGGTCGTGCGCCGGATCGTCGATTCCGTGCAGCGCGGCTAGCGCGCCGCGAGCTTGCCGAGGGCGGCAAGCACTTCTTCGCTGTGGCCGGCGGGCTTCACCCCGATGAACACCTGCGCGACCTTGCCCTGCGGGTCGATCACGAAGGTGTTGCGCGCCGACATCTTCTTGCCCTCGTATTCCATGACGGAATCGTAGGCGGAGGAGACTTTGGCGTCGGTGTCGGCGAGCAGCTTGAAAGCGAGTCCCTCCTTGGCGCAGAAGTCCTTGTGCGACTGGGCGCTATCGACGCTCATGCCGAGGACGACCGCGTTCGCCTTCTCGTACTGCGGCAGGTCGCGCTGGAAGTTGCGCGCCTCGAGCGTGCAGCCGCTGGTGAAGTCCTTGGGGTAAAAATAGAGCACCACCCACTTGCCGGTGTAGTCCGAGAGGCTGGTCGGGGTGCCGTCCCCCGAAGGCAGAGTGAAAGCGGGCGCCGCGGTACCAACCGCCGGCGCCGCGGCGGCGAGTGGAGTCGTGAGCAGGAAAGCGGCCGCCGCGAAGGCGACGAGGCAGCGAGTTCGGGGGTTGGGCATGGCGATCTCCTTCAGGGATCTGATCATTTCTTCGTTTGCGTCACCGTCCAGGTGCCGTTCATCTGGGTGTCGGTGAAGCGGATCTTGGCGTCCCAGTCGCCGGCGCCCTTGCCGTCGCCGAGCTCGCCTTTCATGAAGCCTTCGAAGGGAATGGGCCGCAGGCCGGTGTCGGTGCGGCCCTCGAACGTGGCGTAGAAGTAGCGATCGGTGATCTTGCCTTCCATGTCGGCGTGGAAGGGCGCGCCGTCCGTGGTGGCGCCCTCCATCTTGCCGGTGAGCGCCGTGCCGCGTGCGTTGATGATGAACTCGACCGTGCCGCTGACGCTTCCAGCGAAGGTGCCGGACCACTCGCCGCGGTTCGGCGAAGAGCAGGCGGCGAGAGACGCGAGTGTGACCGCGAGCGCGAGCAGGCTTCGTTGCGGGCGCGTCTTCATTCGGGAACCACGGCGGTGGCCTCGATTTCGACCCGCGCCTGCGGCTCGAGCAAGGCCGCCACCACGACGAGAGTCATGGCCGGGAAATGCCGGCCGACGATCTCGCGATAGGCGTCACCGATCGCGCCGCGCCCGGCGACGTAGGCCTCGCGATCGGTGACGTACCAATTGAGCCGCGTCAGATGCCGCGGCTCGGCGCCGGCGGCGGCGAGCACCGCGACGACGTTGGCCAGGGCCTGGCGGGTCTGCTGCACGAGATCACCGCTCGCGAACTCCTCGCTGCGCGGGTCCCAGCCGATCTGGCCAGCGACGAAGATTTGCCGCCCACGGGCTTCGACCGCGTTGGAGTAGCCGGCCGGGCGCCGCCAGCCATCGGGCGGGGGAATGGCGCGAGGTGTCGATCTATCGCTCATGCATCCTTTTCGCGCAGACGAAAGCGCTGCAGCTTGCCGGTCAGCGTGCGCGGCAGGGCGTCGACGAATTCGATGACCCGCGGGTATTTGTACGGCGCGATCTGGCTCTTGACCCAGGCCTGGAGCTCGGCGCTCAGCTCGTTGCCGGCGGCAGGCTCGCCTGGACGCGCCACCACGTAGGCCTTGACGATGTGGCCGCGATGTTCGTCCGGCGCGCCCACCACGCCGCACTCGAGAACCCGGGGATGATCGAGCAGCACGGCTTCGACCTCGGGGCCGGAGATGTTGTAGCCACCCGAAATGATCATGTCGTCGGTGCGCGCCTGGTACCAGAAGTAGCCCTCGGCGTCGCGCACGAAAGAATCTCCGGTGAGGTTCCAGCCGTTCTGCACGTAGCCCGCCTGTCGCTCGTCATCGGCGAGATAGCGGCAGCCGGTGGGGCCGCGCACCGCCAGTCGGCCGATCTCACCGTCGGGTAGCTCGTTGCCGTCGCCGTCCACGATGCGCGCTTCGTATCCCGGCACCGCCATGCCGGTCGAGCCGGGACGGATGTCCTCTCCCGACGAGGCAATGAAGATGTGCAGCATCTCGGTCGAGCCGATGCCGTCGATAATCGACAGGCCGGTCGCCTTGCGCCACGACTCGAACGTCGGCAGCGGCAGGTTCTCGCCGGCCGACACGCACAACCGCAGGCTCGAAAGATCGGGTCGCGGCTCGAGCGCCAGGATCGCCCGGTAAGCCGTGGGAGCGGTGAAGCAGACCGTGGCGCGGTGACGGGCGATACCCTGAGCGAGATGGGGCGGCGCCGCCTGCTCGAGCAGCAGCGCCTCGGCGCCGATGCGCAGCGGAAAGAGCAGCAGGCCGCCCAAGCCGTAGGTGAAAGCCAGCGGAGGCGAGCCGCAGAAAAGATCGTCCGGCGAGGCGCGCACCACATGCGGCGGGAAGGTGTCGCAGATCGCCAGCAGGTCGCGATGGAAATGCACCGTGCCCTTGGCATTGCCGGTGGTTCCGGAGGTGAAGGCGATGAGAGCCGGGTCGTCGGCGGCGGTCGCGACGCTCGCGAACTCCGCGCCCTTGCCGCGCGCCAGCTCGTCGAGCGAACCCGCCTGGCCGCTGTTGTAGTGCACCACGCGGCCGTTCGGCATCGCCTGCTCGCAGTCGGCGGCAAGACGGGTGTCGCACAGCGCCAGGCGAACCCGCGCTTTCTCGACGATGTAAGTGAGCTCGCGGGCGCGCAGCAACGGCATGGTGCAGACCACGATGCCGCCCACCTCGAGCACGGCGAACCAGCAGGCGGCGAGACGCGGGTGATTCGGGCCGCGCAGCAGAACGCGTTCCCCCGGTACCAGGCCGAGGTCCTCGGCCAGCACGCGGGCAATGCGTTTCACTTCGGCGCGCAGCTCGGCGTACGTCCAACGCAGGTCTTCCGCTCGCAGCGCGGGACGGTCTCCCCAGCCCCGCGCCATCGCGCCGTCGAGGATCGCGGCGGAGAAGTTCAGCCGCTCGGGGTAGGCGAGCTCGGGAAGGGCGGAGTAGTCCATGCTCGGCCAGAGCTCGGTCGGCGGCAGATGGTCGCGGCAGAAAGTGTCGCGGTGGGCGGTGATCGCGGAAGGCGCCCAGGGCTGTGTGCGCGTCGCGGTCATCCCTCCGCCTCACGCAGGAGCTGGCCGGCGATCACCAGCTTCTGGATCTCGCTCGTGCCCTCGTAGATGCGAAGCGCGCGCACCTCGCGATAGAGGTTCTCGACCGGGGCTCCCGCGACTACGCCGCGCCCGCCGAAGAGTTGCACCGCGCCGTCCACGACGCGCTGCGCCGCCTCGGTGGCATGCAGCTTGGCCATCGCCGCCTCGCGCGTCACCCGTGTGGCGCCGCGATCGCGGGCCCAGGCGGCGCGGTAGACCAGGAGCGCGCTGGTGTCGACGTCGAGCGCCATGTCGGCCAGGCGTGCCTGGGTGAGTTGGTGATCGGCCAGCCGCTTGCCGAAGGCCTGCCGCTCGCGCGACCAGCGCAAGCTCTCGTCGAGCGCCCGGCGCGCGAAACCCAGCGCAGCGGCGCCGACTGTGGGGCGGAACGCATCGAGGGTCCCGAGCGCGACCTTCAATCCGGCGCCGACCTCGCCGACCCGCGCCTCATCCGGCACCTGGCAGGCGGTGAAGCAAAGCGTCCCGAGAGGATGCGGCGCCGACAAGGCGACGCGCTCGGCGATCGCGAGCCCCGGGTTATCGCGCTCGACGAGAAACGCGCCGTACGATTTGTCGCCCTCCTCGGGCTGGCGGCAGAAAACGACATAGAAGTCGGCCAGGCCGGCGTTCGAGATCCAGCACTTCTCGCCGTCGATTCGCCAGGCGGATCCCTGACGCCGCGCGGTGGTGCGCATCGCCGCGACGTCCGATCCCGCCTCGGACTCCGAGATCGCGAAGGCGGCTACCGCTTCGCCGGCCGCGACACGCGGGAGCCATTGCCGGCGCTGAGCGTCGGAGCCGAAGAGCGACAGCGGCGCCGAGCCCAGGCCCTGCATGGCGAAGACGAAGTCGGCGAGCCCCGAGCGCCGGGCCAGCGTTTCGCGGATGAGGCAGAGCGAGCGCACGTCCAGCCGTCCGGCGGCGCCCGGTGTGGCATGTCGCAGCCAGCCTCCCGAAGCGAGACGGCGAAGGAGCCCGCGGCACGCCTCGTCGAGATCCTCCTCGCCGTGGGTCCCGCCTTCGCCGAGCTCGTGGGCCGCCCATTCATCGAGCGCCGCCGCGAGACGGCGATGCTCGTCGTCGAAGAACGGCCAGTCGAGGAAGCTGCGGTCGGCCATCCGTCGCCGGCTCCTAGTCGCCCTCGAATTGCGGCTTCTTCTTTTCCACGAAGGCGCGATAGGCGCGCGCGAAATCCTCGGTCTGCATGCATAGCGCCTGCGCCTGCGCTTCGGCTTCGATCGCCTCTTCGACGCCCATCGCCCACTCCTGATGGAGAGCCCGCTTGGTGATGCCGTGGGCGAAGGTCGGCCCGGAAGCGATGGTCTGCGCGAGCTCTTGCGCTTCGCCGAGAACGCGCTCGGGAGCAGCCAAGCGGTTGAAGAAGCCCCAACGCTCGCCCTCGTCCGCCTCGAGGAAGCGGCCGGTGTAGAGCAACTCGCTGGCGCGCCCCTGGCCGATCAGGCGCGGCAGGATGGCGCAGGCGCCCATGTCGGCCCCGGAAAGACCTACCTTGGTGAAGAGGAAGGCGACGCGGCAGCGCGGCGTGCCGAGGCGGAAGTCGGAGGCCATCGCCAGGATGGCGCCGGCGCCGACACACATGCCGTCGATGGCGGCGACGATCGGCTGCGGGCAGGCACGCATGGCGCGCACCAGCTCGCCGGTGAGCCGGGTGAACTCGAGCAGACGGTCCATCCGTCCCTGCTCGCGCATCTCGATCAGCGGGCCGATGATGTCGTGCACGTCGCCGCCCGAGCAGAAGTTCTCACCGGCGCCGGTGAGCACCACGGCCTTGACCTCGGGCACGCGGCGCAGGCGGTCGAAGGTGTCGGCGAGCTCGCGATAACTCTCGAAGGTGAGCGGGTTCTTGCGCTCCGGGCGATCGAGCGTGACCGTCGCCACTTTGCCGGCGAGCTCGAAGCGAAAGCTGCGCGGCTGGAGCGAGCTCGCGGCGATGTTCTGATCGAGGGTCAACGGGAAGTCTCCGCCGGGCTCACGATAGCTCTCCGCCCGCCACCGCGAGGGCTTGCCCAGTCACGCCCGAGGCGCCGGGCGAGCAGAGCCAGAGGACGGAGCTCGCGACTTCCTCCGGGGTGATCAACGTGCCGCGCGGAATCACCGAAGCGACGCGCGCCGCGGCCTCCTCGTGCGAGAGCTTCATCCCTTCGGCAACCGCGTCGACCGCGCGATCCGCCATCTCGGTCGCGGTGTAGGCCGGACAGACCGCGTTGACCGTGATGCCGTGCTTCGCGGTCTCGAGCGCCACCGCCCGGGTCATGCCGACCAGGCCGTGCTTCGATGCGCAGTAGGCGGCGATGCGCGCGTAGCCGCGCAGCCCGGCGGTGGAGGCGATGTTCACGATCCGCCCGGCGCGCGCCGCGAGCATGGCCGGCAAGACCTGTTGCGTGCAGACGAAAGCCGCGGTGAGGTTGATCGCCAGCAGGCGATCCCACATCTCGCGGGGCGTCTGCTCGAACCGGGATCCCTCGGCCTGGCCAGCGTTGTTGATCAACACGTAGGCCTCGCCAAAGCGCTGACTCGCCGCCGCGAAGGCGCCACGCAAGGCGTCATCGTCGGTCAGGTCGAATGCTGCGACGGCGACCTCCGCCCCGCCGACCTCGCGCCGGATGGCGGCCGCGGTGTCCTCCAGCCGGTCCGCGTCGCGACCGGTCAAGGTCAACCGCGCCCCGGCGCCGGCCAACACGCGGGCGATCGCCGCCCCGATGCCGCGCCCGCCGCCCGTGACGATCGCGTGCCGACCCTCGAGAAACCGCCCGTCCATAAACCTCCGAATCAAACCGTCATTTCAAGACCTGACCCCAAATTTGGGTTCAGACCGTGCTGGTGCCGAGCAACTCTAGCTGTTGCTGTTCCTTGGCGCGCGCCAGGAGGCGTTCGAGCTGGGACTTGCCGGACAGATACTGCAGCGGCCACCACTGTTCCCTGTACCCCAGGGTCGCCGCGGCGCGCAGGGTCCACTGGGGGTCGGCGAGGTGCGGCCGAGCCAGGGCGCAGAGGTCGGCGCGGCCGGCGGCGAGGATGGAGTTCACCTGGTCGGGATCGGTGATGTTGCCCACCGCGATGGTGGGAATGCCGGTCTCGTTGCGGATGCGGTCGGAGAACGGCGTCTGGAACATGCGGCCGTAGACCGGCTTGGCGTCGCGCGAGGTTTGGCCCGCCGAGACGTGGATGACGTCGGCGCCCGCGGCGTGGAAGGCGCGGGCGACCTCGACGGAGTCGGACGGCTGGACGCCGTCCTCCACCCAGTCGGTGGCCGAGATGCGCACCGACATCGGGCGCTCCGCCGGCCAGATGGCGCGCATCGCGGTGAAGACCTCCAGCGGGAAGCGCAGGCGGTTGGCCAACGAGCCGCCGTACTCGTCCTGGCGCCGGTTGGAGAGCGGGGTGATGAAGCTCGACAGCAGATAGCCGTGCGCGCAGTGCAGCTCCAGCATGTCGAAGCCGGCTTCGAGCGCCAGCTTGGTGGCACGCTCGAACTGGCCGCGCACCAGGTCCATGTCGGCGCGCGTCATCTCCCGCGGTACCTGGTTCTGCGGTCCGTAGGCGACCGCCGACGGCGCCACCACTTCCCAGTTGCCGTCCGCCATCGGCTCGTCGCTGCCCTCCCACATCTTGCGGGTCGAACCCTTGGGCCCAGAGTGGCCGAGCTGCATGCAGATCTTGGCCGGCGAGCGGGCGTGAACGAAATCCACGATGCGCCGCCAGGCAGCGGCGTGCTCCGGCCTGTACATGCCGGTGCAGCCGAGGCTGATGCGCCCCTCGGGCGAGACGCAGGTCATTTCGGTGACCAGCAAACCGGCGCCGCCGAGAGCGCGGGCGCCGAGGTGGACGAGATGGAAGTCGTTGGGCGTGCCGTCCTCCGCGCTGTACATGTCCATCGGCGCCACCACGACCCGATTCGGCAGCTCGAGACCGCGCAAGCGAAAGGGAGTGAATAGCGGCGGCACCGCGATCGACTCGCCCCGCTGCTGGCGGCTCGCCTCGCTGGCGAACCAGCGCTCGACGCCGTCGAGATAGGCGCCGTCGCGGAGCCGCAGGTTCTCGTGGCTGATGCGCTGCGAGCGCGTGAGCAGGCTGTAGGCGAACTGAGGAGGCGCCAGCCGTACGTAGCGCTTGACATTCTCGAACCACTCCATCGAATTGCGCGCCGCGTTCTGCAGCCGCAGCGCGTCGGTCATGCGCTCGTCCTGGTAGGCGGCGAAGGCGCGCTCGAGCTCGGGCTCGGTGCGCAGGCAGCGGGCCAGGGCGATGGCGTCCTCCATTGCCAGTTTGGTGCCCGAGCCGATGGAGAAGTGCGCGGTGTGAGCGGCGTCGCCGAGCAGCACGACGTTCTCGTGGTGCCAGCGTTCGCAGCGCAGGCGGGCGAAGCTCTGCCAGGGTTGAGCGCGCTGATGGGGCGCCAGGTTGTAGAGCAGCGGCTCGCCCTCGAGCCAGGGCGCGAACATCTCCTGGCAGGCGGCGGCTGTGCCGTCGGCGTCGAGCCGGTCGAAACCGGCGGCGCGCCACGAGTCCGGATCGCATTCGACGATGAAAGCCGACCGCCGGTCGTCGAAGCGGTAGGCGTGGGCCTGGAATACCCCGTGCTCGTTCTCGACGATGATGAAGGTAAAGGCGGAGAAGAGCCGGGTGGTGCCCAGCCAGACGTACTTCGCGGGACGCAGGTCGAGATCGGGACCGAACACCTCGGCATGGCGTTGCCGGACGGCGCTCTTCACGCCGTCGGCCCCCACCACCACGTCGGCGTCGGCTAGGCCCAGCGCGCCGAGCTCGATGTCGTGCGGGACCTCGCAGCCGAAGCGCACCTCGACGCCGACCGCCTCGGCCCTCCGCTGCAAGATGTCGAGCAGCCGATGACGCGAGATCCCGGCGAAGCCGTGGCCACCGGAAGTGATGGTCTGGCCGCGGAAGTGGACGTCGATGTCGTCCCAGCGCGCGAAGTGGCGGGTGATCTCGTCGTAGCTCTCGGCGTCCGCGGCGCGCAGATTGCCCAGCGTCTGCTCGGAAAAGACCACTCCCCAGCCGAAGGTGTCGCCGGGGCGATTGCGCTCCAGGACGGTGACCGCCCAGCGGGGATCGGCGCGCTTGAGGAGCAGTGCAAAGTAGAGACCCGCGGGCCCGCCCCCGACGACGGCGACTTTCATGTCAGATGTAGTTGGCGATCTGCAGGTCTGGCGGCGGAAAGGCCGGCCGGGCCAGCAGATAGCCCTGACAATAGTCGGCGCCGGCGTTGCGTGCCGCCGAGAGCTCGTCGAAGGTCTCGATACCCTCCGCCACCACCTTGCCGTCCATGTCGTGGCACAGCCGGATGATCGAGCGCAGCAGCTTCTCCTGCCGGCTGTTGTGACGCACGCCCGCCACCAGCTGGCGGTCGAGCTTGACGATCTGCGGGTTGAGCTCCTCGATGTATTTCAGGTTCGAGTAGCCCGCGCCCAGATCGTCCACCGCGAGGAGAATCCCGCGAGCGCGGATCTCCGCCAGCATGCCGTGACACTGTTCGAAGTGGCTGAGCGGTACCGACTCGATGATCTCTAGATACACCGGATGGCGGTGGCGAAAGATCGGATCGTCGGGTTTCACCAGGTACGGCTGGTCGAACTCGTTGGGAAAGACGTTGAGGAAGAGCAGCCGGTTCGGGCAGTGCTGAATCGCCATGCCGCGGAAAGCCCGGGCCAGCTCGCCGACCCGGCCGAGGGTCACGGCTGTTCGAAAGAGGTCGACTGGCCCCTCGATGAGCGGTGAGCGCGAGCGGGCGAGCGCCTCATAGCCGTAGATCCGCTTGAGGCGCATGTCGACCACCGGTTGAAAGACGATCCCCATCTCGCCCTCGTCGATGGCGCGATGAACCGCGGCGGCCTTCTCGGGGCTCGGAGCCGGGTATGCGGCCGTCGGCAGGGCTTCGCGGAGAACTTCGGTCAAGGGCGACTCCTCGCATTCGATTTGGCAGGAGGCGGAAGGCCCTGTCCACGCCGGTGGGTTAGCATCGCCGCCATGGCCTACCGCGCGCGGCTCAAGATCCGCTTCGGCGATATCGACCAAGCGGGCGTGGTCTATTACCCGCGCTTCCTGCACTACTTCCATGTCGGCCTCGAGGAGTTCTTCGCGGCCGAGGCCGGTATGGACTATGCCCGCGTCCTGCTCGAGCATCGTTTCGGCTTTCCGGCGGTGCACATCGAGGCGGACTTCCGGCGCCCGCTGCGCTACGGCGACGAGATCGACGTCGAGGTGAAGATCGCCCGCGTCGGGAGGGCTTCGGTGGACTGGCGCTACGCGGTCTATCGCGTCGGCGAAGCCGAGCCGGTGGCTGTCGGCCAGGTGATCACCGCCGGCATCGATCTCGATACCTTCAAGACCCGCGACGTTCCCGACTGGCTGCGTGGCGCCCTCGAGCGCCACGTCGAGGTCCCGAGTTGATTCTCTTTCCTACTCACACTCTCCGAAGAAGCAACTGTCGCTTGCGCAATCGTCGTCGGTGACGCACGAAACGCCCGGGCCACAGTCTCCGCCCTGGCCGCCTTGCATGCCATCGACCCAGAAAAAGGAATCCCCCACGAACTCGAGTATCGGTTGATTACTCAGGGAGGTTGCGCGGAGGGCCAGCAGGGTCACCTGGGTCGGTCCGGTGGAGATAGCTAACACGTCCATGTCGGCGTCCTGCACGGCAGCCACGATTTTGTTCCGAACCACCGCAGGATTATCGCTGTCCGCGACATCGATCTCGATCGCCCCAGGAGGGACTCCATCCCCGTTCTTGTCGAATGCGAACACGGTGCCGAAGATCTCGAAGCCCGCGCTATCACCGATCTGGGACCCGAAGACCGTGTAGATGTGGCCGATCGCAGAACTTAGCTGCTGGAGCGTGCACGTGGCATTGCACGTTCCGCAATTCGAGGTTTTCCGGTCGTCGCAGACTTCGAAGGGATTATTGAGGGTACCGTCGCCACAGACGGGGCCGAACTCTGGCAACAGTTGACACGATCCGGTGCAAACGTCGCAAAAGTCCCTGGCCATACGGACAGCTCGTTTCTGTCTGAGAGTTGCCGTCGTCACACTCCTCGCCGCTGCCGAGGTCGGCGTCCCCGTCGCCGCAAATCGCGCCACACTCCCACCCGGCACCGGTCCTTCGCGCCAGCTCGCCGCCTTGACAGCCCTGGGGCAGGCGATACGCGGCCGCGAGGTCGGGCGACGGGTAGTCGCCGGTCAGCACGCCGCCGGCAGAGCCATGCCGCGCCCTCAGCAGTAGCCGCGCCGCCTGCTGGCGGGTCACCGGATTGCCGGGGCAAAAGAGGCCGGTCGAGCACTGCGATATGAGGTTCTCTGTGATGGCCTGCGTTATGAACGCGCAGAACGGATCCGTCGCCTCCACATCGTTGAAAGAGCCGCACGGTGTGACGACCGCGGCGCTTATTGGACGGCGAGGCGGCGGATTGCTGAGAGGTTCGGCGAAGTCGACAGAGACGTGCGCCTCCGGACCGCCGGCTCGGGTCTCGGTCCGATCTCTCCCTTCTTCGATCTGTCTGGGAGTCCCAACGCGATCCTCGATCGGAACTGCGAATAGAAGTGGCTCCGGCCATTCGCTTCGCGTTTCGCCGAGGGCGCGGACGATCCAGGCGTAGGTTCCCGGCGATAGGCAACGGTCGGCGGGCGGCGTCCAGGAGGTGGCGCCGGCCGGCAGATCGACGCGGAATGCCGGCCGCGAGGCGAGCCCGCCGTCATCGCCAACCTCGTGGACCGTCAGCCGAAGGCTGGCGTTGGCGGAAACCGCCCCCCAGCTGAACGTCGGACATCCGCCCACCGCCAGCAGCGGGCGATGAGCGGCACCAGGTGAGACAGCGACGGGCTGCGCGAGCCCCCATAGGGGGACCGTCGAAGCCAACAGGAGAACTGGAAGCGACGAGGCCACACGTGGCATACCCCCTCCTTGCCGAGGAAAGCCTTCAGAAGCAGACCCACTCTGTACCGCTCCAACGCACCACCTCGCCGTCCAGACAGTCCTGGGGCAGACGAAACGCGGCCGCGAGACCGGGCGCCGGGTAATTGCCGCTCAGCACGCCGCCGGCGGAGCCATGGCGCACCGCGACCAGCAGCCGTGCCATCTGCCGACGGGTCACCGAATCGCCGGGGCAGAAGAGACCGATCGAGCATTGCGAAACAACGTTCTCTGCGAATGCCTGTTGAATGAACGTGCAAAACGGATCCGTGGCCTCCACGTCGTTGAAACCGCCGCACGGTGTGATGGCCGGGGCGGCTATGGGACGGAGGGGCGCCAGATCGCCGAAAGGCTCGGCGAAGTCGACCGAGGCGATCGCTTCGGGGCCGGCTCGGGTCTCGGGTTGACCCCTCGCTTCGTCGATCTGCTTGGGAGCCCTGACCCGATCGTCGATCGGCACCGCGAACAGAAGCGCCTCCGGCAACTCCGCTGGCGTATCGCCGAGAGCGCGGATAATCCAGGCGTAGGTTCCCGGCGCGAGGCATCGGTCGGCGGGAGGCGTCCAGGAGGCGGCGCCGGCTGGCAGCTCGACGCGGAATGCCGGCCGCGAGGCGAGCCCGCCGTCATCGCCAACCGCGTGGACCGTCAACTGAAGGCTAGCGTGGCCGGGAACCGCGCCCCAGCTGAACGTCGGACATCCGCTCACCGCCAGCAGCGGGCGATCGGCGGCTCCGGGTGAGACGGCGACTGGCTGTGTAAGCCCCGAGACGGGAGCCGTCGAAGCCAGAAGGAGAACTAGAAGCGACGAGCCTAGACGGAGCATACCGGCCCCCTTTTGCAGAGGAGTCCGGTACCGGCTCAGGCTAAGCCGCACTCCTCAGTGCTTGCGCTCTCTCCGAATGGTGCGGTCCCAGTATACAGGTCTCATCTGCCGGATCTTCTCGATCCGCTCCTCGGCCATCCGGTCGGCCGCTAGATAGCTCGGGATCTCGTCCGCGGCTGCGATCTCGAACACTCGCGCCATGTTGTGGAAGATGCCGCGCGCCATGCGCATGGCGCGCTCCTTGTTGTAGCCGAGCAGCTCGTTGTAGACGTTGATCAGGCCGCCGGCGTTGCCGACGAAGTCGGGCGCGTAGAGGATGCCGCGCCGGTCGAGCGCGCGGCCGTCGGTCTCGGGGTTCTTGAGCTGGTTGTTGGCCCCGCCGGCGACGATCGGCGCGCGCAGGCGCGGAATGGTGTCGCTGTTGAGCGTCGCGCCGAGGGCGCAGGGCGCGAAGACGTCGCACTCGACGTCGTAGATCTCTTCGGTGCCGACCGGCTCGACGCCGAGCTCGCGCGCCTTCTCGATGCGTCCCGCGTCGATGTCGCAGCCGAACACCTTGGCGCCCTCGTCGCGCAGGTAGGAGGCCAGGTAGTAGCCGACGCTACCCAGACCCTGGATCGCGACCGCGCGGCCACGCAGCGAGGCGTCGCCGAACTTGGCCAGCGCGGCGGCTTTCATTCCCTGATGGACGCCGAACGCGGTCACCGGCGAGGGGTCGCCGCCGCCGCCGAAGGACGGCGACACGCCGGTCACCCAGCGGGTCTCCATGTGGATGAACTCCATGTCCTCCTGGTTGGTTCCGACGTCCTCGGCGGTGATGTAGAGGCCCCCGAGCGACTCGACGAACGTGCCGAAGCCGCGGAAGAGAGCCTCGCCCTTGTCCTTCTTGGCGTCGCCGATGATGACCGCCTTGCCGCCGCCGAGGTTCAGTCCGGCGGCCGCGGCCTTGTACGTCATGCCCTGGGACAGGCGCAGGACGTCGGTCACCGCCTCGTCGAAGGTCTCGTAGGGCCACATCCGGACGCCGCCCAGACCGGGCCCGAGGACGGTCGAGTGGACGGCGATGATCGCCTTCAGGCCGACGTCGGGATTGGAGCAAAAGAGCACGCGCTCATGGCCCATGCTCTCGATCTGGTCGAAGAATTCCATGGCGGGCAGATTATCAAGAGTGCGGGGGAGCGACGGCGACCGAGTGACCGGGCGCCGCGAGCTGAGCCAGCACCATGGCGAGAATCAACAGCGCGCCGCCCAGCATCAGGCCCCAGGTGAAGGGCTCGACCCCTAGGGCCAATGAAACCCCGGCCGCCACCACCGGCTCGAGCGCCAGGATGATGACCGTCTCGATGGCGCCCAAGCGACGCTGGGCGTAGATCTGACATACGAACGCGACCGCGGTCGCCAACACCGCGGTGACCGCGATGGCCACCAGCGCGTTGGCGGTGAACTCGGCCCGGCGCAGGGGCTGGATGAGGAGCGCCGGCGCCGAGAGCAGAGCCACCACCGCGAACTGCACCCAGGCGAGCTCCACCGAGCCGTGGCTGCGCAGGGCGCGCTCGATGAGCAGGAGATGCGCCGCGAAGGCGACGGCGCCGGCGAGCGTCAGCCAATCGCCGCGACCGAAGGGCGCCCCGCCGGCCGGCGGGGTTGTAGATCACCCACAGTCCGGCGGTCGCGCACAGCGCGGCAACGGCGGCCGACCGTCTCGGTTTCTCGCCCGTGGTCGCCCAGGCGAGCAGCGGCACGAGCAGCACGGTCAGGCCGGTCAGGAAAGCCGACCTCGCGGGCGTGGTCCACAGCAGGCCATAGGTCTGGAACACGAAGCCGACGAAGAGCGCCAAGCCGACCAGCAGGCCCGAGGCTCGCGGGCGCCTGAGTCCGCCCTGCCGGCGCACCCAGGGCAGGATGAGAAGCCCGCCGATGACGAAGCGGATCGCCAACAGGTGAAAGACCGGCAGATCGCGCAGACCGCGCTGCACCACGACGAAGGAAGCGCCCCATATGACGGTGGCGCAGAGCAGCGCAGCGCGAGCGGTAAGGAGAGTGGAGGGAGGCGGCACGGCCCCCTCTCCCTACGCCGACAACTTATCCAGCGCTGTCAGCACCTCGTCGTCGTGACCGTCCACCGACACCTTCTTCCATGCCTTGCGCACGATGCCGGCGGCGTCGATCAGAAAGGTCGAACGCTGCACGCCCATCGAAACCTTGCCGTACATGTTCTTCTCGCGCCAGGCGCCGTACTTTTCGGCCACCTTGTGGCCGCTGTCGGCGAGCAGCGGGAAGTTGAGATGGAACTTGTCCCGAAACCGGGCGTGGCTCGCGACGTCGTCGGGGCTCACTCCGAGAACCACCGCGCCGCGCTGCTTCAGGTCGGCGCTGCGATCGCGGAACGCGCAGGCTTCCTTGGTGCAGCCGGGAGTGTCGTCTTTCGGATAGAAGTACAACACGACGGGTGTGCCCTTCAGTGCGGAGAGCTTCACCTTGTTGCCCGCGTCGTCCTGCAAGTCGAAGTCCGGAGCTTTTTCGCCTTCCTCGATCCAGTCGGCCATGGAGCGATCTTACTGCGGCCGTGATACCTTCACGCCAAGTCCTGATCCAAGCAGTATTTCGGCCACGGCGCCCGGCGCTTCCGGAGGAGGAATGGTGCGTGACGCGATGGCGGCTCTCCACGCGGGATGGATCATCGTAGTCTTCTGGTTTCCGGCGTGCCTGCTCAACCCGGCGCGGGCCGTGGCGGCAGAGTCGGCCACGGTGGCCGCACATGCGCCCGCTGCCCGGGCGCTCAGCGACCGGCGTTTCGCCGGCACGCCGGCGCGGCTCGAGCGCGGGCGGTACCTCGTCGAGTCGGTGGCCCACTGTTTCATGTGCCACTCCGAAAACGACTGGAGCCCGGCCGCCAAAGGCCAGCCGCTGCCAGGGCTCAAGGGCGGCGGAAGAGTGTGGTCCGACTACGGATTGCCGTGGATGTTCTCGCCCAACATTTCCCCTGATCCGGAAACTGGCGCCGGCAAATGGACCGACGACATGTTGGCGCGCGCTATTCGCGAGGGCATCGGACACGACGGCCGGGCGCTCTTCTTCATGCCCTGGCAGGACTTCCGGGTGATGTCCGACGAGGATCTCGCCTCGGTGGTCGTGTACCTGCGTTCGATTCCGCCGGTCAAGCGATCGTTGCCGCTGTCCGCTCTTCCCCCTCCGGTCCTCGCCTCGCTCAAGCCCGAGCCGCTGGCCGCGCCGGTCGCGGCGCCCGACATGAACGATGCCCTGGCGCGCGGCAAGTACCTGGTGAGCCTCGGTCAGTGCGCCGGTTGTCACTCGGCATACGACGCCCAGGAGAATCCGATCCCGGCGCTGAAGTTCGCCGGCGGTTTGCCGCTGCGGGGTGGCTGGGGCAACGTCACGACGCCGAATCTCACCCAGGACCCCTCGGGGATCCCGTACTACACCGAGGACCTCTTCATCGAGGTCATCCGCACCGGCAAGGTGAAGGCGCGCGAGCTGAATCCGATCATGCCGCGCAGCTATTTCCAGGGCATGACCGACGACGACCTCAAGGCGGTGTTTGCCTACCTCAAGACACTCGCGCCGGTGAAGCACCGGGTGAGCAACATCGATCCGCCGACCGCTTGCCGTTTGTGCGGCGGGACTCACGGGTTGGGCGACAGCAACTAAGAGCGCAGGTACACTCGGCGCGTGGACCGGGGCGCCGTAGCGGAGCAACTGAAGGGCTGGGCGATCGAGGCCGGCTTCGACTTCGCCGGTGTCGCTTCGCTCGAGCCGTCGGCGAACGGCGAGGCCTTCCGGCGCTGGCTCGGCCGCGGCGATCACGCCGACATGGAGTACATGGGGCGGCGGGTCGAGCTACGCCTCGATCCCTCGGCGGTGCTCGAGGGCTCCCGCAGCGCGCTCTGCGTTGCCCTGCGCTACGCGCCGCACGCCGACGAGTCGAATGTCTCCGGCGACCTCTGGCCGCGCGTCGCCCGTTATGCGCGCGGACGCGACTACCACGACGTCATGGGCGAGCGGCTGGCGGCGCTCGGCCGGCGCATCGATTCCGCCTTTCCCGGCGAGCGGACGCGCTGGTACGTCGATACCGGTCCCCTCCTCGAGCGCGAGCTGGCGGCGCGGGCCGGGCTTGGCGCGGTGGGGAAGAACACCATGCTCCTGCACCCCGCGCACGGCTCGTACTTCCTGCTCGGGGAGCTGCTACTGACGCTGGACCTGTCGCCCGACCTGCCAATCGCCGACCTTTGTGGCTCGTGCACCCGCTGTCTCGACGCCTGCCCGACGGGCGCTCTCCCGGAGCCGTACCGCCTCGACAGCAACCGCTGTCTGAGTTACTGGACGATCGAGCACCGCGGCGAGTTTTCGCCGGCGGCGGACGCGCTGGTGGCGGAAGGAGGCTGGGTGTTCGGTTGTGACATTTGCCAGGAAGTCTGCCCCTGGAATGCCTCGCCGGGGCCGGTCGGGCATCCCGAGCTGGCGGTCGCTGACGGGCGCCGGGGCCTTCGGTTGGCCGACTTGGTGAGCATGTCGCGGGAAGGCTATCTGGCGGCCTTTCGGGGCAGTCCCCTGAAGCGAGCCAAGCTCGACGGGCTGCGGCGCAACGCGCGGGCCTTGGGGGCGACCGTCGGTTGACAAGCCTGTGAAGCGCTTCATATACTGCCTAGCCTAGAGTTCTCAAAGACTTAGCGAGAGCTCAGCCAGGCCAAGAGCCTGAATCCAATGTCAAGGAGGTAGTACCGCTTGAAGCAGTCCAGCGAAGGAACCACGCAGGGGATGCTCGCGCCCGAGGAGATCGAGGAGGGGCAGCAGAGCGCCGAGGAGTACGCCAAGCTCGTATCGCTCTACGACGAGAGCATGCGCAACCTCACCGAGGGCGAGATCGTCCGCGGCCGGGTCATCGGCGTCACCAACAACGAGGTGATCGTCGACGTCGGCTACAAGTCCGAGGGCCTGATCCCGATCGAGGAGTTCACGGACCGTTTCGGGCAAGGTCACGGTGCAGGCCGGCGACGAGGTCGAAGTCCTGCTCGAGAAGGCCGAGGACCTCGAGGGCCACATCCTGCTCTCCAAGACCAAGGCCGAGCGCATGCGGGTCTGGACCGACATCGAGAACAGCTTCAAGGAAGGCCAGATCATCAAGGGCCGCGTCATCGACCGCATCAAGGGCGGCCTGACGGTGGACGTCGGCGTGCGCGCCTTCCTGCCGGGTTCGCTGGTCGACATCAAGCCGGTCAAGAACCTCGAGTCGCTGCGCGGCAAGGAGCTGGAGTTCAAGGTCATCAGCCTCGACCGCCGGCGCAACAACATCGTGCTGTCGCGCAAGGCGGTGCTGGAGAAGGAGTACGAGAAGAAGAAGGCCGAGACCCTCGGCAAGCTCCGCGAGGGCGCGGTGCTGCCGGGCGTGGTCAAGAACATCACCGACTACGGCGTCTTCGTCGACCTCGGCGGCATCGACGGCCTGCTGCACATCACCGACATCTCCTGGGGCCGCGTCAACCATCCCTCGCGAGCACTTCGCGGTGGGCGACGAGGTCGAGGTGGTGGTGCTCAAGTTCGACCCCGAGACCGAGCGCGTCTCGCTCGGCTACAAGCAGCGCACGAGGATCCCTGGATGCTGGTCGACAAGAAGTACCCGGTCGGCTCGCGCGTCCACGGCAAGGTGGTCAGCCTGGTCGACTACGGCGCCTTCGTCGAGATCGAGCAGGGCGTCGAGGGCCTGATCCACGTCAGCGAGATGTCGTGGACCAAGAAGGTGGTCAACCCGTCGAAGATCCTCAACGTCGGCGACGAGGTCGACGCGATCGTCTCCGAGCTCGACATGCAGCAGCGGCGCATTCAGCCTGTCGCTGCGCCAGACCGAGCGCAATCCCTGGGAAGAGCTGCGCGACACCCACCCGGTGGGCACCATCATCGAGGGCAAGGTGCGCAACCTCACCGAGTTCGGCGCCTTCGTCGAGATCACCGAGGAGATCGACGGCCTCATCCACGTCTCCGACATGAGCTGGACCAAGCGGGTCAAGCACCCCAGCGAGGTGCTCAAGAAGGGCGACACGGTGCGGGCGCGGATCACCAACATCGACGTCGAGAACCAGCGCGTCTCGCTGTCGATCAAGGAGTTCCTGCCCAACGAGTGGGAGAACTTCGTCGAGCGCCCACCGGGTCGGCGACACGCTCGAGGGCCGGGTGGTCAACGTCACCGACTTCGGCCTGTTCATCGACATCTACGACGGTCTCGAGGGCCTGGCGCACGTCAGCGAGATCGAGTCCCGGCGGCGGCAAGCTCGAGGACCACTTCGAGATCGGCCAGTCGGTGCGGGCGCGCATCCTGCGCATCGAGGAGGACGACAAGAAGGTCGGCCTGTCGCTGCGCGGCGTGCGCAGCCAGCCCAGCGAAGAGATCGCCGAGCTCGAGGCCGCCGAGAGGCTGCCGCGAGCCGGTCGCAGAGCGCCGCGATCGGAGCGTCAGGAGCCGAGCGGGAGAGTCGACGATGCGTTCCCGGACGGCGCGGTTGAGCGCCGCTCGCGCGGCCGACGCGTTTCGGGAGGCGGGAGAGTCGACACTGGAGATCGAGCGAGCGGGATGACCAAGGCCGAGCTGGTGGAGGAGGTCGCGCGCACCACCGCAGCTCACCAAGAAGCACGCGGAGATCATCGTCAACACCGTCTTCGACAGATCGTCGACTCGCTGAAGACCGGCGAGAAGATCGAGCTGCGCGGCTTCGGCAGCTTCCGCATCCGCCACCGCGGCTCGCGCGCTGGGGCGCAACCCGAAGACCGGCGACAAGGTCGAGGTGCCGCCCAAGCGGATCCCGTACTTCAAGCCCGGCAAGGAGCTGAAGGAGCTGCTCAACGACGAGTGAGGCTGTGCCGCCAGCCCGTATTGGGGCGGGCCCGGCAGCATCCTTGCTGACGATGGAGACCCTGCATACGCCGTGGAGGATTCGACTAGCGTCCAGCAGCTCGGACGATCCTGACGGGGCTGCTTCTTCTGCGCCGCGGCGCGCGAGCCCGAGGATCCGGAGCGGCTGGTGGTGCATCGCAGCGCGCACCACATCGTCATGCTGAACCTGCCATCCCTACTCGAGCGGCCACCTGATGGTCGCGCCGCGGAGCACCTCGCGCTCGCCGCGAGACGCCCCGGAGGCGGCGCGCGCAGGAGTTCTGGCCGCTGGTGCTGCGCGTGCCAGCGGGTGCTCGAGACGGCCTACGCGCCGCACGGGCATGAACCTGGGATGAATCTCGGCCGGGCGGCGCGGTGCCGGCGTGCCCGGGCACTATCATTTCCATGTCGTGCCGCGCTGGGAGGGAGACACCAATTTCATGAGTCGTGCGTGGCGGAGGTCCGCCTGGTGCCCGAGGACCTGCGCGCGGCGTGGGAGCAGCTGCGGCGGCTGTTCGCCGAAGAGGAGCCGGCATGACCGAGCCCTCGCCGGCGGCGGCTCGCCGAGGCCGCGCCCAGCCGGTCGCCAACCCCCAGCTGGCGGCGGTGCTCGCCTGGCTGCTCCCCGGGGCCGGCCACTTCTATCTCGGGCGGCGCTCGCGGCGCGCGGCCTATCTGCTGCTGGTGACCGCCGTCGCTGCTGCATCGGCTGCTCGCTCCAGGGCCACTCTGGACCGCCGGTCGCCGGGCAGCCGCTGACGATCCTCGCCACCCTGGGCTCGATGGGCATGGGGCTCGCCGTACTTCGTGCTGCGCTACGCCGTCGCACTACAGCGGCGACATCCTGGCCCCCGGCTTCGAGTACGGCACCGCCTTCCTGCTCACCGCCGGCCTGATGAACCTGCTGCTGGTGCTCGACGCGTGGGACATCGCGCGCGGCAAGAAGGAGTGAGCCGGCTGAGCCACTTTCTTCCTCATGGTGGTCTACGCGCTCGCTGGTGAGCCTCTTCTTCGCGCTGCTCTGGCGGCGCGAGCGCCAGCGAGCGCGTGAAGCTCTTCCTGCAGATCTTCCTCGGCATGGTCGGCGGCGGCCTGCTGGTCGCCTGGCTGATGTATCCGTTCCCGGCCGGGTCCGCCGGCGCCTTTCCCCATGAGCGCGATGCCGGGTGCCGACCTGCTGGTGGTCGCCGGCGAGGCCTCGGGAGACCTGCACGGCGCCCGGCTGCTGGCCGAGCTGCGGCGCTCCGAGCCGGCGCTGCAGGCCTTCGGTCTAGGCGGCGACGAGCTGCAAGCGGCGGGCTTGGACCTCGTGGCTCGACAGCGCGGAGATCTCGGTGGTGGGCCTCGCCGAGGTGCTCAAAGTGCTGCCGCGGGCGCGCGAGATCTTCGGCGCAGCTGCTCGCCGAGGTGGACCGCCGGCGCGCCGCGGTGCGCGGTGCTGATCGACTTTCCCGAGTTCAACCTGCGGCTCGCCGAAGAGCTCCAGTCGGCGCGGGCGTGCGCGGTCGTCTACTACATCAGCCCGCAGGTCTGGGCCTGGCGCAAGGGCGGGTGCAGCGCGATCGCGCGCGACGTCGACCGCATGCTGGTCCTGTTCCCGTTCGAGGTCGAGTTCTACCGCCGCCACGGCGTCGAGGTGGTCCACGTCGGCCATCCGCTGGTCGACGAGGTGCCCAGCCCTGCCGCAGGCCTGGGACGCGCCGACGCCGGCGACGGGACGATGCCGGCTGGCGCTCCTGCCGGGCTCGCGGGCCAGCGAGGTGCGAGGCCCTGCTGCCGGTGATGCTGGCCAGTCGTGCCGCGCATCGCCGCGCAGCTGCCCGATCGCGGCCCGCCTCATCGTCGCCCCGCCGGTGCGGTCGCTGGTCACCGAGCTGGCGGCGCGCTCCCTGCATCCCGTCGAGCTGGTCGTTCGAGATCGCTTCGACGCGATCGCCGATTCGCATCTCGCGCTCTGCGCGTCCGGCACGGCGACCCTGGAAGTCGGGCTGCTCGGCACGCCGATGATCGTGCTCTACCGCCTGCACGCCTGGACCTATCGCCTCGCGCGCTGGCTGGTGCGACCTGCCGCACTTCAGCCTGGTCAACCTGGTGCTCGGCCGCGGTGTGGTGCCCGAGCTGCTGCAGGGCGCGGCCTCCGCCGAGGGCATCGCCGCCGAGGCGCTGGCGCTGCTCGCGGCGCCGGAGCGCATCGCCAGCATGCGGCGCGAGCTCGCCGACCTGCGCCACGCGCTGGGAGAAGGCGGCGGCAGCGCGCGGGCGGCGCGCGAAGTCGAGGCGGTCTTGCGGGCCAAGGTACCGGCATGAGACTGATCGGCTTTCTGTGGCGCTACTTCCGGCGCTACGTCGGCATGGTGCGCGATCGCCGCCTTGTCGGTGACGCTCTTCGCCGCTTGCACCACCGCTTTCGCCGGTCTTTTCGAACCGCTCTTCACGGAAGTCCTCGGCATGGCTCCGCAGGCTGCGGTGCCCGTGCCCTCGGCAGCCATGGAAGAGGGGGCGCTGAGCGAAGCTGAATCCCAAGGCGGCGGTGGAGCGTGGCTACGAGCGTTTGAAGCGCCGGCTCGGCGTCGGCGCCGACGAGGTGGTGGTGTTCCTGCCGCTCCTGCTCCTCGCCCTCTTCGTGCTGCGCGGGGTGTCCGACTTCGTCAGCACCTACTCGTTCCAGCGCATCGGCTTGGGCGCCACCACCGACATTCGCAACGATCTACAGGCCAGGCTCCTGGCGCAGTCGAGCCGTTTCCACGCCCAGCATCCTTCGGGCGAGTTGGTGAGCCGGGTCGCCAACGACGTCGGCCAGATGCAGAACGCCGTCTCGACCGGCCTCTGGACCTGGTGCAGCAAGGTGTCACCCTGGTGGCGATGACCGCCATGCTGGTGGCCTCGAATCCCAGGTTGTCGTTCTTCCTGCTTTTCGCGGCGCCGGTGCTGATCTATCCCATCGTGCGCTTCGGCAAGGGCATGCGGCGCTCCGGCCATCGCAGCCAGGAGCGCCTCGCCGATCTCGCGATCTTGGTGGCCGAAGCGGTGCGCGGCCATCGGGTGGTCAAAGCGTTCGGCATGGAGGCCTTCGAGAACCAGCGATTCCGCGCCGCCACCGCGCGCCACCTCAAGGTCAACCTGTGGGCGCAGCTGCTCAACGCGCTCGCCGGGCCGGTCATCGAGTGCTGGCGGTGATCGGCGCCGCGGTGCTGCTGATCTACGCCGGCAAGAGCATCCGAGACGGCGACCTGACCGGGGCGAGCGTGCTGGCCTTTCTCACCATGGTCGCCATGATGTACGACCCGATCCGCCGCCTGAACAAGGTCAACCTGGTCCTGCAGCAGTCGCTCGCCGCCGCCCAGCGGGTGATGGATCTGATGGCGCAGGAGTCCCGAACGACATCCGCGAGCAGCCGGGCGCGCTGGCGTTGCCGGAGTTCCGCGAGGCAGTGGTCTACGAGCGGGTGACCTTCGGCTACGACCGCGATCCGGTGCTGCGCGACTTCGATCTCACCCTGCGCCGCGGCGAGATCGTGGCCCTGGTCGGACCTTCGGGCGGGGGCAAGTCGACGCTGGTGAACCTACTGCCGCGCTTCTTCGATCCCGACGCCGGGCGAGTGGCCATCGACGGCGTCGACGTGCGTGACGTCCGGCTCGCCGATCTGCGCGCCCTGATCGGCATGGTCACCCAGGACACCATGCTGTTCAACGACACGGTGCGCAACAACATCGCCTACGGGCGCTCCGACCTGCCGCTCGAGCGGGTGCGCGAGGCGGCGGCCGCGGCCTACGCCGACGAGTTCATCATGCAGCTTCCCGCACGGCTACGACACGGTGATCGGCGAGGCCGGTCTGCGGCTTTCCGGGCGGCCAGCGCCAGCGGCTGGCGATCGCCCGCGCCATCCTCAAGAACGCGCCGATCCTGATCCTCGACGAGGCGACCTCGCAGCTCGACAGCGAGTCCGAGGCGCTGGTGCAGAAGGCGCTGCACAACCTGATGGCCGGGCGGACCACGCTAGTGATCGCGCACCGCCTTTCGACGGTCATGGAGGCCGACCGCATCGTGGTCATCGAGGCCGGACGCATCGTCGAGGAGGGTAGCCACGAGGAGCTGCTCGCGCAACGGCGGACTCTACAAGCGGCTCTACGACCTGCAGTTCCGCGGCACCTGAGCAGGGGGCGCGCCGGTGGCGGAGCGAGCTGCGGCGGGAGGCTGGAAGATCGGCGTGCTCGCGGCGCTCGCCGCCGGCTTCATCCGTCTGTTGCGCTCGACTCTCCGCCTGCGGTTTCACGGCGCGGACCAGGTGCGGGTCTGGGAGCGAGAAGGGCGCCATTTCATTCTCGCCTTCTGGCACCGTCACCTTCTCCTCATGCCCTATGCTTATCGCGGAGCCAAGATCTCGGTGCTGACCAGCCACAGCCGCGACGGGGAATTGATCGCGCGCACCATTGCCCGTTTCGGCGTCGGCACGGCGCGAGGCTCCAGTTCGCGCGGTGGCGCCATGGGCTTGCGCAACCTGCTGCGCGAGGCTGCGGCCGGCGGTGACGTTGCCTTCACGCCGGACGGGCCCACCGGCCCGGCGGGCACGGTGCGGCCGGGAGTGCTGCTCGCCGCGGCCGCCAGCGGTCTGCCGATTGTCGCCGTGGCGTACTCCGCCAGCCGCGCCAAGCCCCTCGGCAGCTGGGACGGCATGGAGCTTCCGCTGCCGGGCGCTCGACTGGAATTCGTGTTCGCCGATCCATTGTCGGTCGAGCGCGGCGCCGACATGGAGGCAGCGGGCGAGTTACTGAAGCTGCGCTTGGACGGCGCCGAACGGGAGGCGCGTCAGCGCGCCGGAAGGGAGTCCGGAGATGCGTAGCATGACGGGCTTCGGACAGGCCGAGGATCGCAATAGCCGGCATGCCGTTTCGGTGGTGATGCGCGGCGTGAACCACCGTTTCTTAGATCTCGCGCTGCGGCTGCGCGAGGACTATCGCGCCAGCGAGGGCCCGCTGCGCGAACAGCTCCAGGCGGCGGTCGCCCGGGGGCGGGTGGAGATGGCGGTCGAGGTGGCTTCGCTCGAGAACCGGCGTCCCGAAGTGACGGTCGACGCCGACGTCGTGCGAGCGCTACACGCCGCCATCGCCGAGCTGGCGGTCGAGGGCATCATGAGCCCGTCGCTGCAGCTCGGCGATCTGGCCCGGCTCCCGGAGGCGGTGCGGGTGCGTGTGCCGCCCGAGGTCTGGGATGCCGAGGACCAGCGGCTGGCCCTCGACGTGGCGGCGCGCGCGCTCGAGCAGTTCCTGGCCAGCCGTTCGCTCGAGGGCGCGAAGCTGCAGGTGATCCTCTCGGAGCGGCTGACGACGTTGGCGCAGATCCGGGAACGGCTGGCCGAGCGCCGCCGGGTGGCGGCGGGCGAGCTGGCGGCGAATCTTCAGCAGCGCATCGAGGAGCTCCTGGGTGGCCGCGGCCTCGACGAGGACCGCCTGGCGCAGGAAGTGGCTTTGCTCGTCGACCGCAGCGACATCGCCGAGGAGCTCGACCGGTTGGGCTCACATCTCGAGCACTTTCACTCGGTGATGGCCGAATCCGGCTCGATCGGCAAGCGCCTGGACTTTCTGACCCAGGAGATCTTCCGCGAGCTCAACACGCTGGGCTCGAAATGCCGCGACGCGACGATGACGCGCTGGGTGCTCGACGCCAAAGTGCTGTGCGAGCAGCTGCGCGAGCAGGTGCAGAACGTGGAATGAAAAGGGGCGGGCCGAAGCCCGCCCCTCGAATGCAAGAACCGCCCGCCGCTAGATTTCTTTGCCGTCGGCGTCGAGGACGTGGAACTCGCCGAGGTTGAGCTCCCGCAGGCCGGCTTCGACCTTGGCGCGGTCGCCCACGATCACCCAGACCAGACCGTCGGGATGGACCAGAGCCTTGGCGCTCTCGGCCATTTCCTTGGCGGTCAGGGCGCGGATGCGCTCGGGGTACTTCTGCCAGTAGTCGGCGGGGTAGCCGAAGCGCAGGATGTCACCTTGGCTCGCGGCCACCGCGTTGGCCGTCTCCCATCCTCCCGGGAGCGACTGCGTCAACGACGTCTTCGCCTTGACCAACTCGTCGTCGGTAAGCGGCCGGCTCGAGATCACCTCGCGCATCTCACGCGCCACCTCGGCCACCGATTCCTTGGTCTTGTCGGTCTGCACCGGCGCGAAGCCGATGTAGGGCCGTTGGCCGGCGGCCTGAAGCAGGAACGCGCCGGCGCCGTAGGACCAGTGCTTGTCCTCGCGCAGGTTCATGTTGAGCCGCGACACGAAGCTGCCGCCGAAAGCGTCGTTGAACGCTTCGAAGGCGATCGAGCGCGGATCGGACTGCGGCGTGACCAGCTCGAGGCGAGGATCACCGACTGTTGCGCGCCGGGCTTGTCGACCAGGTAGACGACGCTGCTTGCTGCGCGCCGGCACCGGAGCGAGGTTCTTCTTCGGCACGTCGCCGGACTTCCAGCCGGCGAGCAGCTTCTCCAGCTTCGGCTTGATCGCCGCCATGCGTGGTGTCGCCGACCACGATCAGAGTAGCCGTGGTTGGGCTTGAACCAGGAGGCGTGGAACTTCGCCAGATCGGCGCGGGTCAGCTTGTCGACCGACTCCGCGTGCCGCTGCCGGAGAACGGCACGGCGTAGGCGTGGCCGGCGCCGTAGAGCAGCGGCGGCGCCACGCGCAGGCCGCGATTCACCGGCTGAGGCCTTCTCGCGCTGAATGGCCGCGATCTGCAGCTCCTTCAGGCGCTCGACAGGTCCTGATCCTTGAACGCGGGTTGAGCAGCACGTCGGCGAAGAGGGCGAGCGAATCGTCCAGATTCACCGACAGCGCCGACATGGCGAGCACGTTCTGGTCGAGGTTGCCGCCCGAGTTGAGGGTGGCGCCGAGCCGCGAGAGCGCTTCCGAGATGGCGAGCGCGTCGCGCGTCTGGCTGCCCTCGTCGAGCATGTCCATCGCCAGGCGGGCGGTGCCCGGACTGGCGAGCGAGTCGGCGGCGTAGCCGCCATCGAGGTAGAGGCCGATCTCGACCTTGGGGATCTCGTGGCGCTCGGCGAGCACCACCTCGAGGCCGTTCGACAGCTTTGCGCGCTCGAACGTGGGGAAGACCGGAGCCTTCATCGCGCCGACTTCCGGCAGAGCCTTACGGTCGGCACCGGCCGCCGCCGGCGGCGTACTGCGGGAACGGGACGATCGAGAGCACGTAGTCACCGTCGGACAGCCAAGCCTTGGCGGCCCGCTGCAGATCGGCCGGCGTCGCCTTGCGCACGCGATCGAGGTAGTTCTTGTAGGCCGCCGGGTTGCTCTCGTAGACGGCGCCGCGCAGCAGCACGTCCGACTTGCCGCCGAAACCACCGATGCGCTCGGCTCCGCGCACGAAGCGCGAGTAGAGCAGGTTGCGCACGCGCTCGACTTCGTCGGCCGTGGGACCCTCGTTGATCAGCTTCGAGATCTCCTCCGCCGTCGCCGCTTCCACCTTGGCGATGTCGCCGTCCGGCTGGGCGGTGACCGTGACGTAGAACAGGCTGGCGATCTCGCGCTCGTCGAGGAAGGCGTTCGCCTGGGTGGCGATCTGGTCCTGGTAGACCAGGCGCTTGTAGAGCCGCGAGCCCTTGTCGCCGGTGAGCACGTTGGCGACCATGGTCAGGTATACGCCAGTCGGGGTCGCCGATCGGCGGCACGTTCCAGGTGCGGTAGAGACGCGATTGCGGAACGCGGTCCTCGGCGCTCCTCACGCACCGTGCCGGTGCGCTTGGCGATCCAGGTCTTCGGGTGCGGCACCGGCGGGCCCGGCGGGATGTCGCCGAAGTACTTCTCGGCCTTGGCCTTCGCGGTGGCCGGATCGATGTCGCCGGCCAGAGCGATGACGGCGTTGGAGGGGCCGTAGTACTTGCCGAACCACTCCTTGACATCTTCCAGCTTGGCCGCCGAAAGATCCTCCATCGACCCGATGACGGTGTGGTCGTAGGGGTGGCCCTCCGGCCAGGAGACGCGCGGTGATCAGATCCTCGGAGATCGCCTAGGGCTCGTTGTCGCCCTGGCGCTTCTCGTTCTGCACCACGCCGCGCTGCTCGTCGAGGCGGGCCTGGTCGACGACGCCGAGCAGGTGGCCCATGCGGTCGGACTCCAGCCACAGCACGGTGTCGAGGGCGGCGACCGGGACGTTCTGGAAATAGTTGGTGCGGTCCTCGTTGGTGGTGCCGTTCAGATCGGTGGCGCCGAGGCGCTCGACGACCTTGAAGTAGTCGTCGTTGAAGTTCTCCGATCCGTTGAACATCAGGTGCTCGAAGAGGTGGGCGAAGCCCGGGCGGGCGTTGGGCTCGTTCTTCGAGCCGACGTGATACCAAACGTTCACCGCCACGATCGGCGCCTTGTGGTCCTCGTGCACCAGCACCGTCAGCCCGTTCGAGAGCTGGAAGCTGGTGTACGGGATCTCGACTGGCGGCAGTTCCGCCGCCCAGCCGGTGGCGGCAATCGAAGCGGCGGCCGCTGCAGTCGCCAAACGACGGAGGATGCTGCTCCGGTAGTGGAGCCGTTGCATGTGTTTCTCCTTCTCGGTGGGTCGAATAGGGCAGACACACGCGTGGCGGCCCTTGGCCTCTAGTACGGCCGGAAACGTAACGGGTTGCACGCCGGGACGCGGCATCGACCTGCTAACATCGCGGGCATGCCGCGAGGCGAGTTGTTCATCGTGTCGGCCCCCTCCGGGGCCGGCAAAACGACCCTCATCCAGAACCTGATGAACCGGCCGGAGGGTCTCGGCCGGCTGGAGTTTTCGGTCAGCCACACCACCCGGGCGCCCCGTCTGGGCGAACGCGACGGGCGTGAATACCATTTCGTCAGTCCGGCTGATTTCCAGGTCATGGTGGAGAAAGACCGGTTCCTGGAGTGGGCGCGGGTCCACGGTAACCTGTATGGAACCTCGCGGGACGAGGTGGATCCGAGGCTCGAGGCCGGCGTCGATGTATTGCTGGATATCGATGTCCAGGGGGCCGAGCAGGTGCTGGCTCGCCGTCCCGAGGCCCAGAGCATCTTCGTCCTGCCTCCCAGCTATGCCGACCTCGAGCGCCGGCTGCGTGGCCGCAACCTCGACGGGGCCGCGGACATCGCCCGGCGGCTCGACGTATCTCTTTCAGAAATCAAGCGTTATCCGAACTATCGTTATGTTATTATCAACCGCGATGCTACCCGGGCCAGCGAGGCCCTGGCAGCGATCATCCTCGAGAAACGCAGCCGGCGAGAGCGGATGGACGCCAGCGTGAGCGAGGTCGTGGCCGACTTCGAGCGCGCCTTGCGAAGGTCCACCGAGCCCGCCGTCGATTCGTCGCGCGGATAGGAGTCAGGTGCATGGAGTTTCCAGAGAAGGTGGACAGCAAGTTCCGCTTCGTCCTGCTCGCGGCGCGACGCGCCGAGCAGATGGTGCGTGGCGCCCGTCCGAAGATCGACCACGTCAGCCGCAAACCCACCCGCCGCGCCATGGCCGAGATTCAGGCCGAGGCGGTGAATTGGGATTACGGCCCGGAGCCGCAGCCCGCGCTCGAAACGTCGCCCCAGGAATCCTGAGCGGGGCTCGCGGTCGGACGTGCGCGTCCTGCTCGGCGTAACCGGCGGCATCGCGGCCTTCAAGGCTGCGGCGCTTGTCCGCCGGTTGCGCGAGGATGGGCACGAAGTGCGCTGCGCGTTGACCCGCGCGGCGACCTCCTTCGTCACCCCATTGACTCTCGAGGTGCTGACCGGACAGCCGGTCTGGCAGGAGGAGTACCTTCAGCCGTCCGGCACCGGCGAAGAGGCGCATATCGTCGCCGCCCAGTGGGCGGAGGCGATGGTGATCGCTCCCGCCACCGCGCACACCCTGGCGCGCCTGGCGCTCGGCCTGGCGGACGATTTCCTCGGCACCACGGCGCTCGCCTTTCAGGGTCCACTGTTGCTTGCCCCAGCGATGCATTCCGCGATGTGGAATCACCCCGCAGTGGCGAGCCATGTCGATACCTTGCGCGCGCGTGGCGTGCGCTTCGTCGGCCCGGTCGAAGGCCCGCTCGCCTCGGGCGAGATCGGCATCGGCCGGATGGCGGAGCCCGACGACGATCGCCGCCGCGGTCGCGGCGCTGGCGGCCGCCGGCCCGCTCGCCGGCCGCGCCGTGGTGGTGAGCGCCGGCCCGACCTACGAGCCCGTCGACCCGGTGCGCTTCCTGGGCAACCGATCGAGCGGCAAGATGGGCTTCGCGATCGCCGAGGAGGCGGCGCGCCGCGGCGCCCGCGTGGTCCTGGTCGCCGGGCCGGTGCATCTACCCAGCCCGCGCGGTGTCGAACGCCGCGACGTCGAGACCGCTCTCGAGATGGAAGCCGCGCTCCGCGACTGCGCGCCGCATGCGGACCTGGTGGTCATGACCGCAGCGGTGGCCGACTTCCGGCCCGCCGCGCCCTCGGCGCGCAAGATCAAGCGGAGTCAGGGAGCGCCGGTGATCGCGCTCGAGTCCAACCCCGATCTCCTCGCAGGCCTCGCCCGCCTCGCTCCTCGCGCCGTGCTGGTGGGGTTCGCAGCGGAGACCGACGACCTGGAGCGTAACGCGCGCGCCAAGCTGGAGCAGAAGGGCATCGATTTCCTGGTCGCCAACGACGTCTCGCGCGGCGATATCGGCTTCGGCAGCGATCTCAACGAGGTCACGGTGTTCCGCCGCGAGGGCGAGCCCCTGGCGCTCTCGCGCCGCCCGAAAGCCCGGCTCGCCGCGGACCTGCTCGACCTCTTCTCGCGAGCTCTCGCCTCCCGTGACGTCGAACGCCGCGCCCACCTCTCGCTGACCTCCTCGCCTATCTCGGCGAAGTCGGCTACGAGGACTTCTATGCGCGGCGCCACGGCCGAGGTCGCCGCCGAGCCGGGCGTCTGCCCCGGCCGACGCCGGTGAGCGCCTGGCGCAGCTCCGCGCGGCTGGCGCGAGGAAGCGCGAGGGTTGCACTCGCTGCCGCCTGGCCGGCGGTCGCAACAGCGTGGTCTTCGGCGCCGGCAACCCGGACGCCGACCTGATGTTCATCGGCGAGGGGCCGGGAGCCGAGGAGGACAAGCAGGGGTTGCCGTTCGTCGGCCGGGCCGGGGAGCTGCTGACCAAGATCATCGAGGCGATGGAGCATGAAGCGCGACGAGGTCTACATCGCCAACATCGTCAAGTGCCGGCCGCCCGGCAATCGCGACCCGCAGCCCGACGAAGTCGCTGCCTGCCGCGGCTTCCTCGAGCGCCAGATCGATCTGGTACGGCCGCGCATCGTGGTGGCGCTGGGCCGCATCGCGGCCCAGACCCTGCTCGGCAACGCAGACCCCGATCGGCCGCTTGCGCGGCCAGTGGTACGCGGTGCGCGGTGTGCCGATGATGGTGACCTACCATCCCGCCGCGCTGCTGCGCAATCCGAGCCTGAAGCGTCCGACATGGGAAGACCTGCAGCAAGTTCGCGATCGCCTGCGCGCCGCCGGCGGACGCTGAGCGCCGCCGGCAGATTGGCGCGGTTGGAGTCCGAGAACCGCCGCCTCCGCCGGGCGCTCGAGAGTCGATCGCGTGGCCGCCACGGCACGGTCGAGCTGCGGCTCCTGGGCCCGCCGGGCGTGTGGATGCGAACCGGCGCGACCTCCTCGGAGGTGGGTTTCCGCGTGCGGCGTTCTCTGCTCCTGCTGGCTTTCCTCGCCCTCGCGCCGGGTCGCCGCGCTTCGCGCGAGGCGGTCTCCGAGGCGCTGTGGCCGGACACCATGCCAGAGCGGGCGCGGCGGGGACTGCATCCGGTGGTTTCGGTGGCGCGCAGGGCGCTGCGCGACCACGGCGCCCCGGGCGCCGAGTTCGTGGTCGCCAGCGGCGGCAACTACGCGCTCGACCCGGATGTAGGATGGAGCATCGACGTCGACGAGTGGAAGGCGCGGGTCGCCGCGGCCGAGACTCACCTAGCAGGGGGCGACCCCGCCGCCGCGGTGACCGGGTGGCAGCGGGCATGGCGGCTCTACCGCGGCGCGCTCCTCGAGGGCATCGATGTGCCGTGGGCGCAGGAGCCTCGGGAAGCGATGCGGGAGCAACACCTGAAGCTCCTGCGGCGGTTGGGGGACACGTTGACCGCCCTCGAGCGGGGCGATGAGGCGATGGATGTTTACCGCGCGCTGCTGCTCGAGGACCCGCTCCAGGAGAGCGCACACCTCGCCCTCATGGCGGCCTATGCGCGCCAGGGCCGCAGGGACTTGGTGCGGCGGCAATACGATCGGCTGTGCACCCTGCTGCGGACGGAGCTGGGCTCCGAGCCGCTCCTGCGCACCACGCTCGAGTTCCACACTCTCATGGCCTGAGCGACTGGCCTGATGCCTTTATTCTAAAATACCGATTCCGATGCTCGACGCCGAGACTGTGCCACGCCAGGCCGTCACCCTGTCGGCGACCCCAGAGGTCGACGTCAGCGTCGTCGTGCCGGTGCTCGACGAGGCGGCGACGGTGGAGGACCTGGCCAGCCGCGTCGTCGCCGTCCTCGATCCGCTCGGCCTGAGCTTCGAGGTGATCTTCGTCGACGATGGCTCGCGCGACGACACCCCGGCCAGGGTGCGCAGGGCCCACGAGCGGGACGAGCGGGTGAAGCTGGTGCGCCTGCGGCGCAACTTCGGCAAGGCCGCCGCGCTGTGCGCCGGGTTCGACCACTCCAGCGGCCGTGTGGTGGTGACCATGGACGGTGACCTCCAGGACCTGCCGGAGGAGATCCCGCGCTTCCTCGCCAAGCTGGACGCCGACGGGCTCGACCTGGTGTCGGGCTGGAAGCGGACGCGGCGCGATCCGGTGACGAAGCGCTGGCCGTCCCGCCTCTTCAACTGGGTGACGCGCCGGGTCGCCGACGTCGAGCTGCACGACTTCAACTGCGGCTTCAAGGCCTACCGCCGCGAGGTGCTCGAGCAGGTCGCGGTCTACGGCGAGCTCCACCGCTACATCCCGGTGCTCGCCAGCCGGCGCGGCTTCGCGGTGGGGGAGATCGAGGTGCAGCACGAGGCGCGGCGGCACGGCTCGAGCAAGTACGGCTGGGACCGCTTCTACAAGGGTCTGCTCGACTTGATCACGGTGTTGTTCATCACCAAGTACACGCGCCGGCCGCTGCACCTGTTCGGGGCGTTCGGTCTGCTGTTCCTGTTCGCCGGCTTCGGGATCAACCTCTACCTGGCGGTGTTGTGGCTCGGCGGCGAGTTCCTCTCCAACCGGCCGTTGCTTCTGCTGGGTGTGCTGCTGATGCTGCTCGGCATCCAGGTGCTCACCACGGGATTGATCGGCGAGATGATCACCTTCAAGAACTTCGTCCGCAGCGACACCTATTCGGTCAAGGAGCGGATCGGCTGAGCCGCGACCAAGACCTGCCGCGGTTGATCGAGGAGCATCGAGCCTCGGTGCGCGAGTTCGTCGCCGCTGCGGAGGCGGTCCCCGAGGCGGCCTGGCAGCACTCACCAGGCGCCGACAAGTGGTCACCGGCCCAGATCGCAGAGCACCTGCGGATTACCTACGAAGTGATGCTGCGCGAGCTGCGCGGCGGGCAGGGCGTGCGCGTCCGGCTCGGCTGGTTTCAGCGGTTGGTCCTGCGCCAGGGTGTGATGCGGCGAATTCTTCGCGGCGGCGTGTTTCCCAAAGGCGCGCCAGCCGTGCGCGAGCTGCGGCCTGGTGGAGGCCCGTTCGAGCGCCGCGCGACACTGGCCGAGCTGGGAACGCTGACGGACGATTTCGCGAGCGAGATCGCGGCGAACCGAAACGCGCGCCTCAGCCATCCGTTCTTCGGCAAGCTGGGAGCGGCCTCCGGCCTGCGTATCCTGGCGGCTCACAATCGCCACCACCGAGGGCAGCTCCCTACTTCAGCTTGAGCTTGGCCTTGGCCGGCTTGCCGGCGCGCATCAGCTCGAGAGCGATCGAGCGCGGTGCGGGAACCCTGGTGGCGAGCGCGTAGAGCTCGCTGGCGGAGGCCAGGCCCTGTCCGTCGGCTCGCAGGATGCGATCTCCCGGCTGCATCTTGGCGCGCCCGGCGGGCGTCGTCTCGGCGCTGCCGACCGCAGTCACCAGGAGACCGGTGGCCGGGGCGCCACCCGGTCCGAGCGCGGCGGTTCCAGTCGCCAGGCGCAGACCCAGCCGCTGATCGAGCGTCTCGAGCTCGGCCAGCTTCTTCTTGGCATGTTCGAGGTTATCGCCCGCGGCGACGAAGTCGGGCCGCATGGTCAGCGCGCGCTGAAACGCCTCCTGCGCCTGCGCGAAATCGTTGGCGCGATAGTAGACCGAGCCCAGGTTGTTGGCGATCTCGGCGCTCGCCGGGTCGATCGACACCGCTTTCTCCAGGCTGGTTCTCGCCGCCGCGAGATCGCCCTTGCCTTGCTGCGCCAGACCCAGCTGGTTCCAAGCCTGGGCGTCGTCGGCCTTCCAGGCGATGGCGCGCTGGGCGCTCGCCACTGCGGCGTCGAACCGGCCCTGCTCCAAATGCAGCAGGGCGAGGTACGAGGAAGAGCGCGCCGCCAGCCCCTGGCGATTGTCGGTGTCGAGCTCGATCACTCGCTGGAAGGACACCTCGGCGCCCGCGGCATCGCCCAATCCCCGCTGGGCGATCGCCCGGTTGAGCCACAGGCTCGCGTTCTTCGGGTATTTGCCGGTGCCGTCCGCGAGCAGCGCCACCGCTTCGGCCCAGTTCGAGGCGTCGATGTAGGAGAGCGCCAGATTGTTGATCACGGCTTCCTTGCTCGGGTCGATTTCGTACGCGCGGCGGAACGCTGCGGTGGCCTCCTGGCGCTTGCCCAGCCGGCGCCGAGCAAGGCCGAGGTTGTTCCAGATCTCGGCCTGTTTGTCGTCGAGCTGCAGGGCCTCGGTGAGCGCCGACTCGGCGTCGTCGAAGTAGCCGCGCTCGTAGTAGAGGATGGCGGCGCTGTTGAGCGCCTGCACCTGCAGCGCGGTCGGCACCGCTCCGGGCTGGGTGGTGCGCAGCGCCAGCAGCTTCTGGAAGCCGGCGAGGGCGCGGTCGTTGGCACCGGCGCGCTGGTCGAGGGCGGCGATGTGGTAGAGCGCGTACGGCTCGTTCTGCACCAGCGCCAATACCTGCTGGAAAAGATCGCGGGCGGCGGAGACGTCTCCCTCCTCGACGCGCTTCAGGGCGAGCTCGCGAAGGTCTTCGGCGTGGCGTTGGCGAAGATCGGCGGCGCGTTTCTGCGCCTCGTAATAGACGTCCATGAAAGTCTGGCCCAGCATCACGGGATCGATCTGGACGTTGGGGTCGATCGCCAGCGCCTCGCTGAGGGCGACCACGGCCGGCTCGCGCTGGCCGAGTTGATGCTCGAGCGAGGACAGTGTCACCAGGAGGCGGACTTTCTCGCGCCTGATCCGAGGCGGCGTCAGCCGCCTGACGGTAGAGGACGGCGGCGCCGGCGAGATCGCCTTCGTTGTACTTCTGCTCGGCCAGGAGCGCGGTCACGCGGACGTCGGCGGCAGCCCCTGGCGGCGTCGCGGTCTCAGGTGGAGCCGGCTCCTGCGGGGCGGGCTGCGGCGGAGGCTGGAGCTCCTCGACCTCGACGTCGTCCTGCTGTGCCACGGCCGGCGCGAAGCTCCAGACCAGAACCAGCAGCGCTGTCGCGGCGGCGCGTCGCATGACGCGCGAATCTTATCAGCGGTTTAGCGGCCGACGGTGCTCTCGTGGATCTGCGGAGGCTGCTCGGGGCGCGCGAGATTGAAGGTCACGGTGGTGCCGATTCCCGACGTGACCTTGATGTCGACGGTGACCCCTGCGGCGGCCTCCGCCTGGAGCGGCAGGATCTCCACCCGGTACGAGCCCGGACGCAGCTTGCGGCCGCGGATCGGGCTCTGGCCCCAGCTCTCGCCCTTGACCCGGACCAGGCCTTGCGGCGAATTGATCTGGGCCTGCACGTTGAGCTGGCCCGGCCGCTGGAGCGGCACCTCGATGCGGCGGCGCTCCCCGGCCTTGAGGTTGATCTGCGACTCGATCGAGTCGCTGTATTCCGGGCGAAATGATCTCGAACGACAGCACGTGTCGACCCGCCGCCAGGTTTTCGATCCGCTGGTCGCGGTCGAGGCGCCGGGCCGGGCCGCCGTCCACCGTCACCGTGACGTCTCCGCTCCAGGCGCGCGAGATCGTCAGCGCGCCAGGCTTGGGTGGTTCGGGCACCGGCGGGGGAGCCTCGACCACCGGCGGCGGAGCCTCGACGACCGGTGGCGGCGCGGGCTCGGGAACGGTCGCCGCTGGAGGCTGCGCAGCCGGCTCGGGCGGTGTCTCCACGGGCGCCGGCTGGGGGGCCGGGCTCACCGGAGCGGGCGCCGGCGCCGCGGCCGGCTGACTGGTCGCGCTCAGCTCCGCCGCCGGTGGCTGCACGGCGGGCGGAGTGGGGCGGGTCTGCTGGTAGTACCACCAGCCGCCGCCGCCGGCGACGACCAGGGCGAGGATGGCTGCCCATCTCCCCCAGTGAACGTCGTTGGAGCGATAGGCCGCGGTGGTGGAGATGGAGCGCGGCGTGCGTTGATGCGGGTCGCGGTGGTAGGTGAGATCGATCTCACCGCTCCTCTCGGGCGCCGGGGCGACCACGGTCGCGGCGGTGACCGCCGCTGGATCGCTGGGCATCTGCGAGATCGCGCTGGTCGCCGCATGGCGCATGGACGCCGACGTCGTCAGGCCTTCGTCGCTCGGCCGCCGCTGCGTGCGCAGGCGGCGCAGGATCACGTCGAGGTCCTTCATCAACTCGGTGCAGCTAGGGTAGCGCTTGGCGACGTCCTTCTCCAGGCAGCGGTCGACCATGCGCGCCAACTCCGGCGGGCAGTCGGTCCACGAGGCCTGGAGCGGGCGCGGCTTGGCATTGAGAATCTGGTAGAGCACGTCGGAGATCGCCTCGCCCGACGAACGGCCGCTCGCTGGTGAGCAGCTCGTAGGCGAGCACGCCGAACGAGAAGATGTCGGTGCGCGGGTCGACCGTTCTCGCCGCGGATCTGCTCGGGCGCGAGGTAGGCGGCGGTGCCCAGCGTCATGCCGGTCTGGGTCAGCCCGGTCTGGCGCTGCGCCAGCTTGGCGATGCCGAAGTCCATGATCTTCGCCGTGCCGTCCTCGAGGATGCGGATGTTGGCCGGCTTGATGTCGCGGTGGATGACGCCCTTGGAGTGCGCGTACTCGAGCCCGCGCGCGATCTGGACCAGGTAGAGCACCTTCTCCGGGTCGGAGATCGCGTCCTTGCGCTTGATCTTGCGGTCGAGGTCCTCGCCGGTGAGGTACTCCTGGACCAGATAGGGCATCTCGCCCTGGATGCCGAAGTCGTAGACCGTGACGATGTTGCGATGCTGGAGATTGCCCGCGATCTCGGCCTCCTGGAAGAAGCGCTTGCGGACGTCCTCGCTCGTCGGTGGTGCAGGTCTTGATGGCGACGAACCGCTTGATGAAGGGGTCGTAAGCCTTGAAGACCATGCCGAAGCCGCCGTCGCCGATCTTCTCGAGGATCTCGTACTTGCCGATGCTGTCCATTCGGAGCGGGGGAATCTTAACACGCCGGAAACGGCGAAGCCCTTGAAAAGACTCCCCTCCGAGGTCTAGCTGGACGAGATGAGGGCTCAACGAGCCCGCCGCAACTGCGCCTATGGCCGACGGTGGAGTAGCACGATCGCGGCGCTCGCCACGGCGAGCGCGAGAAGAAAAAGCCCCGCCCGTGAGAGGGTTGGGATCTCCAGGATCGATTGCTGCTGCAGGATCACGGCGATCTGGTCGGAACTCGTCTCGGTGAACCACAGGTTGCCGTCCGGACCCAACGTGATGCCCAGCGGCTCGCTGCCCGCGCCGGGGACCGGGAACTCGTCGGTCACGCCGGCGATCGTGATGCGCCCGATCTCGTCCGAGCCGGACTGGGTGAACCAGAGAGCCCCGTCCGGCCCGGCCACGATGCCGGCCGGCTCACTCCCGAGGCCCGGCACCGCGAACTCTGTGATGACCCCGGCGGTCGTGATGCGCCCGATCTCGCCGGAAAGAGTCTCGACAAACCAGAGATTACCGTCGGGGCCGACGGTGATGGCGGATGGGCCGCTGCCGGCGCCGGGCACCGCGAACTCGTTGGTCACGATCCCGGCGGTCGTGATGCGCCCAATCTGATCGGATCCGAACTCTGTGAACCAGAGAGCGCCGTCCGGGCCGGCCACGATGCCGGCCGGGTCACTCCCAACGCCCGGCACGATGAACTCGGTGATAGCAGCCTGACCCCCGACGGTCGGTATGCGCCCGATCCGGTCGCCCCCGGACTCGGTGAACCAGAGCGCGCCATCCGGGCCGACGGTGATGTCAGATGGGTCGCGACCGGCGGGGAGCACGAACTCGTCGGTCAGCGTCCCGGCGGTCGTGATGCGCCCGATCTGATCCGATCCGAACTCGGTGAACCAGAGAGCCCCGTCCGGGCCGGCCACGATGCCGATCGGCAGACTCCCGACGCCCGGCACGATGAACTCGGTGATCGACGCCTGACCCCCGACGGTCGGTATGCGCCCGATCCGATCCCCCGCGGACTCGGTGAACCAAAGTGCGCCATCCGGGCCGGACGTAATGCGCGTAGGCTCGCGCCCGCCTGGAAGATTAAATTCCTCGATGATGACCTGCCCGGCGGCGGGTCCGACCCAGCCCGAGAGGCATGCAACAACGAGAACCGTCGCGCGCAAGTGCCTCATGGGCTCCCCTCTTTAGTTCGCGAATGCGACGCGACCCTACCACAACAGCAAACGCCACCCGTCTCGTCGGCACCGGTCTTGCGACGCTAGAGACGGGTGATAGGCAACACTGGACCATGTCGAAAGGAGGTCCCCGTGACGAAGAAAACACGCTCGACCGCAACGATGGAAGAAACACCCTCAAAAGACGCCCAAGCACCTCGTGAAGGGCTTTCATGGCGTTCGGTACCAGGTCCGCGACGTGCTTCGCTCCGTCGCGTTCTATACCGAGCATCTTGGATTCAAGCTGGAGCACCAGCAACTTCCAGCATTCGCCAGCGTCTCTCTCGGAGACGCTCGAAATCCTCTTGAGCGGTCCAGGAGCATCGGGTTCACGCCCAATGCCTGACGGGCGGCAGCAGGAACCGGGCGGATGGAATCGCGTGGTCTTGCGGGTTGCGGATCTCCCGGCGCTCATCCAGACGCTCGCGAATGCGGGAGTTCACTTCCGCAATGAGATGGAGGTTGGCCCGGGCGGCAAGCAGATACAGATCGAAGACCCCGACGGCAATCCGATCGAGTTGTTCGAGCCGGCTCGGTAGATTTTTTAGGCGTCCGTTGGCAAGAAGCCTGGCGGGGGATCGTCGCCGGCGTGCTGTCGTTCCACTCGGACGGCCGTCGACTGTTTCAGCAACCGCGTCATCTCTTGGATGTGTTCGGGTCGCACGGGAACGCCCATCATCGCTGCGAACTCGAGGGTCAGGTAGGTGAGGACAGTTCCAAGCAAGCGTCTGTCGCATTCGACCTCCAAGGAGTGGGATGCCTTCACGGTCGAGCTGTGAAGTCCCGGAGGTCCGCGGACCAGCGCGGTCGAACGCGGCGAGCCTGCGATCGCGACAGCATTCGCGTCGGTTCTATCGGTGCGTTGGGGCTGAGAGTCCAACAGTCGCGCGGTCACCTGCAGCACCGCCGCCATCGCGGTGGGTACAATGGCGGCCAGCAGCAACACGGCGACGAGAAGCAAAGTGACGAAGCTACGCACCGAGTGAGTGTACTCCCAGCCGAGGCAGTTGTCGCTTGCTCGGCTCGGCGCTATCGTCAAGGGAGGCAAAAGAGATGGCAAACAAGCGCCCGACCACGATCGCCGAGTACATCCGGGCTGCCCCACGCGAGGGCCAGCCGCATTTGCGCCGGCTGTACGCGATCCTCAAGAGCGTCGCGCCGGAGGCCGAGGAGGCGATCAAGTGGGGAACCCCCTTCTTCGTGGAGCCCCGATTCCTGTTCGCTTTCTCCGCGCACAAGGCACACTGCAACTTCGCGCCGACACCGGCGGCGCTGGAGGCATTTCGCAAGGAGCTGGAAAAGCACAAGACGACCAAGCACTACCTTCAGATTCCCTACGACAAGCCCCTGCCGGAGGATCTGGTTCGCAAGATCGCCGAGTACCGTCTCCGGGACCTGCGTGACAGACGACGCTTTCTGGTAACTGAAGTGCTACGCTGAATTCCTGATGCCAACAGCCGGACGGCCCGATGGGCCTTAGCAGCTCGCTTCGCAAGCGACTGTTCTGGCGTCGCGATCTCGCCGAGGCAGAGGTCAGCTCGCAGCCTTGCGCAGCCAGGCCGGCTCCCTGGAGGAGATGCTGACCGTGCCCGTACAATTTCGCGGGCAAGGGCTACTTCCGGTCCCTCGAGTTGCGGCAGAGCCAGGTCGAGCTGCGCGGATTCGCCGACCTCCTTCGCGGCCGCGAACTCAAGCGAGTGTGCGAGATCGGCAGCTTTCGCGGCGGCTCGCTCTTCATCTGGTGCCAGCTCGCTTCGCCGGACGCCCAAGTCATCAGCGTGGACCTTGCCGGACGCCTCTTCGGGGGCGGCCATCGACGGCGCAGTGTGGAGTTGATGCGCTGGTTCGGCCAGCCAGGGCAGCGTCTCGAGTTCGTGCGCGGGGATTCTCATGCACCGGCCGTCCGGGCGCAGGTCGAGGCGCTGCTCGCGGGTGAGCAACTCGACTTCCTGTTCATCGACGGCGATCACACCTACGCCGGGGTGAAGAAGGACTTCGAGGACTACGCTCCGTTCGTGCGCCCCGGCGGCATCATCGCGTTCCACGACATCGAACACGACGACGCCAGGCCGGAGAGCGAAGTGGCGAGGTTGTGGCAGGAGCTCAAGCCGCAGTACGAGAGCGTCGAGTTCGTGGATCCGGACATCGGAGGTCCGGTCAGGATGGGCATCGGAGTTCTCGTCGCCCGCGGCGCTGCATGAAGCAATCGATCGGTCTCGTGTCGTTGGTCGTGCCGGAGTACGACGAGGCGATCGCCTTCTACGTCGGAGTTCTCGGCTTCACGCTGGTCGAAGACTCGTTCGTCCCCGAACAGAACAAGCGCTGGGTCGTGGTGGCTCCGCCGGGCGCGACCGAATCTCGTCTGCTTCTGGCCCGGGCGTCCAGTCCCGAGCAGACCTCGCGCATCGGCAACCAGACGGGTGGGCGAGTGTTCCTCTTCCTCTATACCGACGACTTCGCCCGCGACTATCGGCGGTATGCGGACAAGGGCGTCCGCTTCGTCCGTGAGCCGAAGGAAGAAATCTACGGAACCGTCGCGGTCTTCCGGGATCCGTGGGGGAACCTCTGGGACCTCTTCCAACCGAAGCGACGGTAGAAACGTCGGCTATATTGACCGCATGATTCGCGCGCTCAAGTCGCTCCCGTCGATGATCACTCTTGCGGCCTTGGGCTGCGCCTCGCAGAGTCCCAGTGCGCCAGCGCCCGCCGCCGCTGTTCGGCAGAAGGCCCCGGCTTGCGACATGGCAGCTGCGAGCCCGTGGATCGAGAAGTGGCTCGATGCCTGGGTGCTCGCGTCCCGGCAGATTCTCCACATTCCCGACGCACCGGCGCCGGAGATCGTTCTTTTCGACAACGCGTGCGTCTACACCACCTCGGAGGTGACCGCCGGCACGCGCCCGGCTGTCAGCGGGCCCGCGTTGGGCGAGACGCCGCTTCCCTGGCGAGCGTTTGCGCACGGCGGGTCGATCAAGCTGCCGGACTCCTCCGAGACGGCGGTGCAGTTGACATCGTTCAGCAATGCCACACCCGAGGGAGCACCGTTCTTCGTCATGTCAGCGCCGGCGGTCTGGGCGGAGAAGGGTCACGGCGAACCAGACGGCCCCGTAGGGGTTTTCCTGCACGAGTTCGCGCACACTCGTCAGTTTGGCGGCATGAGAGCCAGGATCGGGCCGCTCGACGCGTCCTGGCCGTACCCCGAGGAGTTGGATGACGACGCCGTGCAGAAGCACTTCTCCGAGGACCCCGAGTACGTCGCCGCCTACACGGCGGAGCGCGATCTGCTCTATCGCGCCGCGGACGCGGCCACGCTGCCGGAAGCGCGGGAGTTGGCGAGCGAAACGCTGACCATGATGCGGAGCCGGCGGGCCCGCTGGTTCACCGGCGACAAGGCTCTGTTCGCCGAGGTGGAAGACGTCTTCCTGTCGCTCGAAGGATCGGCCCAGTGGACCGCGTACGCCTGGCTTGCGCATCCCGAGGGCGGCGCCATGGACCGCCAGGCGGCGATCAACAAGATGCTCGGCCGCCGCCGGTGGTGGACGCAGGACGAGGGACTCGCGTTGCTGCTGGTCGTCGACCGCTTGTTACCGGGTTGGCCATCACTGGTCTTCGGTGAAGCGTCGACGGGTTCCCTTGACCTGCTCGAGCGAGCGGTCAATACGGCTCGAACGCAGTAGTTAGCGAAGAGCTCGGACGACCGCGGACAGTCTCCGCGACCGGTAGGCATCCACCATGCTTACTGCCTTTCTTGGACCTGCTGTACTGGCCAAGGGAGGTAAAAAATGGTCCCAGGGGGCTACCTAGACCCACTGCAATTGAACGTGCAACGCGGCCCGCGTGATCACGTCCAAGGCCCGGCGCATGCGCCCATAGTGCTGGTGGAGTACGGCGACTTCGAGTGCTCGCATTGCGGCGCGGCGCACCCGATCGTCAAGGAGGTCCAGCGGCGGCTCGGCGCCGACATGCGCTTTGTTTTCCGTCACTTTCCCTTTGGCACCATCCATCCCCACGCGTTCCACGCCGCTGAGGCGGCTGAGGCCGCGGGAACGCAAGGGCAATTCTGGCTGATGCACGATGTTCTGTTCGAGAATCAGAAGGCCTTGGCGGACTTCCATCTGCTGCGATACGCGACCGCCCTCGGACTCGACGAGGACCGCTTCGCTCAAGAGCTGGTCCGCCATGTCCACGCGCCGCGTGTGCGCGAAGACTTCATGCGCGGCGTTCGCAACGGAGTGAAGAGCACGCCGTCATTCTTCGTAAACGGCGTGCGGCACGACGGGTCTTACGACCTGCTGTCCTTGCTGGCTTCAGTCGAGATGGCGCTGGAGGCCTCCGTCGGCCGGCGATAGAGCTGCAAGAATCCCAACATTGCCCCGCGCGCATCGGTCGATGCTAGCCTTCGGCGGTCTGCCTGACCGAAAGCTCGACATGACCACCTGGGCCCATCACCTCGTCTGCTCACGCACCGGCGTTACCGCGCCGCTCGACGAGCCTGCATTCCTGTCTCCGGCAGGAGCGCCGTGGCTGGTCGAGTACGAGCTCGATCCGGCGCGAGGAGCCGAGTGGAAACGCTCGTTGGGGGAGCGGGAGTGGAGTCTGTGGCGTTATCGCGAGCTGTTGCCGGTGCGGGATTTCGCGGCGCGGATCGACCTCGGTGAAGGTGGCACACCGCTCGTGCGGCTGCGGCGGATGGCTCCGGCCGGCGTCGAGGTCTGGATCAAGGAGGAGGGCGGCAATCCTACGGGCTCGTTCAAGGCGCGGGGCCTGTCGTTGGCGGTCAACCGGGCCAAGGAGCTCGGGGCGCCGGGCGTGCAGCTGCCGAGCGCGGGCAATGCCGCGCTGGCGCTGGCGGCGTTCGCCGCCGCCGCTGGGCTTCCGGCTCGTGTGGCGATGCCGGAAGACACGCCGCGCACCGTGCTCGATCGCTGCCGCGACTACGGCGCCGAGGTGCTGACCGCGCCCGGCACGCTGGTTGACGCTGCCAAGCGGCTCGCCGAGAGGCCGGGGGCGTTCTGGGACCTCTCGACCCTCAAGGAGCCCTACCGTGCCGAGGGCAAGAAGACGATGGGGCTCGAGATCTGGGAGCAGATGGGCGGCGACTTGCCGGACTGGATCATCTATCCCACCGGGGGCGGTACCGGAATCGTCGGCATGCACAAGGCCTTCTCCGAGTTGGAGCGGTTGGGTTTGATCGGTCGCCAGCGGCCGCGCTTCGTGGTCGTTCAGATGACTGGCTGCGCCCCCATCGTGCGCGCGTTCTTGCGTGGCGAGGAGCGAGCCGAGCCGTGGGAAAGCCCGGACACCCGCGTCTGGGGTCTCAGAGTGCCGCGCGCGATCGGCGATTTCCTTATCTTGCAAGCACTTACCGAAACGGGTGGCACCGCGTTGGCGATCGAGGAGGGGAGGCTGCCGGAGATCACGGGGCGGGCGGCGCGGCAGGAGGGGTTGCTCGTAGGGCCCGAGGGTGCTGCGGCGTTGGCGGCGCTCGAGGATCTGCAAGCCGCCGGGCGGCTCCGGGAGGGCGAGCGCGTCGTGGTGTTCCAGACCGGGCATCCGGCGAATTACGTCTGATGGCCGGACCTCCGGTCGCGCGTACCCTCGAGGGCTTGCTCGACGATCTCGTGGAGCGGGGCGAAGTCTCAGGGTTCGCGGCGGCCGTCGCCGACAGCAAACGCATCGAATGGCGCCATCATGGCGGCTTCCTCACGCTCCGGCCCCGGGCGGCCGCCACCGCCCGCACGCGATGGGATCTTGCCTCGCTCACCAAGCCGCTCATGGCAACCCTCGCGCTCGCGCTCGACGGGGCTCGGCTGCTGCCGCTGCGCGGCCGCGTGGGCGATGTCTTTCCTCGCGCCGCAGAGTCGATAAAGGGAGTGCGTCTCGAGGCGCTGCTGAGGCATCGCTCCGGGCTGCGCGCCTGGGCGCCACTCGCCGCCCAAACCGCAAGCCGCGAAGAAGCACTCGACCTCCTGCTTTCCGGCCATCTACGCAGCGAACGCGCCGGGCACTGCGTCTACAGCGACCTCGGGTACATCCTCTGGGGAGTCGCGGCTGAACGCGCACTGGCCACGGGGCTCGACGAGCTGGTGACGACTCACGTCGCGAGGCCGCTGCGAATGCCCGATTTGCGCGCCTTTCCCGGCCCCCTGGCCGGGGTTGCCGAGAGCCGCCTGGACAACGCACGCGAGATCGAGCTTGCCGCGGCGCAGGGTTTCTCAGTTCCCGGCGTGTCCAAACCACCGCGTGGTTGGCCACAGGACGGCAACGCGAGATTTCTCGGCGCCTGGACCGCACATGCCGGACTCTTCGGCACGGTGGACGACATGGTCCGCCTTGGCCAGGAGTGGCTGCGGCCAGGCCGGGTGCTCGACGAAGGGCAGGTCCGTTACGCGCTCACGGGGCGAGGCGAGTACGCCTTGGGCTGGGCACGCCGCCGAATTCGCGGCAGCGCCGGACCAGCGCTCTCACCTCGAGCTTTCGGTCACACGGGGTTCACCGGCACTAGCGTCTGGATAGACCCCAAGGCGGACCGCATCCTCATACTGCTCGCGCACCGAACCGGCGCGATCGAGAATCTCAACGCCAAGCGGCGCGAGTTCCACCGCCTGGCGCTGTCTCTTCCTCTTCCTACCTGAAGCGGGGGTCGAGGGAGGCAAGGCCCCCCTCGGAGAAGACGTTCAGCAGGTCATCTCGATCTTGGCCTCGCGGCAAACGCCGTCGAGAAGCTGCCAGTAAGCATCCAGTGCCTCGCCGGCGGCGCCGAGTACCTCGTCGCGGCTGGCGCCGGAGTCGAGACAGCGGCGCAGCGCGTCGCGCTCGCCGTCGCGATGGCGAACGTCGGCTTCGGCGTGGACGGTGAAGTAGGAGAGCGCGTCGGCATCCTGGACGCCGTAGTGGGAGCGCAGGCCGTGCTCTTTCTGGCGTGAGACTTCCGGCTGTTGGCTTTCGTAGGCGTACAACGCGGCGACGGCCGAAGCAGTGGAGCGCGCGGCCAGACGTCCGAAGGTGGCAGTGGTCTTAGCGGTCTCAGCGACCGGAGCGGCGACGGTGATCGCCGTGCGATCGGCGCCCATCGCGCCGGCGAAGCGCAGCCAGAGCTCCGGATGCGCCGCCGGGACGTCGCGCTCCTCGCGCAGATTGTCGGCGAGCTCGGTCCGGATCGCCGGATCCTGCGCGCCGTCGATGGCGGTCTCGAGGTAGCCCGGGAACGCCGCGACGTGCGGGTAGTAGACCCGGGCATAGGTCGCCAGGTCGTCGCGAGTCAGGCGGCCCTCGCTCCAGGCGCGATAGAAGGGGTGCTGCAGGATCGAGCGCTCCGCCACCAGGCGGTCCAGCTCGTCGAGAATGTGTTCGCTGGTCATCGAGGCAATCCTCCCGCGGAATAGGTCGTGCCGCGTATGAGATTATAAGCGAGGAAGAGGGGCCGTAATTCCCATCGCCACCACCCGAACCGAAGCTCCACCAGGAGACTGCAAGTGACCGCAATTCGCGATCTCGTACTGCTCGACGGCGTCCGCACGCCGATGGCCGAGTACAACGGCTCCTTCGCCGAGGTCTCGGCGATCGACCTCGGCGCGCACGCCGCCGCGCGCGCTGTTCGAGCGCACCGGCGTCGATCCGGCGGAGATCGACCACACCGTGGTCGGCAACGCCCTGCAGACCTCGCCCGACGCCATCTACGGCGCGCGCCACGTGGCGCTCAAGGCCGGCGTGCCGAAGGAGGTGCCGGCGCTGACCGTCAACCGCCTCTGCGGCTCGGGCATCCAGTCGATCATCTCGGGCGCGCCACGCTGATCCTGGCCGGCGAGGCCGACGACCTGCCTGGTCGGCGGCATGGAGAACATGTCGCAGGCGCCGCACGTCATCTGGGGCGCGCGCAAGGGCTTCAAGCTCGGACAAGGGCAAGCTCGAGGACCTGCTGATGGTCGCGCTGCATCGACACCTACTGCGGCTGCTACATGGCGCAGACGCGCAACAACCTGGCGCGCGACTACGGGATCACCCGCCAGGAGCAGGACGCGTTCGCGCTGCGCAGCCAGCAGCGGGCGGCGGCGGCGATGGAAGGCCTGCCGGCTGGCGGAGGAGATCGTGCCGGTCGAGGTGGGGAAGGGCAAGCGCGCCAAGCGGCTCGATCGAGCGCGACGAGCACCCGCGCCCGGAGACCACCATGGAAGACCTGGCCAAGCTGCCGACCGCGTTCGACAAGGACGGCTTCGTCACCGCCGGCAACGCCTCGGGCATCGTCGACGGCGCCGCCATGCTGCTGCTCACGACCGGCCGAGCGCGCCAGGAGCCAGGGCCGGACGCCGCTCGGCCGCATCCTGTCGTGGGCCGTGGTGGGCGTCGAGCCGTCGCGCATGGGCATCGGTCCGGCGCCGGCCATCCGCGCCGCGCTCGAAGAAGGCCGGGCATCGAGCTAGACGACCTCGACCTGTTCGAGATCAACGAGGCGTTCGCCGGCCAGATCCTGGCGGTGCGTCAAGGAGCTCGACCTCGACGTGGACAAGCTCAACGTCAACGGCGGCGCGATCGCGCTCGGCCATCCGCTGGGCGCCACGGGCGCGCGCATCACCGCTGACGCTGCTCAAGGAGCTGCAAGCGGCGCGGCGGCGGCGTCGGGGTGGCCTCGGCCTGCATCGGCGGCGGCCAGGGCATCGCGCATGGTGGTCGAGGCGGCCTGAGTCGCGCGGCATGATCGATCTCACCGGCAAGCGGGTCCTCGTAACGGGCGGCAGCCGCGGCATCGGCGCCGCCTGCTGCCGCCTGTTCGCCCAAGCGGGTGCGCGCCGTGTGGTCCAGTACTAGCGAGCGGAATCCGGGCGCGCGCTGCTCGACGGAGCTGCTGGCCGGCCTCCCGGCCGGCGACCACCTGATGCTCGCTGCGACGTGGCGTCGCCGCAGGACAGTTCGAGCAGGCTGTTTCGACGAAGTGCGCGAGAGTTGGGGCGGGCTCGACTGCCTGGTCAACAACGCCGGCGTCTGGGTGCACAACCCGCTGGCGTCGCTCGACGCTGGCAAGCTGTCGGAGACCTGCGCGGTCAACGTGACTGCGCCGTTCCTCTGCGCGCTGCGAGGCGCTGCCGCTGCTCGCGCGATGCCGACGACGCCAACATCATCAACCTCACCTCGACCGCCGGGCAGCGCGGCGAGGCCTTCTACAGCCCGTACGCCGCGCGCAAGGGCGCGATGATCTCGGCCACCAAGTCGTGGTCGACCGAGCTGGCGCCGCGCGATCCGGGTCAACTCCGTGGCGCCGGGCTGGGTCGACACCGACATGTCCGCCGAGGCGCTGCGGGGGAAACCGCTCAGCGTCAGGCGATCGAGCAGGCGATCCCGCTGCACCGCGTCGCGACCCCCGAGGACATCGCGGGGCCGGTCCTTTTCCTCGCCTCGCCGCTCGCCCGGCACATCACCGGCGAGATCCTGAACGTCAACGGCGGCAGCGTCCTGGTCGGCTGATGGCCGACCTGCCGGACGACCGGGCGGCGCTGATCGCAGAGTTGGAGCGTTTGGAGCGCGAGTACGCGGCTCTTGCCGAGGGCAGCGATCGCGAGTCCTGGAACCATCAAGCCGTTCCCGGGAAGAGCTGGAGCGTCGGTCAATGCCTCGACCATGTGGCCAAGATCAACGGGCTTTACGTCGAGCCCTTGCGGGAAGCCGCGGCGCGAGCACCGCGCGGTTCGCCGCCCTTGCGGCCCAACCTGCTCGGCCGCTGGTTCGTGGCCGAGATGGAACCGCCGGCGAAGCGTCGCCTACCGGCCCCCACACCCGCCACGCCGGCCTCGGACCTCGATCCTGAGACGACGGTTACCGCGTTTCGCGCCGTGCAGGGCGATATCGTCTCTTTCGTGCGCGACAGCGCCGAGCTCGATCTGAATCGCGTGCGGTTCCGCAATCCCTTCATGAGCGGGCTCAAAGTGTTCAACGTCGCGACCGGAGTGCTGGTGATCGCCGCCCACGAGCGTCGTCATCTGCTCCAGGCCGAAAAGGCCCGCCAGGCGGCGCTTCGTTAGCGGACCCGCGGTTTCAGGCGCGGGCTTCCTGCAGGTACCCGAGACACTTGTAGATCAGCTTGGCGGTGAGGAAGTCGCTCGCCGGCAGGGGGCCGAAGGGCGCCAGCTCGACGACGTCCATCGCCACCACCTCTTTCAGCCGGAACACCTCGCGCAGCAGGGCCAGCGTCGGATACCACTGGCCGCCTCCGGGCTCCGGCGTGCCGGTGGCCGGGACCAGTGACGGATCGAAGAAATCGATGTCGAAGCTGAGGTAGACGCGGCGCGGCAGACGCTCGAGCAGCGGTCCGAGCAGCTCTTGCGCCGCGGTCCAGCTGGTGCCCCCAGATGACCGGCAGATTGGCGCTCCGCATGAGCTCCGCCTCTGGCTGCGACAGCGATCGAATCCCGATCGCCAGCGTGGTGACGCCATCCTCGTGTGCGCGCCGCATCACGCTGGCGTGGCTGTAGGGCGTGCCGTCGAACTCCTCGCGCAGGTCGGCGTGGGCGTCGAACTGGACGATGCCGATGTCGCCGAAGACCTTGCGCGCGGCGCGGATCGGAGCGATCGAAAGGCTGTGCTCGCCGCCGAGGGTGACCAGGAACTTGCCGGTGTCCATGTGGCGTCGGCATTCATCGGCGAGCTCCGACATCGCGCCTTCCATGTCGTAGGACTCGGGAAGGAAGGGCGGCAGGGTCGCGATGCCGAGCTGGTAGGCTCACTCTGCAGCTCCTCGTCCCACAGCTCCATGCTCTGCGAGGCGCGCAGGATGGCGGCGGGGCCCTGTGCCGTGCCCTTGCCGTAGGACGTCGTGCGCTCGAACGGCACTGGCAGAACCGCCACGCGGCTGGTGCGGTAGTCGCAGTCTGGCGGCTCCAGGAGTCCGAAATTGGTCGGCAAGTAGGGCATGGTGGCGGTTTTGTAACAGCAGGGCTGTGGGGAGTCAAATGCCGGTTGCGGGTCGGTTTGCTCCCTCGCTTGCTCCTTCGGGTCTCCCCTAGACGCTTCGGAACGAAGCGTCTAGGGGCCAGTCGCGGCGCGAGGGAGCAAACCGACCCGCAACCTCAGTGCCTGATCGAACCGCTGTTTTCCGTCTCCTTGGGCATGACGAGCTCGCTTCTCATTCGGGAGCTGCCACCCGACGAGCGGCCGCGCGAGCGTTTGCTCGGGGCGGGCGCGATGGCCCTTTCGGACGCCGAGCTACTGGGGGTGCTGCTGCGTACCGGCAGGCCCGGCGCGTCGGCGGTGGACCTCGGAAGGGAGCTCTTGCGCGCGAGCGGTGGGCTTTCGGGTCTGCTGGGCAGTGGGCTTACTGGACTTCGGCGCTCCGGTCTGGGGGAAGCCAAGGCGGCTGCGATCCTGGCGGCGCTCGAGATCGGGCGGCGGCTGGCGCGCGACCAGCTGCCGGAGCGCGAGCCCTTGGGGCATCCCGCGGCAGTCGCCCGCTATCTCTCGCTGCGCTTCAGCGTGCCGCGATCAGGAAGTGATGGGCGCGCTCTTCCTCGATACGCGTCATCGCCTGCTCGGCGAGTCCGATGTCTATCGCGGCACACTCGAACCGCGCCGCGGTGGAGCCGCGTGCCCTGCTCAAGGAAGGACTGCTGCGCGGCGCGGCCGGGTTGATCCTTTTTCACACCCACCCGAGCGGCGATCCGAGTCCGTCGGCCGAGGATCTCGCCTTCACCCGACGCCTCGCGGAGGCCGCTGAGGTGGTCGGCTTGCGGCTCTTCGACCATCTCATTCTCGGCGCCGGCGGGGGCTGGGTTTCGCTGCGCCAGAGAGGGGCGTGGTAGCTTTTGCAGCGTGCGGCACTACCATCTCGACTGCGCGAGCGGCCTGTCCGGCGACATGTTTCTCGGTGCCTGCCTCGACCTCGGCATGCCGCTCGCGGTGCTCGAGGAGACGGTGGCGCGACTCGGCCTGCATGGGGTCTCCGTCGAGGCGCGGCCCGCTCGCCGCGGAGGGCTCGCAGGAGTGCGGTTCCGGGTGCGCGAGCATGGACGGCTCATCGAGGGTCCCGATCCGGACGAGCCGGAATCGGCGGGGATCGAAGCCGACCGCGGCCATGATCACCCCCACGGCCATGACCACCACAAGCACGGTCACGGCCGCACGCTCGCGGACATTCGCGAGCTCCTGAATCGCGCAGCGCTGATCGCGCCGGTCAAGGAGCGCGCCCACCAGCTTTTCACGCGGCTCGGCGAGGCCGAGGCCAAGGCGCACGGCGTGCCGCTCGATCACGTGCACTTCCACGAGGTCGGTGCAGTGGACTCCATCGTCGATCTCGTGGGCGCCGCAGCAGCGCACCGAGTTTCTCGGCGTCGAGCGTTTGACGGCGAGCCCGGTCAATGTCGGCGGCGGGAACCACGACAACGCAGCACGGCGAGCTTCCGGTGCCGGCGCCCGCGACGGCCGATCTGTTGCGCGGTATCCCGGTCTACGGCAGTCCGTACGGCGATTGCTGACCCCGACCGGAGCGGTCCTTCTGGCCGAGCTGGTCGATGAGTTCGGCGACATGCCGGCGCTGGCGATCGAAGCGGTGGGCTACGGCCTGGGCAAGCGTGAGATCTCCCGGCCGCCCGAATGCCGTGCGCCTGCTGCGCAGGTCGCAAGGTGGCCGAAGAGCGGGGCGAAGTCGAGGTTGTCGAGTGCGAGGTCGACGACCTGCCAGGCGAGGGATTCGGTTTCCTGCATCGAGCGGCTGCTCGGCCGAAGGCGCGCTCGACGTCTACTTCACGCCGGTGCAGATGAAGAAGAACCGCCCAGGAACTCTGGTCACCATGCTCTGCCGGCGATCGCAGCTCGAGCCCCTCGCCGGTCTCTTGATGGCGGAGTCCGGCTCGCTCGGCTGCCGCTATCACCGCGCGGCTGCGCTTCGAGGCCGAGCGCGAGATCGTGACCGTCGACACGGCCTTCGGCGCGGTGCGCGTCAAGCGGGCCCGCTTCGGCGGCCGGCCGTCTCGCCGCGGCGCCGGAGTTCGAGGACTGCCGGCGGCTTGGCGCTCGCCACGGCGTGCCGCTGGCGGGAGGTCTACCGCGCGGCCCTGGTAGCCGTCGGCGACCGCGCGGGAATGACTCCATGCGGGCGTGAACGCTCCGGCCGCAGGCGAAGGCCTACTCGAGGTCGGACTCGCCGGCGGCGGGTAGCCTGCGCTGGGCGGCCGCCGACGTGACCGACGTCGTCGAAGAGGCGCGGCGACCGGCTGCGACCTCTCGCCGTCTCGCGGCGTCGGCCTCGGCCGCGCCTCGCCGGAGCGGCGCTCCTGCTTCGCCTGGCGAGCAAGACACCGACCGCCTGGTCCTGGAGATCCGGGGCGACGGCCCGCTGCGGCCGGTCATCGCCGAAGCCGACGCGGAGGGCAACCTGCGCGGCATGGTCGGCGACCCGAGGTCGACCTGCCGCACCTGGCCACAGCGGCAAGCTCGCCGGTGGGGCAGGGCGATCGGCAAGGGCCTGCCTGCGCGTGCATCGCGAGCAGGACGGCGCGAGCTACCAGAGCCAGGTGCGAGCTGGTGACCGGCGAGATCGGCGACGATCTCGCGCACTACCTCGAGCAGAGCGAGCAGACGCCAGTCCGCCGTGCTGCTCGGCGTGCTCGACGAGGCCCGACGGCGTGCGTCGCGGCCGGCGGCATGATCGTCGAGGTGCTGCCGGGCGCCGCGAAGAGGCGATCGCGCACGCTCGAGGCGAACATCGCCGGGCTCCGCGGCGTCAGCCGCCTGATCGACGAGGGAGGGCCTGGCGGGCTGGACGACGCGTCCTCGCCGGGTCTCGAGCCGCGAGGTGCAAGGAGAGCCGGCCGCTGCGCTACCGCTGCCGCTGCAGCCGCGAGCGCCTGCGCCAGCACCTGATCCTGCTCTCCGCCGACGACCGCGAGCTACCTGCGCGACGAGGACGGCACCATCGAGGCCGACTGCGTCTTCTGCGGCGAGCACTACCGCTTCACTGCCGGAGAGCTGCGCCGCTGACTAGGCGCCACTCCCGCTGATAGGATCCGCGGTTCCATGAGCCGCTTCTACGTCACCACCCCGATCTACTACGTCAACGATCTGCCCCACATCGGGCACATCTACACGACCTCGTCGCCGACGCGCTGGCGCGCTACCGGCGGCTGGCGGGCGACGACGTCCCTTCCTCACCGGCACCGACGAGCACGGCCAGAAGATCGAGCGCGCGGCGCAGAAGCGAGGGCGTCGCGCCGCATCGCGCTGGCCGACCGCGTCGTGGCGCGCTACCACGAGCTGCTGGCAGACAGCTCGGCATCTCCCACGACGACTTCATCCGCACCACCGAGCCGCGGCACCAGCGCGGCGTCGCGCGAGCTCGATCCGCCGCATCGAGGCGGCCGGCGACCTCTACGCGCGCCAAGCACGAGGGCTGGTACTGCCCGCCCTGCGAGACCTTCTACACCGAGAAGGAGCTGCGGCGACGGGCAAGACCTGCCCCGTCCACGGCACGCCGGTCGAGTGGAAGTCGGAGGAGAACGTCTTCTTCCGGCTCTCGAAGTACCAGCAGCCGCTGCTCGACTGGTATCGACGCGCAACCCGGAGCTCGTCCGGCCGGAGACGCGCGCGCAACGAGGTGCGCGCGTTCGTCGAGCCGGGCCTGCGCGACCTCTCGGTCTGCCGCACCAACCTGAGTGGGGCATCCCGTTCCCGGCCATCCCGGGCACGACCGTCTACGTCTGGCTCGACGCGCTCACCAACTACATCACGCGCCCTCGGCTTCGGCAGCGGCGGACGGCGATGCTCTACCGACGCTTCTGGGAGGACGGCGACGTCCGCCTCCACCTGGTCGGCAAGGACATCCTCCGCTTCCACGCCGTCTACTGGCCGGCCTTCCTGATGTCGGCCGGGCTGCCGCTGCCGACCACGGTCTTGGCGCACGGCTGGTGGCTGCGCGACGACAAGAAGATGTCGAAGTCGGTCGGGCAACGTCGTGCGGCCCGACGAGCTGATCGAGCGCTTCGGCGCCGACGCGCTGCGCTACTTCCTGCTGCGCGAGATGGTCTTCGGCCAGGACGCGACCTTCTCCGACGAGGCGTTCGTCGACCGCTACAACGGCGACCTCGCCAACGACCTCGGCAACACCGTGAGCCGGCTGGTCACGCTGTCGCGGCGGCGCCTTCGGCGGCAAGACGCCGCCGGTGCCGTGCGACGACAACCCGCTCATCGCGGTGGCGCGCGAGGTGCGTGCCGGAGTACCGCGCGGCGATGGACGAGCTCGCCTTCCAGCCGCGCCCTCGAGGCGCTCTGGCGGCTGCTCGCCGAGGCCAACCAGTACCTCGTGGCGCGCGAGCCGTGGAAGCTGATCAAGACCGAGGGCCCGACGCGAGAAGCTGTCGCGCATCCTCTGGAACGGCCTCGAGGCGGTGCGCATCGTCGCCGACCGGCCTGCTGCCGGTCATGCCGCGAGCGCGCGGCGCAGGTGCTGCGCGGCGATCGGAGTGTCGGACGCCGCCGTCGAGCCTGCGACGCGCTGGCGTGGGGCGGCACGCCCAACGACGTAGCGCTGCCCGAGCCCGCAGCCGATCTTCCCGCGCATCGACAAGGAGAGCCTATCTGGTCGAGCCGCGGCACCCGCGCCGGCGAGCCGCTGCAGGCCGCGACGGAGGAGCGACGAAGCCATGATCACGATCGACCAGTTCTTCGAGACCGAGCTGCAAGGTCGGCGACGGTGACCGGCGCGCCGAGCGCGTGCCGAAGTCGGACAAGCTGATCAAGCTGGCCGGTCGACCTGGGCGAGCGAGCAGCGCACCAGTCGTGGCGGGCATCGGCAAGGCCTACGAGCCCGAGCAGCTGGTGGGCACGCAGGTGGTGATCGTCGCCAACCTGCAGCCCGCCAAGCTCATGGGCATCGAGTCGCAGGGCATGGTGCTCGCCGCCTCGAGCGACGGCGAAGCCGGTTCTCCTGCATCCGGCGAGCTCGCGTTCCCAACGGCACGCAGGTCCGGTGAGCATCCTCGACTTGGGCGGCCTCCGCCCTCCCGCCCGGCCGGGTAAGGAAGAAATGCTGATCGATTCGCACTGCCATCTGCAGATCCCTCGCGCCGGACGAGCGCGAGCGCGCCCTCGACGACGCGCGCGCCGCGCGGGGTGCGTGGGCTTCCTGGTCCCGGCTACCAAGCTCGAGGAGGCGGAGGACGTGCTCGCCCTCTGCGCACGCCGAGCCCGACGTCTGGTGCGCGCTGGGCGTCCATCCGCACGACGCCTCGAGCTGGAACGGAGCGCACGGGACGGCTGCGGCGTTGCTGGCGGATCCCAACGCGTCGTGGCGGTGGGGGAGTGCGGGCTCGACTTCCACTACGACCACGCGCCGCGCGACGTGCAGATCGCGGCGCTGCGGGAGCAGTGGGCGCTGGCCATCGAGCTCGGCCTGCCGGTCGTGGTCCACAACCGCGAGAGCGACGACGAGATGCTCGGCAGGTCGCCGAGCCGACGCCTTCGCGGCGCTGCGCGCCGACTTCCACTCCTTCGCCGGCGGACCGGAGATGGCGCGCGATCTGGTCGGGCGCGGCTGCTACTTCGGCTTCTCGGGAATGGTCACCTTCACGAAAGCCGACAACGTCCGCGATCTGTTGCGGCTGACGCCGGACGACCGGATCCTGGTGGAGACCGACACGCCCTACCTCGCGCCGGTTCCTCATCGCGGAAAGCCGAATCAGCCGGCATACGTCACGTTGGTCGCGTCGAGGATCGGGGCCGAGCGTGCCTGGTCGGCCGAAGACACGGCAGCCAGAACGGCCGAGAACTTCTTTCGATTGTTCGACCGCGCGCGGCGCTGAGCGCGGTCAGACGGGGTTCGGGACGTCGATGAACTCGACGTCGAGACCGAATTCGCGCGCCAGGTGCTCGCCGAGGGCGCGAATCCCCAGGCGCTCGGTCGCGTAATGTCCGCAGGCGAGATAGTGGATACCGGCCTCGCGCGAGATGTTGACCACCCACTCCGCAGCTTCGCCGGTGACGTAGGCGTCGAGCCCCTCGTCGATCGCCTGGTAGAGCTCGCGCTGCGCGCCGCCGCTGACCATGCCGATCGTGGACACCATCGCCGGTCCCGCGCCGAAGACCTGCGGTGGCTGTCCGAAGACGCCTGCGGCCCGGCGGATGAGCTCGTCCTTCGAGACCGGATCCGCGAAGCGGCCGCGAAATCCGACTGGCAGGCCCTCGTGGATTCCGAAGGGCTGCAGGTCTTCGAGACCCAGCGCCCGGCAAGCGAGCGCGTTGTTGCCGAGCTCGGGATGGCGATCGAGCGGCAGGTGATAGGCGATCAAGTTGAGTCCGTGGCGAAGCAGGGAGGCGGCGCGACGGCCATGGAAACCGACGAGGCGGCGAGGACCGAAGTCCCAGAGAATGCCGTGATGCACCAGCACGGCGTCGGCGCCGATCTGCGCGGCGCGCTCGAACAGCTCCTCGCAGGCGGAAACGCCGGTGACGATGCGCCCGATTTCAGCCCGCCCCTCGACCTGTAAGCCGTTGGGACCGAAGTCGCGGCCGCGCTGGGCATCGAGCAGGCCGTCGAGATACGTGATCAGGCGGTCGCGCTGGACCGGCATCACGCTCCGGCGGGCGGATATTCCGGCTTGAGGAGCGTGCGGCAGCGATCCACCAAGTCCGCCGCGACCTGGCCGCGAGGCAGGACGTCGTCGGCCCCCGCACCCCGCAGGCGTTCGGTGAGCATCGGATCGGCGACGTCCGAGACCAAGGCCAGGATGCGCAGCGGCGAAAGAGCCGGGTTTTCCTTCAGGCGCCGGCAGAGCTCGAGGATGTCGATGCCGGGGAGCTGACCGTCGACGATGATCAAGCGCGGGCGCTCGACTCCCATGCGAACCAGCGCGTCGACCGGGTGATTCTCCAGGAAAGCGCGGCTATCCGGCAGACCCTGAGTGATCTGAGTGCCGAGTGCCCGTAGCACGTCGGGCTGGCTCTCCAGCACGACGAGCTTGGGAGCGTCGTGCGCGAACGCCGGGGGGTAGGGAAGGTGATTTCGCTCGAGGAAATCGAGCACGGCTTGATGGGTGATCCGGCGGTGGCCGCCGAGCGTCTTGAAAGCTTCGAGCTTGCCCTTCTCGATCCAGTCAATGACCGTCGTGGGCACCACTCCGAAGAGTTTTGCCAGTTGATTGGTGGTGTAGAGAGACTCCGCCATCTACTTGCTCCTTAAGGAATGCTAGGTTTCCTAGGCCGATCCGTCAAGAAGAAAAACGGCCCCGGTTGCCCGGGGCCGTGGATTACCGGAGATTACTGCGGGGAATTGCCTTCAGTGACGTCCGCCGCCCCCGCCGCCGTGACCTCGATCACGCCCGCGGTCCCGGGGACCACCACGTCCGCGATCCCGGCCACCGCGATCGCGATCGCGGTCGCCGCGGGGCCGGTCGCCCCCTGCGGGCGATCGCCGGCCGGCGCGCCCATCCCCTCGTACTGCGCCGGGTCGTAGTCCGGCGCTTCCATGATGACGGCCTTGCGCGACAGCCGCACCCGGCCGGTGTCGTCGATGTCGATGACCTTGACGGTCGACCTCGTCGCCTTCCTTGACGACGTCGGTGACCTCGCGCGACGCGGTAGGGCGCGAACTCGCTGATGTGCACCAGGCCGTCGGTGCCCGGCAGGATCTCGACGAATGCGCCGTAGGCCTCGACCCGCCGCACCGTGCCGGTGTAGACCTTGCCGATCTCGGGCACCTCGGTCAGGCGCTCGATGATCTGGATGGCGCGCTTGGCCGCCGGCTCGTCGGGCGAGGCGATGATGACCTTGCCGTCGTCCTCGACCTCGATGTCGCAGCCGGTCTCCTCGATGATCGAGCGGATCGTCTTGCCACCGGGTCCGATGATGTCGCGGATCTTGTCCTTCGGGATCTGCAGCGTGTAGAGGCGCGGCGCGAACTTCGAGATCTCGCCGCGCGGCTGCGGCAGCGCCGCGCTCCATCATGTCGAGGATGTGCAGCCGGCCGGCGCGCGCCTGCTCCAGCGCCTGCCCATGATCTCCCGGTCGACGCCGGTGATCTTGATGTCCATCTGCAGCGCGGTGATGCCCTCGCGCGTGCCGGCGACCTTGAAGTCCATGTCGCCGTAGTGGTCTTCCTGGCCGGCGATGTCGGTGAGGACGGCGAAGCTGCTCCTCGCCCTTGATCAGGCCCATCGCCACGCCGGCCACCGGCGCCAGCATCGGCACGCCGGCGTCGAACAGCGCCAGCGAGCCGCCGCAGACCGTGGCCATCGACGAGGAGCCGTTCGACTCCAGGATGTCGGAGACGACGCGGATGGTGTAGGGGAACTCGTCCTCGTGCGGCAGCACCGGCAGGAGCGCGCGGCGGGCGAGGATGCCGTGGCCGATCTCGCGCCGGCGCGGCGCCGCGCAGGAACTTCACCTCGCCGACCGAGAAGGGCGGGAAGTTGTAGTGCAGCATGAACTTCTGCATGCTCTCGCCCTCGTACTCCTCGATGATCTGGGCGTCGCGCCGCGTGCCGAGGGTGGCCGAGGCCAGGGCCTGGGTCTCGCCGCGGGTGAAGAGCGCCGAGCCGTGGGTGCGCGGCAGCAGGCCGACTTCGATCTCGATGTTGCGGATCTCGTCGAGCCGGCGGCCGTCGAAGCGGGTGCGCTCGTTGAGCACGACGTCGCGGAGGATCTCCTCCTCGAGGCGCGCTGATGATCTTCTTGACCTGCCCCTTCATCTCGGGCTGTTCCTCGGGCATCGCGGGCGAGGTAGGGCTTGACCACGGCGTCGACCGCGTCCTTGCGCTCGAACTTCTTCTTGGTGAAGAGCGCCGCCTTCAGCGGGCGTCCAGATCTCGTCCTTGACCTGCTCGTAGAGATCGGCTCGGATAGGCTCGGCGCGCGTCGAACACGGGCTTCTGACTGGCCGCGTTCGCGGAACATCTCGTGCTGGTGCGTGATGATCTTCTGGATCTCGGTGTGCCCGGAAGATGCAGTCGAGCATCGACGGCCTCGGAGAGCTGGTTGGCGCCCGCCTCGACCATCACCACCGCCTCCTCGGTGCCGACGACCACGAGGTCGAGGTCGGAGACGTCGCGCTGGCTGTTGGTCGGGTTGATGACGACTTCGCCGTCGATCAGCCGACGCGCACCGCGCCGACGGGTGGTAGAAGGGGATGTCGGACAGCACCAGCGCGGTCGAGGCGCCGTTGATCGCCAGGATGTCGGGATCGTTCTCGCCGTCGGCGGAGAGCACGAAGGCGATGATCTGGGTGTCGTTGATGTAGCCCTCGGGGAAGAGCGGGCGCAGCGGGCGGTCGATCAGGCGGGAGGTGATGATCTCCTTCTCGGTCGGCCGGCCCTCGCGCTTGAAGAAGCCGCCGGGGATGCGGCCGGCGGCGTAGGTGTACTCCCGGTAGTCGACGGTCAGCGGCAGGAAGTCGCGGGTCGCCGGAGCGTCGGGATTCATGCAGGCGGTGGCCAGCACCACGGTGTCGCCGTAGCGGACCGCGCAGGAGCCGTGCGCCTGCTTGGCCAGGTAGCCGGTCTCGCAGGCTCAACGAGCCGCTGCCGATCTGGACTTGCTTTTCGATGTTTCATTTGGTCTTCGTCTCTCTTTCTCTCTCGTCTGTCTGCGGGCGCGGTCGCGGAGACCTCGGCGTCGAGGCCTCGGCGGAGCGGGCGCGGTCGTCGGGCCGGCGGCCACGCTGCGCCGCTTGCGGAGGGCGGCGCGCCGGGCCGGGGCAGGGTTCGCTTACTTGCGGATGCCGAGGCGCTCGATCGTGGTGCGGTAGCGCTCGAGGTCCTGCCGCTTGAGGTAGTCGAGCAGGCGGCGGCGCCGGCCGACCATCTTCAGCAGGCCGCGACGGCTGTGATGATCCTTGCCGTGGGTCTTGAAGTGCTCGGTCAGCTCGTTGATGCGGCTGGGTGAGCAGCGCCACCTGCACCTCGGGCGAGCCGGTGTCCTTGTCGTGGACCCGGAAGTCGCTGATGACCTTCGCCTTCGCTTCGCTGGCTTGAGACACGTCGTGTTCTCCTGTCGTTCGGCCCGCGTCCCCCTGAGGCGCCATCAGCAGCTAAAGAAAAAGCCCTCGCGCATCGCTTGCGCGAAGTAGGCTCTGGCTTTAGCTGCTGCTTGCATCCGTGGCTGCCTGGTGTCGCGGGGACTTGCCGGGCGGACCGTCGTTAACTCGTTCAGCCTAGCAGAGTTAAGAGCGCCGGTCAAGGCGGCTCATTTGAAAACGACCTTGGGCTGGACGACGCCCGACCCCGCGGTCGCCGATGCGCTCGACGACGGTTCCGACGGCGATGAACTCGCTGGCGCCGGTTGACCAGCTTGACCCAGTCGCCCTCCTCGGCCGTCGAGCTCGCGCACCAGCACGGTCTGGCCGTGGCGATGCGGCCCTCCTGCTGCGAGTCGGCGGTGACCTCGCGAAAGGGCAGCGGTATCCGGTCGAAGGGAACCCAGCAGGCCCCGGAATCGGCCTCCGGGGCGAACCGGGCGTCGAGCTCGCCGAGGCGCACGGCGTCCTCGACGCGGAACGGGCCGATCCGTGGCGGCGCAGCGCCGCCAGGTGCGCGCCGCAGCCCAGGCGTCGCCCGGTTTCGTGAGCCAGCGTCCGGGCGTAGGTGCCGGACGAGCAGCCGAGGCGGAAGCGCGACGTGCCCGCCGTCCACGCCACCGGTCGGCGCGAACTCGTAGACCGTGACTTCCTTGGCGCTCTCCGGCACCTCCTCGCCGCGCCGCGCCAGCTCGTAGGAGCGCACGCCCTGATCTTCTTGGCGCGAGTAGGCGGGCGGCGCTTGCTCGTAGGTGCCGACTCGAGTCGCTCCATGGCCGCGCGCACGGCCTCGAGCGTCGACGCCGTCGATCGACGCGCTCGGCGGTGACCCGTCCGGAGGCGTCGTAGGTGTCGGTGGCGGTGCCGAAGCGCATGGTCCCGTCGTACACCTTGGGCGCCCGGATGAGGAAGCGGGTGAGCCGCGTCGCGCGGCCCAGGGTCAGCAGCAGCAGCCCGGTGGCGTCGGGATCGAGCGTGCCGCAGTGGCCGATCTTCTTTTGCCGCAGGATGCCCGGCGCACCTGCTGCACGACGTCGTGCGAGGTGCCGCCGGCCTCCTTGTCGACCAGCAGCAGCCCGTCGCGCATCTCGGTCACGACGCCAGCGCTTCTTCGAGGCCCGCGACCACGGCCGCCCTCACCTCGTCGCTCGGCTCCCGACATCTTGGCCCCGGCGGCGTTCTTGTGGCCGCCGCCGCTCCAGCGCCGAGCGATGCTTCTCGACGTCGACTTCGCCGCGGCTGCGCAGCGACACCTTGTACTCGGCGGGCGCCGGTCTGGCGGAGCAGCGCCACCGCCTCGACCCCGGCGATCGAGCGCGGCAAGTCGACCAGCCCCTCGGTGTCGCCCGCCTCGGCCCCGGCGCGCGCGAACATCTCGGTCGACAGGACGACGGTGGCGATGCGCCCGCCGGCGTCGAGACGCGAGCGTCGGAGCATCTCGCCGATCAGGCGGATGGCGGCCTCCGGCTGGCTCTCGTAGAGCCACTGCGAGACCTGCTCCGGCCTGGCGCCCCGTGCGCACCAGCGCGGCGGCGGCCTCGAAGGCGTCGGCGGTGGCGTTGGAGAAGCGGAAGCCGCCGGTATCGGTGACCAGCGTCAGGTAGAGGCATCGTCGCCGCCTCGGGCTCGATCGTGAGCTTGAGCCCCTGGGCGAGGCGGTGCACCATCTCGCCGCACGGCCGGCGCGGCGGTGTCCACCCAGTTGACCTCGCCGTAGAGCGAGTTGCCCAGGTGATGGTCGATGTTGAGCACCGGCGGGCCGGCGAGCTCGGCGCCCAGGCCGGTGCGGTCGAGGCTCGGGCACTCGAGCACCACCACGGTGTCGAACGCGCCGGGATAGCCCGCCGGCGGCGCGTCGCCGGTGTGAATGCGCTCGCTGCCCGGCAGCTGCGCGGTAGATGCTGGGCACCTCGTCGCGACAGCCAGACCACGGTCGCCCTTGCCGAGGCCGCGCAGCAGCCGGGCCAGAGCCAGGCCGGAGCCGACGGCGTCGCCATCGGGGTTCTGGTGGCTGGTGATGCAGGAAGCCGGCGCCGAGCCGGCAGCCGGGCAAGCAGTGGCTTCAGGCGCCTTCGATATCGTCATTCAGCTTCTCCAAGAGGTCGGTGATGCGCTGGCTGTGCTCGGCGCCGCGGTCGAGCTCGAAACTGCAGATCGGGGACGACGCGCAAGCGCAGCCGGTGGGCGAGCTGGGAGCGCAGGAAGCCGCGGGCGTGGCGCAGCGCCTTGACCGCCTCTTCGCGGTTCGCGTCGTCGCCGAGCACCGAGACCGACACGGTCGCGTGCCGCAGGTCGGGGGTCACGTCGACCGATGAACGGTCGCCAGGCGAACGCGCGGGTCCTGGACCTCGCGCAGGATGAGATCCGATAGCTCGGCGCGCAACAGGTCTTCGACACGGTCGGTGCGGCGGCTCATGACGTCTCCTCCAGGATCTGCGGCTCCCAGCGGGTCACGAAGGCCTCGACGCTCGCCGTCGGCCAGGCGGCGCAGCTCGTCCAGCAGGTGCTCGAGCTCGCTCGCCGTCGCGTCCCACCGCGGCGATCGCCGATCTCCGCCCGCTGATGAAGGTCGTGGAACTCGGTCTCGGCGACCGACACCCGGTAGCGCTGCGTGCATGCGGTCGATCAGCGACTCTTCACCACCCGCCGCTTGTCCTTGAGGCTGCGGCGAACGCCGGCAAGTGCAGCTCGAGAACTGCGATCCCGACGACCATCGAGTTGCCTCTTCACCCAGCCGAGCGGCGCGCTCGCACTGGGCTAGCCCGGTGGCCGCACCGTAGCCGGCGCGGCCGCCCGCGTTACAGGACGGCCGCCACCTCCTCGCTTGACGAAGGCCTCGATGACGTCGCCCGGCTTGACGTCCTGGAACCGCTCGAGGCCGATGCCGCAGTCGAAGCCGGCGCGCACTTCCGAGGCGTCGTCCTTGAAGCGGCGCAGCGAGGCGATCTTGCCCTCGTAGACCACCCGGCTGTCGCGCACCAGGCGGACGCTGGCGGTGCGGGGGATGACCCCCTCGACCACGTGGCAGCCGGCGACGGTGCCGACCTTCGGGACCTTGAAGATCTCGCGCACCTCGGCCCGGCCGCCCGAGACCTCCTTGAAGGTCGGCTCGAGCAGGCCGGTCATCGCCTTGCGCAGCTCGTCGAGCAGCTCGTAGATGACGGTGTGCAGGCGGATGTCGACGCTCTTCCTTCTCGGCGAGCTCGGCGGCGTTGCGCTCGGGGCGGACGTTGAAGCCGACGATGATCGCCTTGGAGGCCGAGGCCAGGAGCACGTCGTTGGTCGAGATGGCGCCGACGCGCGGAGTGGATGCACGTTGACCTTGCACCTTCTCGGTGCGAGAGCTTGGCCAGCGTGTCGCGCAGCACTTCGACCGAGCCCTGCACGTCGGCCTTGAGGACCACCGCCAGCTCCTTGACCTCGCCCTGCTGGATCTGGCTGAAGAGCTGCTCGAGCGAGAGCGGCGCCCTGAGACGGAGCCGAGCTCGCGCTTGCGCGCTTCCTGGCGTCGGAAGTCGACGATGCTCGCGCGCCTTGGCCTCCTCGCTCGACCACCTGGAACGGGTCGCCCGCCGTCCGGCACGTCGGTGAAGCCGGTGACCTCGACCGGGGTCGACGGGCCCGACCGAGTCGACGCGCCGGCCGAGGTCGTCGCTCATCGCGCGCACGCGGCCCCAGGTGGCGCCGGAGACGAAGATGTCGCCGACCTTGAGCGTGCCGTTCTGCACCAGCACGGTGGCCACGACGCCGCGGCCGACTTCCTTGCGCGCCTCGAGCACGGCGCCCTGGGCCGGCGATCTCGGGATTCGCCTTGAGGTCGAGCATGTCGGCGGTGAGCAGGATCATCTCGAGCAGCTCCTTGATGCCCTCCCGCTTGAGCGCCGACATCGGCACCACGACCGTCTGGCCGCCCCAGTCCTCGGCCAGCAGGCCGCGGTCGGCGAGCTCCTTCTTGACCCGGTCCTGGTTGGCGTTCGGCTTGTCGATCTTGTTGATCGCGACCACGATCGGCACGCCGGCCGCCCTGGCGTGGTCGATCGCCTCGACGGTCTGCGGCATGACGCCGTCGTCGGCCGCCACCACCAGGACCACGATGTCGGTCACCCGGGCGCCGCGGGCGCGCATCATGGTGAACGCCTCGTGGCCCGGCGTGTCGAGGAAGACGATCTTGCGGCCGTTGACTTCGACCTGGTAGGCGCCGATGTGCTGGGTGATGCCGCCGAACTCGCTCTCGGTGACCTTCGAAGAGCGGATGGCGTCGAGGAGCGAGGTCTTGCCGTGGTCGACGTGGCCCATGATGGTGACCACCGGCGCGCGCGGCGACGCGGCCCTCCTGAGAAGGACGGGTCGGCGTCCGCCTCGCGCTTGAGCTGCATCTCTTCCTCGAAGGTGACCACCATGGTCTCGACGCCCAGCTCGTCGGCCAGCTTCTGCGCCAGCTCGGGCTCGAGCACGTGGTTGATGTTGGCCAGGATGCCGCGGTCGAAGAGCAGCTTGATCAGGTCGCGGGCGCGCACGCCCAGCTTGTCGGCGAACTCGCGCAGCGTCATGCCCTCGTTGATGGTGATCGGACCGCTCGGCGCCGCGTTGCGGAATGCCAGCACCTTGCCTTCATCGGCGTCCGCGCTGCTCGACGCGGCGGCGGCGGCGGGCGCTGGCTTCGGCGCCGTTCGCCTCTTCCGCGGCCTCGATCTCCTGCACCGAGCCGACGTAGGCGCGCAGATCGGCGTTGTCGGCCTCGGCGGCCGCTCCGACCTGCTTCTTGACGCCCTTCTTCTTGCGCTCGCGTTCCCGCTCGACGCTCTGCCGCGGTCTTCGCCGGAGGGCCCATCGGACGGCGCACGGGAGTGGTGTCCCGCGGGCGACTGAGTCCGCCGGGACCACTGGGACGGCTGCCGGGACGGACCGACCGGGACGGGCTCCACCTGGCCCGCTGGGACGGCTGCCGGGGCGGCCACCTGGACGCGGGGGTCCGCCCGGTCGCGGCGGTCCGCCGCCGGGCCGGGCACCTGGGCTGTAGGGACGTGACGGGCCGGCTGCCCGCCGGGCGGCCGACTGCCATGGCTCGGTCGGTCAGCCGGGACGCCGCGGCGGCTCGGGGCCGCGCGACGGGTAACCTGACGGGCCGGAGCACCGGGGCAGAGACTCGCGGGGGCGGCGGCGCCACGCGCGGCGGCCGGCGGTGGGGGACGGCGGAGCCGCGGCCGGTGCCGGCGCGTCGGGCGCCGCGGCGACGGGCGCCCCAGATGCCGCGGGCGTCATGGCGCTGGGCGGCGGAGCGGCCGGAGACGCCGGGGGCGGCGTGTCGATCACTGCCGCCGAGCGCTCGCTCGCCGGAATGGTCCGGATTCCGCGCCTCGATGCTTCTGGATGACGCTGCCGTGGGCGAGCCGGCGGCCGCAGGAGAGTGGTCGGCGTGCGGCGGGCCGGCACCACCGCGCGCCGTTGCGCGGGGCCTCCGGCGTCTGCTCGTCGCGCAGGATGACCTCGCGCGGACGCGGTGATCTTCTTGCCCTGCGAGGATCGCCTGGATGACGTCGCTGTCGATCGCGCCTCGTCGCCCTCGACGCGCACGCCGATGGACTTCAGCTTGAACACGAGGTCCTGGTTCGCGATCCCCATCATCTGGGCGAGGTCCTGGACCCGAATCTTTCGCCATACGTTCTCGGAGCTCCTGGGAGTCTGATCGCTCCGCTCTACTGTCTGCTCGCCTTCACGCTCGGCGTCTTCGGCGGCGCGCCGGCGCTCTCGTCAGCCGCCAGCTCGCTCTCGGCGAGTCGCCGCGGCTTCGGCCTTGCGTCGCTCGCTCTCCTGGAAGGCGCGCGATCAGGGCGGCCAGGAAGTCCTCGTCGGCCATCGACGAGGTCGCCGACGGCGCCGGCGATGCCGCTACCGTGTGCGTCTCGCCGTTGGCCTGGGCCTCGATCGCCCGCTCGCGTTCGGACTGCTTGTCGGCCGCCCAGTCGAGAATCGATTGCGCGGTCTTGGGCCCGATGCCCTCGACCCCCTGCAGCTGCTCCGGCGGTGGCGTCGAGCAGCGCCTCGAGGGTGCCGAGGCCGGCCTCGCGCAGCTTCTCGCGCGGTCTTGGCGCCGACGCCCGGAGCGGTGGTGAGGTCGAGCTCGGCGTCGAGGTCGACCTCGGGCTCCGGCGGAGGCGGACTGCAGCATGCGGGCGAGGGCGTCGGCCACCTCGTCCTTGACGTCGCTCTCGCTCTTGATGTCGATCTTGGCGCCGATCAGCTCGGAGGCGAGGCGCACGTTCTGGCCGCGCTTGCCGATGGCCAGCGAGAGCTGCTCGTCCTCGACGATGACGTCGAGGTGCGGCACCTCGCCGTGGTGCGTGACCGAGACGCGGGTGATCTTGGCCGGCGCCGAGCGCGCTCTGGGCGAAGGTCACCAGGTCGTCGCTGACCACTCGATGATGTCGATCTTCTCGCCGCGCAGCTCGCGGATGATCGACTGCACGCGCGAGCCCTTCATGCCGACGCAGGCGCCGACCGGATCGACGTCGCGCTCGCGGCTGTAGACCGCGACCTTGGCGCGCTCGCCGGGAGCGCGGACCGCGGTCTTGATCACCACCGTGCCGTCGTAGATCTCGGGCACCTCCATCTCGAAGAGCTTGACCAGCAGCCGCGGGTCGGTGCGCGAGAGCACGATCTGCGGCCCCTTGGGCTGCTTGTGCACGTCGACGATGACGGCGCGGATGCGCTCGCCCTGGCTGTAGCGCTCGTGGCGCGCCTGCTCGGAGCGCGGCACGATCGCCTCGGTGCGGCCGAGGTCGACGATGATGTCGCCGCGCTCGAAACGCTTGACCGTGCCGTTCACCACCTCGCCGACGCGGTCGATGTACTCGTTGTAGACCTTCTCGCGCTCGGCCTCGCGGACGCGCTGGTAGAGCACCTGCTTGGCGGACTGGGCGGCGATGCGGCCCAGGCCGTCGGTGGAGAGGGGCAGATGGATCTCGTCGCCCACCTGGGCGTCGGGCTTGTGGTCGTGCGCCTCGTCGACCGTCCACTCGGCGAGCGGATCCTCGACCGTCTCGACCACCTTCTTGACGATGAAGGCGTCGAACTTGCCGGTGTCGCGGTTGAGATGAGCCCGCACCGGCTCCTTGATCCGGTGCTGCTTCTTCGCCGCCGAGGCCATGGCGTCCTCGAGCGCCGGCGACCCAGCGCTCGAGATCGATCTCCTTCTCGCGCGCAACCTGCTTGAGGATCTCGGTCGAGGTTGATGTCGGCAGTCGTCGTCTGTGCTTGCGCCATTCGTCGCTTTCCTACGCCCTCAGAGTTCGATCTCCAAGCGCGCCGTCGTGATCTGTCGCAGCGAGATGCGATGCAACTCGCCGTTCTCCTGGTCCGTCAGCTCCACCGCGCCGTCGCCGACGGGATCGAAAGCTCCCAAGCGCCCGACCACCGTTCGCTTGCGGCCGCTGTCCGGATCCACGAACTGAACCCGCGCCAGCTTGCCGGCGAAGCGCTCATAGTCGCGCGGCCGATACAGCCCGCGGTCGAGACCCGGCGAGCTGACCTCCAGCACATAGCGGCCGGCGCCAACCCCCAGCGCGTCGAGCAGCGGCGACACCGCCCGCGCGACACGCTCGCAATCCTCCAGATTGACGCCGCCCTCGCGGTCCACGTAGAGGCGCAGCGTGCCGCCCTTCCACTCGGCGTGGACCAACTCGCAGCCGAGACCGGCGACCGCGGCCTCCAGCTCGGCTTCGAGGGCAGAATCCAGTCTCGGGCCGCTCATCGGCGTCGGTCACCGCCTGCCTCCAACAAAAAAAGTGGGCATACTGCCCACCCTCCTCGTTGCAGCGGAGCAAGCTGGCCCGGTCAGTATAGAACAAGGGTGTGATCCTCGCAACATGTACGACCGGCGAGACTTTCCCCGCCGGGCGGGGGCGTCAACCGGGCGGTAACTGGGCCGCCAGGGGAGCTCACGAGCGCCGAATTGGCACACGCAACCCGGACCGGCTACAGTGCGTACGAGCTTTGAGCGCGATCCCCTGCTGGCAGGGCGATTGCTTTCTGGTGAGGGTTCGCACGAGCGACCCCGCGCTTCACAAAAGGAGACTTCTCCGCAATGTCTCAGCCCCGTAGTCGTCAAGTCGCAACTCTGGTTCTCGTGTTCGGTGCGGTCGTCTTCGGCGTGGTGCTCGCCGGCGGCCTCGGCGTCACTCCTCCCGGCCTCACCGCTCCAGCCGCCTCCCCGGCGGCTCCAGCTGCAGCCGCGGGTCCCGCCGTCTCGCCGGCCACGATTCAAGGCATTCCCAGCTTCGCCGATCTCGCCGAGCAGGTGCTCCCGGCGGTGGTGTCGATCGAAGCCGCAACCATCGAGAAGGGCGGCCGCCGCGGCCAGCGCAGGGCGGTGTCGACCCCTTCGAGTTCTTCTTCGGACCCCAGGGCCCCCGGCGGGAAGCTCGCCGAGGGCGAAGACGAGCCGGAGGAATACCGGCAAGACGCCGGCGGCAGCGGCTTCGTGATCAGCCGGCGACGGCTGGATCGTGACCAACAACCACGTGATCGAGGGCGCCACCGCGGTCACGGTGCACCTCGGCGACCGCGACTACCCGGCGGAGGTCAAGGGCACCGACCGCGCCACCGACCTGGCGCTGCTCAAGATCGACGCCGGACCGGCCTGCGCTATCCTGGAGCTGGGCGACAGCGACGATCTGCGGGTCGGCGACTGGGTGATGGTGGTCGGCAATCCGCTGAATCTGGACCAGACGGTCACCACCGGCGTGGTCACGCCAAGGGCCGGCAGATCGGCATCAACGAGCGCTCGTTCGAGAACTTCATCCAGACCGACGCGGCGATCAACCGCGGCAACTCGGGCGGTCCGCTGGTCGACATGGCGGGCCGCGGTGGTCGGCATCGCCACGGCGATGAACTGGGGCGCCGAGAACATCGGCTTCGCGGTGCCGGTCACCACGCTCAAGGAGGTGCTGCCGCAGCTGCGCGACAAGGGCAAGGTCAGCCGCGGCTACCTCGGCGTCCAGATCGGCAACCTCGACTACGAGCAACAGCAGGCCTTCGGGCTCGCCAGCCGCGGACGGCGCTCTGGTGTCGTCGGTCGAGGCCGGCACGCCGGCCGCCAACGCCGGCGCTGCAGCACGGCGACGTCATCGTCGAGGTCGACGGCCAGCCGGTGAAGGACGACCCGGACCTGATCAGCTACGTGTCGCAGAAGGGTCCCGACTCGAAGGTCGACGTGGTGCTCATCCGCGACGGCAAGCGCTTGCAGCGCACCGTGCAGCTGGGCGAGCGGCCCACCGGCGAGGAAGCGGACGCCGAGGAAGGTGGCGGCAACGAGCCGAGCGGCATCGAGTGGCTGGGACTCGAGTACCAGGACCTCACCCCGAGCCTGCGCAAATCGCACGGCGTGCCGGACGACCTCGACGGCGTGCTGGTTGCCGACGTGGCGCCGTCGAGCCCGCTGTTCGAGGAGGGGGTGCGCGAGGGCGACGTCATCACCGAGGTGAACGGCGCAGCCGGTGAAGAGCGCCGCGCGATTTCGAGCGGGTCGTGGAGGGCGCCAAGGCGGGCTCGTATCTGCGCCTCTACGTCCGCCGCTTCGACCCGCGTAACCCGCGCGACCTGTCGTTCTTCGCCATCGTGCGGGTGCCGTAAGTCAGCACGCCGACTTCGGATTCCCCGGGCCGGCCGCGAGGCCGGCCCTTCGTTTTTCGGACTGTTAGGATTCGATCCATGCCCGAGCCCCGAGGTTCCTACCGCGCCGCCGTGCTGATCGTCGACGACGAGGCGTTCGATCCGCGACAGCCTGCGCATGATCCTCGAGTACGAGGGCTACCGGGTCGACGAAGCCGCGGGCGGCGCCGAGGCGCTGGCGAAGGTGGCCGACGCGCCGCCGGACGCCATCATTCTCGACATCCGCATGCCCGAGATGGACGGCCTCGAGCTGCTTCGCGCCTTGCGCGAGCGCGGCTACGACATGCCGGTGATCATGATCTCCGGCCACGGCGACGTCTCGACCGCGGTCGAGGCGACGCGCCGCGGCGCCTACGACTTCTTCGAGAAGCCGCTGCAGCGCGACCGCGTGCTGCTCTCGCTGCGCAACGCGCTCGAGGCCGAGCGTCCTGCGGCGGGAGGCGGGCAAGCAGCGCCAGGAGCCCGACGAGCTGATCGGCACCTCGCCCGGCATGCGCCGGCTGCGCGAGACCATCGAGCTCGCCGCCCCCACCACCGCCACCGTGCTGGTCACCGGCGAGAGCGGCACCGGCAAGGAGCTGGTCGCGCGCGCCATCCACAAGCTGAGCCCGCGCAAGGACCGGCCGCTCGTCGCAGGTCAACTGCGCGGCGATCCCCGAGGAGCTCATCGAGTCGGAGCTCTTCGGCCACGAGAAGGGCAGCTTCACCGGCGCGGTGCGCAAACAGACCGGCAAGTTCGTCGCCGCCGACGGCGGCACCATCTTCCTCGACGAGATCGGCGACATGTCGCCGCGCACCCAGGCCAAGGTGCTGCGCGTGCTGCAGAGCGGCGAGGTCGAGCCGGTGGGCTCCGAGAAGGTGGCGCGGGTCGACGTGCGGGTGATCGCCGCCACCAACCGCGATCTCGAAGAGGAGATCGGCGCAGGCCGCTTCCGCGAGGACCTCTTCTACCGCCTCAACGTCATTCCGGTGCGCACGCCGGCGCTGCGCGAGCACCTCGAGGACCTGCCGGCCCTGGTCGATTACTTCGTCCGGCGCTTCGCCGAGCGCTCAACAACTACCGCGCCAAGACGCTTCGCGCCCGAGGCGATCGCACATCTGCAGAGCGCTGCCCTGGAAGGGCAACGTGCGCGAGCTCAAGAACCTGGTCGAGCGCCTGCTGATCCTCTCGCCCGGGCGACCTGGTGCGCCGCGAGGACGTGCTCGCCGCTCGACCGGCGGCGCCCAGCCGGCGACTGTCGGAAGCGCTGCTCGCCGTCCAGACGCTGCGCGAGTTCCGCGACGTCTCCGAGAAGATGTTCATCCTGCAAAAGCTCGAGGAGAACGACTGGAATGTCACCCAGACCGCGCGGGCGATCGACACTCCGCGCAGCAACCTCTACAAGAAGATGGAACAGTACGAGATCAAGCGCGAAGGCGCCGTGGCGGAGGCCGAGTGAGCCCGCTCGGCTCGGCTGAGCTCGAGGCGCTGCTGGCCGAGAGCGGAGCTCTGCGCGAGGGCCACTTCCGGCTCTCCTCGGGTCTGCATTCACCGGCCTACGTGCAGTGCGCGCTGCTGCTCGAGCTGCCCGAGCGCGCCGCGCAGGTGGGCGCGGCGCTCGCCGAGAGGCTCCGGGCTTTCAGCCCTGAGTCGATCCTGTCGCCGGCGCTGGGCGGAGTGATCATCGGGCACGAGGTGGCGGCGGCGCTGGGCGTGCCGTTCCGCTTCAGCGAGCGCCAGGAGGGCGCCATGACCCTGCGCCGCGGCTTCGTGCTCGCGCCGGGCGAGCGTGTAGCGGTGATCGAAGACGTGGTCACCACCGGCAAATCGACCCGGGAATGCGCGGCGCTTGCCACTGCCGCCGGCGCCGAGGTGGTGGCGATCGGCTCCATCCTCGACCGCAGCGGCGGCCAGCACGCCTTCGGCGTGCCCTACGAGGCGTTGCTGCAGCTCGATTTCCCGACCTACCCGGCCGAATCGTGTCCGCTCTGTGCCGCTGGCGGGGAGGCGGAGAAGCCGGGCAGCCGCCCCGGCTGACCAATCTCAGTTCGGCGGCTTGCCCGGGGCGCGCCGCCCGCGCCGGCTGTCGTCTGCCCGAGCCAGCAGCATCTCGCGCTCGCGCTCGTTGCGAGTCAGCTCGGCGGCGCGCTCGAACTCGGCGACCGCCTCGCCGTGGCGGCCCAACTTCGCCAGCAGGTCGCCTCGCACGCTGGGCAGCAGGTGATAGCCGCGTAGTGCGGGTTCGCCCGCCAGCCGGTCGACCAGCGTGAGCGCGGCGGCTGCACCTTGCGCCATGCCGACCGCCACCGCGCGGTTGAGCTCGACGACCGGTGACGGCGTGAGTTGGCCGAGCGACGCGTAGAGCTCCGCGATGCGCGTCCAGTCGGTCTCCTCGGCGATGCGTGCGCGGGCGTGGCAGGCGGCGATGGCCGCCTGCAGCGTGTACGCGGCGGCGCCGGGGCCGGCCAGTTTCTCGGCCCGTTGCAGGGACCTCAGTCCGCGCTCGATCGCCGAGCGGTCCCAGCGCGCCCGGTTCTGCTCGAGTAGCAGGATGGGCTCGCCGCCGGGTCCGACCCGGGCGGCGGCGCGCGAGGCCTGGATCTCCATCAACGCCACCAAGCCGTGGACGTCCGCCTCGCCGGGCATGAGCTCGGCGAGCACCCGTCCGAGGCGCAGCGCGTCCTCGCACAACGCAGGCCGCATCCAGTCGTCGCCCGCGGTGGCGGCGTAACCTTCGTTGAAGATCAGGTAGATGACTTCCAGCACGGACGCCAATCTCGACTGGAGCTCGGCGGCGCGCGGCACCTCGAACGGCACTCCGGCCTCCGAGAGACTGCGCTTGGCGCGCACGATGCGCTGCGCAATCGTCGATTCGGGGACCAGGAAGGCGCGCGCGATCTCCGCCGTGGTGAGGCCACCCAGGAGCCGCAGGGTCAGCGCCGCCCGCGCTTCGGCCGAGAGCACCGGGTGGCAGGCGATGAAGATGAGGCGCAGGAGATCGTCACCGACTGGGTCGTCGAGCTGGGCCACCAGCTCGGCAGCCACGTCGTCCTCCCGGTTCTCGATCTGGTGGCCGATCTCGGCGTGCTTTCGGTCCAGCAGGGCGGCGCGGCGGAGCTGGTCGATGCCGCGATTCTTCGCCGTCGCCATGAGCCAGGCGGCAGGATTGTCCGGCACGCCGGTGACCGGCCAACGCTCGAGCGCAGCCACCAGAGCGTCCTGCGCCAGGTCCTCGGCGACGCCGACGTCGCGCGCGATCCGAGTCAGCCCGGCGATGAGCCGCGGCGCCTCGATCTTCCAGATCGCTTCGATGGCGCGCTGAGTGGCGTCAGCCAAGGCCTTCGCGCCAGACCCGGTCCATGGCGCGTTTGAGGGCCTCGAGCCGGCCCATCTTGTCGGCGTCCGCGGCCTTGACCGCTACCTGCCAGTCCTGGTCGGCGACGTCGAAGACCTGGATCTCCCAGGACCGTTTCTTTTCGTCCCAATGGCCGTTCTCCGCACCGAGGCTCCAGCCACTGGGGAGGTAGCTCTTGATCTCGTCGGGAACGTAGCTCAGTGCGCGCGTCATGGTCTTCGGATCTTACCCAGCGACGGCTCCGGTTTGCTAGCATCCATCGGCGCCGCCCCGACGGCGACCACGCGGTCCCACAACGAGAGGTCGGAAGATGAACATCGAGCTCACCGAAGAGCAGAAGCTGCTGCGCGAGACCGTCCGCCGTTTCGCCGAGGAGGTGGCCAAGCCGCGGGCCAAGGAGATCGACGAGACGGGCGAGTTCCCGCGCTCGTTCTTCGACCAGGCGGGCGAGCTCGGGCCTGGCCGGCGTCGCCGTCCCCGAGGAGTACGGCGGCGCCGGCATGGACACCGTCTCCTACTGCCTCGTGATCGAGGAGATCAGCCGGGTCTGCGCCACCTCGGGCGTCATCCTGTCGGTCAACAACTCGCTGGTCTGCGACCCGCTGCTCAAGTTCGGCACCGAGGAGCAGAAGCAGGAGTTCCTGACGCCGCTCGCCGCCGGCCAGAAGCTCGGCTGCTTCGCCCTGACCGAGCCCGGCGCCGGCAGCGACCCGGCCGGCCTGCGCACCACCGCCCGCGCGCGACGGCGACGACTACGTCCTCAACGGCAACAAGGTCTTCATCACCAACGGCACCGACGCCGACGTCGCCCTGGTCTTCGCCTCGGTCGACCTGGCGAAGAAGCACAAGGGGATCACCTGCTTCATCGTGCCCGCCGACACGCCGGGCTACAGCCACGGCACCCACGAGTTCAAGCTCGGCGTCAACGCCTCGGGCACCACCGAGCTGGCCTTCGACGACATGCGCATCCCGGCCAGCTAGCGCCTGGGCGAGGAGGGCGAGGGCTTCAAGGTCGCCATGGCCACGCTCGACGGCGGCCGCATCGGCATCGCCGCGCAGGCGGTGGGCATCGCCCAGGGCGCGTTCGAGGAGGCGCTCGCCTACTCGCAGGAGCGCGAGCAGTTCGGCCAGACGCTCTCCGACTTCCAGGCCATCCAGTTCTACCTCGCCGACATGGCGACCGAGCTCGACGCCGGCCGCCTGCTCGACCTGGAAGGCGGCCTGGGCGAAGGAGAACCAGAAGCGCTACACGCTGGAGGCGGCGCAGGCCAAGCTCTTCGCCTCCGAGATGGCGCAGCGGGTCACCAACAAGGCGCTGCAGATCCACGGCGGCTACGGCTACACCAAGGAGTACAACGTCGAGCGCTACTTCCGCGACGCCCGCATCACCGAGATCTACGAGGGCACCAGCGAGATCCAGAAGATGGTGATCGCCGACTGGGTGCTCAAGGCTGAGCGGGCCTGACCGAGCCCGTCCGAGACTGCGACGGCGTCGACTTCGGCCTCACGCGAGGAGCAGGAGCTGCTGCGCGAGCAGGTCCGGCGCTTCGCCGAGGAGCGCATCCGCCCGGGCGTGCGCCGAGCGCGACCGCGAGCACCGCTTTCCCGATCGAGATCTTCGCGCGAGATGGGCGAGCTGGGCTTGCTCGGCATGCTGGTGCCCGAGGAGTACGGCGGCGCCGGCATGGACACGGTGGCCTACTGCGTGGCGATCGAGGAGATCGCCCGCGTCTGCCCGGCGATGGCGGTGACCATGAGCGTCACCAACTCGGTCTGCTGCTGGCCGATCGTCCGGCTTCGGCAGCGAGGAGCTGAAGCGCACGGGTGCTGCCGCGAGCTCGCTTCGGGCGAGGCGCTCGGCGGCTTCGGCCTGACCGAGCCGGGCGCGGGCAGCGACGCCGGCAGCCATGCGCACCACGGCCCGCCGCGACGGCGACTACTGGGTGCTCGACGGCGAGAAGGCCTGGATCACCAACGCCGGCTTCGCGCAGCTACTTCGTGGTGCGTGGCGCAAGACCGACCCGGCAGGCGGGCAAGCGCGGGCATCTCGGCCTTCGTGGTGCCGGCCGACGCGCCCGGGCTTCTGCGCGTCGGCGCGGCCGGAGGAGAAGCTGGGCCTCAGCGCGTCGCGCACCGCGCTCGATCTTCTTCAACGGCTGCCGCATTCCGGCCGGCAACCTGCTCGGCGCAGGAGGGGCAGGGGTTCAAGATCGCCCTCGCCACCCTCGACCACTCGCGGCTGGGCATCGCCGCGCAGTCGGTGGGCATCCACCAGCGGGCGCTCGAGCTGGCGGTCGCCTACGCCAACGAGCGGGTGCAGTTCGGCGTGCCCATCGCGGAGCACCAGGCGATCCAGTTCAAGCTCGCCCAGATGGCCACCGAGCTCGCCGCGGCGCGCGCCCTGACCTGCGCCGCCGCGGCTGCACGAGCAGCACCTCGGAGGCCGGCCGGCTGGCCGCCGCAGGCCAAGCTCTACGCCTCGGAAGCCGCCAACCGCGCCTGCTAGGAGACGCCTCCAGATCCACGGCGGCAACGGCTTCTCACGAGGACTACGAGATCGCCCGGCTCTACCGCGACGTGCGCGTCACCACGATCTACGAGGGCACCAGCGAGATGCAGCGGCTGGTGATCGCGCGGCACCTGCTGCGCGATTGAGCGTCGTACGACCAGGACGGCGTGAAATATAATCGCCCCGGCATTGCTTCCTCCCGCCGGGAGATCTCATGACCGTCAAAGACACGCCGTCCCGCACTCCTCCCGCCGCGACTCCGGCGACCGCGTCGCCCTACCGCGAAGACGTTCTCGAGACCATGGGCGAGGCCCGCCAGCGCTGGGAGAAGGCGGCGAGCGAATCGGAAGCCAAGCAGCCCTTCTGGAAGCGAGACTTCACCACGGTCTCCGGCGATGGCGGTGCCGCACCTCGTCACGCCGGACCAGACGCGGACGTCGATCCACTACGCGACGTCGGCATCCCCGGCGAGTTTCCCTACACCCGCGGCATCCACCCCACCGGCTACCGCGGCAAGCTGTGGACGATGCGCCAGTTCGCCGGCTTCGGCACCGCCGCCGACACCAACGCAGCGCTTCAAGTACCTGCTCGCCCACGGCCAGACCGGCCTCTCGGTGGCCTTCCACCTGCCGACCCTCTACGGCTACGACTCCGACCACGAGATGTCCAAGGGCGAGGTGGGGAAGTGCGGCGTCACGGTCGACACCCTGGCCGACATGGAGATGCTGTTCGACGGCATCCCGCTCGACGAGGTCACGACCTCGATGACCATCAACTCGACGGCGCCGATCCTCTTCGCCATGTATCTGGCGGTGGCCGAGAAGCAGGGCGTCGACATCAAGAAGCACGTCTCCGGCACGCTGCAGAACGACATCCTCAAGGAGTACATCGCGCAGAAGGAGTACATCTTCCCGCCGCGGCCGTCGATGCGGCTGATCACCGATCAGTTCGCCTTCGCCGCCGAGCACGTGCCGCGCTGGAACACCATCTCGATCTCCGGCTACCACATCCGCGAGGCCGGCTCGACGGCGCTGCAGGAGCTGGCGTTCACCCTGCGCGACGGCATGGAGTACGTGCAGTACGGCATCGACGCCGGGCTGGACGTCGACGAGTTCGCGCCGCGGCTGTCGCTTCTTCTTCAACAGCCACAACGACTTCTTCGAAGAGATCGCCAAGTTCCGCGCCGCGCGCCGCGATCTGGGCGACGGTGATGCGCGAGCGCTACGGCGCCAAGAACCCGCGCTCCTGGATGCTGCGCTTCCACACCCAGACCGCGGGCTGCTCGCTGACCGCCCAGCAGCCGGTCAACAACGTGGTGCGCACCACCATCCAGGCGCTGGCCGCGGTGCTCGGCGGCACGCAGTCGCTGCACACCAACGCGCTCGACGAGACGCTCGCGCTGCCCACCGAGGAGAACGCCCGCATCGCGCTGCGCACGCAGCAGATCCTCGCCCACGAGTCGGGGGTCATCAACACCGTCGACCCGCTCGGCGGCAGCTAGTTCGTCGAGGAGATGACCCGGCGGATGGTGGACGGCGCCTTCGACTACTTCCGGCGGATCGACGACTTCGGCGGCATGGTGGAGGCGATCGAGGCCGGCTTCCCGCAGCGCGAGATCATGGACGCCGCCTTCGCCTACCAGCGCGCGGTCGAGAAGAACGAGAAGCTGATCGTCGGCGTCAACGCCTTCCAGGTCGAGAACGAGCCGAGCCGATCGACACCCTCTACATCTCCGACGATCTCGCCGACCAGCAGATCGCCTTCATGAACGCGGTCAAGGACCGGCGCGACGCCGGAGCCGTCGGCCGCACGCTCGACGCCCTCAAGACGCGGCGCCGCCGGCAGCGCGAACACCATGCCGCTGATCCTCGACTGCGTGAAGGCCTACTGCACGGTGGGCGAGATCAGCGACGCGCTGCGCGACGTGTTCGGCACCTACGAGGAGCCGGCGGTCTTCTAGAGAAGAGGCGGGCCGAGGCGTTGCCTCGGCCCGCGGTCAGAAGACTCAGTCAGTGGACTACAGCGCGCCAGCCGCGCGCTTCGCTGCTCAATACTCGTAGAACAGCTGTTGAATCTGCTGCGGCGTCCGGTTCTTGAGCAGGGCCAGCGTCAGCAGGATGCGGGCCTTCTGAGGATTCAGCTCGTCGGAAGCGACCAGTCCGAGCTCGTCGTCGTTCACTTCGACGTTGCGACCGACGAGTCCGGTGGCGACGCGGCTGCTGCGCACGACCACGATTCCCTTCTTCGCCGCGCGCGCCGCGGCCTCGAGGGCCGCCTTGGTCATGTTGCCGTTGCCGACGCCCGCGATGACGATCCCCTTGGCTCCGGTCGCGGAGGCATCGATGAGCTCCGGACCCATGTCGACGTCGGCGAAGATGATGTCGACGCGCGGCAGCTTGGTCACGCCCTTGACGTCGAATTCGCTCTTCGTGGTGTGCTTCCAGGCCGGCGAGGAATACCAGTCGTTGTTGCCGTAGGAGGCGACACCGACCAGGCCGCGCACGGGCGACATGAAGGTCTGCACGGCGGTGGTGCTGGTCTTGGTGAGCGAGTGCGCGGCGTGGATCCAGTCGTTCATCACCACCAGGACGCCACGGCCTCCGGCCTGCGGATCGGCGGCGACGCCGACGGCGTTGTACAGGTTGAGCGGGCCATCGGCGCTGACCGCGGTGGAAGGCCGCATCGAGCCGACCAGCACGACCGGCTTCTGGGTCTTGACGACCAGGTTGAGGAAGTATGCCGATTCCTCCATGGTGTCGGTGCCGTGGGTGACCACGACGCCGTCGGTTCCCGACCCCGCCAGCAGCTCGTTGATGCGATTGGCCAGCTTGATCAGGATGTCGAACGACATGTCCTGCGAGCCGACGTTCGAGATCTGCTCGCCCTTGACCGTGGCCAGCTTCTCGATGCCGGGGACCGCGGCCAGCATGGCGTCGATGGTGACGGCGCCGGAGGTGTAGCCGGACTGGGTGCCGGTGGCGGCGGCGCCGGCGATGGTGCCGCCGGTGGCGAGAATCACGATGTTCGGGACCTTCTTCTGCTGCGCGACAGCCGCTTGCCCGCTCGCTACGGCGAGCAGGGCGACCACTGCAACCAGCGCTTTCATCGAAGTTCTCATGACAGCTCCTTTGTGCTCGTTACTTCTTGGGGTAGACGCTGCGGTCGAGATTGGTCAACTTGACGGGGTCGAGAAGGTCCTTGATCTGCGCCTCGGTGAGGATCTTCTTCTCCCGGATGATCTCCAAAATGCCCCGGCCGGTCTTGTCGGCTTCGGCGGCCAACTCGGTCGCCTTTTCGTAGCCGATCACGGGATTGAGCGCCGTCACGATGCCGATGGTGGTCTCCATGTAGTGCGCGAGCACCTTCTCGTTCACCGTGATGCCGTCGATGCACTTGGTGCGGAAGGCCTTGGACGTGTTGAAGAGCAGGTGCTGCGACTCCATCATCGCCACACCTTCCACCGGCTCGTAGGCGTTGAGCTGGAGCTGCCCGCTGTGAGCGGCGAGGGTGACGGTGTAGTCGTTGCCCATGACGCGGAAGGCGACCAGGTTCACCAGCTCGGGCATGACCGGATTGACCTTGCCCGGCATGATGGACGAGCCGGGCTGCATGGCCGGCAGGTCGATCTCGGCGAGGCCGGCGCGCGGCCCGGAAGCCAACAGGATGAGGTCGGAGGCGATCTTCGAGAGCTTGATCGCGACGCTCTTGAGCGCCGACGAATAGATCACGAAGCCCTGCTGGTCCCAGGTCGCCGCGAGCATGTCGGCGGCCGGCACGATCGGCTTGCCGGTGAGCTGGGCGAGGTGCTTCGCGCAACTCTCGGCATACCCCTTCGGGGCGTTGAGCCCGGTGCCGATCGCGGTGGCTCCCATATTGACGGTGTAGAGGGCCTTCTCGGCATCGCGCAGGAGCTGGATTTCGCCTTCCAACGAGGCCGCGAAGGCGTGGAACTCCTGGCCGACGGTCATTGGGACGGCGTCCTGCAGCTCCGTACGGCCCATCTTGACGATCTTGAGGTTCTGGTCGCCCTTCTTGCGGAACGAGGCCGCCAGCTGCTCGAGCTCCGTGATCAGGTGATCATTGCGGAGGATCAGAGCGATCTTGATCGCGGTGGGGTAGGAGTCGTTGGTCGACTGCGACATGTTCAGGTCGTCGTGCGGCTCGACCGTGTGGTAGTCGCCCTTGGGCTTGCCAGCCAGCTCGAGCGCCACGTTGGCGAGCACTTCGTTGGCGTTCATGTTGGTCGAGGTGCCGGCGCCGCCCTGATACCAGTCGGTGCGGAACTGGTCGGCGTACTTGCCGGCGCGGACGGCCTCGCAGGCCTTCTCGATCATCGCCAGCTTCTCTTTGGTCATCGCCCCGACCTCGGTGTTGGCGCGCGCGGCGGCTAGCTTGACGATCGCCCACGCTTCCCAGTAGCCGGGATAGTGGTTGGTCAGGATGCCCGAGATCTGGAAATTCTCCAGCGCGCGAGCAGTCTGCACGCCGTAGTAGGCGTCGCCCGGGATGCTCTTTTCTCCCAGCAGGTCCTTCTCGATCCTGGGTTTCACCTCCTGGGCCGCGGCCGGCGCCACTGCGGCGATCATGAAGGCGCCCGCCACGATCAACCCGGTGACGACGGTGGTCCATCCGAGTCCCTTCCGCGGCGGTGCTGCGTCGGTTCTTTTCATGGGCTCTCCTTTCGAGGCCGGGAGCCCGGAGGCGTCGGCCCTCGAGAATCTTGCTCGCTTGCGTGAAAACGATCTTCGTACGGCGATCGAGGGTCTGGTATGGGACCTTGGTCCCAACCGCGGCTGCATAGGACTTTGGCCCTACGACCGGTTACGGTTACGTGCGGTCAGAACTTGACCTGCAGGCTGCTAGAATTCGCCGCGATGATGCTACGTGCCATTCGCGAGATGCTGGCCTACACGGTGTGGGCGGATCGCGCCATGTTGAACGCGCTCGAGGGAGTCGCTCCGGAAGACGTGACCCGGGACACCGGCTCGAGCTACCCATCGCTCCTCGCCACCATGGGGCACATCCTGGGCGCCGAGCGGGTGTGGCTGTCTCGCTTCATCGGCAATCCCGGATACCTGCCGGCTCTCAGCGCCTACGATTCGCTGCCAGCCGTGCGCGAGGGCTTCGAGGAGTTCTGGCCCGAGCTCGAGTCCTACATGGCGTCGCTCGACACCGCCGGCCTCGAGTTCGAGCTCACCTGGACGAACACCAAGGGCGTGACCCGCACGCAGCCGATCTACCGGCTGCTGTTGCACTTCGTGAACCACTCCAGCTATCACCGCGGCCAGCTGGTGACCATGCTCCGTCAGCTCGGCTACGCCCCGCCGAGCGCCGACATGGTGTATTACCTCGCCGATCAGCACAAAGGCTAGCTCCTCAGTGGTTTGCGGCTTCACCGGGTGCTAGAATCTCGCGCCGATGGCGGAAAAACGGAATCGCATCCTGATCGCCAAGCCGGGCCTCGACGGCCACGACCGTGGCGCCAAAGTGGTGGCGCGAGCGCTGCGCGAGGCCGGTTTCGAGGTGATCTACACCGGGCTGCGCCAGACCCCCGAACAGATCGCCGCGGCGGCGGTGCAGGAGGACGTCGACGCGGTGGGCCTGTCGATCCTCTCCGGGGCGCACAACGTGCTGCTGCCCGAGGTCACCCGCCTGCTGCGCGAGCAAGGCGCCGCAGACATCCTGGTCTTCGCAGGTGGCATCATCCCGGACCGCGACATCTCGGGTCTCAAGGAGGCGGGCGTGGACGCCATCTTCTTGCCCGGTGCCACCACTCAATCCATCATCGACTACCTGCGCGGTCGCCTCGAGGCCGCGTGATTCCCCCGGAGAACTCATGAGCCGAACCATCCTGCTCGCAGACGACAGCGTGACCATCCAGAAGGTGGTCGAGCTCACCTTTCTCGACGAGGGTTACAACGTCGTGGCGGTCGGCAACGGCTCGGACGCCGCGGCGCGGCTCGAAGAAGTCCGTCCGGATCTGGTGATCGCTGACGTCCACATGCCCGGCCTCAACGGCTACGACCTGTGCAAGCGAGCGAAGCAGTGGCGGCCGGGCATCCCGGTGCTGCTCCTCGTGGGCACCTTCGAACCGTTCGACAAGAACATGTTCACCGACGCCGGCGCCGATGGCGTGCTCAAGAAGCCGTTCGATTCCCAGGAGCTGCTGCGCCAGGCGCAGGAGCTGCTCGCCGCCGCCGCCCCCGCCGCGGCGGAGCCTGCCACCGAGCTCGAACCGGCTTCGGAATGGAGCCTCGCCGAGATGGCGGACGAGGACGCGATCCCGACCGCTCCGGTCGCCTTGCCGCCGCTGCGCGAGGCCGCGAGCTCGTTCCAACCGGCGGTGGTCCCGGCGCCAGCGCCGGTGACGGCCGCAGCGCCCGTCACGGTCGTTGCGGGCTCGATGTCCGACAGCGACGTCGAGCGCATCGCCCGCCGCGTCGCCGAGCTGATCAGCGAGCGCGTCGTGCGAGAAGTGTCGTGGGAAGTCATTCCCGATCTCGCGGAGGTCATCATCAAGGACCGTATCCGCGAGCTCGAAAGCCAAGTCGACTAGGCCACTCCAGACTCCCGTCTCTCCGGGTCCCCGGCAGGCGGGGGTCGGTGGATCCGTGCGTGAAAGAATAAGGACGCATTCCATGCAGACCGAGATGGACAAGCGCTTCGACCCCGCGAGCTACGAGGCCAAGCTGGCAGGCGTGTGGGCGGAGCAGGGGCTATTTCGTCTGCGAGGCGCCGTCCTCGACAGGCCCTCGTTCTGCATCATGATCCCGCCGCCGAACGTCACCGGCAAGCTGCACATCGGCCACGCCCTGCAGTCCACCCTCCAGGACCTCCTGACCCGCTGGCGGCGCATGCAGGGCTACAACGCCCTCTGGCTGCCCGGCACCGACCACGCCGGCATCGCCACCCAGCTCATGGTGGAGCGCCAGCTCGCCACGGAGGGCACGAGCCGCGCAGCGAGCTCGGCCGCGAGCGCTTCCTCGAGCGGATGTGGGCAGTGGAAGGAGCAGTACCACGGCAACATCCGCCGCCAGCTCGACCTCCTGGGCGCCTCGCTGCGACTGGACGCCGCGAGCGCTTCACCCTCGACGAGGGGCTCTCCCGCGCGGTGCGCGAGGCGTTCGTCCGCCTCTACGACGAGGGGCTGATCACCCGCGGCGAGTACATCGTCAACTGGTCGCCGGTGCTCGACACCGCGATCTCCGACCTCGAGGTGGAGATGAAGACGGTCGCAGGGCAAGCTCTACCACATCGCCTACCAGGTCGAGGGGAGCGAGCGAGCGGCATCGTGGTCGCCACCACGCGGCCCGAGACCATGCTCGGCGACACCGCGGTGGCCGTCCATCCCGAGGACGAGCGCTACCGGCACCTGCATCGGCAAGGCGGCGATCCTGCCGCTCGTCGGGCCGCCGGATCGCCGTTCGTCGCCGACGACCGCGGTGGACCGCGAGTTCGGCACCGGCCTGGTGAAGGTCACGCCGTTCCACGATCCCGTTCGACTTCGAGCTCGGCCAGCGGCACGGCCTGCCGCGGAGTGCAGGTGATCGGCCGCGACGGCCGCATGACCGCGAGCCGCGGGCGACGAGCTTCGCCGGCCTCGACCGCTTCGAGGCGCGCGAGAAGGTGGTCGAGCGCGCTGCGCGAGGAGGGCTACCTGATCAAGGTCGAGGACCACCTGCACAACGTCGGCCACAGCCAGCGCAGCGGCGAGCCGATCGAGCCGCTGGTCTCGACGCAGTGGTTCTGCGACGTCTCCGGCATGGCGCAGCAGGCGCTCGGAGCGCGTGCGCGACGGCCGGCTGCAGCTCGTGCCCGAGTCGCTGGGGCAAGACCTGGGAGCACTGGCTGGAGAACATCAAGCCCTGGTGCATCTCGCGCCAGCTCTGGTGGGGCCACCAGATCCCGGCCTGGTACAACGAGGACGGGCAGCTGCTTCGTGGCGCGCGACGCCGCGAGGAGGCCGCGGCGCTGGCCGGGCACCGAGCGAGCTCACGCAGGACCCCGACGTGCTCGACACCTGGTTCTCCTCGGGCCTCTGGCCGTTCTCGACCCTGGGCTGGCCGGACGACACCGAGGACCTGCGCACCTTCTATCCCGACCGACGTGCTGGTCACCGGCTTCGACATCCTCTTCTTCTGGGTGGCGCGCATGGTGATGATCGGCCTCCACTTCACCGGCGAGGCGCCGTTCGCGCCGGTGCACCTGACCGGCCTGGTGCGCGACGCCGAAGGGCAGAAGATGTCGAAGACCAAGGGCAACGTGATCGATCCCGACGACCTGGTCGAGGAGTACGGCGCCGACGCGCTGCGCTTCACCCTGGCGTCGCTCGACAGCCCGGGCCGCGACATCCCGCTCGACCGCGAGCAGATGGCGGGCTACCGCGCCTTCGGCAACAAGATCTGGAACGCCACCCGCTTCGCGCTGTCGCGGATCGCGGAGGCGCCGGGTGCAGGCCGAGATCGATCCCGACGGGCTCGCCGCGCCCGAGCGCTGGATCCTCTCGCGGCTCTCGCGCACGGCCGCGGAGGTCGACGCGCAGCCTCGAGACCTTCCGCTTCGACGAGGCCTGCAACGCGCTCTACCACTTCTTCTGGGGCGATTCTGCGACTGGTACATCGAGCTGGCCAAGCCGGCGCTCGACGGGCGAGCGCGCCGCGGCCGCAGGTGGGAGACGTGCTGCTCACCGTGCTCGACCGCGCCCTGCGGCTGCTGCATCCGGTCATGCCGTTCCTCACCGAGGAGCTCTGGCAGCGCCTGCCCGGCCACGAGGCGATCCATCGCAGCATCTGCCTGGCCCCCTATCCCGCAGCGGGTGGAGTGGGGCGACGCGAGGCGGAGGCGGATGGACGCGCTCGATCCAGATCGTCGACCCGGGTGCGCGCCCTGCGGACGGAGATGCCGCGCCATCGCGCCCAAGGCCAAGGTCGACTCTGTCGTCTCGATGCGGATGCCGCGAGGCTCGTGCGCTCGCGGTGAGCAGGCGCCGCTCTGCTGTCCTGGCCCGGCGTGGAGCGGTCTCGGAGTCGGCGCCGGCCGAGAGGTGGCGCGCGCCGGGACTCGTCGGCCGGCGTGCGACATCGCGATCGCGGCGGCGAGCAGGCGATGCCGGCGAGGAGCGCCGATCGGCCGGGAGGGAGCTGGAGAAGCTCGAGGAGCCGAGATCGTCGCGCGCCGAGGCGCGGCTCGCCGACCGAGCATTCCTCGCCAAGGCGCCGGCGCACGTGGTCGAGGGCCGGCGCGCGCGGCTGGCGGAGATGCAGGAGCGCAGCGCGATCAACTGCTCGGCGAAGCGGCCCCGAGGCCGCCGGACGAGCGTGAGCTTCGCTGCTACGCCGGGGATCTGGCGACACGCCGCGGGCGCGCGGGCCGAGAACCTGCTGGTGCTGCGCCGGGTGGACTCGACCAACGGCTTGCGCGCGTCGCGTATCGGCGAATACGAGACCGAGGACGGAGCCATCCAGCCGCTCCTGGTTCTGGCGCCTGGAGCAGACGGCGGGCGCGGGCGGCAGGGCCGGACCTGGCCGAGCCCCGCCGGGCACGGGCATCTACGCCACGCTGGTCTGACCGCGTCGATGGCCGCAGCTCGCAGGCGCTGCCGCTGCTGGTCGGCCTCGGGCTCTGCCGCGCGCTCGAACCGCTGTCTCGGCGCAGGTGCCGGCTCAAGTGGCCGAACGACCTCATGGTGGACGGGACGCAAGCTCGGCGGCATCCTGATCGAGAGCGTCTCGCGCGGGCGAGGACCCAGCGGCCGCATCATCGGTTTCGGCGTCAACCACGGCCACGAGGACGGCGATCTGCCGGCGGCACGCGACCTCGCTGCGCCTGCAGGGCGCCGCCATGCCGCCGCTGGGTGAGGCCGCGGCCGATGCTTGGCGTTGGAGCTCGAGGCGGCCCTGCGCGACTCGACCGAGGCGGCGTCGCGCGCTACCGCGCGCTCTCGGCCCATCGCGCGGGGATCCGGTGCGCTGCCGCGGCCGGCGAGGTGGTCGAGGGCAGCTTCGCTGGCTTCGACGAGCGCGGCTTCCTGCGCCTGGACACAGCGCAGGGGCAGCGGCTGATGGCGGCGGGGGAGGTCGTCGAATCGTGAAGCCGCGCGAAGCGAACGAGCGGCTGTTGGTCCTCGTCGACGTGGGCAACACCAACACCGTGTTCGGCGTCTACCGCGGCGACGAGCTGGTCGAGAGCTTCCGCCTCTCGACCGACCACGAGCGCACGGCGGACGAGTACGGCGCGCTGCTGCTGCCGCTCTTCGCACGCCGCGGGCTCGACCCGGCGCACGCCGAGGCCGTGGTGATCTCCTCCGTGGTGCCGCCGCTCCACCACACTCTCGACCGCCTGGCGCGCCGCTACTTCGGCAAGAAGCCGCTGTTCGATCGAGCCGGGCGTGCGCACCGGCATGCCGATCCGCTACGACAACCCGGCCGAGGTCGGGGCCGACCGCATCGTCAACGCGGTGGCCGCCCGCGAGCTCTACGGCGCGCCGGTGATCGTGGTGGACTTCGGCACCGCCACCACCTTCGACGTGGTCAACGCCGCCGGGGAGTACGTGGGCGGCATCATCGCGCCGGGGATCATGATCTCCGCCGAGGCGCTGTTCGCGCACGCCTCGCGGCTCTACCGGGTCGACGTGCGCAAGCCGGCGCAGCTGATCGGCAAGAACACGGCCGGCGCCATGCAGTCGGGCATCTACTACGGCTACGTCGGCCTGGTCGACGGCATCCTCGAGCGGCTGCTCGGGCGAGATGCCGGACGCCAAGATGGTGGTCGCCACCGGCGGCCAGGCGGACCTGATCGCCGCCGGCTCCAAGTACATCCGCCAGGTCGATCCCGCTGACCCTGATCGGCCTCAAGCTGATCTACGAACGCAACCGGGGCGCCTGAGCCAGCCTCGATGGACGAGGCGCCAGCGGAACCGGCCGCCGACGAAGCCGCGGATCATGCCTACTTCCAGGCCATCGAGGAGCTCCTCGTCCGCCTGCGCGGCGCGCCGCTCCTGCTCGCCCCGGCCGACTGGCAGGTGGCGAGCCGCTGGCACCGGCGGGGGGTCCCGCTCGACCTGGTGGCGCGCACCATGGAGGAGCTCTTCGCCAAGCGGCGCGAGCGCGGCGCGCAGGGGCGGATCAACAGCCTGCGCTACTGCGCGCCGGCGGTCGAGGCCGCCTGGGAGGAGCTGCGCGAGCTGACCGCGCCGGCCATCGCGCGCCGCCGCCGCCCTTCGACGCCGCTGGGCGGCTGCGCTCGCTTTCCGAGTCGCTGCCGGACCGCGTGCCTGATCGTGACCGTTGGGCGGCGCGCATCGCGAATCTCACCGGCGACAGCCCGGCGATCGAGGAGCGCCTCGCGCAGCTCGACGGTGAGCTGCTGGCGGCTCTCGAGGGTGCCCTCCCGGAGTCTGAGCGCAGCATCGTCGATGCCGCCCGCGACCGGTTGATGAAGCGCTTGTCCGGCCGCCTCGCTCTGGAAGAGCTCGAGTTCGCAGCCCGCCGGGTCTGGCTCCAACAGCTGCGTCAGCATCTCGGAGTGCCGGTGCTGTCACTGTTCTCTCCGGAGGCTGCCGGGCACGAGCCCGTCGCTGAGTAGCGCCATACCTTCCGCGCACAGTCGCGGCGGTCGTTTTCCGTCTCTCCGGTTGTGGATACCTCGACGACGTCGGTTTGGCGAAGCGCGCCCTGCCTCGCTCCAGCCCTGGCGGTGCTGGCCGGCACGGGGGCGGCGGCGTGCATCCCTCATCTCGGCATCGGGCTGCTCGTCGCCCTGTGTGCTCTGGCGCTTGCGTCCGGAAGCCGTCCCGGCCGATGGCTGTTGTGGCTCGCTATAGCGGCGCTGTGGGCACGGCTGGCCTGGACCGATGTCGAACGGTCGCGCCCCCGGCTCGACTCGCTGCGCCCGGTTGAGGCCAGAGTACTGGTCGTCGAGCATCCGCGGCGAGGTGCCTTTGGCTGGACGGTAAGGGCCCGGATGGAGGTTGCTCACCAAGGGACATCGGTGGACCCGGCCGGCCGCGATGTCGTGTTCGAGTTGCCGGCCGATGTCGAGCCAGCGCTGGGCGAGCGCTATCGCGGCAGGGGCTATCTCAGCCGGGGCGAGGGGTTTGCGAATCGTCTCGCGGTCGATGGAGGTCCATGGCGGTTCAGGATCAAGGCCCGAAGCCTTGTCGTGCGTGAGGAAGGCGCCGGCTGGCTGGCGAGTCTATCGACGCGCGCACGCCGCCGCATCGAGCGCGCCCTGGAAGTCGGTGGCGGCGGACCAGGTGGCGCCTTCGCGAGGGCCCTGGTGCTCGGCGACGCGTCCGGTCTGGAGGCCGGCTGGCGGCGTGGGATGCGGCGCAGCGGGCTCGCGCACCTCTTGGCCGTCTCCGGCTTCAACGTCAGCCTGGCCGCCGTCGTGTGCCTCCTCGCCGGCTGGTGGCTGCCGGGACGGTGGCGCTACGTGCCGGCCGGGTTTGGCGTGCTGTTCTACCTGTTCATCGTCGGACCGATGGCGCCGATCCTGCGGGCGACCTTGATGACGGTTCTCCTGCTAGCCGCGTTGAGCATCCGGCGGCCGCCCCACCCGGCGAACGCGCTCGCGTTGACGGTGGGGGCGCTGTTGCTGTGGCGACCGCAGTGGATCGGCGACGCCGGCTTTCAGCTCACCGTCGCGGCGACTGCCGGCCTGATGTTCCTGACGCCGCGCCTCGAGGCGTCCTGGCCGCGACTGGCGCCGGGCCTTCGCCGAACGGTGGCGGCCAGCGTCGCTGCGCAGCTGGCGACTTTGCCCATCGTGATCGCTACGTTCCACCACACCACGCCGCTTGGCGTGGTGGCGAATCTCTTCGCGGTGCCGTGGAGCGCTCTCCTGATGCTGTGCTCGCTGGGTTGGTGCGCCATCGCGTTGGTAGCGCCACAAGTCGCGGCCGCGAGCGCTCCGTTGCTCGATGCGGCAGCCTGGCCATTCGTGGGTCTGGCAGCGACGCCAGCCGGGCTCTGGCTGGTGCAACCAACCGCCGCCAGCACGGGCATGGCGTGTCTGCTGGGTGCGGCGCTGCTCTCAGTCAGTCTGTTTCCCCGGCGATCGTGGGCCTGGGCGGCGCTCGCGCTGCTCGGGCTGCAGTGTGCCCGGCCACGCCTGCCGGGACTGCCATCTCTGACCATGCTCGATGTCGGTCAAGGCGATGCAATTCTGCTGCGCGGCGGCGGCCGCGCGATTCTGGTGGACGGTGGCGGCTGGAGCGAGGGCGACTTCGGCGGCCGCGTCCTGTTGCCGGCCCTCGCCGGCGAGGGGCTTCGGCGACTCGACGCCGTCGTGCTCACCCACTCCGATCGCGATCACTGCGCGGGCTTGCTCGATCTGGTCGACTATCTTCACGTCGGCGAGATCTGGGCAGCCCCCGGCGCCGGCGAAGGCTGCGCTCGCCAGCTGCTCTTGCGCGCCGGGCCGCGCCTGCGTCCGCTATGGCGAGGGGAGCGGTGGCGCGTCGGCGCCTGGAGCTTCGACGTTCTCGGACCGCCGCCGGGCGTCGTCGCGACCAGCAACAACGCCCGCTCGCTGGTCCTCTTGGCGCGCGCCGGTGGCGCCAGCGTACTGCTCACCGGAGACATCGCCGCCAGCGAGGAGCGGGCGCTGCTCGATCTCGTGACCGACAGCTCGGTCGACGTCCTGAAGGTTGCCCATCACGGTAGCCGCAGCTCGACGAGTGAGGACTTGTTGTCCCGGCTGCGCCCGCGTCTGGCGTTGGTCTCGGTGGGGCCGCGCAACCCCTTCGGCCATCCACATCCGACGGTGTTGGCGCGCTTGGCGCGTCGTCACGTGCCGACCCTGCGCACCGATCTGGCGGGGGAGATCGCGATTTCCGTCGCCGCTGGTCGTCTGCGGATCGAGACACCGGCGGCGCCTCGCTGAGCGCCTCCCGCCGCGTTGTGGTGCAATACCTCCGTGACACGCGTGCTCGCGATCGTCGGTCCCACCGCCAGTGGGAAGAGCGCATTGGCGATGGCGCTGGCCGAGCATCTCGGCGGCGAAATCGTCAATGCCGACGCGCTGCAGGTATACCGCGGCTTCGACCTCGGCACCGCCAAGCCCAGCCCGGCTGAACGGGAGCGGGTGCGTCATCACCTGATCGACATCCTGGCGCCGAGCGAACGGTACTCCGCCGGGCGCTTCTCCGAGCTGGCGCAGACGGCCATCGACGAGATCCAGGGGCGCGGCAAGCTGCCCATCCTGGTCGGTGGCAGCGGTCTCTATCTGCGGGCGCTGTTGGAGGGAATCGCGCCGATGCCGGCGGTTGACGAGGCGGTGCGCGACGGGCTGCGTCGTCGGCTGGAGCGCGAGGGGCTGGCGGCGCTGCACACCCAGCTCGCCGAGCTCGACCCGCCGACCGCGGCACGGCTCGGCGCGGGCGACCGCCAGCGTGTGTTGCGCGCGCTGGAGATCGCCCTGGCGAGCGGACGGCCGCTGTCGAGCTGGATCGCGGAGCGTCCGTTCGGCGAGCGGCGTCTGCCTGCGGCCCGCTTCGGTTTGACGCTCTCGCGGCCGCTTCTGTACGATCGCATCGCGGTTCGAGTGGGCCGAATGGTGGACCAGGGACTGGTGGAGGAGGTTCGGCGATTGCTCGAGACCGGGGTCGATCCGGCAGCGCCCGCCTTCCAGGCCATCGGCTATCGCCAGTTCGCGCGCCACGTGCTCGGAGATTGGAGCCGCGAGCGCGCGATCGAGGAAACCGTCCGGGCGACGCGCCGTTTCGCCAAGCGCCAGGCGACGTGGTTCGGCGGCGAGCGCGATATCGTGTGGTTGGACGCGGCGTCACCCGACGCATTGCTCGGCGACGTGCTGAGCCGCTGGCACCGCGCCGGTTTTGGGGAGGAGCGATGACGAAACACAGCATCAACATCCAGGATGGGTTCTTGTTCCAGAGTCTCAAGGTGGCTCAGCCCGTCTCGCTCGAGCTGATCACCGGCCGTCACCTCGAGGGCCGGTTGAAGCGTTTCGACCGTTTTGCCCTGGTGCTGGAGAGCGGCGGCAAGGAAGTGCTCGTCTACAAACATGCCATCGCCACCATCGCGTCGCAGTCAGCCGAGGGCTGAGCTGACAGCGCGCACGGGGGCGCTCACCCTGGCCCTGGCGTTGGTTGCCGCCGGAGGCTGCAGCTCGGCTCGGCCGCCGGCGTCGCCGACGCGGGTGGCGCCGCGGTTCCCAGTCGAGTTGCTGGCGCCGTCGGCGTTCTATCCGCTCGCCGCGGACGCGGCGGCGCTCGCCGAGATGGACGAAGCATACGAGCGCGTCCTGAGCGGCGATTTCGAGGCGCCGCAGCGGCTGGCAACGAACCGGCTGTCGCTCGATCCGGGTTTTCATCCGGCCACGGTGCTGCTCGGTCAAATCGAGCTGGCACGAGGAGCGGCCGGTACCGCGGTCGAGAGTCTGCAGGCCGTGGCCGGCGAGCTGCCCCGGTACGCCGCGGCGCAAGTAACGCTAGCCGCGGCGGCCGAAGTGCTCGGTGACATCCCCAGCGCGTTCTCGGCCCACGCCGCGGTCGCAGACCTCGTGCCGGCGTCCGCGGATCACGCTCGGCGCCTGCAGCCGCGGGCGCTGGAGATCGCCGGCAACCGCTTGTCGGACGCGCTGGCGCGTGGCCGCAACCAGGAAGCCGAGATCCATCTCTCGTTTCTCGCCCGCTGGGCGCCCGACGAGCCCGCCACCTGGGAAGCGACGCGGGCGGTGGCGAGCGCGGTGGGGGACCCGCGGCGTGAGCTCGCCGCGGTGCGGCGCCTGGCAACGCGCCCGGGCACAGAGGGGGAGCTGCGGGAACGTCTGGCTACCCTCGAGGTGGAGGCCGGTGACGCCGGGGCGGGAGTGCGTATCTACCAGGATCTGGCGCGCGCCAACCCGACCGACGCCCGGCTCGCGGAACGCCTGGCCTGGGCGACCTACCACTTTCGGCTGCAATTGCTGCCGGTTCCGGTCCGCGACCTGGCGGCCCGCGCTCAGCTGACGCGCGCCGATCTCGCGGTGCTCCTCTATTGGTTGGCGCCCGAAGTGCGCTATGGCCGCGGCGGCGCGGTGCGCATCGCCACCGACATTCTCGAAAGCGAGCAGCGCGAGCAGATCGCGCGGGTGCTCAACCTCGGCTTGATGGATATCGACGAGACGCTCCACAAGTTCTATCCCGATCGGGCCGCCGGCCAGGGAGAGGCGCTCGCGGCGGTGCTGCGGCTGCTCGCCGATCGCGGCGGCGTCGCTTGCCTCCAGGGCCTCTCGTCGCGCAACGTCTCGCGCGATGCGGCCTGCTCGCTGGCGGCCGGTTGTGGCTTGATCGGCAAGGCGTCCGGGTGCCTGCCCGGTGGGCCGATCTCGGGATCCGAAGCTGCCGAGGTGATTCAACGCGCCGCCGGCTTGGGGCGGCACCCGGGCGGCGCTGGCGAGCCATGAACTTCACCGTCCCCAATCTGCTGTCGCTGCTGCGCATGGGGATCATCCCGCTGTTCGTCATCGCCCTGCTCGAGGGCCAGCCGCGGCGCGCGCTGATCCTCTTCCTGGTCGCCGGGGTGACCGACGCGCTCGACGGCTTCATCGCCCGCTTCTGGAACCAGCGCTCGGTCCTCGGCACCTACCTCGATCCGATCGCCGACAAGCTCCTCCTGATGACCGCCTATGTGATCCTGTCCGTGCCCAGCCTACAGCCGGCACCGCGATTCCGCTCTGGATCACGGTGCTGGTGATCGCGCGCGACGTGCTCATCGTCGTGGTCGCGCTGCTCTTGCACCTGGCGCACGGCGTGCCGACGTTCCCGCCCTCCTGGATCTCGAAGATCAACACCGCGGCCCAGGTCGCGGCGATCGTCACCGTGCTGCTCGCCGCCCTGACGCCGCGCTTCGAGCTGCCGGCGACGGTCATGGTGCACGTGGTGGCGGTGCTGACGGTGGCCTCCGGGCTCGACTACGTCGTGCGCGCCAACCGCATGGCGGCGCGCCGCGAGGGCGGCGAATCGAGCACCTCCGGCGTGGGATAATCGGCGCCGGGATGTCGGACTTCGTCCACCTCCATCTGCACAGCCAGTACAGCCTGCTCGACGGCGCCAACCGCATCGACGACGTGATCGACGGCGGCCAAGGCCGCGGGCATGCCGGCGCTGGCCCTGACCGACCACGGCAACCTGTTCGGCGCCATCGAGTTCTACGACAAGGCGAGGGAAGGCGGGCATCAAGCCGATCGTCGGCATCGAGGCCTACGTCGCCGCAGGGCAGCCACACCGACCGCGACGCCAGCGCGGGCGAGCAGCAACCACCTGGTGCTCCTGGCGCGCGACGAGACCGGCTACCGGAACCTGATCAAGCTCACCTCCGCGTCGTTTCTCGAGGGCTTCTACTACAAGCCGCGCATCGACCACGAGCTGCTGCGGCAGCACTCCGAAGGCCTGATCGGGCTCTCGGCCTGCCTCAAGGGCGAGATCAACGAGCGCATCATGGCCGGCCGCGAGGAGGAGGCCGAGGCCGCGGGCGCGGCTGTACCGCGAGATCTTCGGCGAGGGCAACTTCTTCCTCGAGCTGCAGGACCACGGCATCGCCGAGCAGCGGCCGCCAACGAGGTGCTGCGGCGGCTGGCGCGCAAGCTCGAGCTCCCGCTGGTGGCGACCAACGACTGCCACTACCTGCGCAAGGACGACGCCTTCGCGCACGACGTCCTGCTCTGCATCGGCACCCAGCGCACGCTCGCGGACCCCGACCGCCTGCAGCTACGCCTCGACAGAGTTCTACCTCAAGACCGGCGACGAGATGCGCGCGCTCTTCCCCGACGACCACGCAGGCGCTCGAGAACACGCTCGCCATCGCCGAGCGCTGCAACCTCGATCATCGGCGCCGGACGAGTTCCACCTGCCCGAGTTCCCGGTGCCGGCGGGAGAGACGCGTCGAGTCGCTACTTCGAGCGGGTGGCCGCGCGAGGGGCTCGAGCAGCGCTTCGAGGAGCTCCGGCGGCGCGAACCCGGCGGCCTTCGACCGCCATCCGCCGGAGGTCTACCGCGAGCGCCTGCGCTACGAGATCGAGGTCATCGAGCGGATGGGCTTCCCGGGCTACTTCCTGATCGTCTGGGACTTCATCCGCCACGCGCGCGAGAACGGCATCCCGGTGGGCCCGGGCCGCGGCTCGGCCGCCGGCTCGCTGGTCTCCTACGCGCTGCGCATCACCGACATCGATCCCGCTGCAGTACGACCTGCTGTTCGAGCGCTTCCTCAATCCCGAGCGCATCGCATGCCCGACATCGACATCGACTTCTGCATGCGCCGCCGCGGCGAGGTCATCCAGTACGTCGGCGAGAAGTACGGCCGCGACCGGGTGGCGCAGATCATCACCTTCGGGACCCTGGCGGCCAAGGCGGTGATCCGCGACGTCGGCCGCGTGATGGGCCTGCCGTTCGCCAAGGTCGACCGCATCGCCAAGCTGCTCCCCGGACATGGACGAAGTCGCTCGGCGAGGCCGCCAAGGACGTCGAAGCGCTCGAGCGCCGAGATCGACACGCGACCCCGAGGTCCAGCAGATCGTCGAGGTCGGCAGCCGCCTCGAAGGGCTGACCCGCCACGCCTCGGTGCACGCCGCCGGCGTGGTGATCACGCCGCGCGGCGCTGGACGAGCTCGTGCCGCTCTACAAGACCAACAGCGACGAAGATCGTCACCCAGTGGGACATGAAGGTCGTCGAGAGGCTGGGCCTGCTCAAGATGGACTTCCTCGGCCTGCGCACCCTGACCGTGATCGACGACACCCTCAAGATCCTGCAGCTCAGCAGGGCATCGAGCTCGACCTCGACGCGGTGCCGCTCGACGATCCCGAGACCTTCCGCATCTTCTGCGACGGCCGCACCAACGGCATCTTCCAGTTCGAGTCGGCGCGGCATGACGCGACCTGCTGCGCCGCGCCCAGCCCTCGCGCTTCGAGGACCTCGCGGCGTTCAACGCCCTCTACCGGCCGGGCGCGCTCTCGGTCGGCATGGTCGACGAGTTCATCCAGCGCAAGCTGGGCAAGAAGAGCGTGCGCTACATCCTGCCCGAGACCAAGCCGATCCTGGAGGAGACCTACGGCGTCATCGTCTACCAGGAGCAGGTGATGCAGATCGCCGTCGCCGTCGCCGGCTTCACCATGGGCGAGGCCGACGTGCTGCGCAAGGCGATGGGCAAGAAGAACGCCGAGGCGATGGCCAAGCAGAAGGCGAAGTTCGTCGCCGGCGCCGAGAAGCGCGGCGTGGCCGCGGCGCAAGGCCGAGGAGCTGTGGGACTACATCGAGCCCTTCGCCGGCTACGGCTTCAACAAGAGCCACAGCGTGGCCTACGCCATGCTCGCCTACAAGACCGCCTACCTCAAGGCCCACTATCCGGTGGCCTTCATGGCGGCCATGCTGATCCCGAGATCGCCTCCACCGACGAGGTCGCCAAGTACATCCTCGAGTGCCGCGAGATGGGCATCGCGGTCCTGCCGCCGGACGTCAACGAGAGCACTGGGCGTTCACCGTGGTGGGCGGCACCATCCGCTTCGGGCTCGGCGCGGTCAAGGGACTCGGCGAGGGCGCCGTGGAGGCGATCCTGGAAGCCCGCCGCCGGCTGGGCCGGTTCCGCGCCCTGGCGCACTTCGCGCGAGGAGATCGAGGCCCGCTCGCTCAACCGCAAGGTCTTCGAGAGCCTGATCAAGGCCGGCGCCTTCGACGAGCTGCGGGGAGCCGCGCTGGGCTCTGGGCTTCGCTCGACCGGCTGCTCGACTACGCGCAGCGGCGCCGCGAGGAGCGCGACGCCGGCCAGGTCAGCGCTGTTCGGCGCCGGCTCGGGGGCGCCGCAGGCGCCGCTCGAGCGGGGCGCGCAGCCCTGGGCGGAGGGCGATCGCCTGCGGCTCGAGAAGGAGGCGCTCGGCTTCTATCCTCACCGGCAATCCGCTCGCCGAGCACGAAGAGCGGCTCGAGCGGCTGGCCACCACCACCACCGCCGACATCAAGCGAGGGCAGCACGAGGGCCAGGTGACGATCGGCGGCGTGGTCAGCCGGCTGCGCAAAGCGAAGATCAAGAGCGGCCCCAACGCCGGCCGGCTGATGGGCCGCTTCGTGCTCGAGGACTTGCACGGCAGCCTGCCCGCGGCGCTGTTCGCCGACGCCATGCAGCGCTTCGGGTCGCTGCTCGAGGACGGCGCGGTGGTGTTGGTCAAGGGCATGGTGCGCACCGGCGGCTCCGAGCCCGAGCTCAGCATCGACGAGGTCACCCTGCTCGAGGAAGCGACCGGCAGACTGATCTCCGGCCTCGAGCTCGCTGTGGTGCCGGGACTGCCGCAGCGCGAGATGCTGCGGCTGCGCGACCTGCTGGTCGAGAACCCGGGCGAAGTGCCTGTGACCTTCCGCGTGCGTACGCCGGCGGGGTCGGTGGCCATCGACGCCCCGGAGCACTACCGCGTGCGCTTCGACAACGGGCTGACGACGTCGATCGAGCAGATCCTCGGCCCGGGGAGCGTACGGGCCCACTACGCTGCGTAGGGACAGGCCGCCTATTCCGGGCGGCTGCGCTATCGTGAGAGTGATGCCGGGAGACGAATGCTCGCCATAATTCTGTGGATTGTTTTCTTGGTCGTCGTGTTCCTGCGGGCGCTGAGGCTCCATCAAACCGCCGGCTCGCACGACCGCATCGCCATGGTGCTCCTGATCGGCGCGGTCGTCCTCGCGGCCGTGGCGGGCTTCTTTGCCGGGTCGGTCCACGGCGTGTTCATGCTCCTGGGCGCTTTCCTGCTGCCCCTCGTGTTGCGTCCGCTCGCCGCCAAGTTCGAGGGCAGCTTCGGCGACAGAGTTGCCCCTCCGACGGACAAAGCCCAACACGAGCGGATGCTGCGGCTGCGCCGCGGCGAGCTGTCGCTCGATCAGTACTTCGAGGAGGGCCATCAGGAGGAGCGCGACGACCGCGAGCGCCTGCAGACGCTGGTCGCCCGTCGCGACATCGCGGCGGTGCTCCGCAAGCACCGGGTATCGGCGGGGCAGTTCTACGGCCTGCGAGAGTACCTGCGCTCGGTGCCCGATCTCGAGTGGAAGATCCTGGGGACGCCCGGCGACGTCGAAACCCTCATCCAGATGGTGGCCGCGGGGAAGAAGGAAGAGGCGATCGCGCGGGCTTTCCGTAGCCGGCGCACGACCTCTTGACGACGGCTTTGCCGGCGAGCGGTTCGCTATTGCGAGCCGTCCCGCCGGGCAGGCGCTAGAATTTCACCGCCATGGAACTGCTCACCACGCACGTCGGCGCGGATTTCGACGCCTTGGCGTCCGTGTTGGTGGCGCGCAAGCTCTATCCGCAGGCCGAGGTCTTCTTTCCCGGCTCACGCGAGGAATCGGTGCGTCGGATGCTCGCGGCGGGGCTGGTGCGTTTCGACGAGTTGCGGCAGAAAGAGATCGACCCCGACGGCCTGCGCCGGGTCATCCTGTGCGACTGCCGGCAGCGCGACAGGCTGGGGGTGGTGGCCGATTGGCTGGCGGCGCGGCCGGAGATCGAGGTCCTGGCTTACGACCATCATCCCGACTCGGCGAACGACATCGTCACCGGCGGCGGCCGGGTGGATGCGGGAGCCGGCTCGACTTCGACCATCCTGGTCGAGGAGTTGCGCAGCCGGGGCATGATGGCGCCTTCCGACGACGCCACGCTTCTCCTGCTCGGCATCTACGAGGACACCGGGTCATTGTCGTATCCGACAACGGGACCGCGTGACCTGGAGGCCGCGGCTTGGTTGCTGCGGGTGGGAGCGGATCTGGCGGCGGTGCGACGCTTCGCCAGCCGGCAGCTCGACGAAACCCACATCGGGGTGCTGCATCGCATGACCGAGGCGCTCGAGATCCATCGCCTGCGCGGTCATCGCGTCGGGGTGGTCGCACTCGAGCTCGGCGCCTACGTCGACGAGCTCGCGCCACTGGTGAGCCGCTGTCTCGAGCTGTTCGAGCTGCCTCTGCTCTTCGCGCTCTTCGGCGAGACCGAGCGCATTACGGTGATCGCCCGCGGCGAGGTGCCCGGGTTCGACCTCGGCAGCGCCCTGGCGGCTTTTGCCAGCGGCGGCGGACATGCCACCGCGGCCGCCGGCAGCATCAAGGGCGCGACCACGCTGGAGGCGCGGGAGCGCCTGCTCGAGTTCCTGCCCAGCGTGCTGCCGCCGGTGGCGCGGGCCGCGGACCTGATGGTCCGCTCGTTCATGACCGTGGCGGCGAGCGACACCATCGCCGACGCGAAGGCGCGGATCGTGGAAGGCAAGGTGAACGCCGCGCCGGTGGTCGAGCCGGACGGACGAGTGGCAGGCATCGTGACGAGGCAGGCGCTCGACGCGGCGCTCCAGCACGGCCTGGGCGAGCGGCCGGTGGAAACCGCGATGTCGCGGGACATCGAGTGGGTGCGGCCTGACGCCGCCGCCGACGATCTCGGCGAGCCTTTGCTCGGAACGCGTCCGCGGCTGGTTGCTGGTGGGGGACGCCGAAAGCGGCCGCGCCGAGGGCGTGGTCAGCCGCATGGCGGTGCTTCGGTACCTTCACGGCCGAGTGCAGGCCGCTGCCGACCCCGCCGAGCGGCGGGCCCGGGCCGAGCGCGGCCAACGCGCTCAGGCCGGTCCGCTCCTGGCACAGCTCGAGCCGGCGGCGCGTCGGCGCGTCGACATCGCCGCCGAGGTGTCGCGGCGCCACGGTATTGCGGTGTATCTGGTCGGCGGAGTAGTGCGCGATCTGCTGCTCGGCAGACCGACGCGCGACCTCGATCTGGTGATCGAAGGCGACGGTCTTGCCTTCGCGCGGCTATACGCCGAGGCGCTCGGCGGCCGGTCCCGCGAGCATCCGGCGTTCCTCACCGCCGTGGTGGTCGACCGCGACGGCGCGCACGTCGACGTGGCTACGGCGCGCAGTGAGTTCTACCGCGCGCCCGCGGCCCTGCCCGAAGTGCAGACCTCGGCCCTGCGCCAGGATCTGTTCCGCCGCGACTTCACGATCAACACGCTGGCGGTGCGGCTGGGACCGGAACCGAGCCCCGAGCTGATCGACTATTTCGGCGCCCGCCGCGATCTCGACGAGAAGACCCTGCGCGTGCTGCACAGCCTGTCGCTCATCGACGACCCGACGAGAGTATTGCGCGCGGTGCGTCTGGAGGCGCGGTTGGGTTTCCACATCTCGGCCGAGACCCGGCGCCTGATCGGAGTGGCACTTCGCGAAGGGGTTTTCGAGCGTCTCTCGGGCAACCGTTTGCGGGACGAGCTCTACGCCCTGCTCGACGAGCCGGCGAGCGCGCTGCGCGCCCTGGAGCGCCTCGACGAGCTCGAGCTCGTCGGCGTGCTGCATCGCGAGCTGCGCCTCGACGAAGAGGCTCGTGAGCGACTGCGAGAATGCCTCGTCGCCTGGGACTGGTTCGAGGTCGCCGGGATCTTGGAACCGCGAGTGGAGCCGCGCCGCCTGCTCCTCCTGGCTCTCGTCTTCGGCCTCGCAGAGGCGGCCACCGCCGCGCTGGCCGATCGCCTGGCACTCGCCGGACACGATCGCGAGCGCCTGCTCGCGGCCGGGCCGCGTGTCCGCGCCGCGGCGCAGGTCTTGGACGCCGCTGCGCCGCCACACCGGGTCTACCGCACGCTGCAGCCGTTGCACGGCGAGGAGATCCTCTTCCTGCTTGCCACTGGCGGTGAATCCCGCCGTTCTCGGGTGCGTCACTACCTGACCGAGCAGCATGGACTGCGCCTGACCGTGCGCGGCTCGGACTTGCTCGCTCGCGGAGTGGCTCCGAGTCCGGAATTGGGCCGGGCGCTCGAAGCCACCCTCGACGCCCGACTCGATGGCCGCATCCCGGCGACGGCCGAGCTCGAGTTTGCGCTCGACGAGGCGCGGCGGCCCAGCGCGGCGCCGATTCTGGCTGGGGAGCGTCGATGATCGCCTGGTTTCTGTGTGCCGCACTGTTGCAGAGCGACGCTCCTCCGGAGACCTCGCCCAAGTCCCAGATCCTGCTGCGCTCGGAGTGCCGCAATGACCTCGGCCGGCGCGAGATCACCCTGTTCGGCAACGGCACGGTGCGGCTGCGGGAGGGTCTCAAGGACGACGAACGCATGACGCTCGGCGAGCTCCCGCCGGAGGAGCTGGACGCCTTCCTCGCCCGGCTGCGGGCCGAAAACCTGCGTGAGGTGCCGCCCCGCACCGACAACGTGCTCGGTGGGCCATGGGTCGAGACCTGTCGGGTGGAGCTCACCGTGCCCGACTTGCCACAGCGCGAGTTTCGCTACGGGCGCTACGACACACTCTCCTTGGGCTTGTCTCGCTTGCTGAGAATCATCGACGACATCGCCGCGCAGGCCGACGCGCGGTCCGGCGAGAAGCACCTTCCGGCCGGCTACGAAGCCCAGCCCGGCGATGTTCTGCTGCGCGTCGACGGCGAGGCCTACCGGGTGGTGCGCGAGACCGCCGACAAGCGCGGGCTCGAGCTGATCGGGGTGCGCCAGCCGCTGACGATCTACATCCCCAAGGGTGAGCTCTCCGCCGAGTTCATCGAGCTGTTGTCGCGCCAGCAGCGTTGATATGGGCGGCGGCGTGCGCATCACCGGCGGCGAGCGCAAGGGCCGGCCGCTCAAGGTCGGTCCGGGCGTGCGGCCGACCGAGGGCCGGGTGCGCGAGTCGCTGTTCTCGATCTGGCAGGCGAGAGTGCCAGAGTCGCGCTTTCTCGATCTCTTTGCCGGCAGCGGCGCGGTCGGATTGGAGGCGTTGAGCCGCGGCGCCGCCTTCGTCTGCTTCGTCGAGGCGGACGCCCGGGCCCTGCGCGATCTCGAGCACAACGCCGAAGATTTGCCGCGGCCGAGCTGGCGGCCGTGGCGCGGCCGCGTGCCGGCAACCCTCGGGCAGCTGGCAGCCGAGGAGGCGCCGTTCGATCTGGTTTTCGCCGACCCCCCCTATGCCTTCGCCGAGTACGAGCGCCTGATTGCCGCCGCCGAGCCGCTGTTGGCGCCGGGCGGCGAGCTGGCGGTTGAGCACTCGGCGCGCGTCGATCTGCCCGAGGAGGTCGGCGGCCTGCGGCGCTCCGACTCGCGAAAGTACGGCGAGACCGCGATCGACTTCTACGGCCGCTAGTCGAGGAAGAAAAATGTCAGCAAATCGACGCAGTCGAGCTTTGCAGTCATTGGAGGGTGGCGAGGTCTATGACCTCGAACCCTTGAGGGGAGATCTGAAAGCTTCGGCACTGCCTTTCGACTGGAAAACCTAGGCTCGCTACGGCGATCCAATCTTCAGTGCCCCGTTCAACGAGGCAAGCGTGCCACGAGCCTCCTTCGAGATTGGGCACCACCATGATGCCGGACTGGATGTCGATCTTCGCTCCATGTAGCGTCGCCCAAGCGTGGGCCGCGCCGTAGAACATGCTCGCCCTGTCGTGGATGAGGTAAAGCCAATCCCATTTGTCGGGTGCGTAGTGGAGCTCCACCGCCCCGCCTTCGGCAGAGAGCCGCAGGTCCAGATCAGCTTCGGAGGAGACTTGATAGCGGCCCAGATGGAAGGCGCTACCAGGCGAGGCGGCATAGACGTGTGCTACATGCACCTCTCGTGGCAGCGAGACCTCGAAACGCCCGTCGACGCCGGTGTCCGCCCCGGCGTTCCGATCCAGCCAGCCGCCGGCTTCGCGAATACCGACGCTCGCTCGAATCGCCGGGCCGTTCGACCCGACGACGATGCCCTTGATGCGCTGCCGTTCGCGTACCACGAGGTTGACGGAAGGATGGTCAAGATCCTCGATGAGGGTAATGGCGAACGCGTCCGACTCGGCGGTCTCGGTTTCCGCTCTGACCGTTCCGGATCCCGGACTCAAGCCAGCGAACTCGAACTTGCCGTCGTCGCGAACCAAGATAGAGATGATGTCTTCGGAGACGTCATGGGCGCGGTACTGCACGATGGCTTTGGCGGGCGGCCTGCCTTGATCATCGGCGACCGTGCCGGATAGCACGAGATTCGGGAGTCGGATCTCGACTTCCGCCGGCGCACCGCCACGCCGCCGCTTGACCTCGACCTTTCGCAGGCTCCGTTCGACGCGGGGAGTCTGCGCGGAGACATCCACCCGCCACATGCCGTCGCGAGGGAGACTGCCGGCAAAGCGCCCGTCCTTGTCCGCCGTCAGTTCTGTGGACTCCGACCCCGTGGCGCCGCCGAAGATGAGGAGGGCGTCAGGCAGGGGCTCGTCGCCAAGGAGGATTCTTCCTTTGACTTCCACGAGTGGCAGTTCGATTGGCCAGAATGACTCGGCGTCCTGAATCTCGAGTTCCTGAGAGAAGTATGGACGCGATCCACCTGACGTGACTCGAATCAGATACTTGCCCACGGGCATTGCATCGATCTGACCGAACCCGTTCAGGTCGCATTCCACGGTCTTGAAAAGGCTCAGGCCCTCTCTTCTCATGCTTAGCGCCTGGATGGACCACGGTTCCCCTGTGGCGATACCGATGGCGAGATCTGAAAAGTAGCGCTGCGTGGAAGGCTGAGCTCGAGCGGCTCTCGAAGCGCGCTTTCGAGGCCAGGCTCCACGAGGACATTGTTTGCTCGACCGGGAGCAAATCCGGTCTGTCGGGCCTCGAGGGAGTAGGCGCCGGGAGCCACGCCTGCGAACTCAAAGAAACCTCGGGCGTTGGGCTTTGTCCTCAGATTGACCGCGTCCACATTAGGAAGCTTGTGTGTGTCGTTGCCAACGCCTGGCCCCGGCTGGGGCACGAGCACGCGACTTCCGTGGTCCCGTCAAATGGCCGCTGGCCCTCCGTGCGTACCCACCCGACCACAGAGGACCCCGGTGTGAGCGCTAGTTGCCCAAAATCGATATTCGCTCCCGGGTTCAGCGTTCGCTCCCAGACGAAGTGGCTGATGAAGCCACGGACCCGAAATCGGAGGTCGAAGCATCCGGCTGGCAAGGAGCAGCTGAACTTGCCCTCGTTCTCCGATGGCGCAGCTCTCCTCCGTTAGAGGGACCGTCGCGCCGCAAGGAACCAGCCGAGCCTTGATCGCGACAGGCAGCCGTTCTGTCTTTGGTACAGAAGCCCTGCCGACAGCGGTGCTCGCGGGCCAGGCCTCGAGGCGATACCGCACCGGCCGGGTTCGACGGCACGGCAACAGATAAGGACCACAACTTGCCTCCACGAATCTGGAGGGACCACTGCCCTTCCGAGGGAATTCGCACCTCCGTCGATCCCGGGACCGCGACTTCCGCCTCAATGGAAGCCTTGCCCTCGCTTCGCGCGACGAGGATGGCCTTCGTCTCTGTCATCGGTTGCCGAGTTGTCACCGACACCGGAATCACGCGAGTCAGGGTGGCGCCGCCCACTCCCGCGGCGCCACCTATCAACGCTGTCAGCAGGGCGACTACTAGTTGATGTTGCACACGCCCCAGGCGATGCAGCCGCTCGGCCCACCGGTACAGTTCTTATGCTCGTAGCCGATCGAGCTTTGACAAACCTGGCTTGCATCGCATCTGTAGCAGGTGGGACTGGGGTTGCTGGGTGCAGGAAGCAAGAACCCGAGAAGCAGTAACGACGCGAGGCCGATCTTCCTTCGCACTGTCCACCTCCTTGTGGTTGAGAAACGGTGCAAGAGTGCGGCGCTCGTCGGCGGAAGTCAACAAATACTTTGGGACGAAATTGGGACGGGTATAAAAGGGCGTACTTGAGGACTCCCTTTTGGGGAGTTGTATTGTGGCGAGCTGATTAAGTGGTCCATATGACCCGAGTCGACCGCGATTCGCGGCGCTACGGCGAGACGAGGATCAACTTCCACTGCCGCTAGTCGCGAAGGAAGAACGCCAGCTCCTCGAGCTGGCTGCGCAGATCAACGTGCTTGAGCTTGACGCGCGGCAGGTTGCCCCGCGCACCTCAGCCCAGCCGCTCGACGACGCCCTCGAGCCAGCCCAGGAGCCGGCCGGGGGCGATGCCGAGCACCAGCGTGCCGCCGGCGGCGACCAGCCGCCGCGAGCCGGCCCCAGACGTCGATCAGCAGGCCCGTCGGGCTGCCGCACCTCGGCCTTCATGTAGAGCACGTAGACGACCCGCAGGTAGTAGAAGACGCCCGACCAGGCTCGCCAGCGACGCCGACCACCGCCAGCCAGAGCTGGCCGTGCCCGATGGCGTGCAGGAAGACCAGGTACTTGCCGAGGAAGCCGACGGTCGGCGGGATGCCGCCGAGCGACAGCATGCAGACGGCCAGGCAGGCGCCGAGCAGCGGGATAGCGGTAGCCCCAGCCCGAGAGGTCGGAGATCAGGTGCTGCTCGCCGGGCCGGCGTAGAGCATGCGCGACCACGCGCGAAGGCGCCGGCGTTCATCAGCACGTAGGCGAGCAGGTAGACCAGCACCGGCGCCAGCGACGCCGCGGTCGAGCGCCGACCAGCGGGATCAGCAGGTAGCCCATGTGCGCGATGCCGGAGTAGGCGAGCATCCGCTTGATGTCGCGCTGCACCAGGGCGAGCAGGTTGCCGACCGAGCATCGAGAGCACCGCCAGCAGCGGCGACCAGCTGCGGCCACTTGACCGCCGGCGCCGCGCGCCGGCGACCGGCGTCGAGCAGGCGCATCAGCACCAGCGCGCTCGCCACCTTGGGCGCCACCGAGAGGAAGGCCACGAACGGCGAGGGCGCGCCCTGGTAGGTGTCGGGCGACCAGGCGTGGAACGGCACCAGGCTCATCTTGAAGCCGAAGCCGCGGACCAGCAGCAGGAAGCCGAGGCTGCACCGAGACGCGGCGAGCCGCCGGCCGCCGGCGAGCGCGTCGGCGATCTCGGCGCAGCCGCGTGCGTGCCGGTCTGCGCCGTAGAGCAGCGCGATGCCGTAGAGCATGAAGGCGCTGACGAAGGCGCCCATCAGGAAGTACTTGATCGCCGCCTCGGTCGCGACCGCCAGCGCGGCGGTGGTAGGCCGGCGAGCGCGTAGAGGCAGACCGAGAGCAGCTCGAGCGCGACGAAGATGGTGAGCAGCTCGGTGGCCGCGCAGCATCAGGAGCAGGCCGGCCGCGCACCAGAGGAGCAGCGCGTGGTACTCGCCGCGCCAGGATGCCGCTCGCGCCGCAGGTAGCCCTGGGAGGCGAGCAGGCAGAGCACGGTCGCGAGCAGCACGATCAGCGACAGCGCACAGGGTCACGCGGCGTCGCACTCGCAGGAGGCCGCCGAAGGACTCGCCGCCCGGGACGCCGGCGTGCACGCGCGCCCAGGCCGGCCACCAGCCAGCCGGCGATGCGCGAGCGGCGTGAACAGCCGGCGCAGCGCCGGGCGCGAAGGCGTCGAGGAGCAGGATCAGCGATGCCGGCGCCGCGAGAGCATCGATCTCCGGCGCAGCAGCGAGCCAGATCGTGCGGCCGACACCGCGAACGGATTCATCGCGTCACCTGGCGCGCCTCCGGGTCGCGTCGGCGAGGCACAGGCCGAGGCCGAGTGCCGCGGAAGCGACCTGCGCGGGCTGGCGCAGGCCAGGCACCTCGGCAGCTCGGAGCGGCTCGGCGGCTGCGGTGCTGCGGCAGCAGCGCCTCGAGCGCCGGGCGGCTTGGCTCGAGGAAGGCTCGCGGCGCGACGCCGATCCAGAGCATGAAGACGCAGAGCGGCACCAGCGCCAGCGATCTCGCGCGCCGAGAGGTCGCTGAGCGCCGCGGTTCTCGTCCTTGGTGAGCGGACCCCAGAGCGTGAGCTGCAGCATCTTCAGCAGGTAGATCGCGGCGAGCACCACGCCGAACGTCGCCAGCCACCGCCGGCCAGCGCAGTCAGCGCGCGATGAAGCTGCCGGCCAGGATCAGGAACTCGCCGACGAAGCCGTTGAGCGCCGGCAGGCCGACCGACGCGAGCGTCGAGAAGACGAGGAAGAAGGCGAACACGGGCATCACCTTGGCGAGGCCGCCGAACTCGGCGAACTTCTTGGTGTGCCGGCGGTCGTAGAGCATGCCGACGAGCAGGAAGAGCGCGCCGGTCGAGAGCCCGTGGTTGACCATCTGCAGGAGCGCGCCCTGCCAGGCCACCAGGTCGAAGGCGAGCAGGCCGAGCATGACGAAGCCGAGGTGGGCGACCGAGGAGTAGGCGACCAGCTTCTTCATGTCGGTCTGCACCCAGGCGACCAGCGCGCCGTAGATGATGCCGATCACCGCCAGCGCCGACGAGCAGCGGCATGCGCGCGCCTCGGCGGCGTGCGGGAAGAGCGGCAGGGCGAAGCGCAGGAAGCCGTAGGTGCCGAGCTTGAGCAGGATGCCGGCCAGGATCACCGAGCCGCCGGTGGGCGCCTCGACGTGGGCGTCCGGCAGCCAGGTGTGGAGCGGGAACATCGGCACCTTGATCGCGAAGGCGAGCGCGAAGGCGGCGAACAGCCAGATCTGCTGGCGCAGCGGGAAGTCGAGCCGCAGCAGGTCGGCGTAGGCGAAGCTCCAGACGCCGGTGAGCTCGCTGGTAGTCCAGGCCAGCCAGAGGATGGCCGACGCAGCATCAGCAGGCTGCCGGCCATGGTGAAGAGGAAGAACTTGACCGCCGCGTAGATCCGCCGCTCGCCGCCCCAGATGCCGATGAGCAGGTACATCGGCACCAGCATCACCTCCCAGAAGATGTAGAAGAGGAAGAGGTCGAAGGCGACGCAGCGCGCCGAGCATGCCGGTGGTCAGCAGCAGCAGCGAGACGCGCGAAGCCGGCCAGTGCTTCTCGATCCCCTTCCACGAGCCGAGGACCACGATCGGCAGCAGGAGGACGGTCGAGCAGCACCAGCGGCATCGAGATGCCGTCCATGCCGAGCTCGTAGCGGATGCCGTAGCGCCGGGATCCAGGTGAGCGCCGGCTCGCCGAACCGGCGCGAATCCGCCGCCCGGTGCCAGCGCGCGCCGACGTAGGAGCAGCGCCGAGCGCGAGCTCGACGCAGGGACGACGACGAGGGCGTAGACCTTGACCGCGCCGTGCGCGCCGCGCCGGGAAGAAGAGCAGCGGCAGGCAGCGCGAGCGCCGGGAAGAAGACCAGCCGCGTGAGCGTGTCGCCGAGTGAGGAGCTCGAGGAATCGTGTCATCGGCCATCAGAGGATCATCCAGCCAGAACAGCAGCGACCAGCGCCGGCGAAGAAGTAGAGCGCGTAGTTGCGGACGTTGCCGGTGGTGGTCAAGCGGCCGAGGTCGCCGGTGAGCTCGGTCGAGGAAGGCGCCGACGTGGACCGCGCCGTCGATGACCAGGATGTCGACCACCTTCCAGAAGAAGCGCGACAGCGCGGCGAGCGGCCGGACGATCGAGCCGGTCGTAGAGCTCGTCGACGTAGTACTTGTTCTCCAGCAGGCCGGTGGACGCGCGGGAAGCGTCGGCGCCGAACGCCTCGTCGCCCTGCGAGCCCGCGTCGCCGCCCCACAGAGCGCGCGCGGCGACCAGGATGCCGACGCCGCCGACCAGCACCGAGAGCCAGGATCAGCGCCCACTCGAGCTGCAGCCGAGCGCCGATGCTCGGCCGCGTGCTCGCCGGGCGAGCTCGGCGATCACCGGCGCCAGGAAGTGGTGGAACCAGTTGCGGTCCGCGCCGAGGCCTGCCGGCAGATGCCGACCCAGCCGGCGACGACCGCGCCGACGCCAGCACCATCAGCGGCACCGTCATCACCGGCGGCGACTCGTGCAGGTGGTGCTCCTGCTCGTGCGTGCCGCGGAACTTGCCGTGGAAGGTCAGGTACACGGCGCGGAACATGTAGAACGCGGTGAGCCCGGCGGTGAGCAGGCCGACCGCCCACGAGCACGTAGTGGCCGTCGTCGAAGGCGCCGGCGCAGGATCTCGTCCTTGGAGAAGAAGCCGGCGAGCGGCGGGATGCCGGCGATGGCGATGCGTGCCGATCAGGAACGTCCGGTAGGTGATCGGCAGGTGCTTCTTGCAGGCCGCCCATCTGCGCGCATGTCCTGCTCGCCGCTCATGGCGTGGATCACCGAGCCCGAGCCGAGGAAGAGCAGCGCCTTGAAGAAGGCGTGCGTGACGAGGTGGAAGACCGCCGCCGAGTAGGCGCCGACGCCGGCGGCCAGGAACATGTAGCCGAGCTGCGAGACGGTCGAGTAGGCGAGCACCTTCTTGATGTCGGTCTGCGCCAGGCCGATGGTCGCCGCGAAGAGCGCCGTCGCCGCGCCGATCACCGCCACGAAGAGCGAGACCCCGGGCGCGAGCTGGTAGAAGCACGTTCGAGCGCACCACCATGTAGACGCCGGCCGTGACCATGGTGGCGGCGTGGATCAGCGCCGAGACCGGCGTCGGGCCGGCCATGGCGTCGGGCAGCCAGACGTAGAGCGGGATCTGCGCGCTCTTGCCCATCGCGCCGACGAACAGGCAGAGCGCGACGAAGCCGGCGAACGACAGGCCGAGCAGCGTAGGGCTGCGTCGCCGCGCTCGGGTCGGCGGCGATCTGCGGCGAAGCATCGTCGCGGTAGTCGCAGCGTGCCGAACTGCGCGAACAGCGCGAACAGCCCGACGCAGGAAGGCGAAGTCGCCGATGCGGTTGACGATGAACGCCTTCTTGCCGGCGTGCGGCGGGAACTCCTGGTCGTAGTAGAAGCCGATCAGCAGGTAGGAGCAGAGCCCGACGCCTTCCCAGCCGACGAACATGACCAGGTAGTTGTTGCCCAGGACCAGCAGCAGCATCGCGCCCATGAAGAGGTTCAGGTAGGCGAAGTAGCGCTGGTAGCCGCCTCGTGGCCCATGTAGCCGACGGAGTAGACGTGGATCAAGAAGCCGACGAAGGTGACGACGAAGAGCATCACCGCCGACAGCGGATCGAGCAGGAAGGCGACGTCGATCGAGAGCGTAGCCGGCGGTCCAGGGTAGAGCGATCTGCTCGAACGGCTCGGGGCTGCAGCCTGGTCACGTACTGCCAGAGGCAGCCGAGGGCCACGAGCAGCGCAGGCACCGGCGCGCCCACGCCCACCGCGGTGACCAGCCGCTTCGGCGCCCGCGGCCCGAGGAGGCCGTTGAGCGCGGCGCCGGCGAGCGGCAGGAGCGGGATGAGCCAGAGATAGGTCGAGCAGTCGATCGCTCGCCCGTCTACCAGCGCATCAGGTTGATGCGGTTGACGTCGATGGTGCTGCCGCTGGCGGTAGACGGCGATGAACAGCGCCAGCCCGACCGCCGCCTCGGCAGCCGCCACCGCCAGCACGAAGAAGACGACCATCTGCCCGGTCTGGTCGCCGAGCAGCCGCGCGTAGGCGACCAGCGCCAGGTTGCCGGCGTTGAGCATCAGCTCGATCGAGAGGAAGATCGCGATGCCGTTGCGCCGGGTCAGCGCGCCGACCGTGCCGATGGCGAAGAGCACCGCCGCCAGCACGCAGATACCAGGAGATCGGCACGCGTCATGGATCGGCTCCTCCGGGGCTCTCGCCCGGCTCTCGCGCGCGGCCGCGCGCGCCAGCACCGTGGCGCCGATCACCGCCACCAGCAGCAGCAGCCCGATCGATCTCGAACGGCAGCAGGTAGGTCGCTGAACAGCTCGGCGCGCCAGGTCGTGCAGCGAGACCAGCTCGGCGTCGAGCGGCGGCGTCTCGCGCGTCGGAGTAGGCGCGCCAGAGCAGCATGCCGAGCATGCCGGCGAAGACCGACGGCGCCGAGCACCGCGCACCCAGCTGCTGGCCGCGCCCGCCGCGAGGGGCGGCGCTCTCGCGCTGGACGTTGAGCAGCATGATGACGAAGAGGAACAGCACCACGATGGCGCCGGTGTAGATCAGCACCTGCAGCACGGCGAGGAACGGCGCGCCGAGCAGCACGAAGAGCGCCGCCACCGACAACAGCGTCACCACCAGGCTCATCGTCGAGTAGACCGGGTTGCGGTGCGCGATCACCACCACGAGCGCGGAGCCCAGCGCCAGGAGCGGCGAAGATGGCGAAGATCGCGACTTCCATCACAGTTTTCCGAGCCGACCGGCGAGCGTCATCGCGGCCACCAGCGATCAGGTTGAAAATTGCCAGCGGCAGCAGCACCTTCCAGCCGAGCCGCATGAGCTGGTCGTAGCGGAAGCGCGGGAACGTCCAGCGCACCCAGACGAAGAACGAACATGCAGAGCGCCGATCTTGACGCCGAGGTCAGCGACGAGCCGAGGCCGACCGGAGCCGACGCCGAGCCAGCCCGTCGAGCCAGGAACGACGCTGCGACATCCACCGGCAGGCTCCAGCCGCCGAGGTAGAGCGTCGCGCCCAGCGCCGAGAGCGCCGCCATCGCCGATGTACTCGCCCATGAAGAAGAGCGCGAAGCGCATGGCGCCGTACTCGGTGTGGATAGCCGGCGACCAGCTCCGACTCGGCCTCGGGCAGGTCGAACGGCAGCCGGTTGGTCTCGGCGAAAGAGGCGACCAGGAAGACCAGGAAGCCGATGGACTGCGGGAGGATGTTCCAGCGCGGCACGCTGGCCAACCAGATGCGCCTGCTGGTAGGCGACGACGTCGGCCAGCCGCAGCGAGCCCACCGGCATCAGCACCGCGACCACCGCGAGCGTCAGCGCCAGCTCGTAGCTGATCATCTGCGCCGAGGCGCGGATCGCGCCCATGCAGCGAGAACTTGTTGTTCGAGCTGTAGCCGGCGAGCACCAGCGAGTAGACGCCGAGGCTCGCGAGCGCGAGGAAGAGGAGCACGCCGGTGTCGGCGCTCGCTCGACCACCAGCGGGACGCGTTCGCCGCTGCCACCGTGATGTCGGGCCCGAAGGGGATGACGACGTAGGTCGTGAAGGCCGGGCACGAGCGGCGAGCACCGGCGCCAGGCAGGTAGAGCGGCTTGTCCGCGCCGCGTCGGCGTCGACGTCCTCCTTGAACATGAACTTGACGGCGTCGGCGATCGCCTGGAACAGGCCGAACGGCCCGAGCCGGTTCGGGCCGGGCCGGTCCTGGATCAGCGCGCATGCCCGGCGCTCGACCCAGACCATGATCGGCGCGACGTTGATCAGCAGGCCGAGCCACGACGGCGATCTTGACGACCGCGGTCGCGGCGAGCGTCGTAGCTCACGGCCGCGTGCCCGCGCCCCGGGCGGCGTGGGCTCGGCGGCGGGCGGGCGCTGCGCGCACGTCGAGCGGCGAGCCGGTGGCCGGGAGCGTCGTCCAGCTGACAGCCCGGCGAAGGCCGGGACGCTCGCCGCGAGCAGGTCGAAGACCGTGGCCGGCGGTGGCCTGGCCCCACTGCGGCTCGAAGCGCGCCAGCAGGTCGGCGCAGCACCTCGACCAGCGGCCGCGCCTGGCCCGGCGGCGGGAAGGCGCGCGTCGAAGCGCTGCACGCGGCCCTCGACGTTGACGAACGTGCCGTCCTTCTCGCGCGTGGTGGGCGACCGGCAGCGCCACGTCCGCGGCCTGCGCCAGCGGCGTGTCGGCCCAGCCGATGACGACCAGGAACTGCGCCTCGCGCAGCCGCTCGACCATCTCGCGGCATCGTGCGCCGCGCGGCCGAAGTCGCTGTCGGCGACGACCAGCACCGCGCAGCTCTCGGCGCCGTCGCCCGACCAGCAGAGTCTCGGCGTCGAGGCCACCCTCGCCGGGCACCAGGCCGGCGAGCTCGGCGCCGCGGCGGTTCGGCGCCGCGTCGCGCCCGGTGATCCCGCCCTTCGGGTTCGGGATCGTACCGCGCGTGGCCCGCTGTCGACCGGCACCGAGCGGTGCGGCGTGCCCACGTGGTCGGCGAGCTGCGCCAGCAGGAACGCCTCCTCGGTGGTCAGGAAGCCGGAGCCGAGGAATGGCCACCGCGCCCTCGCTGCGCGTCGCGCAGTCGCCGTTGTGACAGCGCGTCGAGCGCCTCCTTCCAGTCGCCGGCTGCGACCGTTGCCACCGCGGCGCAGCACGCGGCGCCGCGAGCCGCGGCAGCTGTTGATAGCGCTCGAACGTGCGCGCGCCCGTAGTCGCACATCCAGTAGTCGTTGACCTCGGAGTTGAAGCGCGGCTTGTAGCGCTTGATCTCGCCGCGGCGGTGCTCGATGGTGATGTTGCAGCCCACGTCGCAGCCGGTGCAGATCGAGGGCTTCTTGTCGAGATACCAGACGCGCTCGGCGAAGCGGAAGCGGGTGGAGGTGAGCGCGCCGACCGGGCAGATGTCGACCACGCAGGTCGACAGCGGGTTGTCCAGCGGCTTGCCCGGGAAGGTGCCGATCTCGGTCGCGCGCGCCGCGCTCGAAGAAGCCGAGCTCGCCGGTCTTCGAGATCTCCTCGGTGAAGCGGATGCAGCGCGTGCACTGGATGCAGCGGTTCATGTTGAGCAGCACGTTGCGGCCCGAGCGGGATGCGCTCGCGGCCGGGATAGGTGCGCTTGTCCTCGAAGCTGGAAGCGCGAGAACGCCACGCCGTGCTTGAACGAGTAGTCCTGCAGGCCGCACTCGCCGGCCTGGTCGCAGATCGGGCAGTCGAGCGGGTGGTTGATGAGGAAGAACTCCATCATCCCCTTCTGCGGCCTCGACGACCTCGGGCGTCGTCGGTGCGCACCACCATGCCGTCCTTCATCACCTGTGGTCGAGCAGGCGGTCTGCAGCTTCGGCATCTCGCCCTCGATCTCGACCAGGCACATGCGGCACTGGCCGACGACCGACAGGCGCGGGTGGTAGCAGTAGTGGGGGATCTGGACGCCGACCTTGAGCGCCGGCCTCGATCAGGTTGGTGCCGGCCTCCACCTCGACGGTGCGGTCGTCGATCGTGACTTTGGGCACTCTAGGCTCCGCTCCGAGTCCTCGAAGTAACGGCGCTCGCGGGAAGGGGCAGCGTGCCGCTCGCGGACGTGCCGCTCGATCTCGTCGCGGAAGCGCTCGACCAGCGACTTGACCGGGCCGACCGCCGCGTCGCCCAGCGCGCAGAGCGAGTTGCCGCCGATGTTGCTGGCACGATCGAGCAGGAGCGTCGACGTCGCCTCGCCGCCCCTCGCCGTGCTCGATGCGCTTGAGCACCAGCTCCATCCAGTTCGTGCCCTCGCGGCAGGGCGTGCACTGGCCGCAGGACTCGTGGTCGAAGAACTTGGCCAGCCGGGCCACGGAGCGCACCATGCAGACCGTGTCGTCCATCACGATCACCGCCGCCGAGCCCAGCATGGAGCCGGCCTTGGCGACCGTGTCGAAGTCCATCTTGATGTCGATCTGCGTCGGCCGTGCAGGATCGGCGCCGAGGCGCCGCCCGGGATGAAGGCCTTGAGCTTGCCGCGCCGCTTGTACATGCCGCCGGCACGCCTCGAGCATCTCGCGGAAGGTGATGCCGATCGGGTGCTCGTAGGTGCCGGGCGCTCGACGTGGCCGGAGATGGCGTAGAGCTTGGGGCCGGTGTTGCGCTCGTCGGTGCCGATCGCCTTGAACCAGTCGGCGCCGCGCGTCGATGATGTGCGGCACGTTGCACAGCGTCTCGACGTTGTTGATCACCGTCGGGCAGCCGAAGGCGCCGACCACCGCGGGGAACGGCGGCTTGACCCGCGGCTGGCCGCGCTTGCCCTCGAGCGACTCGAGCATGCCCGGTCTCCTCGCCGCAGATGTAGGCGCCGGCGCCGCGGTGCACGTACATGTCGAGCTTGAAGCCCGAGCCCATGCACGCTCTCGCCCAGGATGCCCGCCGTCGTAGGCCTCGCTTGATGGCGCCGCTCGAGGATCGTCGGCGGCCTTGGTGTACTCGCCGCGGATGTAGATGTAGCAGGTGTTGGCGCCGCACCGCCCAGCAGCAGATGGCGCACCCCTCGATGAGCTGGTGCGGGTCGTGCTCCATCAGCAGCCGGTCCTTGAAGGTGCCGGGCTCGGACTCGTCGGCGTTGCAGACCAGGTACTTGGGCTTGTCGTTGTCCTTGGGGATGAAGCTCCACTTCAGGCCGGCGGGGAAGCCGGCGCCGCCGCGGCCGCGCAGGCCCGACTTCTTGACCTCCTCGATGATCGCCGTCGGGCTCCATCTTGAGCGCCTTGGCGAGCGCCTCGTAGCCGCCGGTCTTCGCGGTAGCCCTTGAGCGTGAGCGCCGTCGGGGTTGCCGACGTTGCGGTCAGGACCGGTTCGAAGCGCCATCTACTTCGAGACCTCTCACGAGAGTCGCGCACCCGTCGCGGGGTGAGGTTCTCGTGGTAGTCGTCGTCGACCATCATCATCGGCGCGGTGTCGCACGAGCCCAGGCACTCGAAGTGGACGTAGGAGCAGCGGCCGTCCGGCGTGACCTCGTCCTCGCCCACGCCGAGCTCCTGGCGCAGCGCCTCCATGATCTCCTCGGCGCCGCGGAGCTGGCACGACAGGTTGGTGCAGACGCGGATGCGGTGGCGGCCGACCGGCTTCTGGTGGTAGAGGTCGTAGAACGTGACCACGCCGTAGACCTCTGGCCGGCGGCAGGTCGAGGTCGGCGGCGACCGCCTCGATCGGCCTCGTCCGGCAGCCAGCCGCCCGACCGCGCTGGGCGATGTGGAGGGCCGGCAGCAGCAGCGCCTCGGGCGGTGGGGTAGCGCGTGCGCAGCGCGTCGATCTCGGCCGCGCGGCCGCCGGCGGACAGCGCCGGCGCGACGCGGGTCTGCGGCTCGCGGCGCGCTTCGCGTCACGGCTGACTCTCAGCGCGCTCCGCGCGCGCTCGCGGCGCGGGCTGAGATCCAGGCCGCCCTTGAGCCAGACGTAGGCGTAGCCGACCAGGATCAGGAAGATGAAGACCATCACCGCCCAGAACAGCGGCCAGCCGCCCTCGCGCAGGACCAGGGCCCAGGGATAGAGGAACGCGGCCTCGACGTCGAAGACGATGAAGTCGATGGCGATCAGGAAGAAGGCGATCGAGATCCGCTTGTGGCGAGCGGTCGAGCAGCGGCACGCCCGACTCGTAGGTCGACATCTTCACCCGGCCGCCTGACCTGGCGCGCCGGCCGAGCAGTGCGGCGAGGGTCAGGATCGCGCCGCCCACGACGAGCGACAGCGCCAACGCGAGGAGAACCGGATAGTACTGGCTGGGCACGGTTTCGAGCCCGCGGCGGCAGCCTCACGGCCAACCGTTACGCGGCATTTCCTCCCGGTTGAACTTAGTCCGGCGACCAGCCGGAGGCGACCGTCGAAGAATCTCACAAAGGCGAGCCGCGCGACAAGCGAGAGAAGGCCGCACGGACCTGAGGTAAGCTTCCCGCACTCTCGGCGACATGCATGCGTAGTGACGTGATCGCAGTCATTCCAGCCTACCGCTGCGCGCAGTCGATCGGTCCGGTCGTCGAGGGCGTGCGGCGTCATCTCGAACGGGTCGTGGTGGTCGACGATGGCAGCGCCGATGGCACCGCGGCGGCGGCGTCAGCGGCCGGCGCGAACGTGGTATCGCTGGCGCAGAACCGGGGCAAGGGCGCGGCGCTGAGCGCGGGCATTTCGGCGGCCCTGGCCCTCGAGCCCGCGGCGGTGCTTCTCCTCGACGGCGACGGTCAGCACGATCCCGCCGACGTGCCGGCCCTGGTCGCTCCCTGGGAGCGCGGCGAGGCGGACTTGGTGATCGGCTCGCGCTGGGCAGGGCGGGCGATCATTCCCGGCGCCCGCTACTGGACCAACTACATCGGTTCGCGTGTGCTCTCCTGGATGACCGGGGTGGAGCTCTTCGACAGCCAGTCCGGCTATCGCCTCCTCGACGCAGAGCTGGCGCGCCGCCTGGAGTTGCGCTCGCGCCGCTACGCCGTGGAGTCGGAGATCGTCATCAAGGCGGTGCGGTTGGGAGCGCGGCTGGCGCACGTTCCGGTGCGAACGATCTACGGCGATCAGCCGAGCCACTTCCGGCCGGTCCTCGATACCGTGCGGATTTCCTGCGCCGCGATCTACTTCAAGGTTTTCGATGACCGCTGACGGCGCGCCGGTCGCGAGCCGGTTGTCCGGACCCTTCGGCTGGGCCCTCACCGTCGACGTCGAGGAGTGGTACCACAACTGCCAAGTGCCGGATTACGTCGACCCTCGTCACCGCCCGGCCCTGGTGGAGGAGCTCGACTGGCTGCTGCCCGAGATCACCGAGCTCTTCGCGCGTGCCGGGCGGACGGCGACCTTCTTCGTTCTGGGCGAGGTGGCGCGGCGCTTGCCGGAGCGCGTGCGCGAGCTCGCCGCGGCCGGTCACGAGGTGGCCTGTCACGGCATGATTCACGTGCGTGCGCTCTCGCGCCCGCTGAGCGCTTTTCGCGAGGACATCAGCTCCGCGCGCAAGCTGCTCGAAGACCTGCTGGGCGACTCGGTCGCCGGCTTTCGCGCTCCCGAGTGGTCGCTGCGCGCGCCGGCCACCTCGGTGACCCGAGTGGTGGCGGAGGCCGGCTATGCCTACGACAGCTCGCTCATGCCGGCCCTGGGGTCCGGGCGGCTCGACAATCCGCTTTTCGCCTCACGACTGCGTTGGCCCGACGGCCTGAAGCTGATGGAGTTCCCGCCGCTGGTCTTCGGCGGGCGCCTGCAATTGCCGGCCGGCGGCTGGACGGGTCGCATCGCGGCGCCGCGCTGGATCGATCGCGCGGCGATCCACCACGCCGAGCGCGGAGGCCTTCCTGTGGCCGTCATCCATCCCTGGGAGCTGGTCGAGCGGCCGTTGCCGGGTGAGCTCACCGGCCTCGCGCGGTTTTTTCACGAGGCGGGCCGGGGGGGCTTTCGCGGCCGTTTCATCGACTGGCTGGGCGCCCGTCCATGGGAGTCGATCCGCAAGGCGCTCCGCGGCACCGCGACGACGACCGCGGTCTTCCGGCTAACGGGAGAAGACACCGGCGTGCCGCGACGGTGAAAAGCGCGGCGATCTTTCCCGGGCAGCTCTCGGCGCGGGTCGGGATGGGCCGGGAGCTGGCGGAGCGATCCGCGGCCGCGGCGAACGTGCTCGCGCGTGCCGAGCTCATCTGCGGTCCGCGCTTTCGCCGGCTGCTCTTCGAGGGCCCGGCGGAGGAGCTTCTTGCCAGCCGCAACGCCCAGACGGCGGTGCTCGTGGTCGGCGCCATGGCGTGGGCCGCGCTCAGCGAGGCCGGGCTGCATGTCGACGCGGTAGCGGGCTACAGCCTCGGCGTGTTTCCGGCGCTCGCGGCCGCCGGGGCTATCTGCCTCGAGGATGCCCTGGCCCTGGTGCTGCGCACCGCCGACCTCTACGAGCGGCTGCTCGAAGGTCTCGATGCCGCGATGGGCTCGGTGACCGGAGTGAAGGAGGACCGGATGGTGGAGCTGTGCGCGGCTTGCTCCACACAGAACGAGGGCGTGTGGATCGGCACCAGTCAAAACAGCGCGCAGTTCATCGTCACCGGGCATCGCGCGGCAGTCGAGCGTCTCGTCGACAGGGCGCGTCCGGAGGCTTTGCGGTCCGCCACGATCCCCATCGCCTGGCCGATCCATTCGCCGCTCATGGCGCCGATCACCGATGCGCTGGCGAGCGAGGTCCCGCGCCTTGTGCGTATCGCCGATCCACGGATGCCCGTTCATTCGCCTGCCGACGGCCGCCCGCTGACGGACAGTGTGGCGGTGCGCGACCTTCTGGTGCACCAGGTAGTGCGCCCGATGCGCTGGGAACGTGTGGTCGACCGGTTGAGCGCCGACGGCATCGCGTTCTATGCCCAGTGCGGCCGCGACGATCAGCTATCGAAGATGATGCGCTGGTTGGACCGTAAGGCGCAGGTCGAAGTGATAGCGTGACCATCAGTTTGGATGCGCGAGTCGCACTCATCACCGGCGCCGGCCGCGGCATCGGCGCCGCCACGGCACGAGCCCTCGCCGCGCGGGGTTGCCGGGTTGGCATTACCTATCGCGATCGTCGTGAGGCTGCCGAACGCCTGGCGGAAGAAATCGGCGGCCGGGCGTTTCCCCTCGATCTTCGCGACCGGTCTCAAGTCCCGCCCCTGGTCGAGGCGGTCGAGCGCGAGCTCGGAGTGGTGCAGATCCTGGTGCACAACGCCGGCCTGATCCGCGACCGCTTGCTGCCCTTCCTCGCCGAGGAGGACTGGGACGAGATCCACGAGGTGAACCTCAAGGGCGGCTTCCGTCTGACCAAGGCGCTCATCAAGGGCATGCTCGGGCGCCGCTGGGGCCGGGTGATCGCCATCACCAGCGTCTCCGGGATCATCGGCCAGTTGGGGCAGACACACTACAGCAGCGCCAAGGCGGGGATGATCGCTTTCATCAAGGCGCTGGCGCGTGAAACCGCCTCTTACGGCGTGACCGCCAATGCGGTCGCCCCGGGCTTCATCGACACCGAATTGTTGCAGGCGATGCCGCAGGGGAAGCTCGAGGAGTACGTGGCGGACATCCCGCTGCGGCGACTGGGCAAGCCCGAGGAGGTTGCGGAATTGGTCGCCTACCTGGCCTCGGATGCCGCCGGCTACATCACCGGGCAGACCATTCGGATCGATGGCGGGCTGGTGATGAGTTGAGATGAGCCTGGGATCGCTGGTACGATCCCGCCCCCATGACGCAAGCCGTTGCCACCGCCGAGCTCAAAGAGCAGATCAAACGCCTCATCGTTCACCGCCTCAAGCTCGAGGTGGATCCGGCCTCCATCGACAGTGCGCAGCCGCTCTTTGGCGAAGGGCTGGGCCTGGATTCGATCGACGCGCTCGAGCTGGTGCTGGGCATCGAGCAGGAGTTCGGCGTCAAGATCGAGGACCAGGAGGTCGGCAGTCAGGCGCTCTCCTCGGTCGATTCGCTGGCCGAATTCGTGGTCAGCAAGAAGAGTCAACCGGTCTGATCCCGTGCTGCCGCACGCTTTTCCCTTTCGCCTGGCCGAGCGCGCCGATGGCGATGGGGTCGAAGTCTGCCTGACCGCCGGCGCGGTGTGGAGCCGCGGCGCCGAGGTGACGGCGCCGTTGCTGGTCGAGGCCATGGCCCAGGCGGCGATGGTCCTGCTGGCGAGCCCGGAGGAGCGCCAGAACGGCATGCTGGCGGGCATCGACGGTGCAGAATTCCTGCACCCGGTGGGCCCCGGCGACCGTCTGCGCGCCACGGCGCGCCTGATCGGGAAGCTCGGAGGTATGGTGAAGCTCGAGGCGGCGCTCGAGCGCGACGGCGTGGTGGTCGCGCGGTCGGGTCTGCTGCTCACCACCGCTGTGCCCCCAGTCGTATTGGGGGCTTCTTGACGGATACGGGAGGGATCGGGATGGTGCGAAAGGGGGGACTCGAACCCCCACGGCCTTGCGACCACAAGCTCCTGAGGCTTGCGCGTCTACCAATTCCGCCACTTTCGCGGCCGCCGGGATCATATCTAAAGTGAGCGCCGAAAGTAACGTTGACCTCGCCAAGCAATTTGCCGGCCGTGACGGTGTGATTCGTGCCCGCGCGCTCGCGGACCTCGAAGCGGGCGGCTCGCGCGGCGCCAGCGAGGCCGAGCTCGTGCGGCGTCTTCCCGATGGAGTCGAGCCAGCGGAGCTCGCCGCGGCTTTGCGCCAGTTGACCGCGCTCGGCCAGGCGGTGGAATGGAACCGCCGCTGGTACGCGTTGCGCTTTACCGAGTGGAGCGTCGGTACTCTGGACCTCCTGGAAAGCGGCGACGCGCTGGTGCGCAGCGGGGCACGCCGCGAGCCGGGCTTCTACGTCCCCAAGCGCCACCTCAAGAACGCCACCGACGGCGACACCGTGATGGTCAAGCGCCTGAAGCGCCATGCCACGGCGCGGGGCCAACGCCTGCCCGAGGCGGCGGTCGTGCTGGTGCTCGAGCGGCGATTCAAGCAGGCGGTCGGCACCCTCGATCTGGGGTCCGAGCGCCGCTGGCTAGTACCCTTCGACCCCAAGGCCTCGATCGAGGTCGAGGTGCGGGAGACCGAGGGAGTGCTCGAAGACCAATGGGTGGTGGTCGCCATCGAGCCGGGCGACGGCCGTGGGGGTCCGCAGCGGGGCCGCGTCGTCGAGGTGCTGGGACATGTCGAGACGCCTGGAGTCGACGTGGCGGTCGTGCTGCGGCACTACGAGATACCCGAGGTGTTTCCGCCGCAGGTTCTCATGGCGGCGGACGAGTTCCCGGCCGACCCTCGTCCGTCCGACTGGGCCGGGCGCGAGGATCTCCGCGGCCGGGACATCGTCACCATCGACGGTGAAACGGCGCGCGACTTCGACGATGCGATTTCGCTCGAGCGGCTCGACGCCGGACGTTTCCGTCTCGGCGTGCACATCGCCGACGTCGCGCACTACGTGACCGAGGGCAACGCCATCGACCTCGAGGCCTACCGCCGCGGGACCAGCGTCTACTATCCCGAGCGCGCCATTCCGATGCTGCCGGAGAGGCTCTCGAACGGACTTTGCTCGCTGCGGCCGGGTGTGCCGCGCCTGGCGATGTCGGTATTCCTGGACATCGGCCGTGACGGCCAGATTCTCGGCCGCCGCTTCGCCGAGACCGTGATCGAGAGCTCTCGCCGGCTGACCTACACCGAGGTGCGCCGGGTGCTCGAGGAGCCGCAAGCGCGGGACGGGGAGGAATACGGCCGGCTGCTGCGATTGCTGCAAGACATGCGCGAGCTGATGCAGATCCTCAACCGCGCCCGCATGGCCCGCGGCTCGATCGATTTCGATCTTCCCGAGGGCGACGTCATCCTCGACACCGACGGCTACACGGTAGGCATTCATCCGTCGGAGCGCAACGTCGCGCACCGCATCATCGAGGAGTTCATGATCGCCGCCAACGAGGCGGTGGCCTTCGAGCTCGAATCGCACGACAGCCCGGCGCTCTACCGGGTGCACGACCCGCCGACCCGCGAGCGCCTCGAGGAGCTGCGCGAGGTTCTGCGCGCCTTCGGCTTGGCGCTCCGCGGCGACCTGACCAACCTGCATCCCTCCGCCATGCAGGAAGTGCTGGCGACGGTCAAGGGGCGCCCCGAGGAGGCGTTCGTCTCCGCCGTCGTGCTGCGCTCGGTGCAGCGCGCCATCTACGATCCCGAGTCCGCGCGGCCACTACGCGCTGGCGGCACGGTACTACCTGCATTTCACCTCGCCGATCCGCCGCTATCCGGACCTGCTGGTCGCATCGCCGGCTGAAGGCCCTGCTGCGCGGCCGAGCAGGAAGCCGACGCCGAACGCGCGCTGCTGCTCGAGCGGCTGCCGGTGATGGGCGAGCACACCAGCTTCACCGAGCGGCGGGCCGAGCACTCGGAGCGCGACCTTCTGCAGTGGAAGAAGGTCCGCTTCCTGGCAACCGGAGTGGGCGAGACCTTCAAGGGCCGGGTCACCGGGGTGCAGCCGTTCGGGCTGTTCGTCCAGCTCGACGGTCTCTACGTCGACGGCCTGGTGCCGATCCGCACGCTGGCCGACGACTACTACGTCTTCGAGCCCGACGGCGCATCGGCTGGTCGGACAGACGAGCGGCCGCCGGTTCCAGCTTGCCGATGCGGTGGAGGTGCTGCTGGTGCGGGTGGATCACCGCCATCGGGGCCTCGACCTGAAGATCGTCGGCATGCCCGAGCCGCGGTCCCGGCCCGCCGGCGGCAGGCGCAAGCCGGCGCCAATCTCTACCCGGAGGCCGGCTCCGAAAGGACGGCGTCGGCGATGAGCGTGACTCCTGTGGTGGCGATCGTCGGCCGGCCCAACGTGGGCAAGTCGCACGCTGTTCAACCGCTTGGTCGGCCGCCGACAGTCGATCGTTCACGATCTGCCTGGTGTGACCCGCGACCGCATCGTCGGCTCGACCGAGTTCTCTGGCCGGCCGGCCCAGCTGGTCGACACCGGCGGGCTAGTTCCGGGCGACGATCCGCTCGGCTTGAGCCGCCAGGTCGAGTTGGCGGTCGAGGAGAGCGACCTGCTGCTCTTCGTGGTCGACGGCAAGGAGGGGCTGGTCACCGCCGACGAGAGGATCTGGGCCAAGCTGCGCCGCCTGGACAAGCCGACCATGCTGGTGGTCAACAAGGCTGACACCCGCGCCGCGCAGAGCGCCTTCGCCGAGTTCTACCGCCTCGGCATCGCCACCCAGATCCTGGTCTCGTCCGAGCATGGCGCCGGGATCGCCGACCTTCGCGAAGCACTGGCGGCGGCTCTGCCCGACTCGCCGGCCGTCCCGACCACCGTGGCACCTGCGGTGGCCATCGTCGGCCGGCCCAACGTCGGCAAGTCCTCGCTGCTCAACCGGGTCGCCGGGCGACGAGCGGGTCCTCGTCTCGCCCATTGCCGGCACGACGCGCGACCCGATCGACACCCTGATCGAGCGCGAAGGGAAGCACTATCTGCTCATCGACACCGCCGGCATCCGGCGGCGCAGCCAGGCCTCGGGCGCGCCGGAGGAGCTGGCGGTGATGCTGGCCCAGCGCCAGATCGAGCGCGCCCAGGTGGCGGTCCTGGTGATCGACGCCGACGCAGGGCATCACCGCGGGCGACCTGGCGATCGCCGGCGCCATCTGGGAAGCCGGGCGTGCAGCGGTGGTGGCGATCAACAAGTGGGACCTGCTGAGCGAGCCGGCCCGGGAGAAGCTGGACCTGACCTGGCCGCGGCTGGAGGAGCTCCTGGCCATCCCCGCCGAGGCTGAACCTCTCCTGCCACACCGGCCGGGGAGTGGAGAAGCTCTTCCCGGCCGTCGACCGGTCGCTCGAGGCTTTCCGGCGCCAGCTGCCGACCGGCGAAGTCAATCGCATCTTCGAAGAGGCGACCACCCGGCACCGGCCGCCGGCGCAGAAGGGCAAGCCGTGGAAGCTCTTCTACGCCACCCAGGTTTCGACCGGCCCGCCGACCTTCATGCTCTTCGCCAACCGGACCCTCCAGCGGACGGACCCGTACCGCCGCTACCTGGAGAACGTCCTGCGTGAAACCTTGAGCCTGGATGGGGTTCCGGTGCGGCTAGTCATACGGGCCCGGAGCAAGACATCTTCATCAACGTGAATATCCTTGCCCGTTGGAGGTTGCCTGCCTATACTTCATGTAATACCTCTGAAGTGATACTTCGGAGAATTCACTTTACGGACAGACCGGCCATGGCGACCAAGATCTCGGGCAAGAGTTCTCGCCGTTCGCAGCCGAAGGGCATGACCAAGGCCGACTTGATCGACCTCGTCTACCACCGCCACGGCGGGCTCACCAAGACCGAAGCTAGCGCCATCGTCGACGCGATCCTGGCGACCGTCAAGAGCACGCTCATCGGCGGCCGCACGGTGAAGATCAAGAACTTCGGCACCTTCGAAGTGCGCGAGCGTCCTGGCCGGCTGGGCGTCAACCCAGTGAGCGGTGAGAAGCATCGTCATTCCGCAGCATCGCGGCCTGACGTTCCGTCCGGCACGGAGCCTGAAGAAGGAAGTCGCTCCGAAGGACGACAAGAGCAACGCGTAGTCCATCGCCGGCATGGAGAAGCGGCACAAGAAGCTCTACTACAAGATCGGTGAGGCCTGCCGAGCGCTCGACATCCAGCCCTACGTCCTGCGCTACTGGGAGACCGAGTTCCCGATCCTGGCGCCGAGCAAGAGCAAGTCCGGACAGCGGGTCTACGCCGAGAAAGAGCTCGACGTCATCCGGCGCATCAAGGAATTGCTCTACGACGAGGGTTACACCATCGCCGGCGCCAAGAAGAAGCTCGAGGGCGAGATGGCGCTGGGTTCACCCGGCGCGGGCTCGACCTCCAACCCTCCCGTTGGTGAAGAAGAAGCGCCAGTCGAAGCGCCGGCCGCTACGCCGCCCCCGGTGCCGCCTCGGAAGTCCGCCGCCCGCGGGGCTCAGAAGGTCTTGCCGCTCGCCGGCGACGACGCGAAAACGCGCGCCGAGCGCCGGCGGCGCATCGAACGCGCGCTCAACGAGGCACGCCAGATCCTCGCGCTGCTAGACCGCCGCTGAATTGGGATGGAAGAGGATTTTGGTCGGGACGCCGGGATTTGAACCCGGGACCCCCTGAACCCCATTCAGGTACGCTACCAGACTGCGCCACGTCCCGACCGGCGCCGGACTGTAGCACAGCGACCGTCGCCACCCCGCCCCCGCTATGCCCGCCAACCCGACAGATACGACGAGCCCGCAGGTCACTGGCGTCGCGGTGGTCAGCGGTGCCGGTTCTGGCCTCGGCCGGGAGATCGCCCTCGCGTTGAGCCGCCGCGGCCATCCGCTGATGTTGCTCGGACGCCGCGTCGAGCCGCTGGAGGAAACCCGGGGCCGCGCGACCGGTGAGACGGTAGTGATGGCGTGCGACGTGCGGGAGCCGGCGCAAACGGAACAGGTCGCGGCGGTGGTCGCCGAGCGCTGGGGCGCGGCGCAGATCGTGGTGCCGGCGGCGGGAGTGGCGGCGATCGCGCCGCTCGAGGAGACGGATCCGCAGGTCTTTCGAGACATCCTGCAGACCAATCTCGACGGTGTGTTCCTGCTGTTCCGAGCTCTTCTTCCGGCGATGCGCCGGCGAGGCGGCGGGCACCTCTTTCCACTGTTGTCGATGGCCGCGACGCGCGGCTTTCCCGGCTGGAGCGCGTACGGCGCCAGCAAGTGGGGACTGCGCGGACTGGTCGCGTCGCTGCGCGAAGAGCTGACCGGGTCCGGCGTTCGCGTCACCGCGGTCTATCCCGGCGCGACCGATACCGAGATCTGGGGCTCGTTGCCGGGTGACTGGGAACGATCGCGGATGATTCCCGCCGCCGAGGTGGCGCGCGCGGTGATCTACGCGCTGGACGCCGATCCTCGCTCGGCGGTAGAAGAGATCCACTTGGCTCCTGCCGGGGGAGCCCTGTGAGACCCGAACCGGGGACGCGAGCGGAGAAGCTGCTGGTCGCCGCGACCGTTCTGGTGCCGGTCCTGGTCGGCTCGCTGCCAGCCGGCCGCTGGTTGCTGCCGCTGGTTGCCCCGCTGACGATCTACGCCGGCTTCGCCGCGCGTGTGCGGACCACGTCTTACTACTCGGCCTGGAAGCTCGGCCTGCTGTGGGCCTTCCTGCTCGCCGCGGGAATGGTGCTCTGGGTGTACGTCGCTCCCGAGTCCGCGAGCCGCGGGACGCTGAACGGCGAGGAATACCGCCAGGAGATGTTCGCCTGGATTTCGACCGGCGAGGCGCGCGAGAACGATTGGCGCCAGTTCGTGCCTCAGCATCTTCTGCATCTCTCCGTCTTCGCTGCCGCATCCTGGCTCACCGCCGGCTATCTCGGCCTGGCGATGGGCGCCGCGCTGATGAACTACATGGCGTACTTCGTCGCCTCGTACGCGCGGGCGAGCGGCCACCCGTTTTCCGGGCTCTTTGCTGCCTGGGTGCCTTGGTCGGTGGTGCGGATCATGGCTTTCGTCCTCCTGGGGGTGCTGCTGGCGCGACCTCTCCTGGTGCGCCGGATTTGGCCGTTCACGACGGTGGAGCGCCGCCTCGCCTTGCTCGCCCTGTCCGGAATCGCGGTGGATCTGCTCATGAAGACGCTTCTGGCTCCCTCCTACGGTCGTCTTCCTGCGCCAACTGGTGCGCGGAGCCCTCGCGCCGTAGCGGCCGCATTGACCATCTCGCGCCGGTTCTCTATACTCTGGCGCTTCAGCCGTTCGGCTGTAACACTTTTGAAAATGAAAGAGATACGCGCAATCACGGGGAACCTCGTCGGGGCAGGACGGCGCTTCGGCGTGGTCGCCTCGCGGTTCAACGGCCGTATCGTCGAGCGGCTGGTCGAGGGTGCCCTGGATTGCTTCGATCGTCACGGCACGCCTCCCGGCGATTTGGTGCTGGTGAGCGTTCCCGGCGCTTGGGAGATCCCGCCAGCGCTCGACGAATTGGCGCGCCGCGGCGAGTTTGCCGCCCTCGTCGCCCTGGGAGCCGTGGTGCGCGGCGAGACGCCGCACTTCGAGTACATCTGCGGCGAGTGCTGCCGCGTGGAGTCGCCGAGGTTTCGACCCGTCACCGGCTGCCCGTCGGGTTCGGCGTCCTGACCTGCGAGACCAGCGCCCAGGCCGCAGGAGCGCGCCGGCGGCAAGGCCGGCAACAAAGGGTGGGACGCCGCGCTGGCGGCGCTCGAGATGGCCGACCTGTTCGCGCGGCTCGGCGTGCGCTGACCCGCTCCGGGCCGAGAGATCGCCTCCTTGAAGAGCGGACATTCCGCCGGCAAACGGCGAGCGGCACGCGAGATGGCGGTGCGCATGCTGTACCAGGTGGATCTCGGAGGGAGCCCGCTGCCGCAGGTGTTCAACGCTTTCGACCTCGGGGAGTTCACGGCCCCCGGCAGCAAGCGACGCACCGAGGCGCAGGCACAGCAGAGCATCGACCGCGCGCAAGAGGCGTTCGAGCACGCTCGCGGGATGGTCGAAGGCACTCTCGCCCGGCGCGACGAGATCGACCAGCTGATCCGCAGCCAGGCCGCCAACTGGCGGCTCGAGCGCATGCCGCCGGTGGACCGCAACATTCTTCGGCTGGCGGTCTACGAGATGCTGTGCGAGATCGACGTGCCCAAGCTGGTGGTGATGGACGAAGCGATCGAGCTGGCGAAGAAGTACGGCTCCGAGCAGTCGGGGCGCTTCATCAACGGAATGCTCGACGGCTTGCTCAAGGCGCATTCGTTCCCCGGGAGCCTCAAGTGACGGCGGCGCGGCGTGCGCTGGTGGCGCTGGCGCTCTCGCTCCTGTCAGTCGCGGCCCAGGGCGGCGTCGCGGTCGAAGGCACGGATCGCGCGCGTATCGTGCCCCCCTCGGGAATCGCGCTCGAGGAGTACCGGGACGCGGGCTATGTCCTGACCCTGAACGGCGACGAGGCGGAGGTTCGAGTCGAAACCTGGCCCCTCGAATCCAGTCAGCGCTTCCGGTTGCCCTCGGCGGCGCCGGCTCCCGACCAGGTGACGCGGTTGGCGCGGACCCTGGTGGCGGGCGCGGACCGGCGCTACGACGCGGTGTCGCGGCTCCTCGGCTGGGTGGGGCGCAACGTGCGCTACGACCTGGATCGCGCCCTGCCTCAGGACGCCGCGAGCGTGCTCGAGCGGCGCAGCGGCTATTGCACGGGCATCGCGCGCCTGTCGGTGGCCTTGCTGGCGGCGGCCGGTATTCCGGCCCGGGAGGTACCGGGTTGGGTGGTGGGCAACGAAGGAGGCACCGGCATCGCCGGCTACCACCGCTGGGTCGAGACCTTCTATGACGATCGCGGCTGGGTGATGAGCGACCCGCTCGCCACACACCACTATGTTCCGGCCAACTATTTGCGCTTGGCGGGCGAAACAGTCGTTGGCCAGGCCGGGGGCGTCCTGCTCGAACGCGAGGAGCGCATCGCGCCGGTCGACGTCTACGCGGCCGCCGCTGACGGCGTCCGCGCCCGGCGCAACGACTCGCGACAGCTCAGCGCCGCGCTGCAACTCACGGTGAGCGGCGCCGAGGGCGGCACCGCGTGGCTCACCGGCGACGGCAGCGAGTACGCGCAGCCTTTGGTCGACGGCAGGGCGGCCTTCGTGGGCCTCGAGCCCGGACGCTACCGGCTCAAGGTCGAGATCGGGAATCTGGCGGTGGAGAAGGATGTTCGTTTTCGCGGGCGGGTGCGGGCAGCGTTGCACGTCGAGGCGCCCGCCCGGCGAGAGGAGGGTGTGACGCAATGAGCAGGTACGAGCACCGCGCGATCGAGAGCAAGTGGCAGGATCGCTGGGACAAGTCAGCGCGCGGCCGAAGTCGACCTGCGCACGCGCGCAGAGCAAGTACTACATGCTGATGATGTTCCCGTATCCCGTCGGGCGACCGCCTGCACGTCGGCCACGGCCGCAACTACATCCTCGGCGACGCGCTCTACCGCTTCCTGCGCATGCACGGCAAGCGGGCCCTCAACCCGATGGGCTGGGACGCCTTCGGCCTGCCGGCCGAGAACGCCGCGATCCAGCGCGGCGTGCACCCGCGCGACTGGACGCTCGACAACATCAAGGTGATGAAGCAGCAGTTCCGGCGCTGGGGCATCCTCTACGACTGGTCGAAGGAAATCACCTCCTGCATGCCCGACTACTACCGCTGGAACCAGTGGCTCTTCCTGCGCATGCTGGAGAAGGGGCTGGCCTACAAGAAGATGGCGCCGGTCAACTGGTGCCCGAGCTGCCAGACCGTGCTCGCCAACGAGCAGGTGGTGGACGGCGCGCTGCGAGCGCTGCGGCACCGAGGTGGTGCAGAAGCGACCTCGAGCAGTGGTTCTACCGCATCACCGACTACGCCGAGCGGCTGCTCGCCGGCCTCGACGCGCCTGCCGGGCTGGCCGGAGAAGGTCAAGACGATGCAGCGCAACTGGATCGGCCGCTCCGAGGGCGCCGAGATCGACTTCGCGCTGCCGGCCTGAAGGAGACGATCACGGTCTTCACCACCCGCCCCGACACCATCCACGGCGCGACCTTCCTGGTGCTGGCGCCCGAGCACCGCCTGGTGCCGACGCTGATCGCCAAGCATGCCGCAGACGCGCCGAGATCGAGGCCTGGATCGACGAGGTGCGCAACACGCCGCGCATCCAGCGCGAGGGCGAGGGCGCGCCGAAGGAAGGCCGCGACACCGGGGCGCGGGCGATCAATCCGGCGACCGGCGAGGCCGATCCCGGTCTGGATCGCCAACTACGTGCTGCCCGACTACGGCACCGGCGCGATCATGGCGGTGCCGGCGCACGACCAGCGCGACCTCGACTTCGCGCGCCAGGAGAGGCTGCCGGTGCGGCTGGTCTACCACCCCGACGACCGCGCGGTCGACGACGCGGACGCTGCCAGGTGGCCATCCTGCACGAGGGCGTCGATCCGCGGCGCCCGGAGCTTCGACGGCCTGCGCGCGACGGCCGAGACCATATCGCCCGCTTCGTCGCCTGGATGGAGGAGCAGGGCTGGGGCCGCGGCAAGGTCACCTACCGCCTGCGCGACTGGCTGATCTCCCGCCAGCGCTACTGGGGCACGCCGATCCCGGTCGTCTACTGCGACGAAGTGCGGCGTCGTGCCGGTGCCCGAAGCGAACCTGCCAGTCGACCCTGCCCTACGACGTCGAGTTCACCGGCCGCGCAGGGCAACCCGCTGTCCCGCTCACGCGAGCTTCGTCGAAGCGCCGTGCCCGCAGTGCGGCGAGCCGGCGCGGCGCGAGACCGACACCATGGACACCTTCGTCGACAGCTCCTGGTACTACCTGCGCTACCTCTCGGCGCAAGGACGACCGGCCGCATGTTCGACCCGGCGCTGGCGGACAAGTGGGCTGCCGGTCGACCAGTACATCGGCGGCATCGAGCACGCCATCCTGCACCTGCTCTACGCCCGCTTCGTCTGCCGCGTGCTGCACGACTTCGGGCTGGTGGCCTTCGAGGAGCCGTTCACCAACCTGTTCAACCAGGGGATGATCACCCGCTACGCCGAGAAGCCAGCGGGCGGATCGAGAAGATGTCGAAGTCGCGCGGCAACACGGTCTCGCCCGACCAGCTGATCGAGCGAGATGGGCGCCGACACCGAGCGCGTCTACACGCTCTTCCTCGGGCCGCCCGAGGACGAGGTGGAGTGGAACGACGAGGCGGTGTCCGGCGCCTACCGCTTCCTCAAGCGCCTCTGGCGGGCGGCGGAGGCGGCTCGACGAGGCGCCGCCCACGGCGCCCGCCGACGCCGCGCTCGAGCGGCTGCGCCACGCCACCATCCAGCGCGTCACCCGCGACTTCGAGCGCTTCAAGTTCAACACCGCGGTGGCGGCGCTGATGGAGCTGCTCAACGCGCTGATCCGGCGCTCGAGGAGAAGACGGCGTCGCAAGGCTGTCTGCGAAGCGACGCTCGACACGCTGCTGCAGCTGCTGCATCCCGATGGCGCCGCACCTCACCGAGGAGCTCTGGGAGCGCGCGCGGCCACGAGGAGAGCCTGCTCGAGAGCGCCTGGCCCGACCTTCGACGCCGGCGAAGCTCGCGGCGCGATCGCCTCACGCTGGTGGTGCAGGTCGACGGCAAGCTGCGCGACCGGGTCGAGGTCGACGCCGACGCCGGCGAGAGCGAGGTGCGCGCAGCGGCGCTCGCCGAGCGCCAAGGTGCAGGAGCATCTGCGGGGCCGCGAGCTGGCCAAGGCGGTGGTGGTGCCCGGACGCCTGGTCAACCTGGTGACCCGGAGGTCGATGACGATGAAACGCTGCATGGCGCGCTGCACCGCTTGTCGCTGCTGCGCTCGCCGCCAGCCTGGCGAGCGGCTGCGGCTACGCCCTGGTGGGACGGGCGAGCCAACCTGCCCGCCGACGTCAAGAGCGTCTACCTGAAGCCGCTCGAGAACCGGACCCAGCGCTCGCAGGTCGAGCAGATCCTGACCCGCGCCGGCCGACGAGTTGGTGACCCGCCAGCGCTTCGCGGTGGTGAGCGACGCCGCGGAGGCGGACGCCGAGCTCGCGGGCGCGGTGCAGTCGGCTTCGGCGTGACGCCGGTGACCTTCGACGACCAGCGGCCGCGCCACCGAGTACGAGATCTCGATCATCGCCCAGGTGCGCTTCAAGCGCACCGGCAGCGAGGAACGCGATCTGTGGAAGAACGACCGCTACCTGTTCCGCGACAGCTACCCGGTCGAGGTCTCCGAGCGCGGCTACTTCGACCGCGAGAGACCTGGCCATCGAGGAGGTCGCCGACGAGTTCGCCGAGACCATGGTGAGCGACCTGCTGGAAGGATTCTAGCGGATCGCTCGCGCTGCGAGCGATCCTCCTAGGTGGCTTGACTGGCCGGATCGGCCAGTCAAGCGGAGCTAGCCGTGCGGCGCTTGCGAGGGGAAGAGGAACTTACTTCGAGAGCGACGTGACCGCGCTTGGTCAGGCGGGACTTGGTGCGCGCGGCGGCGTTGCGGTGGATCACGCCCTTGCTGGCCGTCGCGTCGACCACGCCGAGCGTCTTCGGGAGCAGCTGCTCGGCCTGCGGCCTTGTCGCCGCTCGCGACGGCGGCGCGCAGCCTCTTGACGGCGGTGCGCATCTTCGAGCGTGCACGCGGTTGCGCTCGCGGTTGCCTGACAGCCTGACGGGCCCGCTTCTCAGCGGACTTGGTGTTGGCCATGACGACTGCTCTTCCATATCGAATCGCGGGAATTAGCGACCGCCGCTCTAATGCCGCGGGAATCGGCGAGATCCTAGCCCAAGAGGTCAGCCTGCGTCAACGCCGAGGTCGCGCAGGCGCTGGCGGGCCAGGTTGGCCTCGTCGCTGCGCGGGGTAGTCGCGTGACCACCTTGCGCAGCTGGGCCACGCCGGCTTGCGCGCTCGCCCAGCTCGAGCAGCGCGTAGCCCTTCTTGAGCCAGGCGCTCGCCGGCTTGTCGCTGCGCGGGAAGCGCTCGCTGCAGCGAGTCGAACTGCTGGATCGCCTGCTCGAACTTGCCTTGGCCGGTAGTGGCACTCGCCGATCCAGTAGGTGGCGTTGTCGGCCAGGTCGGTGTCCGGGAAGGCCTGCAGGTACTCCTGGAAGCCCATGCAGCGCGAGATCGTAGTTGTCCTCGCAGATAGTCGCTGTAGGCCGCCTCGTACAGCGCCTGCGGGTCGCGCCGCCGCAGCCGGGCCGGCGGCGGCGCGCCTGGCCAGCGACGTCACGTCGAGGTGCGCATCTCCTGCGCCGGTCGCGGCGCGGTCTGCTGCGACGAGCTCGCGCGAGGCGGCAGTTGGTGTCTTCGAGCTTCGCCTGCAGCTCTCGATCTGGCTCGACAGGCTCTCAGCTCGACCTGCATGTCGGCCTCGGCGCTTGAGCAAGCGCCTGGGTCTGCTGCTGCAGCGCCGCCTGCAGCTTGGCGATCTCCTCCTTGCTCGACCCCTGCGTCTGGACCTGCAGCACCTGGCGCTGCAGGTCGGAGATCTGCGAGCTCAGTGCGTCGATGTCGGTGGGGGAGACGCAGCCCGAGGCCGCCGACGCGGCGCCGGCGAACGCCAGCCGGCGGAGTTGGCGGCCCAGGGGCGTAAGCACCGGTTCACCAGCTCAGCCGACGTTCGCGCGGCCGGTGATGACGAAGTGGGCGCGGCGGTTCTGGCCCCAGCAGCTCTCGTCGCTGGTCGGTGCAGAACGGGCGCTCCTCGCCGTAGCTGATGGTGCGCAGCCGGTCGGCGGCGACCCCGAGCGACTGCAGGTAGTCGCGCGCCGCGGCGGCGCGGCGGTCGCCGAGGGCCAGGTTGTACTCGTTGGTGCCGCGCTCGTCGCAGTGGCCCTCGATGGTGACCGTGAACTGCGGATGCGCAGCCAGGAACTCGGCGTTCTTGGCCAGCCGGTCGCGCGCGTCGGCGCGCAGCTCGGACTGGTCGAAGTCGAAGAAGACGTCGCCGATCAAGCCCTGCGCGTTGACGTAGGCGTTGACCTCGGCGAGATCGCCCGACAGCGGATCTTCGGTGCGGTCGGAGGTCGACGACGGCGGACGGCGCTGCGGTCACTTCTTCGGGCTCGGCGGCGGCCACCGTGCTGGTGCGGGTGGACATGTCGTCCGCCGGCGTCTTACGGGGTTCTTCTTCGGGCAGCCGCCAGGAAGAAAGTGGACAGTGCAACCAGTCCGAGGACGATCGACTTGCGCTTCATGGCACGATCTCCTCGCGTCAGATCGAACACAGTGAAAAAACGGGGACGCCGCTCGCGGCGCCTTCTGTTCGGACTTATAGCAGATGCGCGACACGGCGTTCAACAACCGCGGCGTCACTGTGGGATACGTCGACCAGTCGGGTCCCATGTTGTTGCCTTGTCGAGGTGAGCTGCCGCGGCTCGGCTGCCGTCGGCCCCCATGACATAGATCTGGGTCGTGCCGCCGCGCGCCCAGGAGAACGCGATGCGCCGCCCGTCGGGCGAGAAGCTCGGCGACTCCTTGCTGCCCGGCGCCGCTGGTGATGATGCGGCTCTCGTAGGTCACCAGGTCGGTGGCAGCGATGTCGAACGAATTGCCGCGCCGGCTGGCGTAGGCGATCTGGGTGCCGTCGGGGCGCCAGGCTGCGCCGTCGTTGTAGTCGCCGCTGAAGGTGATGCGCCGCAGGTTGGCGCCTTCGGCGTCCATGACGTAGATCTGCGGGTTGCCGCCGCGGCTCGAGGTGAACGCGATCTCGCCGCCGCTCGGGGCTCCAGGACGGGTTGGTGTCGATGCCCGGCGAGGTGGTCAGCCGGCGCAGGTTGCCGCCCTCGATGCTGGCGACGAAGATCTCGATGTTGCCGGCGACCGAGCGCGCGAACGCCACTTGCTGGCCGTCGGGCGAGAAGCTGGGCGAGGTGTTGAGGCTGCCCTCGTTGTACCAGCGGCCGCTTGCGGCCGCTCGCCAGCTCGACCAGGTAGATCCCCGGCGGACCGTCGAAGAAGGAGACGTAGGCCACCGCGTCGCCGCCGGAGGTCGCCAGGCCGGCGACATCGAGATCGACTGGTGGCCGGTGATCCGCCGCTGGTCCTGGCCGTCGGCGTCCATCAGGTAGATCTCCTTCTCGCGGTTTCCGTCGCGGTCGGAGGTGAAGGCGATGGTGGTCAGCGCGATGCCGCGGCTGGCCGGTGAAGTAGCAGCACGATCTCGTCGGCGAAGGTGTGCGCCATGCGCCGCGCCAGCGAAACCTCGCCGCGATAGCGCTTGCCCAGGATGGTCTGGCCGCTCTTGAGATCGACCAGCCGGCCCTCGAGCACGATCTTGTCGGCCTCGGCCTTGAACAGCCCCTGGAGCAGAATCTCGTTGCCCAGCGACTGGTACTGCAGATTGTCCTTCGCGGCGTCGCCGGTGAGCGTCAGCACGCCGAGCTCCGCCGGGCCCTGGATCTGGAAGATGCGCGAGTCGGCGAGATCGGCTCGCAGCGTGGACTCGAGCTCGCCTGCGGCGGTTGCTGCGCCGCCGGACAACGCCCGGGCGTCGAGTGCCGGGAAGGCGAGACGCAAGAGCGGGCGCTGGTTGCCTTGCAGCACCAAGGTGATGTCGGGCTGCGCGCCGGCCGGTGGCGGTACGGGAGGCGGCGCCTGCTGGGCGGCGGCGAGGCCGAGGACAGCGGGCACGGCGGCGAGGACCACGAGGACGGCTCTGCGGAATGCGGGCATGTCGTTCCTTCTACGTTCAGCGAATGACCAGGTTGACGCCGAGCTCGCCGCGGCGATAGCTCGCGGCAGCGGAGGCAGCGGGGAGGCGGATTGGACGGCGCGCAGGCCGGCGAGGTCGAACGAGCTGTAGCCCGAAGAAGTGACGATGCGCACGTCGTCGATGCGGCCGTCCTTGAGCACCCGGAAATGAACCACGTCTCGATGCCGCCGCCGAGCGGCGGCCGCATCCAGTTGGCGCGGATCAGCGCCAGCATCTGGTCGATGTAGTAGCCGAGGTGAAGTCGGGATTGTCGAGGCCGGCGATGGCGGCACCGAAGCTCGAGCCGCTCGCCGGCGAGCCGGTGGGGGAGCCTTGGCGCTGCGGTTCGGCGCCGCCGGGCCGGCGCCGGCTCCGTGGCCGGCTTTTCCGCCGGCACCTCGGGCTTCTGGACCGGTTCCGGCTCCGGCTTTTCCGGCCGGCGCCATCGCCTCGGGCTCCGGCGGCGGAGCCGGCTGCGGGGCCGGCGGCTCGGGCTTGGGCTTTGGTGGCGGCGGTTCCGGAACTCCCAGCGCCTGCGCGGGCACGATCTGCACCGCGACGTACTCGATCGGCGGCGTGTTCTGGGCGCGAATCACCGGCACCACCAGCACGGCGGCGATCGCCAGGGCGTGCAGAACGGAGGCTACGACGTAGCCGCTCCACCGGCCGCGCTTCTCGAGCAGCCGCCGGTCCGCCAGGACGCCGTCGACCGATTGCGTCATCGGGCGCCACGCGGTTTGCGGCGGCGGTTTCTCGGTGACCATGCCGACCTTCAGGATGCCGCCCCGGTGCAGCGAGTCGAGGACCTCGATGACCTTGCCGTAGGGCACGTCGCGGTCACCCTTGAGGTAGACGCTGTCGTCGCCGCGCGCCTTGAGCATCGGTGTCAGCCGTTCGACGAGCTGCGTCGGGTGCACAGGGACGTCCTGGATGAACACCAGGCCGTCGCGGTTGATCGAGATGATCAGCGGATCCTGGACCCGCTGCGGCAGGTTCTCGGCTTGCGCCTTGGGCAGCGCGACCTCGATGCCCTGGTGGAGCATCGGCGCCGTGACCATGAAGATGATCAGCAGCACCAGCATGACGTCGACCAGCGGCGTGACGTTGATGTCGCCGAGGACGTTGTCTTCGGGGTCGCCGCTGGAGCCGAAGTGGAAGGCCATGGGGCTTGGACTCGGCCCGGCTAGGTGAAGTTCCGCTCGGCGAGGTTCATGAACTCGAGAGTGAAGTCCTCCATCTCGGCCGCGCAGACGGCGCACGCGGTTGCCGAAGAAGTTGAAGCCGATCAGCGCCGGGATGGCCGCGCCCAGGCCGGCGGCGGTGTTGACCAGCGCCTCGGCGATGCCCGGCGCCACCGCCACGATCGAGGTCGAGCCGGTGCGCCCGATGTCGCCGAACGCCACCATGATGCCCCACACCGTGCCGAAAAGGCCGATGAAGGGCGTCGCCGCGGCGGTAGTGGCGAGAAAGTTGGTGCCCTTGGCGAGCAGCAGCAGCTCGACGCCCAGAGCGCGCCGCAGGCTGCGCTCGACGCCGTCGAGGGACTTGATGCGATAGCGCGCGCCCTGGGTCGGGGCGGTGCTTTCGCCGCCGCGCCTTCACCTGCGAGTCGACCTCGGCGTAGCCGGCCTGAAACAGCCCGACCAGGGGCGAGGCGTAGAGCTTGGCGCTCGCCGTGCTCACTTCGCTGAAGCGCTTGCTCTGATGAAAGATCTCCAGGAATCGCTCGGTCTGCTTGGTGGCGCGGCGCAGCTGCAACAGCTTGCCGATCATGACCGCCCACGACATCACCGAGAAGCCGATGAGGATTAGCAGCACGACCTTGGCGGCCGGGCCCGAGCGCATGAAGAAATCGAGCAGTCCTTCGCCGCTCGTCTGATTCACTTGCGCCGCCAACAGCAAGGTCGTCGAGGGCATTCCTGTCCTTTCGTCTCGGCCGCTACGGGCGGCGTGAAACCTAGCACGCGCATCTCGCGAGTGTCCATGCAGAAACGACGCCAGGATAGAATCGCGGCGCCTCGTGGAGGATCCGGCGTGACCCAAGTAACCGTGCTGACGCTTTTCGGCCGCTACCGTGGCGCCTTGCATCTGCAGTCCGCCGCCGGTCAGAACGTGCGGCTGCTGGATCTCTTGAACTTTCCGCAGCGTCTGCAGGCCCCGGCGGCAGGAGGCGTGGGGCGCTCGGTGCCCGGCTTGGTGCTGCAGAAGGCCGTGCGCAGCGACCTGCGGCGCAGCGAGGAGTTTCCCTGTGGCGAATCGCTCATTCTTCGCCCCGATGCAGTTGTGATGGCGTGGGAGGAAGAAGCTCACGAGCAGGCCTCGGCGGCGCGGACCGCGGCGCTCGGTTACGAGAAACGACAGGCGGTGGAAAGAGAGCGCGTCTTCGTCCACCTGATGAACGGCTTGCGCCTGGAGGGTTCGCTCGGCGGCGGCATTGTCTCGCTGGAGCCAGGACGAATGCAGGGCAAGAGCTTCGTGCCGCTGACCGAGGTGATCATCATTGATCCGGTGATCGCCGCGCCGCCCAAGTTCGTTCCGTTCTGCGCCGTCAACGCCCACCACGCCGAGAGCTACGGGGCGCTCTGAACGTCGTGATAATTTCCCGCCGCCGGATCGCCCAGCAGCCCCCCGTCCGGCCATCCCATCGGCTTCGAGGAGAGTAGCGACATGAGGATCGCGGTCTGCATCAAGCAGGTCCCCGACACCGAGGCCCGGCTGCGCGTGAGCCGCGACGGCAAGTGGATCGAGGAGGAGGACCTGCCCTTCGTCATCAACGAGAGCGACGACTACGCCCTCGAGGAGGGGCTCGCAGCTCGCCGAGAAGACCGGCGGCGAGGTCGTGGTCTTCAGCCTCGGGCCCGAGCGCGTCAAGGAGGCTCTGCGCAAGGCCCTGGCCCTGGGCGCGGCGCGCGCCGTCCATCTCGATGACGCGGCCTTCCCGGGCGGCGACGCCCTGGCCACCGGCCGCGCCCTCGCCGCGGCGATCGGCCGCGAGTCCTTCGACCTGGTGCTCACCGGCTCGCAGTCGGACGACGTGGGCTACGGCGGACCGGCTCGGTGATCGCCGGCCACCTCGGCTGGCCGCACGCCTGGCTGGTGATGGGCGTCGAGCTCGAGGAAGGCGGCAAGACCGCTCGCAAAGTGACCCGCGAGATGGAGAGCGGGCGTCAACGAGATCTTCGCGCATCGCGCCTGCCGGCGGTGCTGGAGATCCAGGCCGGCATCAACCATCCGCGGTACGCCTCGCTCAAGGGGATCATGGCGGCCAAGAAGAAGGAGATCGCCGAGCGCTCGCCCGGCCGACCTCGGGCTCGACGCCGGCCACGGTCGGCGCGGCGGGCTCGCGCCTGGAGATCGTCTCGGTCGCCTTCCCCGAGAGCGGGACGGGCGCGCAGATGCTCGAGGGCGACGCCGAGCGCCGCGGCCAAGACGCTGGTGGACAAGCTGCGCACGGAAGCGAGGGTGCTCTGATGGCGAAGGTCTGGGTGGTCCTGCAGCACCGCGACGGGCAAGCTCCCGCGCATCTCCTGGGAGGCGATCGCCGCCGGCGCAGAAGCTGGCCGCAGCCGCTCGGCGGTGCAAGGCCGAGGCGGTGGTGCTCGGCGCAGCGGCGTCGGACTCGCCGCGGCCGAAGTCGCCAAGCGCGACCTGGCCGCGGTGCACGTGGCCGATCACGCGCTGCTCTGCGCAGCTACACGCCGGGCGGCTACCTGGGCGCGCTGGCGCCGGCGATCCAGCGCCGCGAAGCCGGACTTCGTGGTCTTCCCGCACACCTATCAGTCGGTCGACTACGTGCCCCGCCTCGCCCAGGACCGTGAACGCCGGGCTGATGCCCGAGGCGACCGGCTTCGAGTCCGAGGGCCGACGGGCTGGTCTGGAAGCGCCCGGTGCTCGGCGGCAAGCTGCAGGCGCGGGTGCGGGTCAAGGGCGAGGGCACGGTCCTCGTCTCGGTGCAGGCCGGCGCCTTCCCGGCCGACGCCGTCGTCAAGGGCGGCGGCCCGGTCGGCGAGTCAAGCCGCTCGACGGCGATCTCGCCGGCGTCAAGCCGGACCGCGAGATCCTCGGCTACGAGGAGGTCGGCGGCGACACAGGTCGACCTGACCAAGGCCGACATCATCGTGGCCGTCGGCCGCGGCGTCGGCGGCGCCGACAAGATGGGGCCGATCGAGGAGCTCGCCGCAGGCGCTCGGCGCCGAGATCGGCGCCAGCCGGCCGGTGATCGACAACGGCTGGCTGCCGCGCGACCGGCAGATCGGCTCTTCGCGGCCAGACCGTGGCGCCGAAGCTCTACATCGCCGCCGGCATCTCCGGCGCCATCCAGCACCTGGTCGGCATGAAGGGCTCGACCGTGCATCGTGGCGATCAACAAGGACCCGGGAGCGCCGATCTTCAACGTCGCGCACTACGGCATCGTCGGCGACCTGCACGAGGTGCTGCCGGCGCTGACCGCGGCGGTCAAGGAAGCGAAGGCGCAGTGAGTTGACGGCGGCGGTTCAGCCGGCCGCCCGCCGTCTCGCCAGCTCGAACAGCACTACCGCCGCCGCCACGGTCGCGTTGAGAGACTCGACGGGCGCGGCAACAGGGATGGTCACTCGCTGTTCGGCAGCCGCCAACATCGCCGCCGACAGTCCGGGTCCCTCGCCACCGAGCATCAGAATCAGGGCACCGTCGGGGTCGAAATCGTAGACCGCCATGCCGTCCCGCGGCACGAGAGCGACGCGAAGCGGGCGGAGCGGCGCCAGGTGCGCGCGCAGCGCCTCCTGGTCGGCCATGACCGCCACCGGCAGGCGGAGCAGGCTGCCGGCTGAGGCGCGCAGCGCCCGTGGATGGTTGGGGTGCGCGCAGCCGGCGGTCAGCGCCAAGCCACTGACACCGGCCGCCTCGCAGGTACGGGCCAGGGCGCCAAGATTGCCAGGGTCTTGCAGGCCCTCGGCCAAAACGTAGATGCCGCTGGCACGCTCGGGCAGACGATTCACCCCGCCGCGCGGTAGACGCGCCAAGGCCAGCACGCCTCGCGGGCTGTCGGCGTCGGCGAAAGTTTCCAGGACCTCGTCGGCCACTTCGAGCGCGGGAGTGGAAAAGCGGGCGGCCAGCTGACGGCCGTCGGCACTGGCGAGAAAGCCGGCCGTAACCAGAATCTCGGTGAGCGGAATGTCCGCCTCCAGTGCTTCGGCGACGAGATGCGGACCCTCGAGCAGGGCGGTGTCGCCTTTACTTCGCAACAGTCGGCGGATATCTTTGATTCGTCTGTTTTGCGCGCTGCGAATCATGCCGACCGATCTTAGGGAGTTCTGGACACGATTCCAATCCGGCGTCGAAGTCGCCGTCGACGCCGTGTCACCCGACCGCTCGCTCGGCGTGCGCGACGGGTTTCTGCGCTATTTCCACGACGGACTCGAGCGGCCGGTTCCGGTCGCGGTCGTGCCGCAGGATCTCGCGCATCCGGTACTGCGAGGCCTGCCGACTTCGAACGAGGAAGCCATCGACCGCGCACGCGAGCGCGCCCATCGGCTGCGGGAGCGGCTGGGCGAGACCTACCACTTCTATGTCAGCTCGGAGGCCGGTGTGGAGGCGCTCGACGTTGGCGGAGGGCTCCATCACTTCGTGCGCACCTGGACGGTGCTGGTGGGAGTGGTGGGGGAGGCTTGGGGGGCGAGCGGCGCCATGGAGCTGCCAGCCGGGGTAGTCGGCGGCAGCGACTACGAAGCCGCACCCTCCGGCCACCGGAACACTCCGCAGCGGTGGCTTGGTGAGCTCGCTGACCGGTGGCCTGGAGACCCGCCGGCGAGCGGTGGCGCTGGCGACTCTCCACGCGCTGGCCACTTTTTTCCATGGCCAACTGGAACCGCGCGCCCTGCGCCAACGCTAAGCGGACCGCGAACCGGCTTTGTTTCGAACGGTTTGACCCGAGACCGCCGGCCTGCTAGGATGCGCCGCGTTCGGCGACTTCGCAGACCGGTACCTGCCGCATCCGCGGCGCTCGGAAGATCGTACGACAACCCAACGGCATGCGGCCCCACCGCGGGGCTCAAGAGGCTCTGATGAACGCTAGAGAAGCCCACCTGTTCACCTCGGAGTCAGTGACCGAGGGGCATCCGGACAAGATCGCCGACCAGATCTCCGACGCCATCCTGGACGAGGTGCTGAGCCAGGATCCGACCGGCCGGGTGGCTTGCGAGACGCTGGTCACGACCGGCCTCGTGGTGCTGGCCGGCGAGATCACGACCAACGCGCGCGTCGAGTTCATGGACGTCGCCCGGCGCACGGTGCGCGACATCGGCTACACGAAGGTCGATTTCGGCTTCGACGCCGACAGTTGCGGCGTGGTGGTCGCGATCGGCAGGCAATCTCCCGACATCGCCCAGGGGGTCGACACCGGCGGTGCCGGCGACCAGGGCCTGATGTTCGGCTACGCCTGCCGCGAAACGCCGCAGCTCATGCCGCTGCCGATCATGCTGGCGCACGGCCTCGCCCGCCGCTTGGCGCAGGCGCGGCGCTCGGGCGAGATCGCCTGGCTGCGGCCCGACGGCAAGAGCCAGGTGACGGTCGAGTACGAGGCCGGTCAGCCGAGCCGCGTGCACACCGTGGTGGTGTCGACCCATCACGCGCGCGGCGTGCCGCAGAGCGAGATCCGCGAGCAGGTGATCGAGCAGATCGTGCGGCCGACGATTCCGGCGCGGCTGCTCGACGAGCGCACCGTTTTCCACGTCAATCCGACCGGCAGCTTCGAGATCGGCGGCCCGCAGGGCGATTGCGGCCTCACCGGCCGCAAGATCATCGTCGATACCTACGGCGGCGTCGGCAGCCACGGCGGCGGGGCGTTCTCGGGCAAGGATCCGACGAAGGTCGATCGCTCGGCGTCCTACATGGCGCGCTACATCGCCAAGAACATCGTTGCCGCCGGCCTCGCCGAACGCGCCGCGGTGCAGCTGGCGTACGCGATCGGCGTCGCCGACCCGGTCTCGGTCAACGTCGATACCCAGGGCACCGGCGCAGTCTCCGACCGGATACTCGGGCGTCTGGTGCGCGAAGTGTTCCCATTGACCCCGCGCGGCATCATCGAGCACCTCGAGCTGCGCCGCCCGATCTATCGCCGGACCGCCGCCTACGGCCACTTCGGCCGCGAGGGCGAGGGTTTCACCTGGGAAGCACCGCGCCGCGCCGCCGATCTGCGCGCCGCAGCCGGGGTGCCGGGCGAGGTCCCGGTCACGACCGCAGTCTAGAAGCCGCGGGCCGTCGCGTGCGCCGGCCCGCCCGCAGTCTCCACGACGATCTCTCTCCGAGGTTTGCATGAAAACCACAATTCCGTGTGATGTCACCGACATCAATCAGCACGTCGACGGCCGCCTGCGTATCGAGTGGGCGGATCTCGAGATGCCGGTGCTGGCCCTGATCCGCGAGCGTTTCGCGAAGGAGAAGCCACTCGCCGGGTTGCGCCTCGCCGCCTGTCTGCACGTCACCAGCGAGACCGCCAACCTGATGCGCACCCTGCAGGCCGGTGGCGCCGAGGTGGTGCTCTGCGCCTCCAATCCGCTGTCGACCCAGGACGACGTCGCCGCCAGCCTGGTCGAGGACTACGGCATGTCGGTCTATGCGCGCAAGGGCGAGGACAACGAGACCTACTACGCGCACCTCAACGCGGCGCTCGACTCGGCGCCGCACATCACCATGGACGACGGCGCTGACCTGGTGTCGCTGCTGCACACCGAGCGCAGCGCGCTGCTGCCCGAGATCTTCGGCTCGACCGAGGAGACCACCACCGGCGTCATCCGGCTGCGCGCCATGCACAAGGACGGCGCCCTGCGCCTGCCGGTGGTCGCGGTCAACGAATCGGAAACCAAGCACCTGTTCGACAACCGCTATGGCACCGGCCAGTCGACGCTCGACGGCATCCTGCGCTCTACCAACGTGCTGCTCGCCGGCAAGAGCGTGGTGGTGGTGGGCTATGGCTGGTGTGGCAAGGGCATCGCGGCGCGCGCCGCCGGTCAGGGATCGCAGGTGATCGTCGTCGAAGTCAACCCGGTGCGGGCCCTCGAGGCGATCATGGACGGTCACCGTTCGATGGCGATGGCGGACGCCGCGCCGCTGGGCGATGTGTTCGTAACCGTCACCGGCAACAAACACGTCATCCGCAAGGAGCATTTCGCCGCCATGAAGAGCGGCGCCATCGTCTGCAACAGCGGCCACTTCAACGTCGAGCTCGATCTGCCTGGCCTCGAGGAGCTGTCACTCAAGCGTCGCAAGGTGCGGCCGTTCGTCGAAGAGTTCGAGTTGCACGGCGGCCGTAAGGTCAACGTGCTCGGCGAGGGACGCCTGATCAACCTGGCCGCGGCCGAGGGGCATCCGGCGGCGGTGATGGACATGAGCTTCGCCAACCAGGCGCTGGCGGCCGAGATGTTGGCGGCTTCCGCCAAGGGCGATCGGCTGGCGGTCGGCGTGCATCGCGTCGCCGAGGATCTCGACCGCGAGGTGGCGCGGCTGAAGTTGGCGGCGATGGGCGTCTCGCTCGAGGTGCTGACGCCGGAGCAGAAGAAGTATCTCGACAGCTGGCAGGAAGGCACCTGATCGGCACGGCTTCCCGCTGCCGGTTCGACGCCCGGGGTTCGCGCCCCGGGCGTTTTCATTTTTCCGCGTCCTCGTTGGGCTCCCAAGTCTTGCCGTACTTCATGACGTCGTGCTTGAGCAGGTCGAACTCGCCCTGGCGGGGGAGCGGCCGCGCGTCGCGGTAGACGGTGTCGCAGCGGTAGCAGACCACCGCCTCGCGCAGGCGGCGGAAGAGCCACAGATCGATCAGCACGCAGACCACCAGCGACAGGCCCCAGGTCCACGGCGACAAGGCCGCTCCGAGCGCCACGATCGCGCAGCCGGCGGCACGGTGAACATCCTTCTGTCGATAGAGATGCGCGCAGTCGCATAGCGGGCAACGGTCGACGGCGCCGGGAACCGCATCGGTCCAATGTTCACTGGCCACGATTCGCGCCGCCGCACACTGCGGACAGGCGAGGCTCATGCCGGGATGGATGAGTGCGGCGAACGGCAGCCCGCAGCCGCGGCATTGGGTGCGGATGCGCACCGCGCTAGATGGGGACGCCGGTGGTTAGCGTGACGTAGAGCGCGGTGATCTCGCCGACGAACGCGCCGACCACCAGAACGTAGAGGATGCCGGTGGCCGATTGATTCGACCGTGCGCGGGCGCAGTGCAGCGCCATCAGCGCCAGAACCACCGAGCCGGCCAGGCCCCACAAGACGCGGAACCAGAAGAACATCCCCTGGGCGCCGAAGCTGGTCACCGCGGCCAGCGGGTGCGGCTCGCTCGCGGCTGGGACGCTCGCGGCCAGCGCCAGGGTGCCTCCCACCGCCAGCGCCCGAACCACCGTCGAAGCCAGCAGCACACGGCAGAACACAGTCAGATGACGGAAGGTGAGCTTGGGCGCGATCAGATACCAGTGCCCGAGGAGCATGGTTACCAGGCTCCAGCCGAGAAAGGCCGACGAGCTGATCAGGGCGATGGCGAGCAGCAGGTTGCGGTGGGGAAGCGGGATGTCCGTGCGGGTGAGGGCCCTGCCGGCCAGCAGCAGCGTTGCGCCACCGCCGAGCAGCGCGAGGGCGGCCGCGCCGCGCGCCCAGCGCCAGTGCTGTCGCCAGATGGCCATCCAGTACAGCAGACAACCGAGCAGGGACGCAGCGAGCGCAGCCGAGCCCGGCCCCGCGTGATCGCCGAAGAGGTTCATCGGGTGCAGCCAGGCCACCGCCGCCGCCAGACCCAGCAGGCCCAGCGCCACCAGCGCGTTCATCTGGAAGTAGCCGCGGCCGAGCTCGGCCTCGGGAATCCAGAACAGCGTGCACAGAGTGCCCACCGCAAGCGCCACCGCGAAGAGAAAGAAGACCCCCATTCGGGTCAGGTCTTGACGCCGAGAAACAGGTAGCCGGAGAAAAGCGCGAACAGAACGCTCGGACTCCACACCGCGACCGCCGGAGGCAGGGCGCCCGCCTCGCCCATGGTTTTGAAGAAGGCGAAGATGCCCAGGAACACCATGCCCAGCACGACCGCTATCCCCAGGCCATAGAGGGCGCCCCGTCGGCCGAGGCGGAACGCGAAGGGAAGCGCGACCATTCCCATGACGAACGAGACCACCGGGAAGGCCAGCTTGCTGTGCAGGTCGACCTCCAGCTCGGGCACCAATTGGCCGCTGCCGCGCAGTTCACGCACGTAGTCGCGCAGCTCGCCGTAAGTCATCTGTTCCGGCCGCTTGATCTCCGACTGGAAGTACTCCGGGGTCTCCGGATAGTCAACCAGGATGGGCTGCGGAAAGCGCTCGTAGGAGGTCACCTGAGCGCCGTCGAAAGTGCGCTTCCAGCTGTCGGTGAACACCCAGCGTCCGCCGATGTGGCGCGCCGTCGCGGCATAGAGCCTTTGGACAAGTCGATAAGCCTCGTCGAACTCGAAGATCTGCAGCCGCTGCAGCGTCTGCGCGCGCTCGTCGTAGTGCAGGTAGTTGTAGAGATAGCGTCCCTGGCCGGCGAGCCATTGGCGGTCGGCGCGGCGGTAAGTGCGCGCGGTCTCGCGCCCCTTGATGTGATCCTTCAGCTGCGCCACCCGCTGATTCGATGCCGGCAGCACCTGGGCCTGCAGGAAGGCCCCCAAGGCGGCGACGCCGAAGGCGGCGACCAGGGCCGGAACGCAAAGCCGGTAGAGGCTGACGCCCAACGCCTTGCAGGCGGTCACCTCGTTGGTACGCGACAGCAGGCTGAACACAACCAGCGCCGTGATCAGCACCGCGATCGGCGCCAACTCGAAAAAGATCTGGAGCGAGAGGTACTTGTAGTAATCGAAGAGCACCTCGGCGCCGACGCGGTTCTTCAGCGCCTCGTCGACGATTTCGCCGAGATCCGCGACGATCCAGATGGTGACGCACGACGCCGCCACCAGGACGAAGATCCAGAGGAAGTTGCGAATCACGTAGCGATCGATGATGTTCGGGAAGGCGAGCCGCAGGCGGGGGAAGCGCAGGATCAGATCCGGCGTCCGGACGCCGAGCCGGAAGCCGCGTCGCCGCTCGACCGCCTCCGGCGTCTCCGCCGTTTCGGCGGATGGCTTCTTGCGTCGCGGCAGGTGCGGGACCCAGGCCGGCAAGTGCCAGCGGCGGTCGCGATTGCGCCGCACCGCGATGACGGCACCCAGAACCAGCAGCACGAGGTTGGGCCCCCACATCGCCACGACCGCAGGAATGCGGCCGAGCAGCGCCGCCTCTTCACCGTTCCCCAGCAGGACGTAGTAGACCAGGATCACGGCGATCGACAGGGCGAACCCCGATGACTTTCCGCCGCGCCGGTTGTTGAAGCCGAGCGGTAGAGCGAAGAAGCCGAAGACCACGCAGGCCGCCGGGATGGCGAGCTTCTTGTGCATCTCGACCCGCGCCGTTCGCCGCTGATTGGCGAGCCCGGGCAGGTCTCCGCTCAACCCGGCGTACTCGGGGAAACGCACAGGGTCGGCGGCGATGGCGCGCAGCTCGCCGAGCGAACGCTCGCGCATGCCCTTGGACATTCTCGACTTCGCCTGCGGCTCGTCGCTCAGCCGATCCACCAGCAACTGGTCCATGCTCCGGCTGCGGCTGCTTCGTAGCGCTCGGGATCATCGAGATCCACCTTGTGGGTCACCGCGTTTTAGAGCCGCAGGATGACCCGTTCGCGTGCCCGCATCCATGTGCACCTCGCCCCGGTCGGCGATGGTGATCTCGTTGCGCGCGGTGGGAACGCTGTCGGCGAGAAACACACCCTTCCAGCCGATGCCGCGCGGTGGCGTGTCGAAGACGTAGACCACCTTGCCCTCCCATTCCTCGTAGAAGACTCGCGGCTGACCTGCTGGGAGACCGTCTGGCTGAGGATGGCGTTGCGTAGTCCTTGCAACGAGGTGTTGCCCCAGGGCAGGGCGACCAGCATGAAGACAGGTTGACACCGGCGAGGAGAGCCGAGAGCAGCAGCACCGGCCGGTAGAGCCGGTAGCATGCTCATGCCGCAGGAGCGCAGGGCCACGAGCTCGCTGTCCGAGGCCAGGCGCCCGACGCCGACCAGAATCCCGAACAGCAGCGACATCGGGATGGTCAGCACCACGATGTTCGGCAGCGAGTAGAGCAGGAGCCGCCGACGGTCGAAACCGGCAGGCCGCGGCGGATGATCATCTCGGCCGACCGGAAGAGAAACCGCAGCAGCAGGATGAAGGTATAGACGAGGAACCCGAGCCCGAGTGGCCCGAGGATCTCGGCCATGATGTACCGATCGAGCCGTCGCATGCGCGTGGCGATCTATAGAGGCCCATGATGATCCGCCTCGAACGGCGTTACCGTTTCAGCGCCAGCCATCTGTACCGCCGCCCGGATTGGACCGAGGAAGAGAACCGCGCCCGCTTCGGCAAGTGCGCGAACCTGCCGGGACACGGCCACAACTACCGTCTGTGGCTGAGCGTCGAAGGCCAGCCGGACGAGCGCAGCGGCTTCATCGCCGACCTGGGCGAGCTCGACGCGCTGGTCGAACGTGTGGTTCTGTCGCGCCTCGATCACCAGCACTCAACGCCGCCGTGCCGGAGTTCGCGAGCGGTGAACGATCCCGTCGAGCGAGAACCTGGTCCGCTGGATCCACACCCAGTTGAGCGGTCCCTTGCCTGGCTTGGTCCGGATCCGTCTCGAGGAGGACGAAGACCTGGCGGCGGAGTGGGTGCGGGCCTAGGATCAGCTACGGGGCAGCCGAATGGCCAACCAACATAGAGTCCGATAAGATAGATTATGTCAAGTTAAAGACGGCGAACAGGCTTGCTTCGACGTCCAAAGTCATTCCTCGGCGTTTTTGAGGTCTTCGAGGATGCTCTGCAGGGCCCGGATCAGGTCCTGCCGTTCCACCTCGCTCTGGCGGAACGTCAGGGCCAGCGATACGTCTTGTCGGGGGCCTTGAACTTGAACGTATAAGGCCGTCTGCCCTTGCTGGGCTTGCCACGCGTTTCCCGGCGGACGTCGTCCCGGCTCAGGCCTCGCTGGGCGATCTTCTCGGCAGAGAGACCATCGCAGCCTCGCTCGGGGCCTTGAGGATCTCCAGCAGCGTGCGACTTGGTCTGGATTCCCAGCGCCTGGACGGCGTCCCGCACTCGCGGCGGCATCTGCAGCAGGGACAGGCTCTCGGTGATCGCCGTCCGCGACTTGCCGACCGCCGCCGCGATCTCCTCGTGGGTGTAGCCGTGCCGTTCGGCCAGCCCCTGGTAGCCCTCGGCCTCTTCGAACGGCGTCAGGTCCTTGCGCTGCAGGTTCTCGATCAGGGCGATCTCGAGCGCCTCCTCGGCGGTGACGTCCATTTCGATGACCGGCACTTCGTAGAGGCCGGCCTCTGGGTCGCGGCCCGGTAGCGCCGTTCGCCGGCAGATGATCCGGTACAGCGACCCGCGGCGGCCGCCTCTGCGCCGGGGTCATCCGGCCGGGCCGGACCAGGAGCGGCTCCAGGACGCCCTTGTCCCGGATCGACGCCACGAGCTCGTCGACAGGTCTCCCATGGCCGACCGGGGCTGATCCGGGTCGGGCTCGATGGCCGACAGGGGCACCATCTTCCCGACCGGGGTTTCGTGGCGTGCCGCCAGCTCTTCGACGAAATGGGCCTCGTGCCGCATCTTGACGCGCATCGGCAGGCCTCGGCGCTTGGCGATTCGGCTCAGACACGGCTCAGCACCTCCTCGGACAGCTTGTAGTACTCGTAGGCGCCGGTTGAGCGCGGGGCGAAGGTGAAGATCGACTCGCGATAGGCCGGGCTCTCCTCGAGCCGGACGCTCTTGCGTGATCACCGTCTCGAAGAGCTTGTCGCCGAAGACCCGCTGGATCTGCTCGTGGATGTCCTTGGCCAGCAGGGTCCGCTTGTCGTACAGCGTGATCACGGCGCCGAGGATCTGGAGCTGCGGGTTGGCGCGCACCTTGATCTTGTCGATCGTCTCCAGCAGGTCGTCGGTCCCCTCCAGGGCGAAGTAGCTCGACTGGATGGGGATCAGCACGTGCGTCGCCGCCACCAGCGCGTTCACGGTGATGATGCCGAGGGTCGGTGGCGTGTCGATGACGACGAAGTCGTAATCGTCCTCGAACACGATCGAGCTCGTCCTTGAGACGGTAGTGACTGTCGAGCTCCCCGAGGAGCTTGGCTTCGATCTTCGCCAGCGCAATTCCCGAAGGGGCGACGAGGAGATTCGCCACCTTCGGCGACCGGCTGGATGATGTCCTTGAGGTGGACGTCGGCTTCGGTCAGCGCGTCGTAGAGCGGTGCGTTCGAGCGATCGGACGTCCAGGAAGGACATCGAGCTGTTGGCTTGGGGATCGAGGTCCAGCAGCAGCGTCCGCAGGCCCTTGCCGGCGAGTGCCGCGGACAGATTGATCGCGGTGGTGGTCTTCCCCACCCCGCCCTTCTGGTTCGTGATGGCGAGGATCATGAATTGTCGAAAGTGTAGAGCCGCCTCAGGCCAGCGGTCAAGCGGCTCGAGCATTGTCGGCGCGCCGACACTCTGGCTAAGCCGAACATTTCACTTGACTTGTCGTGACGTCTCGAATCCGGCAGGGCTACATCTCGTACTTGCCGAGGTCCTCTGGCCGAATGTCCTCGAGCCATTTGCGGAGCCGTTCATCGTCGCTCGGATCGGCGGCCAAGTCGATCGCCTTGGCCTTCTCCAGGACATGATCGAGGGCGTAGATCGGAGCCTCTGACCGCAGAGCCAGCGCAATGGCATCGCTCGGCCGGGAGTCGATGGTCAGCTCGCGATCCTCCACCGCGACGTGGATCAGGGCAAAGAAAGTACTCTCCTGGAGATCGCAGATCACGATCTTCTGCACCTTCGCTCCGAGTTGGGCCAGCGCCGCGCGCAGCAAGTCGTGAGTCATCGGCCGCGGAGTTTCGACGCCCTCGAGACGCAGCGCGATGGCGTTGGCTTCGAATACTCCGATCCAGATCGGCAGTAGGAGCCGGCTATCGGCGTCGCGCAGAATCACGATGGGAACGTTGGAGGTCGGATCGAGCATCAGCCCCTTGATCTCCATGCGGATCTCGGTGGCGGAAGAGGACATGCCTCGTATTGTGGGGCCGCCATGGGGCAGCGTCAAGGTGAGTTTTTGTTGACTTGCGGATGGCCTTCTTGAATCATTCCGGCACTCTCACTCCAGCGCTAGGAGAATCCTCTGATGAGGAGAATTGGCGGGCTGATCGCACTGTGGGGACTCGCCGTTTCACTCGGTGCTGGCTTCGCTTCGGCGCAGGACTCCCAGGGCTGGCATGTCGTCCGCCCGGGCGACACGCTCGAGGGCATCACCGCGCGATATCTCGGATCACCGCGCGATTGGCGCGACAACTGGAAGCTCAACCCGTTCATCCGTGACCCTGACCTGTTGCTGCCCGGCCAGCGTCTGCGGGTTCTGCTGCGGCCTGCGCTTTCTCAGCCCGCGGCTCAGGTACGCAACGTCCGTCGCTCGGTGGAAGAGATGCCGGCGCCGATTCCGTGGAAGCCGGCCGAGGAAGAAGACATCCTGATTGCCCGGGACGGGCTGCGGACCGCGAAGGATGCCTCGGCGGAGCTCCGGTTCACCGATGGCACGTCGCTGCGCGTAGAACCCGATTCGTTGGTGTTCGTGGGCGCGTCGGCCGCGGCCGGCGAAGCTCGGCCGAGCGACATCGAGATCGTGCGCGGACAAGGCGAGGTGGAGGTCGCGCCGGCGCCGCGTGGCGACGACGAGGTGGAGATCCTGGTTGGGCCGGCGAGGGCCCGGGACGCAGCGCCGAGGGTTCGATCGGACGACTTCGCGTTCGTCGGCCGGAGGAAGGTGCTCAGGTGATGGTCTTTGCCGGCACGGCGGATCTCGCGGCTGGGGGCTCCCAGGTCGATTTGCCCGCGGGCACTGGCTCTGTCGTTGCGGAGCAGGGCAAGCCGTCCAACGCCGAGCCGCTGATGCCGGCTCCCACGCTTCAATCACCGGCGGATGGCGCGGTTCTCAGGGTGGTCAACCCAAGGTTCGTCTGGGCTCCCACCAGCGGCGCTTCTTCGTACTTCATCGAGCTGTGTGCCGACCGCGGGTGCCAGGACCTGGCGTATCGCGGTTCGACTTCCAGTCCCGAGTGGTCCGCCGAATCGATCCCGGCAGGTAGCTACTTCTGGCGCGCCAGCGCTCGCAGCGCCAGCGGGCTGGACGGGTTCCCGTCTCCGACCCGAGCCTTGACGATCGCCGGAACCGCGCGCGATTCCGCCGGCCCTACGGCGTCGCTGCGGCTGGACGGTGAGCCCGTCGAGCACGCAGGCGTCCGGTACGTTCCGGCTCTCGTCCCCTTGCGGATCGAAACGGCCGACGACAGTGGCGGCGTGGCGAGCTGGGAGGTGGTCGTAAACGATGAAGTCATCAGCGAGGCGCAGATCGGCGCAGCCTGGAGCGGTGGTCCCTATCGCGCTTCGCTTCGCGCGTCGGACGAGGCTGGGAATCAGGTGGCCAGCCCGACTCTGGAGTTCACCGTCGACGATGCGCCCCCAGAAATCGTCATCGAACCCATCAAGCCCAGCGACATGCTCGGCTCCACGGTCCTGGCGGGGGCCACTCTCCGGCGCGCGGCACTCGCGGCTCGCCGTGTGCACGCGGACCTGACGCTGTCTGCCCACGGCGGGTCGTGGCGGCCACTCACGGAAGCGGCCGGGCCGGTCGCGCGTTCCGGATCCCGGAACGCCGCCGTTTTTCTGCTCGCCGTCGAGAGCAACCCCTTCTCCACCGGCGAGGGGCCGGAGGTCAGCGGCGGTGACTTGCTGAGGGTGCGGGCGGCGGACTCCGGCGCCGGCGTGAAGAGCCTCGAGCTCAGTATGGCGGCCGGCCCCAGCGGCGGCTGGGTGTTGCAGGCGGTCGCCTCGGACCGTGTCGGCAACGCAGCCACCACGAGCTGGCCGCTGCGTTCGCGCTAGAAGCCCGGCCGACTATTCGGCGGCTTTGGGGGCGATGGTGGTGGCGCCTTGGGTATCGAGCCGCGCGGTGCGCAGGAACTGCGCCTCGGTGGGCGCCGAGAAGATTCCATCCCGCGCCCGCTGGATTTCGGGCAGGGACCATCGCCAGCCCTCGCGGCGAGCCATCTCTTCGAGGTCGTCGGCCAGTTGGCCGGGGTCGAGATCTCGCTTGCGCGGATTCTTCTCGAGCAGTCGATGGATACTGTTGGCCAAGGGAACCGGGATCTCCGGCAGCAGCTTGTGCAATGGCTGAAGTGTTCCCACCACGGTGCGCCGGGCCAACTCCTCGGCGGTCTTGCCACCGAATGGGAACCTTCCGCTGAGCGCCTGGTAGAGCAGGACACCCAGCGCGAAGAGATCACCCGCGCGGTCATAGCCACCGCCGATCAGCGTTTCCGGCGGGAGATAGCCCGGCGTGCCGAAGACCTCTTGACCGCGCTGCGCCGTGGCGGCTACCAAGCCCGCGATGCCGAAGTCAGCGACCTTGATGGAGCCGTTCTTGCCCAGCAGAATGTTCGAGGGCTTGATGTCGCGATGGACCACACCGTGATCGTGCGCCACTCCCAGACCCCGCGCGACGGCGGCTGCCAGCGGCACCACTTGCGGCGCCTCGAGCCGCTCCTTCAGCCAGAGCAGGAAATCCAGACTCATGCCGTCGACGAACTCGGTGGCGATGAAGGTTGCCTGCGGAAGATCCTCGACGTCGTACACCTGGAGAATGTTGGGATGGCTGAAACGCGCGCCGGTCACCGCCTCGCTGATCAGCCCAGCCACCAGCCGTTGGCGGCGATCTGAGTCGAGGGTCTGGTCGAGCCGAATCGTCTTCAGCGCCACCGCCCGCTGCAGCTTCGGATCCCAGCCGCGGAAGACCGTTCCCATGGCTCCTCGGCCGATGATCTCGACCACCTGATAGCGGCCCAGGAAGACCCGTCCGAGATCCTCCCGGTCACGCACGCTGCGCTCGAGCGCCTGAAAGCTTGCCGCCAGGGACTGGACTTCGTCGCCGCGCGTTCCGCCGGTCGGCAAGCCCGCCAGCCGGCGCTGGGCGTTTGCCAGGCGGCGCAGCGGTCGCACCAGCGTGGCCCAGGCCAGCCCCGCGAGCAGCAGAATCAATGCCGCGGCTGCCAGCACGCTGAGCCACGCGCGGCTGCGCATCTGGCGCGACACCGCCTCGGCGGCCGCCAAGGGTTGCTGCGACAGAACCGCCCAACCGGCCGTCGGTACGTGGGCGAAGGCGCCGGCGAGCGACTCGCCGCTCGGGCCGGTGTAATCGCGACGAGCCCCGGCCTCGAGTTTCCCCGAGAGGCCGGCGTCCAGCATCGACGACGGAAAGCGATCGACCGAGTCCGCTGAGCCGGCGATCAACTGCCGATCGGAGCCGACGATGGCAACCTCGGCCTGACCACCCAACTCTCGCGTATCGTTGACGATCTTCGACAATTCGCCGCCGTCGAAGATCAGACGCAGTGAGCCGTTACCGACCGGAACGCCCAGGCGGATATTGGGCGGCCCGGCGGGTTGACGAATGGCCACCACCGCGTCACCGCCCGGCGCAGCGAAACCAAGGTCATTGCGCTTGCCTTCTCCGCGCCGCTGGGCGCGCACCACCTCGGCCTCGTCCCTGATCAAGGCGGCCGTGAGCAGCCCGAGCGAATGTCCGGATCTGAAGTAGTTTTTCAGCGCCACCGCCGCGGCGGCGCTGCTGGGTTCGCTGAAGGCTGGATCCTCGGCGGCGGCCAGGGCGAAGTTACGTCGCGCGCGGAGGAACGAGTCGATGCGTTCGGCGGTCGTGCGGGCGGCGAGGGAGAGGTTGTTCTTGGCCTGTTCCTGCAGGGCATCGCGATTGATGCCGACCAACTGTTGCGAAACCAGCCAGAGCGGCAGGATGCCGACCGCGACCAGGGCGAGCGCGATGCGGCCAAGGAGTCCGAGCCGCGGTCCGCCAGTGCGCTTGGCCACTGTCAGCGTTGGGCGAAGAGCCGGTCCGCGGGAACCGGCGGTCCGAAGTGGTAGCCCTGTGCCAGGTCGAATCCGAGTTGCCGGCAGCACGCCGCCTCGGCTTCGGTTTCGATCCCCTCACCAATGGTGCGTATGCCGACCTCGCGAGCCATCTTGAGCAGCGCTTCGAGCAGGCGGTGCTTCGCCGCCGGCGCCGATTCGACGCCACGCAGCAAGCTCTCGTCGAACTTCAGATAATCGGGTGGCACTTCGACGAGCTCGTTGAGCCGTAGCTGGCCGGCTCCGAAGTCGTCGTAGGCGAGCTCGATGCCCAACTCGCCCAGTCCTTCGCGTAGTTTGCGGATCGTCTCCGGAACCGTGACCGCCTGCTCATGGATCTCGAGCGCCAGCCGGGTGTTCGGCAGAACCTGGCGCAGCTCGCGCATCGAGTCCACCAAGCCGGGTTTCTCCAACTCGCTTGGATGGGTGTTGAGGAACATCACCGGGTCGCCGGTCAGATCCCGCAACCACGACGCGCTGGCATTGCGAAACAGGCGAGACAGCCGGTCCTCCTCACCGAGGGTGGCGGCGATCTCGAACAGTTCGCGCGGACTCTGAGGCAGCTGCGAAAGACCGCCGCGTCCGAGGACCTCGAAGCCGATCGGCCGTCCGCTCCGAAGGTCGACGATCGGCTGGACCGCGGCGGTGACGGCGCCGTTGCGCAGCAGCTCATCGAGCAGCCGGGCGTGCTCGATCAGTCGTCGCGGCAATTCCGGATCGAGCGAAGTCGGCGTGCCGGCGATGGGGTCGGTCTCGTGCGGCTGTAGTTTGCCCAGCCGGAACTCGATACTCGAGAAGTGCAGGATGTCGCCGTCGTGGAGCTCGACGTCGGCCTGCAGACGATCGCCGTTAACGAAGGTGCCGTTGGTGCTGCCGAGGTCACGCAGCCGGAGATACTCGCCGTCGAGGTAGATCTCGGCGTGCTCCTGCGAGACCATCGGCGAAGGAAGCGACAAGCCGAGGCCCGGGCGGCGGCCGATGCGCACCGGCAGCTCGAAGAGCGGGAACCGCCACAGGCGCTTGCTGTCCGCCGAGTAGCCCTCGAGGTACCACATCGACTCGCCGTAGCGCGGCTTGCGCATGGGTCAGGAAGCCGCGGCGAGACTACCGGTCAGACTGTGGCCGTGGGCCCGGTCGATACGGACCTCGACCAGCGAGCCGGCGGGCGGCGCTGCCGGGCCGGCGGGAAAGTGCACGATGCGATGACAGTCGGTGCGGCCCGAGAGGGTTCCGGGATCCTTGCCCCAACCGGTTACCAGGACTTGGCGGGTCTCCCCCACCAGCTGATCGTTGAGCTGACGCTGGATCTCGTCCTGCACGGCGAAGAGCTCGCTGCAGGCGCCGCGAAGCGACGTCTTCGGGAACTTCGGGGCCCAGCCGCAGCGCGGCGGTGCCGGGTCGCGGCGAGTACTTGAACGCGAACACCACGGCGAAGCGGGACTCCTCGATCAGCGACAGGGTGGCGGCGAAGTCTTCCTCGGTCTCGCCGGGGAAACCGACGATGATGTCGGTGGAGAGCGCTAGCCCGGACCGCGCGGCGCGCAGCGCGCTGAGCGAGCGCGACGTAATCCGCCCGGCGTATAGCCGCGGCCCATGCGGCGCAGCACGCGGTCGGAGCCGGACTGCACCGGCAGGTGGAGGTACGGGCAAATGTTGCTGTGACGCGCCACCTGCTCGACCATGCGCGGCGTGAAGTCCCGCGGATAGGAAGTCACGAAGCGCAGCCGCTGCACTCCCGGCAGACTGGCCACGGCGTCGAGCAGGTCCGCGAAGTCGAGGGGCGCCGGCGCCATCGCCGCCCGGCTCTCGCCAATGATTGACGGTCTGCCCGAGCAGCTCGATCTCGGCAAAGCCGTAGTCGACCAGGTGCCGGACTTCGCGCGAGCACCTCGGCCATCGGCCGGCAACGCTCGGGTCCGCGCGTCGTCGGCACGATGCAGAAGGTGCAGACCTTGTCGCAGCCCTCGATGATGGTGACCATCCCCTTGTGCGAGCCGTCTCGCGCCGACGGCGTCGATGTCGAACTCGCGCTCGCTCGGGGAACCCGGTCGCCACCACCCGCTCGCCGCCGTTCAGCCGGCGCAGGACCCGAGCGAGCTCGCCCACCCGCGCCGGGCCGAGCACGAAATCGAGGTCGGGAACCCGCGCCAGCGCGCGCTCGCCTTCCTGCTGCGCCACGCAGCCGCAGAGACCGATCACCAGCTCCGGGCGCTCGTGCTTGAGCAGCCGGTACTCGCCGAGACGCGAGTAGACCTTCTGCTCCGCCTTCTCGCGCACGCTGCAGGAGTTGAGGAGGATGACGTCCGCCTCGCGCGGGTCGCGGGTCGGGAGCACACCCTGCTGCATGAGCTGGCCGGCCAGCCGCTGGCTGTCCAGCTCGTTCATCTGGCAGCCCCAGGTCTCGATGAAGAAGCGCCGAGGTGCGGTCATGGCGGGTCGCTCGGGTCGCGCGGCGGATCGCGGATGATCACCGGCTCTCCGGGCTCGTTGGCGGGCTTGGGCGGCTTCGGCGGCTCGGGCTCGAGCTCGATCCCCTCGCGCAGCCAGCCGGGCAGCGCCCCCGCCTGGCGCCCCTCCTCGAGCACCTCGGCGACCTCGGCTTCCGCCGTCTTGACGTCGCGCTTGGCCTGCGCCAGCTCGTCGAGGGCGCGGTCCCATTCCGGCTTGATCTGCCCGTCGCGCACGTAGGGATCGTCAGTGGCGTAGAAGCGGGTGCGCAGCTCCGCCGCCTCGCCCTCCAGGCGAGGGATGGCGTCGGAGGCTTCGCGCCAGCGCTGCCGGGTCTCGAGCGACCGCGCCGCCAGTACGCCTCGCGCTCGGCCTCGCGGTCCAGCGCCTCGACCTCCTCCGACTTCGCGCCAGGAGCGGCTGACACGCACAGTCAATTGCCCTTGGAGTACTTCGAGAGGTTCTTGTTGTCGAGCACAATCGCCGGCGGCGGCGCCGTTTGCCGGCGCTCGCGCTCGCCGGCGTGCAGCCTCGACCACGGCCTCCGAGGTAGTGGGCTCGACTTCCTGCTCACCGCTTTCGATCACCACCGGATCGTTGCGCGGCGGCACCGGCGCGGCCACCGGTTCTTCGGATGGCGGCGGGGGCTCCAGGGTCGTGCTGGTGACGGCCTGAGGCGGCATCGCCTTGGGTTCCGGCCGCGGAGAGCAGCCGGGGCCGGACAACGCCAGCGCGACGAGCGCACCGCCCGCCAGCAGCTTCATCGCCGATCGCTCAAGATCGGCCATAGCGATCCTCCAGCCGCACCACATCGTCGAGCTCGGGGCTCGAGACCTCGACGAACTCGCAGCCCTCGGGGCCGGCGACCATCCGGTGGCGCGTCAGCGGAACCGAATGGTAGCACTCGCCGGCACGCAGCTGATGACTCACCATCGCGCCGTTCTCCTCCACCTGCAGCTCGCACTCGCCGCTCGCCAGGTAGAGGGTCTCTTCCTTGCGCTCGTGGTACTGGAGCGACAGGGCCTGACCGGCGTCGACGTGCAGGATCTTGCCGACGTAGCGGTCGGTGTGAGCGAAGATCAGCTCGTAACCCCAGGGCTTCTCCACGCGGCGAACGGGCTGCATCAAGGCGGTGATCTCCTGGTCAGCGAAGCTCGGCCTCGAGCCGGCGGGCCGGCCGCGGAGCTCGCAGGCAGGCCTCGATCTCGTCCGCGGTGGGCAGTTCGAGGCATCGCTGAGCCAGCTCCTGCAGCTCGACCACGGTCTCGCCGCGCAGCAGGGTCTTGATCTCGCGGCACCAGTCGCGGGCTCATCGACAGCCGTCGCAGCCCCAGACCGACCAGCAGCAGCGCGTAGCGGGGTTCGGCGGCCATCTCGCCGCAGACGCTGACCGCGATGCCGGCCGCGGCGGCGCTGTCGACGAACGAAGCGTATCATGCGCAGCATCGCCGGGATGAAGCGGCTGGTAGAGGTCGGCCACGTGCTCGTTGTTGCGGTCGACGGCGAGCGAGTACTGGATCAGGTCGTTGGTGCCGATGCGAGAAGAAGTCGACCTCGCGGGCCAGCATGTCGGCGATGAGCGCCGCCGAGGGCACCTCGATCATCACCCCGAGCTTGATGTCGCGCGCGGTGCGGCACCCCCTCGCGCTCCAGCTCCGCAACCACCTCGGCGGCGAAGGCGCGGAAGCGCCGCACCTCCTCCACCGGCTGACCAGCGGCAGCATCATCCAGAGGTCGCCGTAGAGCGCCGGCGCGGAACAGAGCCGCGCAGCTGGGTGCGGAAGACTTTGCGGCCGCGCCAGGTCAGGCGGATGCCGCGCAGCCCGAGCACCGGGTTCTCCTCGTGGGTCTCCATCACCTCGCGCGCCAGCTTGCGGCCGCCGAGGTCGTAGGTGCGGATGATCGCCGGATGCGGCGCCGCGGCCTCGACCAGCCGGCGGTAGAGCGCCAGGTGATCCTCCTCGGTCGGCAGGTCGGGGCTCTTCTCGATGTAGAGGAACTCGCTGCGGTAGAGGCCGATGCCCGTCGGCGCCGAAGGCCGCCGCCTCGTCGACCTCCTCCGGCAGGTCGATGTTGGCCATCAGCTGGATCGCGACGCCGTCGCGGGTCACCGCCTCGAGGTCGCGGGTCGCCAGCAGCGTCAGCTCGCGCTGCTGCAGCTCGAGCCGCCGGGCGCTGTAGCTCGCGAGCACCTGCGGCGGTCGGGATGGAGGATCAGCGTACCGGCGCTCGCCGTCCACGACCACCGGGTCCTCGTCGGTGACCAGCTGGGTGACCCCGATCGAGCCCGGCGACCAGCGGCATGTTGAGCGAGCGCGCGATGATCGTGGTGTGCGAGGTGCGGCCGCCGGTCTCGATCGCGAAGCCGACCACCCGCTCGCGGCCCAGGCGGACGGCGTCGGAGGGCGTCAGGTCGTCGGCCACGATGACCACGTCGCTCGCCGATCTCCGACAGCTCGTGGTGCGAGATTCCCTGCAGGCTGCGCAGCAGATGGCGGCCGACGTCCTGGAGGTCGTCGGCGCGCTCTCGCAGATGACGGTCGTCGAAGCTGGGCGAAGCGCGTCGCCAGCTCCTCGGTCGTCCGGTGCACCGCCCACTCGGCGTTGACGTGGTCGGTGCGGATGCGGTCGATCGATGCGCTCGAGGAAGCGCGGATCGGCGAGCAGCAGGACGTGGGCGTCGAAGATCGCCGCCAGCTCCTTGCCGAGGTCCTCACCCGCCTGCGGCGGGTGCGCTTGATCTCCTGCTCGGTCCGCCGCACCGCCTCGCGCAGGCGCTCGACCTCCTGCTCGACCTCGGCCTCGGGGAAGCGGAAAGCGGTAGACCTCGACGGCGCGGGTCTCGATGCACACGGCGCGGCCGATGGCGATTCCTTCGCGAGACGCCCAGGCCGTGCAGGACCTGCATCTCGCCGCGGCCCACCTCAGTCCTCCTCGCCGAAGCGGTCGGCGATCAGAGCGGTCACGGCGGCCATGCGCCGCGTCCTCGTCCTCGCCTTCGCAGCGGACGTGCAGCCGAGTGCCCTGGGCGGCGGCGAGCAGCAGGATGCCGAGGATGCTCTTGGCGTCCACCTCTTCGCCGTCCTTGACTAGCAGTGACCCGGGACTGGAAGCCGCCGGCGGTGTGCACCAGCTTGCGCCGCGGCGCGCGCGTGCAGCCCGAGGCGTTGACGATCTCCACCTCGCGTTCGATCACCGCGAGCCGTCCCGCACCACGAATGCGGTGCACTCCGGTCGGGCATCGGGCCCGGCTGGTTGGCGCGGCGGATGGCCCGCCGTCCCTTGACCTGCAGCCAGCGGGCGCAGCACGCCGACCCGCATCGCCTGGGCGTTGGCGCAGCCCAGCCGCAGCACCATCGGCAGGTTGACGCCGGTCACCACCTCGACCTGCCCCGGCTGAGGCGAAGGTGAGGGCGGCGTTGGACGGCGTGTCGCCGTACATGTCGGTGAGGATCAGGACGCCGTCGCCGGAGTCGAGCCTCGCGATGCCGTCGGCGATCTTGGCCTTGGCTTCCTCGAAACCCTCGGTCCAGCCAGCGACAGCGCCTCGAAGCCCACCAGGCCGCCGGGATGGTTTCGCCCGCCGCGAGGAGTCGCGCGCCAGGCCGCCGTGGGTGACGATCAGCACACCGATCATGAGGTCAGGGACGAAAGCCTACCAAACCCGCGGTACGGCGAGGGTCGGGCTTCTAGCGACCAATGTCGCGGTGGATGATGCGCACCGGCCAGCCCGCCCGGGTGAAGCGCGCTCCGAGGCTCTCGCAGATCGCCACCGAGCGGTGCCGGCCGCCGGTGCAGCCGACGGCCACCGACAGGTAGCGCCGGTTCTCCTGGCGGTAGCGCGGCAGCAGGTAGAGCAGCGAAGTCCTCCAGCCGGCCGAGAAACTCGCCGAACTCCGGCTGGCTTCGAGGTAGCTCTGGATCTCGGGTTCGGTGCCGGTGCGCTCCCGCAGCCCGGGCACGAAATGCGGGTTGGGCAGGAAGCGCACGTCGAAGAGCAGGTCGGTACCGTAGGGGATGCCGAACTTGAAGCCGAAGCTCACCAGGCTGATCACCATCCCCGGCTCGGCGCCGGCTGCCGCCGAACTCGCGGTAGACGCTGGCCGCGGATCTCGTGGATCGACCATTCGCTGGTGTCGAGAACCAGGTCGGCGCGGCCGCGCAGCTCGGCCAGCAGCTCGCGCTCGCGCCGGATGCCCTCGATCGGCGGGCCGTCGCCGGCCAGGGGGTGTGGCCGGCGGGTCTCCGAGAAGCGCCGCACCAGCGCCTCGTCGGAGGACTCGAGGAAGAGCAGCGTGAGCTCGAGCCGTGCACGGTCGACTTCGTCGACCAGGCGCGGGAACTCGTCGGCGAAGCCGCGGCGCGCGGACGTCGGTGACCACCGCGATGCGGTCGGCTCCGCTCGCCAATCCCAGCGGATCCTCGAGGAACCGGCGCAGCAGGGGCAGCGGCAGGTTGTCGACGCAGTAGTAGCCCAGGTCCTCGAAGCACTTGGCCACCGTGCTCTTGCCCGAGCCCGAGAGGCCGGTGATCAACACCAGCCTAGCGCCGACTCCGGCGTTGTCGGTTGCGCTCAAGCTGCTCCTCGAGCTTGCGCGCGAACTCGCGCGCCGAATGGTGGCCCTGCAGCTTGAGCACGTGGTTGCGGGCCGCGATCTCGACCAGGATCGAGACGTTTCGGCCGAGTGCGACCGGCATGCGGATGTAGGGCACGGCGTCTCGAGGATCGTGTACACGGTCTCGTCGAGCCCCAGCCGGTCGTAGGCGCTGGCCCGGCTCCCAGTGCTCGAGCTCGATGACCAGGTCGACCGTCTTGCGTTCGCGCACCGCGGCCAGGCCGAAGAGATCCTGGACGTTGATGATGCCGATGCCGCGCAGCTCCATGTGGTGGCGCAGCGGCTCCTCGCAGTAGCCCACCAGGTCGCCGCTGGGGTAGCGCTTGACCGTCACCCGGTCGTCGGCCACCAGGCTATGGCCGCGGGTGATGAGGTCGAGAGCGCACTCGCTCTTGCCCACCCCGCTGCCGCCGATCAGCAGCACGCCGAGGCCGTAGATCTCCAGCAGCACGCCGTGCAGGCTGGTGGTCGGGACGAGGTGGTCCTCGAGGAACCAGCTCAGCCGCTTGATCACCGTCGACGACAGCGCCGTCGAGCCCAGCACCGGCACCGAGCGCGCTCTCGCACTGGGCGAGGAAGTCGGGCAGCGGAGCGATGCCCTTGGTGATCACGAACACCGGCACCGGCAGGCGGTGATGTGGCTCGAACCGGTCGGCGCGCTCGGTCGGGCGCCACGGTGCGCAGGTACTCGGTCTCGCTTTCGCCGATGATCTGCACCCGCCCCGGCTTGATGTAGGCGTAGTAGCCGGCGAAGGCCAGACCCGGCTTCTGCACCCGCGGATTGGTGATCCGGTTGTCGTAGGCGCGACTCGCCGCACAGCACGCGCAGGTCGAGATCGCTGAGCTCCTCGCCCAGCAACTCGCGCACTCGCACTTCGGGAGCTTCCTTCACGCCTCACCCCGGCCGGCCGCGCCGGCCCGCCTCAAAGCTCCGGCGCGATGAGTCCGTAGTTGGCGTCGCGACGGCGATACAGCACGCTGAACCGCTGGTTGACCGAGTCGCGGAAGACCACGAAGGGGTGCCGTGAGTCTTCCAACAGCAATGCCGCCTGCTCGATGGTCATCGGCTTGATCTCGACCCGGCGGTCCTCGATCACCTGCGGGGCCGCGGCGGCGCTGGCGTTGGCGTCCGAGACCTGGAGCGGCCAGTGCTGCTCCTCTTCGCGCACCCGGTCGGCGCGACGCCGGCTGTCCATCTGCCGCTTGCGCGAGCGGCGGGCCTGTTTCTCGACCTTGTCGACCGCCATGTTGATGGCGTCGCGCATGTCGGGAGTCTCTTCAGTGGCCTGCAGCACGCCGAAGCGATGGGCGACGTGCAGGTCCGCCACGTGGCGGTGCTTCTCCACTTCCAGGGTGACGCGCACCTCGACCGGTTCCTCGAGGAACTTCGTCGCTTTGCGCAGCTTGTCGGCAGTGAACTGCCGGACGCTCTCCTGCAGAGTGAAGTTGCGGGCCACGTATTCGATGTTCATCTAGACCTCCTCAGAAGATCTGCTTGCGATCGTTGGAGGATGGGATCTTGAGCTCGTCGCGATACTTCGCCACCGTGCGGCGGGCGATATGGATGCCCTCGCGGTTGAGGATCTTCATCAGCTCGCTGTCGGAGAGCGGACGCTTGGCGTCTTCGCCGTCGATGAGCTGGCGGATGCGCTTCTTCACCGTCAGCGAGGAGATGTCGTCGCCGTATTCACGGTCGATGCCGGAGTGGAAGAAGAACTTCATCGGAAACAGTCCGCGCGGGGTGTGCATGTACTTGTTCGACACCACCCGGCTGACCGTCGACTCGTGCATGCCGATGTCCTCGGCGACGTCGCGCAGCACCATCGGGCGCAGGTGGTCGATGCCGTGGTCGAGAAACTCGCGCTGCTGGCGCACGATCGACTCGGCGACCTTGTAGATCGTGCGCTGGCGCTGGTCGAGGCTCTTGATCAGCCAGATCGCCGAGCGCATCTTGTCCTTGATGAACTGCTGGGCCTCGGTCTGGCGGCCCTCGGCGCGCATGGTCTGCAGCATGCGGCGGTAGGAGCGCGAGATGCGCAGCCGCGGCAGGCCGTCGTCGTTGAGCTGGATGACGTACTCGTCGCTGATCTTGTGCACCGCGACGTCGGGCTCGACGTAGTGGGTGCGGTCGCTCGAGAACTGGCGTCCGGGTCGCAGCTCGAGCGACTTGATCAGCTCGACCGTCGGCTCGAGCGCCTGCAGCTCGACGCCCAACGCCTTGGCGATGGCGGCGAACTGGCGACGCAGGAAGGCGTCCCAGTGTTCGCTCACCACGCGGCGGGCGAGGTCGGCGCCCGGACCCGGGGGCCGGGCGTCGAGCTGACGCAGCAGGCTCTCGCGCAAGTCGCGGCAGGCGACCCCCGGGGGATCCAGCCCGCGCACCAATTCCAGGGCCGCTTCGACCTCGGCCAGTGGATAGCACTCGCCGTCGGCGCCCCCGCCGCCGAGCGCCGCCAGCTCTTCCGCCGTGACGCCGAGGAAGCCGTCCGGATCGAGGTTGCCGATGATCAGCTCGGCGATCTCGCGGCGCAGCGGCGCCGCGTCGCTCATGTGCAGCTGCCAGAGCAGGTGGTCGTAGAGGTCGGGCTCGCGAGTCAGGGTGTTCTCGAGCGGCGGCAGCTCACGGTCCTCGGAGCGCTGGCCGCTGTGGCTGGGCCCGTCCCAGTCGTCGCTGAAGTAGGCCTCGATGTCGGCGTCGGCCAGCGATTCCTGCTGTTGGTCGAGCTCCTCCGTCTTGGTCTCGGGCGCTTCCTGCTCGCCTTGCGGGCGCTCCTCCTCCTCGGTCTCGTCGGTCTCTTCCAGCACCGGGTTCTCCACCAGCTCCTGGGTGAGAGTGGTCTCGAGCTCCATGCGCGTCATCTGCAGCAGCTTGATCGCCTGCTGCAGCGACGGCGTCATGACGAGCCGCTGCTGGAGTTGGAGCCTGAGTTTTTGTTCGAGTGCCATCGGTCGCTTCGACTACAGACTGAACTCTTCTCCGAGGTAGATCTTTCTCACCTGAGGGTCGGTCGAGAGCTCCTCGGGGGTGCCCGTGCGGAGGATCTCGCCGTTGTTGATGATATAGGCGCGATCGGTGATTTTCAAAGTTTCCCGGACGTTGTGGTCGGTGATCAGGACCCCGATGCCCATGCTCTTCAGGTGCCGTATGATGCCTTGGATATCGAGCACCGCGATCGGGTCGATGCCCGCGAACGGCTCGTCGAGCAGGATGAACGACGGGCTGATCACCAGGGCGCGGGCGATCTCGACGCGGCGGCGCTCGCCCCCGGACAGCGCGTATCCCGGACTGCGTCTCACCTTGCCGAGGCCGAAGTCCTCGATCAGACGGTCGATCCGCCGTTCCTGCTCGGCGTGCGACAGGTCGAGAGTCTCGAAGATGGCGCGCAGATTGTCCTCGACCGACAGGCGGCGGAACACCGACGGCTCCTGCGGCAGGTAGCTGATGCCGCGCTGGGCGCGCAGGTACATCGGCAGGTCGGTGATGTCGTCGCCGTGCAGGAACACGCGACCCGAATCCGGCGGCACCAGCCCGACCACCATGTAGAAGGTGGTCGTCTTGCCGGCGCCGTTGGGACCCAGCAGGCCGATGATCTGACCCTGGCTGACCTCGATCGAGACGTCCTGCACCACCGCGCGGCCGCGATAGGCCTTGCGCAAGCGGTCGGTGTACAGGCGCTGTGGCTCTGCGCTCAACCCTGGCCTCCGGCTTCGGCGACCGATAGCAGCCGAATCGTGCCCTTCTCCATGTCGTACACCAGTTGGCGGCCCTGGGCCTTGCCGCGCTGGAGGTCGGACAGCGTCACCGGCTCGCCGAAGACGGTGATCTGCTGCGCGGCGACGTCGTACTCGGCGCGGTCTCCCTCGACGCGGCGGTTCATCGGCGGGTCGTCGACTACCACGTCGCCGGTGCACACCACGCGCTCGGCGCGGTTGCGCTGGTCGAGGCTGACCTTGGCCTCCTGGCAGGTGACGATGCGCTTCTCTTGAGTGATGCGCACCCCGCCGGCGTAGCTCGCGTAGCTCTCGCTGCGGCGGTAGACCAGCGTCGGCGCCCGGACCTCGATCGGCTCGCGCGGAGTTTCACCGGGCCTGGGCTCTGGTACCCAGGTGGTCTCCACGCCGCCGCTTGCCGCCAGTTGGCCGTCGGCCTCGCTGCCGCGCAGTTGCTCGGCGACCAGCAGGTTGTCGCCCCGCCAAGCTCTCACGGCGCCGACGAAGCTGTAGGTCGGTGGGACTTCCTGCCAGTTGGCCTCGCGCGCCTCGACCCGCACCGGCCCTTCCCCGCCGAGCGGCGTGGCGGCGAACCCGCCTCCCTCCTTCTGCTCGAGGGTGGCGCGCACACCGCCGTCGGCGTGCACCAGCGCCGTGGCGCGCGTCCACACGATGTGCGGTGCCAGCAGTTCGCCGCGCGGACTGCGGGCGCGCGCGTCCTTGCCGAAGAGCTCGGCCTTGCCGGCCTGCTCGTCGAGCACGGCCCGCTCGCCGCTGGCGGTGACCGTGGCGTCGGTCATCGCGACCCCTCCCTCGAGAGTGACGGTCGCGAGATTTCCGCGCGGATCGAAGAACGCCTGAGCGGTGGCCGCCGTGGCGGTGCGGGTGGCGCCGCTGGCGGTGGTCTCGATGCGCGTGCCGCCGGAGGACTCGGCCCTCTGGAGAACGCCGCCCGCCAGCTCGGCGATCACGCGCGGCGCCTGCAGGCGCCGGCGCGCGCCGCCCTCGTCCCTGGTCTCCAGGCTCGCCGAGCTGCCGCCGTCTCCCTCCAGCTCGATGCGGCTCACTTCGCTGGTCTCGGTGAACAACACCGCGAGGCGCTCGCCGCTGATCTCGGCGCCGGTGGGCAGCGGGGTGTCGCTCCGCGCGGCATCCGCCGCCTCGCGGTGCAGCGCGCCGCGCACCTGCCAGCGCGCCTGCATGGATTTGAGGCGCTTTTCGTCCTCGCTGAGCTCCGCCGACAGCCTCTGCGCTGTGACCGTGCTGCCACCGCGCTGGAGCTCGACGTCACCCTCGGCGCGCAGCATCCGGTCCTTGCGCTCGAACACCACCCGTTTCGCCCGCAGTCGCAGCGGCACTCCGCCGCCGACGCCGTTGACCTCGACCGCGCCGACCAGCATGAAGACTTCCCGCGGCAACATGGCGCGGAGCTCGCGGGCCTTGCCCTGCAGCTGTTCCCCGACCCGGAAGGTCACCGGCGCGTTGCTCAGCAACTGGCGGCCACCGCGGTCGAGCGATAGGGCCTCGGTCTCCAGCGCCACGCCGCCGGGGCCGCTCAACTTGATCGGACCCTCGATGTGCGCATTGTGGGACTGCCGGTTGTAGATCGCCGCCTTGCCGGCGAGGTTGTACTCCTTCCCTCCTTCGGCATAGAACGTGAGCGCGACGCCTTCCAGCTCGACATTGTCGTCACGATCGGAGCGGATATGGTCGCCGCGGATGCGGAAGATCTTGCTGTCGCCCTGAGTCAGGGTGTAGTCGAAGCCCTCGCCGGCCAGCGCCACGCCAGGCTCGGCGCCTCCAGCCTGCTCCTCGGGGGTTGCTTCGCGGCCGGCGCGGCCGAACAGATACAGGCCGGCGATGCCCGCCACGCTGATTCCCAGCGCCGCCAGCAGCAGGTAACGGATGCGCTGCAATCGGCGGACCTGGGGGCTCGCTGCCATTGCGATCATTCTATGCCGGCCGTATTGGAGTCCGCGGCGCTCGGCCGGACGTCGAGCAGCCGCAGCGCGGCTTCGCCGTCCCAGCGGTCGCGTTCGAGATAGGCCAGGACGTCGAAGCGCTCGGCAAGCTCAGCCTGGCGTGAGCCCCATCCCCAGCCGAGCAATCTCACGCGGGCGTCATCGCCACCCCGCGCCCGCGCCGAGAGATGATCACGGCCGAACGCCCTCGGCTGGCCGTCCAGGCGCAGCCCGTCGACCCGCACCAGCGGCTGCGGGTTGCCCTGGCCGTGCGGCTCCAGCCGCTCGAGCTCGGCTAGCGTTCGGCGATCGACCTCGTGCGGAGCGAGCTCGAGCTCGTACTCGAAACGCCAGCGGCCGATGGCGTCGGCGAACTCGGTGCCGGCGCGCGCCCATTCGCCGCGCAGCTCCTCGAGCTCGCTCAGGACGACCGTCAAGCCGATCGCCTGGGCATGGCCGCCGAACCTCTCATAGCGCGATTGCCAGCGCGACAGGAACTCGTGCAGGTGCACCCCGGGAACGCTGCGGCCGGAGCCGGTGGCGGTCTCGCCGCTCACAGCGAGCAGCACCACCGGGCGCGCCAGCTCCCGGGCCAGGCGGCCGGCGGCGATCCCGACCACGCCGCGGTGCCAGTCGCTGGCCCACTCGACGACGATCGGCGGTAGCTCGGGCAGAGCCGCGACTCCGGGCCCGCGCCTCCTCGAGCACTCGCGCCTCCTCGGCCTGACGCTCGCGATTGCGCTCGTCGAGCTCGCGCGGCAAGCTCCGCCGCCCGGCCGGCGTCGCGGCAGAGGAGCAACTCGAGCGCCGACTCGGCGCTCTCCAGACGGCCGGCGGCGTTGAGCCGCGGCCCGAGCCGGAAGCCGACGTCGGAGGACGTCACGGGAGGCCGCAGGCCGGACTTCTCGAATCAGCGCCAGAAGCCCCGGCGACCGCGTCCGGGCGAGAGCGGCGAGCCCGAGCGCGGCGATCACGCGGTTCTCGCCGGTCAGCGGCACGAGGTCGGCGATGGTGCCGAGACAGGCGACGCGTAACAGGGCCTCGAGCTCGAGCTTGCGGCCGGTTCGCTGCGCCAGCGCCAGCCCCAGCTTGAGGGCCAAGCCCACTCCCGCGAGATCCGGGAACGGGTAGTCGCACAGCTCCTGACGCGGATTGACCAGCGTCGCGCCGGTCGGGAGCGGGCCGCCAGGCAGGTGATGGTCGGTGATGATGAGCTCGAAGCCGGCGGCCAGCGCGGCAGCGGCGGCGTCGTGCGCGGTGGCGCCGCAGTCGGCGGTCACGATCAAACGGCAGCCCAGCTCGCGGGCCCGCTCGACGTGCACCGGCTGAAAGCCGTAGCCCTCCTTCATGCGGTGCGGCAGCACCGCGCTCGGCGGCCAGTCCGCAGGCGCGCAGCACGGCGAGGAGGAGGGCGGTCGCCGTCACGCCGTCGACATCGTAGTCACCGACCACGGCCACTTTGTCCCCGCGCTCTTTCGCGGCCAGCAGGCGATCCACCGCCTCGCCCATGCCGTGCAACGCGAAGGGGTCGTGCAACTGATCGGCGTGCGGGGCGAGAAAGGCGCGCGCCGCTTCCGGAGTGGCGACGCCGCGACGGCGCCAACAGCGCCGCCAACCGCGCCGGCACACCGCTTTGAGTCAGCGCGCGCGCGGCGGAGGGCTCGGCGGCGCGAACCCAGTCCGCACGACCGTTCAACCGCTCAGGTCTCCTGGTGGACGCCGAGCGTTCGGAACTTGCGATAGCGGCTTTCGCGCAACTGTTCGGGGGATCGTTTGTCGAGCTCGACGAGCGCCTTGGCGATGGTGTCGCCCACCAGCCGCGCCGTCGCCTCGGGATCCGCGTGGGCGCCGCCCGGCGGCTCGGGAATGATCTCGTCGACGACGCCCAGCTCGCAGCAAGTCTGGCGCCGTCATCTTCATCGCCTCGGCAGCCTCGGCCTTCTTGTCCTGGTCCTTCCAGAGGATCGCCGCGCAGCCCTCGGGCGAGATCACCGAGTAGACCGCGTACTCGAGCATGAACACGCGGTCCCCGATTCCGAGCGCCAGTGCGCCGCCGCTGCCGCCCTCGCCGGTGACCGTCACGACGATCGGCACGCCAAGCGAGGACATCTCGATCAGGTTGCGGGCGATGGCTTCGGCCTGCCCGCGCTCTTCGGCGTCGAGCCCGGGATAGGCGCCGGGTGTGTCGACGAAGGTGAGGATCGGGCGCTGGAACCTCTCCGCCATCCGCATGACGCGCAGCGCCTTGCGGTAACCCTCGGGCCGTGGCTGGCCGAAGTTGCGCAGGATCCGCTCCTTGGTGCCGCGGCCCTTCTGATGGCCGATCGACGCATACCGAGCGTCCGCGAAAGGTGGCGAAGCCGGCGACGATGGCGGGATCGTCGCGCGAAGGCTCGATCGCCGTGCAGCTCGACCCAGTCCGTCGATCAGGTACTGGACATAGTCGAGGGTGTAGGGGCGTTCGGCGTGGCGGGCGACGAGGGTCTTCTGCCAGCGCGACAGGTTCCCGTAGACCTCGGCCGTCTGCCGCTCGAGCTCGGCTCGCAGCTGGGAGATCTCTTGGTCGTGGCCGGTGCCGGCGGGATAACCCTCGAGCTCTTCGATCTTCCGCCGCAGCTCGGCGAGCGGCTCCTCGAAGGAGGAATCGTTCGGCTGCATGAGGGGCGTCAAGCTATCACAGCGGTTTCGAGCTGACTCGAAACTACGGAAACTATGCGGGTGGCACCTAGAGGAGCTGGTGAGGATCCACGTCGACGACGATGTCGCTGGGCGATTTCGCCGGCAGGGTGGCCACCAGGAGGTCGTGGATACGGCTGGCGCTGGGGCCGCGCAGCAGCAGCTGGAAGCGCCATTCGCCGCGCAGCCGTTCGAAGCGGCGCCGGCGCGGGACCGGTGATGCGCAAGCCGCGACTCAAAGGATGCGCCTGGATGCGCGCCGCGAGCGTGGCGATCTCGCTCTCGCCACGCTCGCGCTGACGATCCTTGATCAGGACCTGGATCATGCGAGTGAACGGCGGATAGTGGAAGAGGCGCCGGAAGCGCATCTCCTCCGCCGCGAATCCCTCGTCGTCGCGCTCGAGCGCGGCACGGATCGCGTAGTGGTCCGGATGATAGGTCTGGATCACCACGCGGCCCGGACGATCGCCACGGCCGGCCCGGCCGGCCAGCTGGGTGAGGAGAGCGTAGGTGCGCTCGACGGCGCGGAAGTCGGGGAAGCCAGGTAGCTGTCGGCCGCGAGCACCGCGGTCAGCGAAACGTCGCGGAAAGTGGTGGCCCTTCGACACCATCTGGGTGCCGACCAGCGCCTGTACCTCGCCGCGCGCGAAGCGCTCGAGGATCGCCGCCGCGCCGCCCGGCCGCCGCACCGCGTCGCGGTCGAGCACCTCGACTCGAACCTCCGGAAAGAGCTCGCGAAAGCTCTCCTCCACCCGCTCGGTTCCCGCGCCGATCGGCTCGAGCGCCGCCTCGCCGCACGACGGGCAGCGTTCCGGCGCCGGCACCCGTGAGCCGCAGTAGTGGCAGACCAGCCGCGCTTGCTTGCGGTGGTAGGTGCGCGGCAGACCGCAGTCGGCGCAGCGGATGTCCTCGCCGCAGGCGCGGCAGAGCAGCACCGGCGCGTACCCTCGCCGGTTGCGCAGCAGGATGGCCTGCTCGCCGCGATCGAACGTGGCGCGTAGCTCCGCGAGCAGCCGCTCGGAGAACCGCGACCTCGCCGACCTTGGCGACGTCCTTCTCCGCCCGCAAGTCCACCAGGATGCCGTCCGGCAGCGTCCCCTGGCCGGCGCGAGTGGTGAGACGGAGTTCGGCAAGCTTGCCGCGGTCGCGGTTGTAGCGCGACTCGAAGCTCGGAGTCGCCGATACCAGGACCACAGCGGCGCCGCTGGCGCGGCCGCGCACCAGAGCGAGATCGCGGCCGTGATAGCGCGGGACGGTTTCCTGTTTGTAAGCCGGGTCCTGCTCCTCGTCGACCACCACCAGGCCGAGATCGGAGACCGGCGCGAAAAGCGCCGAGCGCGGGCCCAGCACGACACGCGCCTGACCGCCGCGGATACGTTCCCATTCCTGATGGCGCTCCTGCGCCGCGAGCGACGAGTGCACCAGTGCCAGGTCGGGGCCGAATCGCCGGCGCGCCTCTCCGGCCAGGGCGGGTACGAGCGCGATCTCGGGCACCAGCAGGATCGCCGAGCGACCCGCCGCCAATGCTGCCTCGGCGGCGCGCAGGTAGACCTCGGTCTTGCCGGCGCCGGTGGGGCCGAGCAGCAGAAAGCCGCGGTATACCCGAGCGCGCACCGCCTCCGCGAGAGCGGTTGCCGCGGCCGCCTGGTCGGCGCGTAGCTCGATGCGCGCCGCAGGGTGCGCCGCCAGCAAGTGTCGATCGAGATCGAGCCGCTCGACCTGGGTGAACTTGCGCAGCAGGCCTTTCTCGGCCAGCCGGCGGACCACCGCCGCGCTGGCCCCTAGCTCGCTCTCCAGTTCCGCCAAGGTCGCAGGCCGTCCGTGCGCCGCCAGGTATTCGAGGACCGAACGCCCCTGCTCCGAACGTCCGCTCGCCGCGAGCTGTGCCGCGAGGTCGCCCGGGGCCCGTTCGACCGCGGTGACGTAGCGTGCGCCGGACTCGCGATCGTCGGCCACCACCAGACGCCCGGAGCCGCGCAGCGCCTCGACCACCGCGCCGAGCCGGTCGAGACCGACCCGTTCCTGCAGCTCGGCGAGCCGCAGGCGGCCGTGCTCGCGCAGCGCCTCGACGACCTGCGCTTCATCCGGAGTACGGGCCGGCGCCAACGCGCCGGCGTCGGTCAGCCAGACCCGGCGGTCACCCCAGGGCGGCAGCGCGGCCGGCAGCATCGAGCGCAGCACTTCGCCGATCGGCGCCAGGTAGTAGTCGGCGACGAAGCCGGCGAGCTCGAGGAGGTCCGCCGGGACGACCGGCTCGAGGTCGAGCACCGCGTCGATCGGCTTGGTCTCGATCCCGGCCGGCGCCTGATCCCGAGCCGCGAGAATCACGCCGGTCAGGCGGCGCTTGCCGACCGCAACGCGCACCCGGCTGCCGGGCCTGGCGAGAGGCGACATCGCCGGCGGAACGGAATAGGTCAGCCCCGGGAGGGGCAGCGGCACCGCGACCTCGACGAACGCGGCCGCACGGTGCTCGGTCACCGGATCAGGCGGCGCTGCGTCGGCGAGCGACTTCGGCCGCCAGCTCGGTGATCGACGGGTTCTGGGGCTGCAAACGTCGAAGTTCTTCGAGCACGCGTTCGGCGCCGTCGAAATCCTTCAGATCGAAGGCCAGCACGACCACCTTGTTGTAGCGCGACTGCCAGTGGTCGGGCGCCAAAGTCTGCGCTTGCTCGAAGAGCTCGAGCGCCTTGGCGAATTGACCGAGCTCGCGAAAGCAGACGCCCAGGTCGGTCACCACATCGGGATTGTCCGGCCGCAACTGAAGGTGGCGCTCGTAGAGCTCCCGCGCCCGGTCCCAGTTCTTGATGTCGAAGTTGAGGTTGGCGAGCACCAGCACAGCTTCGGCGTCGTTCGGATTCTTCTCGACGTAGTCGCGCAGCCGCTGGATCTCCGCCATCGGCGCCGCCCCGCCGCCCGGCGCTCCCGCCGGTCCTGCGGCAGGCGGCGCCGCCGCCTGGCCGGCATTCGCGGCGCCCTGGAAGGCCGGCTGGCGTGGCGCCATCACGTCGCGCAGCAGGTAGCCGCCGATGAAGCCGGCGAGGAGACCGATGGTCACGAAGAGGGCGTTGTCTCGATTCATCGCGGTTCCGAGTGAAGGTGCATTCTATGGTGAGTCACAGGGCAAAAAATTCGGCCGCCCGAAGCGGGCGGCCGAGATAAACCGAACGACGTCTGGAAAGGATCAGTTGGTGGCGCGGACTTTCCTCTCGCGCTTCTCCAGGCTGTTGGTGAGCGCTCGCTCGACCAGCACCTCGGAGTCCTTCTCCGGAATGTTCTTGACGTGCGCGACCTCGCTGACGATGAAGTACTTGGCGCGCTCGTACATCTTCTTCTCGCGGAAGGAGAGGCTCTTCTTGATGCTCACCAACCGCAGGTTCTTCAGCACCTCGGCGACCTCGGTGAGGCGGCCGGTCTTCATCTTGTCGAGATTCTGCTTGTAGCGGCCCTTCCAATCCTTGTAGGTGTCGATGTTCCCGTCCTCGAGGATCGAAAACAGCGCGCGAATCTCACCCTTCTCGCACAGCGGACGCAGACCTACCAAGTCCAAGTTGGCCTTCGGCACCATTACCTTCGAATTATTCGACAGCAGTCGCAGGTGATAGTACATCTGCTCGATGCCATCCATCGCCGCAGCGCCGATCTTCTCCACCACGGTCACGCCGTGGTTGGGATAGACCACCTTCTGTCCGACCTTGAATGTCACGTTTTCCGCTCCCCTTTTTTGGACTGCGCTTCTGTAAGGTATGTAAGTAACAGCAGGACATACTCTTAGGACAACGGATCATACACGGAATAAGGGCTTCCGTCAAGCCTCTGGGGAGCGGCAATGCAACGTAAGTCGGCCTGCGAGCGGCCGATTTGACACGCCTCGGGCTAAGTCCTACGATTCACGGGTTTTTCCCCGGGTCGATCCTCGATCAGGGCCGGAGTGGCGGAATGGCAGACGCAGTGGACTCAAAATCCACCGCCCGCAAGGGTGTGCGAGTTCGACTCTCGCCTCCGGCACCAATCAAATCAACAGCTTAGACGGCGTTACGCTCAGTCCTCGATCACCAGCGTGCACGTGGCGACGAGGCCTGCGGCACCCACGACGCCGAAGGTGAATCCGGCAGTCTCGTCGGGCGCCCATGGGTCGTAATCCCCCAAACCGCAGTTGGAAAAACCGAGCCACAGGCTGCTGAAGACCTGATCGCCGTTGCCGTCGGAGTCCTGGTGCATACCGGCGACCGGGCTGGCCTCGCTCAGCCACTGCAGAGGCTCGCTCTCGTTGAGGTAGAGGTGGCTGCGCTGGACGTCGAAGCTATAGCCGTCGGCGAGCTTCAGGCTGAGTTTGCAGCCGTCCGCGTCGCCACAGTACTGGATCAGGACTCCCTGCGGCACCGGCTCGATATCGAGCGTCGGACCGCTGGCGGCGACGCGGTAGATCACGCGCGACGCGTTGAGGGTATCGGCTTCGGCAAGGGCAGGGGGCAACGAGAAGACGACGGCCAAGGCGAGCGCTAAGCGATTCATGGTTCCCTCCGGGTGAAGTGAGTGCCCTGAGGGAATAGGCGTCAGACGTGCAACAGACCTTTCAGGCTACTCGTAGCGCAGCGCCTCGATCGGATCGAGCCGCGACGCCTTTCCCGCCGGGTAGATGCCGAAGAAGACGCCCACGATGCGCCGAGAAGCCCGAAGGCCAGCACCACCGCCCAGAGCGGCACGTGGGCCGGCGGGCCAGTCGCCGGGCAGGGCGGCCGAGACCAGCGCGCCCAGGCCGTAGCCGAGCCCGAGCCCGATGCCGCCGCCCACCAGGGAGAGCGACCACCGCCTCGATGAGGAACTGGATCAGGATGTCCTGGCGCCTGGCGCCCACCGCCTTGCGCACGCCGATCTCGCGGGTGCGCTCGGTCACCGAGACCAGCATGATGTTCATGATGCCGATGCCGCCCACCAGAAGCGCGATCCCGACCACGCCCGCCGACCACCGCGGTGACGCTGACCGAGGATGCTGTCGACGCTCGAGAGGATCTCGTCCTGGAGCTGGACCTGGAAGTCGTCGGGCTCGCCGCTGGGAATCTGGTGGCGCTGGCGCAGGACGCTGGATGATGCCGTCCTTCACCTCGTTCCACGACCTGGGTGCTCTCGGCCTGGAGTCGCAGCTGCACCTGGTCTCGCCGGCGTCGCGCCCGAAGAGGGTGAGCGCGGTGTCGAAGGGCACGAAGACGAGGTTGTCGGATCCTGGCCGAGCGAGCTGGCCGCGCTCCTCCATCACGCCGATCACCGTCACCGGCAGCGTGCCGATGTAGATCTCCTTGCCGAGCGGGCTGCTCGCCGAGCCGCAGCTCCTCCACCAGCTTGCGCCGATCACCACCACCTTGCGCCGGCGCTCGAGGTCGAGCTTGCGAGAAGAACCGCCCGTGGTCGACGCGCGTGGTTGGCGACCTCCGGCCAGTTCTCGTTGGCGCCGAAGATCAGGTCCGGCTTGTGCTGGCGGTCGCGGTACTTGACCTCCTGCTGGCCCATCACCACCGGGGTGATCAGGCGCGACGCCCGGCACCTGATCGCGGATGGCCGGCCGTCCTCCCAGGTCAGCTTCACCTGGCGCGCGACATCGCCGCCGGGCCGCGACTGCGAACTTCGGGTCAGACGAGGATGAAGGTGGCGCCGACGCCCTGGAGCTCCTTGGTGATCATGAACTGCAGGCCCTGGACGATCGAGACCACGGCGATCACCGCGGCCACGCCGATGATGATGCCCAGCGTGGTCAGGATCGAGCGCATCTTGTTGGCGCGGAGCGCGCGCCAACGCGATGCGGAAGTTCTCGACGAGGACCATCGCGCCCCACCGTCCTCGACGGCGGCGTGCCGCCGCCGTGGGGGTCGCCTCGGCGAGTTGGGCGACGCGCTCGTCGGTCACCACCTTGCCGTCGCGCAGCGGTCACCCGGCGCTGGGCGTGGGCGGCGATGTCCGGCCTCGTGGGTCACCAGGATCACCGTGTTGCCGCCGCGGTGCAGCTCGTCGAAGAGCGCCATGATCTCCGTCGAGGTGGCCGAGTCGAGGTTGCCGGTGGGCTCGTCGGCGAGCAGGATCGAAGGCTCGTTGACCAGCGCGCGGGCGATCGCCACGCGCTGCCGCTGGCCGCCCGACAGCTCGTTGGGCTGGTGGTGCATGCGGTCGCCGAGGCCGCACCTGCTCGAGCGCGCGCTCGCGCCCGCTCGCGCCGCTCCTGCGCGGCACTCGCCGGCGTAGATGAGCGGCAGCTCGACGTTGTGCAGCGCGTCGGTGCGGGCCAGCAGGTTGAAGGTCTGGAAGACGAAGCCGATCTCCTTGTTGCGGATCGCCGCCAGCTCGTGGTCGCCGAGGCCCTGCGACCTCGACGCCGTTGAGGCGGTAGACGCCCGCTGCTCGGCGTGTCGAGGCAGCCGAGCAGGTTCATCAGGGTGGACTTGCCGCAGCCCGAGGAGCCCATGATCGCCACGTACTCGCCGCGTTCGATCTCGAGGTCGACGCCGTTCAGGGCGTGCACCTTCTCGGCGCCCATGTCGTAGACCTTGGTGATGTCGCGAATCTCGATCAGTGCCATCAGTCGGTCTCCACTTCTCGGCCTTGGCTTCGGCGTCGCCTTCGTCCGTCCTCGGTCTTCCTTGACTCGGCTGATCTTCACGGCGTCCCCGTCCTTGAGGTTCTTGAGCGTCCGGTAGGGGCCGGTGACCACCACGTCGCCCTCCTCCACTCCGCTGCTGATCTCGGCGTGGGTCTCGTCGGACAGGCCGACGGACGACCGGGCGCTGGCGGGCCTTGCCGGCCTCGACCACGAAAACCACCTTGATCTCTTCGCTCTCGCTCGGAGCAACCGGTCGCGTCTGTCCTTCGGCCGGTTTGGCCGGCAGCGGCTTGCGCTCGACCACGGCCTGGATCGGCACCACCAGGGCCGCCGTGCGCGTGGCGGTGTCGAATCTCGGCGCGCGCCGACATCCCCGGGCGCAGGTGCGGCGTCGGGGGCATCGAGCAGCACCTTGACCTTGAAGAAGGTGACGTCGGGCTGCGCCGGCTTGGTGAAGCCGGAGCTGCCGATCTCGACCACCGCGCCCGTCGTAGGCGCCTGTCGGGCAGGGCATCGACCATGACCTTCGCGGTCTGGCCTTGCTCGACGTAGCACCATCTCGGTCTCGTCGACGTCCACCTCGGCGAGGATCTCCGACAGGTCGGCGATGGTGCCGATCACCGAGGCCGGGTTGTTCATGGTGCCCGAGACCACCACCTCGCCCTCCTCGGCGTTGAGCGCGATCACCCGGCCGGACAGCGGCGCGTAGATGGTGGTCTTGGTCAGGTCCTCCTGCGCCTTCTCGAGGTCGGCCTGCGCCTGCGTGCACCGCCTCGCGGGCCTGCTCCACCCGCCTGCCGGGCCGAGTTCAGCGCCGAGCTCCGCGGCTTCGAGCTGTCTCGTGCGAGGCGATGCCCTCGCTCGCGCAGGCCGCGCGCGCGCTCGAGCTTGATCTCGGCGTCGCGCAGCCCGAGCTCGGCCTGCCGCACGCGCGAGCGCTGGATCTCCAACTGCGCCGCCGATGCGTCGCGCAGCGCCACGTAGATGTCGCGCTCGAGGTCGAGAAACGGCTGGCCCGGCGGCGATCGAGTCGCCCTCCTTGACGTAGAGCTTCTCGATCTTGCCGACCACGTGGGCCGAGATGTTCACCTTGACGCCGCGGGTCGACCTGGCCGCTCGCCTTGACCAGCCGCGAGATGTCGCGGCGGGCCACGGCCTCGGCATAGACCTGGTCGCCTTTCTTCGCCGAGCCGCCGCGCAGGCTGGCGAACACCACCAACCCCAGCGCGGCGACCACCGCGGCGATGATCAGCCCCCGCTTCAAGCCGGGCTCACATGAAGGCCGCGGTCATCCCGACCTTGATCAGGATACCGAGGCCCCAGATCGCCAGTACGGTTCCCCAGGCGACGGCGTTGGAGACCTTGCCCACGATGCGAAAGCCGATGGCCAGCAGCACGATTGTCCAGATGGAGAACACATCGACGCTGGAGAGCAGGGCCTTCAGCACCCTGCTCGTGTCCTCTCCCGCCAAGGCCCCCAGTTGGACATCAGGTACTGGCCGCCCTGCGCGTCTTCGAGACTGATGCTCTCCTTCGCCAGCGCCACCGGGATGCCGATCAGAGCGGCCAAGCCGAGGGGCATGAAGCCGTGTGTCGTCACGCTCAGGCTGCGCACGAAGTCCATGTCGCTCCCGGCCATGCGCAGCACCACCCAGAAGAGCAGCGCCACCACCACGTAGATGATCGGCGCCATGAGCAACGCGCCCGCGCTGCCGGCCCAGCGCCCGAACTTGGCCATCGTTTCCGGATCCGGTCCGTTGGGCGGCATCGTGCGCCCTTGCTCTTCCATCTGGCGAACGAAATCGGCGGGGTCGACCTTGGTCATGGTCACGTTGACGACCACCGCACCGAGCAGGGCCAACAGCACGAGCGGCACCACGAACGTGGGCCGCCCGGCGATGGCTTGGAACGTCCTGGCAGGCGAGGTGAGGACGGAGATTACCCGCGAAAAGCTCGAATCGGCCATTGCGCTGCCCTCCGCGAAACCGAAGCGCTCAGTCTTGAGCGGTCGGCGCGTCGAGCACGACGCCCGTCTCCTCCAGCAGCCGACCGGTGGCGCGATAGTACTCCACCGTGGCCCGGCGATAGGCGGCGACCGCGAACACCTGGCGGCTGCGCGCCTCGGTCAGGTCCTCCTGGATCTCGAGCAGCTGAAAGCTGGTGGACATGCCGTTGTCGTAGCGCTTGCGCTCGGCGTCGAGGTTCTTCTCCGCCAGCCGCACGGAGACGTTGGCCGAGTCGATCGCTTTGGCCGCGGCATCGACCGCACGGGTGGCGATGCGAACTTCGGTGCGCAGCGCCTGCGCCAGATCCTCGATCGTCGCTTCCGCCTTCTCGACCTCGAGATCGGCGATCAGCTTGTTCTCGCGCGCCGTGCGGTTGCGCAGCGGATAGGCGAAGGTCAGGCCGACGCTAAAGGCAGGGAAGTCGAAGTTGGTAACCTGGTCGAAGGCGTCGCCGTAGCCGCCTGGGATGATCTGGCCGGTGTCGGGATCTCGCAGGCTGCCGCCGATGCCACCCGTCGAGTAGCGGGCGGTGAGGTCGAGGCGAGGCTTGGTCTGGTTGGCGGCGAAATCGGCGTCGATCTGGGCGCTCTGCTGTGCCAGGCGCAGACGCTCGAGCTCGGGACGGCGCTCGACCGCCGCCTGCAGCGACTCCTCGAGATCGACCGCGATGCGCTCGCGCTCGGGGGGGGTGGTCGGCACGATCGGACGGTTCCAATCCTCGCCCGGCGGCACGTTGATCAGGCGGCGGAGGGTGTCCTCGGCGTTGCCGACTGCGTACTGCGAGCGGATGATCGCTTCCTCGCGGGTGGCGATGCCGGCCTCGCTCTGCACCATCTCCAGCGGCGCCAGGGTACCGACGTCGACCCGCACCCGGTTCTGGTCGTGAAGCTGCTGGGCGAGCGTCAGGGACTCCTTGTCCACGCCCACCTGGGCCTGGGCCTCGACCAGGTTCCAGTAGGCGTTCTCGGTGGCCTGGATGGTATTGGCAATCAACTCTTCGAAAGCGCTCTGACCGATGTCGCTGTTCACGCGCGCCACCATGATGTTGCGCTCGGTAGCCAGGCGTCCGAAGTTACGTAGCAACGGTTGAATGTACTGGAGGCCGACGTTCGACTCGTACGAAGGGTTGAGGCTCTGGAAAATCAGGTTGGTCTCGGCCCGGGAGTTGTCGAATGCGACCGAGAAGTCCCCGCCCGTGGGAAAGAGCTGCGAAAGACCGAGGCTGAGCGACTGGCTCTCGAAAGCCGACGCTTCGAGCTGCGAGGCGGTGGCCTGTTCGCTGTCCGAGTAAAGCGCGTCGGCGAAAAGGCGCGTGTCGTAGATCCCGAGGTTGGCGAAGATGCTTCGCTCCGCCTGGGCCCGGGTGTAGCGCTCGATCACCAGAGCAAGGTTGTTGGCCAGCGCCATCGCGACCGCGTCGTCGACGCTCAGCTGGATGGCGCCCTCGCTGACCACGAACTGGGGCGGCGCCGGTGCCGCCTGTGGCATGGAGGACAGGTGAGTCTGCCCGGAAACCGGCAGCGCCGCGAGCGTTGCCGCGGCCATCAGCCGCCGCCAGGGGCGGCGCGTAAGTGTCTCGTTCTTCATCGTTTCCCTCGCAGAGTACAGATGGTGCGATTGCCAGCCGGTGATCCGGCCGGCCTCACATTCCTACGAATCCTTCGGCGAAAAGTTACAAGCTCAGCTCGCCCGGATAATGACAGGCCGCCAGGTGCCCGGTCGAGACCTCTCGCAGCGGCGGGACCTCGGTCGAGCAACGGGGGCGGGCGATCGGGCAGCGGGGGTGGAATGGACAGCCGGGCGGAGGATCCGCCGGGCTCGGCATCTCGCCGGCAAGCACGATGCGCCGACGAGTGGCGGTCGGCTCCAGGCGCGGAATCGCGGAAATGAGGCTCACGGTATAGGGGTGCCGAGGACTGGCAAACAGGGCCGGCGTAGCCGTCGATTCCACGATCCGCCCAAGGTACATCACCGCCACGCGATCCGCCAGCCGCTCCACCACCGCCAGATCGTGTGAAACCAGCAGCAACGCGAGCCCGAATCGGGCCCGCAGATCGGCGAGCAGGCCCAGGATCTGCGTCCGGACCGAAACGTCGAGCGCCGACATCGGTTCGTCGGCGACCACGAGCTCGGGCCCGCTGGCGAGCGCGCGGGCGATGCCGATGCGCTGCCGCTGCCCGCCAGAGAACTCGTGCGGATAGCGCGACGGCGTGTCGACCGGAAGTCCGACCAGCGCCACCAGTTCCTCGACCCGGCGTCGGCGGGCGGCCCGGTCGCCGAGCTGGTGGGCCACCAGCGGCTCGGCAATCGACTCTCCGGCACGCATCCGTGGATCGAGCGAGGTGTAGGGATCCTGGAAGACCATCTGGATGTGCCGACGGCGGCGGCGGAGCTCTTCGCGCGGCAGCGCCAGCCAGTCCTCGCCCTGGAAGCTCACCTCGCCGGCGGTGGGCTCGATCAGGCGCAGGAGACAACGTCCGAGGGTGGTCTTGCCGCTGCCGGACTCGCCGACCACGGCCAGGGTCTCGGCACGCTCGAGCGCCAGGTCGACTCCATCCAGGGCGCGCACGCGGCCACCATCGCGCTGCCAGAAGCCACGGCGCACCGCGTACTCCTTGGTCAGTCCCCGGGCGGCGAGCAGCGGGCTCAAGGGGAACCGCTAGACAGCGAGCGCTGCCAGGAGGCTGCGAGTGTACGGATGGGCCGGCGCGGCAAACACTTCGCGCACTGCGCCGCGCTCGACGATCTCGCCATCGTGCATGACCAGCAGCCGCTCGCAGCGCTCGGCCACGATGCCGAGATCGTGGGTGATGAGCAGCACCGCCAGGCCGAGCCCGGCGCGCAGGGACTCGAGGAGCTCGAGTATCTGTGCCTGGATGGTGACGTCGAGAGCCGTGGTCGGCTCGTCGGCGAGCAGGAGGTCGGGCTTTCCGGCCAGTGCGATGGCGAGCACGACGCGCTGGCGTTGTCCGCCGGAGAGCTGATGAGGGTAATCGCCCAGGCGCCGGCGCGCGCCGGGCATGGCCACCAGATCCAGCAGCCGGACCGCCTCGTCCAGCGCCGCGGAGCGCCGCAGGTGGCGGTGAGCCTGCACCGCGTCGGCGATCTGGAAGCCGACCGTCAGCACAGGATTCAGCGCGGTCGACGGCTCTTGGAAGACCATCCCGATGCGACCGCCGCGTATCGCGCGCAGCTCGCGAGGCGTCATGGTCAGAACATCCCGGCCGTCGAGCAGCACGCTACCGGAGGTGCGAGCGCCCTCTGGCAATAGCCGGAGGATGGCAAGCGCGGTCGCCGTCTTCCCGGAGCCGGACTCTCCCGCCAGACCGACCACCTGGCCGCGCTCGACGGTGAAGGAAACACCGTGCACCACCCGCGAAAAGCCTGCGGCGGCCGGCATGTCGACGGCCAAATCACGGACTTCGAGCAACGGGGCCACGCCGGGAAAGTCTAGCGCAGCAACGCCGCCTTCATTCGCTCAACGCGAGCGCGCCGGACTAGGTGAGCGTGCGCAACCAGCGCAACGTGGTGGCGATGCCGAAGCCGGTGGCGCCCTTGGCGCCCTTGCCCTCGGCGCCGACGTAGGCCGGCCCGGCGATGTCGAGGTGCGCCCACCGCGTCCGGCCCACGAAGTTGGCCAGGAAGGCTCCGGCGCTCGAAGCGCCACCCCACCTGCCCGCCGAGTTGCGCAGGTCGGCGTGGGTGCCCTTCATCTCCTCGCCGAATTCCGGCCACAGAGGCAGGCGCCAGAGCCGCTCCCCCGCTTCGCCCGCCGCGGCGAGCAGCTCTCCGGCGAGAGCGTCATCGTGGGTGAAGAGACCGGCTCCAGTCAGACCCAGGGCGACCACACAGGCGCCGGTGAGGGTGGAGAAATCGAGCATTGCGTCCGGCTTCTCCGCCGCCGCCAGGGCGAGAGCGTCGGCCAGCAACAGGCGTCCCTCGGCGTCCGTGTTGGTGATCTCCACTGTCTTGCCGTTGTGCATGGTGAGGATGTCGCCCGGACGATAGGCGGCGCCGTCCGGCATGTTCTCGGCGAGGGGAAGATAAGCGCGCAGGCGCACGGGCAGCCGGCTCTCGGCCGCCGCGCGGACGATGCCGAGCACCGTCGTGGCGCCGCACTTGTCGTACTTCATTTCATCCATCGCCGCCGCCGGCTTGATCGAGATGCCGCCGGTGTCGAAGGTCACGCCCTTGCCCACCAGCGCCACGGTGCGGCGGCCCTTGCCCACCTCGAGGCGCAGAAGGCGGGGCGGCGTGGCGGAGCCCGAGCCCACTCCCAGGATGCCGCCCATGCCCAGCCGGCGCAGCTCGCGAACCGTGTACACCTTGATCTTGAGACCGTGGCGGCGTGCCAACTCGCGGGCCCGCCGTTCGATCCACGCGGGATTGGCCTCGTTGGGCGGCGTGTTGGCGAGGTCGCGCGCGAAAGCGGTGGAGGCCGCCATCTGCGTGGCGGCGGCGGCGGCGGCGCGATAGCGGCGTTCCTCGCCCCGCGGCGGCAACACCGTGATCTCGCTCGGCCCGCGCTGGCGTTCGGAGCGGAAGCGGTCGAAGCGATATGCACCGAGCAGAAGCCAGCGCAGCGCGCGTTCGGCGCCCGCTTCTCCCGCGAGCAACGCGTGCGGCGGCAGGGCGACCGCGAGCTTTCGGACTCCCGTGGACCGCGCTGCCTCCACCGCGGCGCGCAGCGCGTGCTCGAGCGCGCGCGCCTCGAGCTGCGACGAGTCGCCGAGTCCGCGAAGCTCGAGGACGCGCGTCCCGCGGCCTTCCACCATCGTCTCGGCGACCCGGCCGGCCTTGGCCTCGAAACCCTGGGCAAGACGCCGCCCCGCCCGGGCCAGAGCGCTGGGTGCAGTTGGCAGCGGCGCCGGCTCACCTTTGAAAGCGAACACGCTCACCCGCTCGCCGGGCAGCGCGCGGGCGGAGGCGATCGACAACTTGGGAAGTTTCACGTCCAAGGGGGCTCCTTCGCAGGGGCGGCGAGTGTAGCAAAGGCTCCGCGAGCGACCCGCGCCACGCGGTATGCTTCACCCAAGTCACCCATCTCGAGCGACCACCGAGCGCCCTTGTCGACGCCCCCGCCCCTTCACCACCTGCTGCGCGGCCCGCTGCATTTCTTGCGCGCCGACGGCGACGAGATCCGGCGGCTGGCCGGAGACGCGCGCCTGCTGCCGATGCCGCAGCGCATCTACCTCGAAGACGAGAGCGCCACGCCGCTCTACGGCTTTCCGATTCTGGTCTCCGACGAGCTGCGATCCCTGAGCCGGGCGCTCGAGGAGTACGTCAACGCGGAGGAAGCGCTGCAGGTCGCGATGATCAAGCGGCAGACCTTCGATCGCCGGGTCTACGGCTCCGCCTGGGAGCGCTACCGCGGCCTCCTCGCCAAGGCGATCGAGAACGTTACGATCTCGAGCTACGGCCGGCAGCATCCGGCGGTCTTCTGGCTCCACCAGTCGCTCGACGTCTCGCGACTGCTGCGCGAAACGCCCAAGCGGATCGTGCGCCTCGACCTCGCGGTCGGGCGCGAGCACGGCGACGCCCTCAAGTACCTGGTGCTCGACAAGGTGCTCGACCGGTTGTTCTCGCTCACCTACGACGTGGTGCATCACCTGGCCGAGAACACCTACGAGGTCGAGGACGAGCTCTTTCCGGCCATCCTCACCCGGATGCGCGACAACGTGCTGATCTTCAGCGAGAGCCACATCAGCAGCGTCGCTCAACGAGCTGTCGAGCTACTTCGCGGGCTACCTGCGCATCGACGGCCGCGACCTTCGTGCAGCGCCTCGACTGGCGCTCGAGGAGTGGCACGCGGACCGCTTGCGCAGCGACGGCGAGCTGCGCGACACCGCGGCCCAACTGCTGGCGCTCGACGCCGAGAGCGATCCGCGCGAGCTGCTGAAGCGTCCGGGCTGGGTGCGCTATCTCTCCACCCGCCGCTACTACGACTCCTCGGCGCTGCCTGCCGCCGGTGATGATCCAGGTATGGGAGAGCCTGCTCGAGAAGCTCAAGGAGTTCGAGCTCTTCCACGCGCTGCGCGCGCTGATCCTGCCGCTCGACCGCCGTCCCGACGGCGGCCTGGTGCAGCCGGCGCTCGACGCTGGGCCGCGGGCTGCCGATGGCGTTGCAGCTCTCGAGCGCCACCCGGCCGCTCGACTTCATGGCGCCCTGGGTGGTCGACCCGCTGGTCGAGCGCTGCGGCATGATCTACGACATCAGCGACTTCTCGCGAGATCGTCTCGCGTGCTGCAGCGCGCGGCGGCCGAGAGCCAGGACGAGTCCTTCCGCAGCATGTTCCGCTTCCAGCGCCGGGTCAACCGCCTCGCCAGCCTGCACCGGCTGAAGCTCGAGAAGTACCTCGGCGACGGCGCCTTCTACTCCGGCCGCGAGGCCCGACCGCTGCTGGTCACCGCGGTGCACGTCCAGCGCCTACGTACAGCCGCCTGCTGCAGGAGGGCTTCCCCTTCGATCGCGGCATGCGCATCGCGCTCAACTACGCGCAGTACCGCCTGCTGCCCATCCAGAGCGGCGCCGGCGGCGGCCTGGAGCGCTACGAGTTCTTCGGCCACGGCCTGGTCGAGCTCTCGCGCCTGGTGACGGGCAAGGCGACGCGCGAGATCGACGAGATCCGGAACCTGCTGGTCGGCCTCGGCTATCCCGAGCCGACCGGTCAACCGGTTCTTCGCGCCGCTCTCCGAGCGCAATCGTCGACTGGTCGACAAGAGCCAGGAGTCGCGCGCTTCTACGCCTACGTCAACCCCAACGGCACGCTGGTCAACGAAGGCATCGTGGCCACCGCGCCCTTCGTCGCCCGGCTGTCGTCAGGAGCTGAGGGCGCGCTCCCTGTCGCGCGCCTTGGTGGGCGGCAACACCTACGTGGTGCTGGCGGTCGAGGAGCCCGGCGAGGTCATGTCGATCGGGTTGCGCAAGCTGGGAACCGCGCTCCTCAAGGGGCTCGAACGCCTGGCGGTCTACGAGGTGATCGACGCGGCCGACCTGCAGACCCAGGACTCCGACGCCACCGGCGCTGCGCTGCATGTCGCCCTCGAGCAGGAATTCGCCGGCGCGATGTCGGGCCGGCTTCCGCTGAGCTAGAGTCGCCCCGCGCCCGCTGGCGGGCGCCCCCAATACGGCTGGGGGCACAGCCGCACACCACCAGGAGGTCCACGTGCCGGATGTCGTCTGGGAAACCGCTCTCCCCGGCCTGCCGCCGCCCCAGCGCGGCAAGGTCCGCGACGTCTACGATCTGGGCGACGAGCTGCTGATCGTGGCTTCCGACCGGCTGTCGGCCTACGATCATGTGCTGCGACCCGGCATCCCGGGCAAGGGCAAGATCCTCAACCAGCTCTCCAACTTCTGGTTCGACCGCTTCGCCGGCGTGGTGCCGCACCACCTGCTGGCCACCGACGTCGACGACTTCCCGCGCTGCCCTCGCCGCCCACGCCGACCTGCTGCGCGGCCGCTCGGTGCTGGTGCGCAAGGCCGAGGTGGTGCCCTTCGAGTGCGTGGCGCGCGGCTATCTCGCCGGCAGCGCGTTCAAGGAGTACTCGCGAGCACGGCACGGCCTGCGGCATCCCGCTGCCGGCCGGCCTCGAGCGCGCCAGCCGCCTGCCGCAGCCGATCTTCACCCCCGCCACCAAGGCGGAGACCGGCCACGACGAGAACATCGACTTCGCCACCCTCGAGAGCGGCGCCGGCGCCGAGCTCGCCGCGCGCCTGCGCGACCTCACGCTCGACCTCTACGGCCGCGGCGCGGAGCACGCCGCGCGAGCGCGGCCTGCATCCTGGCCGACACCAAGTTCGAGTTCGGTATCCGGGCCGGCGAGCTGATCCTGATCGACGAGGTGCTGACGCCGGACTCCTCGCGCTACTGGGACGCCGCCCACTGGCAGCCCGGCGAGGAGCCCGCCTCCTTCGACAAGCAGTACGTGCGCAACTGGCTCGACGAGTCCGGCTGGGACCACGAGTCTGCCGCCGCCCGAGCTGCCGCGCGAGGTGGTCGAGGGCACGCGCGAGCGCTACGTCGAGGCGTTCCGCAGGATCACCGGCGGCGAGCCGGAGCTATAGCTTCGGCACCGAGCCCAGCAGGTACTTCAAGTCGTCGTCGTTCCAGCGGATGCCGCCGCCGAAGAAGATCGAATCGCGCTCCGTCACCAGCGGGTCGTCGTAGCCGCCGGTGATGAAGAGGTTGGGAGTCAGCCACCAGCGCCCGGTCAGGCGCAGGTGCGGGTCGAGGTCGTTGGAGCGGCTGAAGTCGTAAGCCTCCAGCGTCACCCATAGCCGTTCGTTGAGGAAGCCGTAGTCGACGGCGCCGCCCCCGGTGCCTTCGAAGAGGCCGGCGCGCAGGCGCGCGTCGCCGAACTTGAAGCCGAACTGAGCCGAGATCGTAGTGTCGTTCTCGCGGGTAAGGGTGTGGATGGTCTGGGTGTCGACCGTGCCGTCGGGCTGTGTCGTGGTGATGACCTGAGTCTTTTCCTTGACGTCGCCGCGCGGGTCGTCCACCACGGACACGTGGTAAAACTTGTCGCTCCCCGGGTCGATGTTGACTCCCACCGCGAAGCGCGAATCCGACACTTCTGAAACGTGCAGCGCCTCGAAGCCGAGATCGAGCTTCAGCTTCTGCACCCGGCCGAGGGTGTCCGAGAGCGACTTCACGCCGCTATCGACCGATCCCAGGGCGCTCATCAACTGGGTGTGCGCCTCGTCGCTGTTGACCAGCTTGCCGATCGTCCCCTCGCCGCTGGCGATCTTGCCGGTGATCTCGTTGAGGTTGTCGACCGAGGTCTGCAGGCGCTCGGTGACGCTCCTTGATGTTGGCCATGCTGTCCTTCAGGTTCGTCGCGGTTCTCGGCCAGCACGGTTTCGACCTGCGCCAGCACGCGCTCGATCTGCTGCGGCCAGCCGCGGCAGCTCGTCGGCCAGGACGTGCCGCTGAAGCGCTCGAAGTTACCCGACCGTGGCATCGACCTGCGCCGGTTCGCCGCCACCAGGGCGCGGATCTCGCGCCGACGCGGCCTCGAGGTTCTCGATCAGGCGCGACACCGGCGGTCTCCGCCGCCCTGCCCCGAGAGCGAGCCGGTGACCTCCTGGATCGAGGCGCCGCGACGTCGTCGAGCTTCGCCATCGCCTGGTCGAAGCGCGACCGGCGTCGTCGCCGGCGAGCACGGCGCCCGCGGGCAGCGGCGGCGCGCCGGCTGGCCCCGGCACCAGCTCCACGTACTTCTCGCCGAGCAGCCCGGCGGTTGGCGATCGTCGCGCGTGGTGCCCTCGGTCAGCTGGAGCGGCTGTCTCCAGACGCAGCGTCACCCGCGCCCGCGCGCCATCCAGGCCGATGCCGTCGACCCGCCCGACGCGCACACCGGCCACGCGCACCGCCGCCTTGTCGTCGAGGCCGGCCACCGAGTCGAACACCGCGTCGACCGTCTGCGCCCTCGCGGGCGAAGAGGTCGAAGTCCTCGATGCGCAGGATGAGCAAGCCCAGCACCAGGAGGCAGACGGTCATGAAGATGCCGACCTTGAACCGCGGTGGACATCGTCGATTCCGCTCCTATAGCCGTTCGCGTCCGTGAGCGGGCCCTCGGCCCGCCCGTGGATGAACTGCTGCACGCGCGGATCCGCCAACGCGCGGAACTCGTCGGGCGGCGCGATGGCGATGATCTTACCGCTGTGCAGCATGGCGATGCGGTCGGCGATGCGGAAGGCGCTCTTCATGTCGTGGGTGATGGTGACACGGTGGTCGAGCCCAGCGTCTCGCGCAGCTCGACGATGAGCTCGTCGATCAGCGCCGTGATCACCGGGTCGAGGCCGGTGGTGGGCTCGTCGAAGAGCAGGATCTCGCGGCTCGAGCGCGATGGCGCGCGCGAAACCCGACGCGCCGCCGCATGCCGCCCGAGAGCTCGCGACGGCATCTTCTCTCCGCGCCCTCGAGCCGCACCAGGCGCAGGCACTCGGCCACCCGGTCGTCGATCTCCGCCGCGCTCCAGGTCGGCACGCGGCGCAGCGGAAAGGCCACGTTCTCGCCAGACGGTCATCGAGTCGAAGAGCGCCCCCTCCTGGAACGCCATGCCGAACCGGCGGCGGAAGTCGGTGATCTCGCGGTTGCCGCAGCGTCGCCGAGCTCGACGCCGTCCACCTCCACCGTGCCGGCGTCCGGGCGGATCAGGCCGATGATGTGCTTGAGCAGCACGCTCTTGCCGGTGCCCGAGCCGCCGATGACCACCAGCGACTCGCCGGCCGCGCACCTCGAGGTCGACGCCGTCGAGGACCACCTTCGGCCCGAACGACTTGCGCACGCCGCGCAGGCGGATCTTCGGCTGCAGGCGCCGGAAGCGGCTCATCAGAACAGCAGCTTGGTGAGGAAGAAGTCGGTGATCAGGATGGCGATCGACGCCACCACCACCGCCTGCGTGGTGGCGCGCCCACGCCCTCGGCGCCGCCGCGGGTGTAGAAGCCCTTCTGGCAGCCGATGGCGGCGATCAGGAAGCCGAAGACCGCCGCCTTGATGAGCCCGAGAAGAGGTCGTCGAGGTCCATGTACTGGAAGGTCGTTGTCCAGTAGGTCACCGGGTTGGCGCCCATCAGGACGACGGCACCAGATAGCCGCCGACGATGCCGACGCCGTCGGCGAGCACGATGAGGAGCGGCAGCATGATGCGTCGTCGCCCAGACCCGCGGCACCACCAGGTAGTGCATCGGGATCGGTGGCCAGCACCTCCGAGGGCGTCGATCTGCTCGGTCACCCGCATGGTGCCGAGCTCCGCGCCCATCGCCGAGCCGGCAGCGGCCGGCGATGATCAGGCCGCCGATCACGCAGGCCAGCTCGCGCACCATCGAGAGCGCCACGATCGAGGCCACGAAGCCCTCGGCGTTGAAGCGCGCCAGCACGGTGAAGGTCTGCAGCGCCATCACCATGCCGGTGAACAGCGCGGTGAGCAGGACGACCGGCATCGAGTTGACGCCGACCTGCGGACCATCTGGCGCAGCAGCTCGCGCCACGTCGTAGGGCGGCCGCGGCGTCCAGGCGAAGACCCGCCCGAGGATCTGGAAGAACCGCCCGATCTCGGCGAAGAAACCCTCGAACGGGCAGCGTCGCGCGCGCTCACGGCATGCGCCTGACGAACCGCGACACGCTCGCTCGACCACTCGCCCGGCGCGCGCAGTAGCGGCGCGGCAGGCGCAGCCCGAGATGGACAGAGGATCTCGTAGGGGAGCGTGCCGGCGAGCGCGGCCGAGCTCCGCGGCGGTGATCTCCTCGCGCCCTGGCGGCCCGAGCAGCACGACCTCGTCGCCGAGCCTCGGCCGCCGGTATCGGTGACGTCGACCAGGGTCATGTCCATGCGTCACCGAGCCGGCGACCGGCACGCGCCGGCCGCCGACCAGCGCCTCGGCGCGGCCGGTCAGCCGCCAGGCGTAGCCGTCGGCGTAGCCCACCGGCACCACCGCGATGCGGCTCGGCCGCCGCGTCACCGTCCGCCCGCCGTAGCCGAGAGCGGCGTGCCGGCCGGCACCTCGCGCACCTGGACGATCCGGGCGCGCACCGACATCACCGGCCGCAGCGTCCGGCTCGCGGCGCCGCCGGATCGAGCCCGTAGAGCGCCAGGCCGAGGCGCACCAGGCCGTAGCGGCTCTCGGGATGGTGCAGGGCCGCGGCGCTGTTCGCGAGGTGGACCACGACGCGCGCTCGCGCTCCGTCGGCGGTGAGCAGCTCGAGCACGGCCGTCGAAGCGCTCGCTCTGCTCCGCGTTGCGCGGGCTCTCGAGGTCGTCGGCCTCGGCGAGGTGGGAGAGCAGCCCCGCGAGCCGCAGGCCGGGGCTGCGGCGAATGCAGCTCGCAGCGCCGCGGCACCTCGTCGCAGGCCCACGCCGAGCCGGCTCATGCCGGTGTCGACCTTCAGGTGGATGGGCTGCGCGATGGCCCGGCTCGAGGCCTGCCACGCGCGCCAGAGCTCGAGCTGGTCGAGGCTCGAGACGGTCGGCGTCAGCCGGTAGCGGCGGTAGAGCGGCATCTTGGTCGGGCCGGGCCGGCGCCCAGCACCAGGATCGGCAGCTCTCGACCCCGGCGCGGCGGATCGTCGGCGCCCTCCTCGAGCAGCGCCACGCCCAGCCAGTCGACGCCCGCGGCTTCGAGCGCCGCGCGACCTCCGCCGCCGCCGTGGCCGTAGGCGTCCGCCTTGACCACCGCCAGGACTGCGGGCTGGCGCCGACGCGGCTGCGCAGGCGGCGCAGGTTGCGCCGCAGGCGTCGAGGTCGACGTCCACCCAGGCCGGGCGCAGCGCGCTGCCGAGCGCGCCCCGCCGGCACCATCTCGCCCGGTGGCGCTCGAGCGCGGCTTCGGCGCCGGTTCCTCAGAAGGGCGCCGAACGCATCGTACCTGCTGGCGCGGTTCTTGAAGGTCGTGGTCTCGCCGAGGAAGACCAGCGGCACGGTGCCGGTCTCGCCGTTGCGGTGCTTGGCGATGATCAGCTCGGCGCAGCCCGCTTGTTCTGCGTCTCGTCGGTGTTGTAGACCTCGTCGCGGTAGATGAAGGCCACCAGGTCGGCGTCCTGCTCGATGGCGCCCGACTCGCGCAGGTCGGCGAGCTGCGGCCGGTGGTCGCTGCCCCGCCGTTCGGGCTGCCGCGAGAGCTGGGAGAGCGCGATCACCGGGATGTCGAGCTCCTTGGCGAGCTGCTTCAGGCCGCGGGTGATGGCGGCGATCTCGAGGTTGCGGTTCTCGTAGCGGCCGCCCGCCTGCATGAGCTGGAGATAGTCGAGCACCACCAGATCGAGCCCGCGTCTCGGCCTTGCAGCCGCCGCGCCTTCGAGGCCGACCTCGAGCAGCGTCGGGCTGGCGCGAGTCGTCGATGAAGAGCGGCGCGCCGCCGATGCTCGCGCATCGGTCTGCGAGCACCTTGCGCCCACTCCTTCTGCGACAGATGCCCGGAGCGCAGCGTGCCGAAGTTGATGTCCGCACTCCGAGCGAGAGCATGCGCAGCGCCAGCTCCTGCTTGCTCATCTCGAGCGAGAAGACGCCCACCGGCTGCTCTGCGCGGATCGCCACGTGCTGGGCGATGTTGAGCGCGAAGCTGGTCTTGCCCATGCCCGGCCGGCCGGCGATGATGATCAGGTTGCCCCGGTTGAGCCCGCGGGTCATCTCGGTCGAAGTCGATGAAGCCGGTGGGCACGCCCGGTCGAGCATCGGCCGGGGCGCTCTCTCGAGCTCCGCCAGGGTCGTCTGGAGCGATCTCGCCGAACGCGCTCGAAGCCGCGCTGGATCGCCTCCTCGCCCAGCGCCAGGATCGCCTGCTCGGCCGCGCCCGAGCGCCGCCTGCGCCTCGAGGCCGCCGTCCAGGCAGTCGCGGATGATCTGCCGCAGACATGCTGGATCAGCCGGCGCCGGAGCGAGCGCTCCTTGACGATCTCGACGTAGGCGTCGACCCGCCCGAGGTCCGGCAGGTCGAGGTCGAGGCCGGCAGATGTAGCCGAGGCCGCCGACGCCGCTCGAGTTGGCCCCGCTGCTCGAGCTTCGCCTGCACCGTCCGCAGGTCGATCGTCGCTGCTCTGCTCCTGCAGGTCGAGCATCGCGCTGGTAGAGCGTCTGGTGGCGCTCGCGGTAGAAATCCTCGGCCCTCAGCCGGCCCGGCGATCGTCGGCAAGCTGCGGCGGATCGAGCAGGACCGCGGCGAGCACCGCGCGCTCGGATTCCTCGCTATGGGGCAGGGCGCGCTGCTGCTGGAGGGTTTCGATCATCGCAGAGGCCCGGCGGCCGGGCCGAGGGGCGGACCGCGATTCTGGCCCAAGCCCCCCTCCGGTTCAAGCGCCGCGACTCAGGCTGCCGCGGCGGCCCTCCGCCCCACCCTGCGCACCGCCAGGGCGATCAGCAGGAGCGCGGCGGCGAAGGCGGCGATGGGCAAGAGCACCGCCAGCACCGAAAGCGTGGTGGAGATCATCGCCTCGAGAGTCGAGACGATCGGGTTGCCGAACCCGCCGGTCACGAACGAAGTGATCCCCCGCACGATGGTGGTGATCCCCTGGGTGCTCGCGGCCAATCCTCCGCCGGCGACCACCGCCAGCGTCCACTTCACCAGCGGATCCATGCCGGTGAACACCGAGGCCGAGATCAGGATGCCGGCCGTCACCGCGATCGGTGTGGCCGCCGAGTCGAGCAGGTTGTCCAGCCAGGGGACGTAGTACGCGGCGATCTCCAATCCGGTCGCCACCGCGAAGGCGATCAACGCCGGAGTCGAAGCCATCCATTCGAAGCTGCCGCCGAGCTGGAGATAGTCGGCTCTGGCCGCCAGATTGACCACCAGGAGGGGCACGAAAACGCGGAAGCCGCAGGCGGCGGCGAGCGCGAGACCGAGGCAGGCGCTGAGCAGGGTTTCCATGGCATCTATATATCGCGACCGTGGACAAAAATCATCTTCGGGTCGGTTCGGACCAGTCGGACCTACGAAGCGGGGCCGTAGGGCGCTTTCGCACGCCGACCCCGCCTGCATACAATCGACTCGTGGCGCATTCTCAGCCCGTTAACCCGCACGCTCCGCTGCCGGAGTTCTACGGCGACCCCACCGCCCGGCAACGATGGGTCGAGGATCTCTTCGACCGGGCCGCACCCGACTACGATCGCATCTCGCAGGCGATGTCCTTCGGTCAGGGCCGGCGATACCGCCGCGAGGCCCTGATGCGCTCGGGCCTGCGGCCGGGCTTTCGCGTGCTGGACGTCGCCACCGGGACGGGACTGGTGGCGGCCGCGGCACTCGAGGCCGGTGTCGACTCGCGCGACATCGTCGGCCTCGATCCCAGTCGCGGCATGCTGGCGGAGAATCGCCGGCGGCACCCGGTGTCGGTCGTCGCCGGGCGCGGCGAGAGCCTGCCGTTTGCCGACCAGTCCTTCGACTTCGTGGTCATGGGCTATGCCCTTCGCCACGTCGCGGATCTCGGGCAGCTCTTCGCCGAGTTTCACCGCGTGTTGCGCCCGCGCGGCCGCGCCGTGGTGCTCGAGATCGCCCGGCCCCCGGGGCGCGCCGGGGCTGCCGTGCTGCGGCTCTACCTGAAGCGGCTGGTGCCGCTCGCCACCTGGCTGCTCACTCGCCGCGGGGCACCGCAGCGCATGATGGAGTACTACTGGGCAACGATCGAGACCTGCGTGCCGCCCCCGACCATTCTTCGTGCCCTGGCCGAGGCCGGCTTCAGAGACCTCGTCCACACCACCACCTGGGGCGCCCTCAGCGACTACCTCGCAGTGCGGACTTGAGAGACTAGTCGGCGGCCAACGCCATGGGCTCGGTCTGCGGCTCCGCGGTGCGGACGAGGCGGTCGAGGATGAAGGCGGTCATGGTCTGCCGCATATGAGTTACCAGCTCGTCGTCGGTCACCCCGTGCTTGGATTTGGGGTAGAGCATCAGCTCGAACGGCTTCCCCGCCTTCTGCAGGGCATGCACCATCTGCATGGTGTTCTGCGGATGCACGTTGTCGTCGATCGTGCCGTGAACGAGAAGCAGCGAGCCATGGAGGTCGGCGGCGGCGTGCAGCGGCGAGCTCGTGCGGTATCCCTCGGGATTGTTTTTCGGCGTGAGGAGAAAACGCTCGGTGTAGACCGCGTCGTAGTTGCGCCAGTCGGTGACGCTGCCGCCGGCGATGCCGAGCGCGAACGACTTGCTGTGGGTGAGCGCGTAAAGCGTCATGAAGCCGCCGTAGCTCCAGCCGCTGATCCCGATCCGGTCGCCGTCGATCCACGGCTGCGTCTTGAGCCAGGACAGGCCGTCCTCGATGTCCGCCAGCTCGGTCTTGCCGAACTCCTTCCACAGTGGCCAGGTGTTCACCGCGCCGCGGCCGCTCGCGGTGCGATTGTCGCACACCCAGACCACCACGCCGCGCTGCGCCAGTAGCTGGTACCAGAGGCCAGTGGCGCGACCCCAGGTGTCGCGAACGCTCGGCGCGTGCGGCCCGCCGTAGGAGAACATCATGACCGGGTACTTCTTCGCCGGGTCGAAGTCCGGCGGCTTGATCAGCATCGCTTGCATCTCGAAGCCGTCGCGATTCGCTACCCGCAGCAGCTCCGGAGAGCTGATCCTGTACTCCTCCAGGGCCGCTATCGCACCGTCGTCGAGGCGACGGACGAGCGAGCCGTCCGCGCGATGGAGGGACTGGCTCGGCGGCGTCTCGAGGTCGCTCGAGGTGTCCAACAGGTGACCATAGCTGTCGTCGAACAGCACGCGATGGCTGCCGCGCTCCGCGGTCAGCCGTTGCCGGCCGCTGCCGTCGAGGCGTACCCGCCAGGCATCCTCACCGATCGCGCTGCGCTCGGTGCCGGAGTAGTAGATCCAACCGTTCTTCTCGTCGGCGCCGTGAAGCGCGGTGACTTCCCATTCCCCGGAGGTCACTCGGGAGCGCAGCCGGCCCTCGCCGTCGTAGTGGTAGATGTGGCACCAACCGTCGCGCTCGGAGAGCCACAGGAACGAGCCATCCGCCAACCACGACAGACCCTCGTCCTGCACCGAAGTGAACGCCGGCGTGGTCTCGCGCAGGACTCTGCGCGGCGAGCCGGCAGTGCGGGGCAAGGCAAGCAGGTCGAGCCATGTCTGTTCGCGGTTCTGGGCCTGAAAGAAGACCCCTGACGAATCGGGCGTCCAGCCGACGCGCACCAGCAGCAGTGTCTCGTCGCCGTAGGAGGAGAGGTCGGCCCAAGCGGTGTCACCACCCGACGCCGCGACCACGCCGAGCCGCGCTACCGGCAACGGATCGCCGGCCTTGGGGTACTTCTTGGCATCGACCTCGGGATGCGTATCGAGGTCGTCGATCAGGGGATACGACGGCACCGCGCTCTCGTCGAGCTGCAGGTAGGCGATCGCGCTCGAATCGGGGCTCCACCAGAAGCCGCGGAACTTGCCCCGTCCGTAGATCTCCTCCTGGTAGACCCAGTCGAGAATGCCGTTGAGCATCTCTTTCGAGCCGTCTCTGGTGAGCCGGCGCTCGGCCGCGCCGTCGGCCGCGACGGCGTAAAGATCGTTGGCGCGCACGAACGCCACCTGGCGTCCGTCGGGGCTCCAGTCCTGCTGCTCCTCCTTGATCGCGTCGTTGGTCAGCCGGACGAGCTTGCTCTGCCCCAGCCGCCACACCCAGAGGTCGCTCCCCGCCGAAAACAGCAGCGCGTCCCCGGCGGGCCTGACCTCCATCGCCTTCTGCCGCGCCGCCTCCTCGGCCTTTTTGGCCTCCACTCCCGCGGCCACTAGCGCCGCCTGCAGACGATCGACGTCGTAGAGAGGCAGGACCTTGCCCGTCGCAACATCCACTTTCGTCCAGTTGGCGCGCTTGCTTTCCCGCGTTGTTTCGATCCGCAGATACGACTTGCCATCCTCCAGCCAGCGCAGCGTCGGCAGCTCGCCACGGAATCGCCCCGCGGTCTCCTTCGCGAAGAGCTCGCGGACCGTGAAGTCCTTCTTCTGCGCCGCCACCGGCGACGCCAGCAGGACGAGCAGCGGCCAGGCTTTGTGGAATCGCGACATCGAGCCTCCCAAGAGTTGGACGAGTTGGTGCCGGAGGCGGGGATCGAACCCGCACGACCTTGCGGTCAGGGGATTTTAAGTCCCCCGCGTCTGCCCTTTCGCCACTCCGGCGGTAGGGATTCTACGCGCCGCTCCAGCAGGCGCTAGAAGTCGGAGGGCGAGAGGACGCTTCCCATGGCCTGGAAGACGGCCCCGTCTTCGGGATTCGTACCCCGTTCCTGGAAAACCACCAACGCGCGCCCGTTGAGCAGTGCCACCGATGGATTGCTGCAGCGCTCGGCAATCTCTACCTCTGCGCCTTTGAACCCCTTGGGACCCCAGGTTCGCGCCATGCAGCCATCGCCGAAGACGTCGCGGAAGCGCTGCCACACCAGGACCGCCCGGCCGTTCTCTAAGTTCGACCAGCGCGGGGCGCGTTCGGAGACATCGTCGGAGGTGCCGGCGGGTTCGGCGGGCCCCAGTGGCTCGCCGCTGGCGCGAAACCCCTGGACTACCAACGGGCCGTTGGCCCTCCAGGCGAGCCAGATGTCGCCATTCGGTAGCCCGAGCACGGCGATCTCGCTCGAGGGATCGCCAACCGCGATGGTCGCGCCGCGCGGGCGTCCATCCGGGCGGAAGGCGCGGACCACGAGCGTGCGATCGCCAGCCGCTGAAGCCGGTAGGCGCTGCACCCATGCACCGACGAGCCCCCGGCCGGGGACACTAGTGAAGTCGAACGCGCTGCCCGGCAGCGCCTTCGCGCCCAGCAATACGCGAGCCGTGGCCGTCGGACGGCCGTCGGGATCCAGGCGCTGGCCGAGGATGCGTAAGCCCCGGCAGCTCTCGCTCCAGATCAGCCACGCGCCCGGGCTGGCGGGAAGCAAACGGCTACCCCTCAAACTGCCCGCGCAGGCGGCAAGTGTGGTGGTTCGAGTACTGGGGTCGACGCCGCGACCCTCGATCAGAAAGCTGAAATCGTTCTGGCGGTGCCAGACGACCTCGCCACCGGATCCGTCGGCGGCGATCTGGGGACTCCAGGGGCTGCCGGTCGCGTCGTTCGCGCCAACGAAGGCCGGACCGCGGAAGGCGCCGCTCGGTGACAGCCTCCGCCAGGCGACCTGCTCGGCGACAAAGGCGTCCGGCCCGAATGAGAGAGGTATGCGGCGATTGCGGTTCCACGCCACCAGAAAGCCGCCCTCTGGCAGGGCGGTGACCGCCGGGTTCGAGGTATAGGACGTCGCAGGATCCAGGTGGAAGGGTTCCCCGGCAGCGGCGGGAGCGGCGAGGCCGGCGAGAATCAGGACGATGGCAACCTTGCGACCGAGGGGAACGATGTCCAAGACGCGCCTCCTTGCGCAGTACCTACGAGATTCTACGCAGGGAGGGACAGCGACGCGGAGGAGGAAAGACTGGAGGCGACGGCCGGATTCGAACCGGCGGATGAGCGCTTTGCAGGCGCTTCCCTTAACCACTTGGGTACGTCGCCCCGAAACGTCAAAGGCCGCTTCGCGGCGGCCTCGTTCGTAAACAAGAGAAAATTTTGGAGCGGGAAACGGGACTTGAACCCGCGACCCCAACCTTGGCAAGGTTGTGCTCTACCACTGAGCTATTCCCGCCCGCCGGGCGCGAAGGATATTGGCGGCGCACGGTAGCTGTCAAGTTGGCGTGCACTCCCTCAAACCTCGAACGCGTTGCGCACCAGGGTGTATTCCCAGCCATCCGGAGCGGGGTCGAGGCCCAGAACGTCGAAGCGGCAGGGACCGGAATGGGGCTTGAAAGCCAGGTAGAGGCTCGCTGCCCGGGCCAACCGGCGCTGTTTGCGGCGGTCGACGGCTTCGATCGCCAGCCCGTACTGGATTCCATTTCGGGCCTTGACCTCGACGAAGCAGAGGGTGTCGCCGTCGCGCGCAACGACGTCGATCTCGCCCGCCGGATTGCGCACGTTGCGCTCGAGGATGGTGTAGCCGTGCTCCGCAAGCCAGGCCGCGGCGCAAGCTTCGGCCGAGTTGCCGCGCGCCCGGTTGTGGGGCGAGCGCTCGAAGCCGTCGCGCTCGTTCACCCGCCGCCCGCGCGCCGCTTCCAGCGGGTGCCCTGCGGCGTGTCCTCGAGCACGATGCCCAGCTCACCGAGCTCATCCCGCAGCCGATCCGCCTCGGCGAAATCCCGCCGCTGGCGCGCCGCGAGCCGCGCCTGCACCAACTCCTCGATCGCCGAGTCATCGCCGGTGGCCACGGCGGACCAGACGCTCGCATCGAGCACGCCCAGGACGCGATCGACGTCGGCGAGCGCCGCCAGCACCCGCGCACGGTCGCCCTCTCCGATTTCGCCCTTCTCGATCGCCACGTTGATCTCGCGCACGAAGCCATAAACCGCGGCGAGGGCGCTCGAGACGTTGAGGTCGTCGGCGAGCGCCGCGGCGAAGTCCGCGGAAACCCGGGCCGCCCGCTCCGTGATCGCCGCCCGTGAGGGGCCCTTCTCGGCGGCGTGGGCAAGCCGGAACCGCATCTCGTCCACTCGCCGCAGGGCATTGGCCGCCCCGGCGAGCGAGTCGAAGGTGAAGTTCAGCTTCTGCCGGTAGTGCACCGAGAGCAGCAGGTAACGCAACGCCCGCGGCTCGACACCGCGAGCCAGCAGGTCCGTGAGCGTGTACTGGTTGCCCAGTGACTTCGACATCTTCTGGCCGTCGACGATCAGGTGCTCGGCATGGAGCCAGGTGTTCACGAACGGCCGGTCGTTGGCGGATTCGCTCTGCGCGATCTCGTTCTCGTGGTGCGGGAAGATGTTGTCGACGCCGCCGCAGTGGATGTCGAAGGTCTCGCCGAGATACTTGGCGCTCATCGCCGAGCACTCGATGTGCCAGCCGGGCCGGCCCGGGCCCCAGGGCGAGTCCCACGCCGGCTCGCCGGGCTTGGCGCCCTTCCAGAGCACGAAGTCGCGGACGTCCTCCTTCTCGTACTCGTCCGAGGCCACCCGCTCGCCGCGCCGCATCTGCTCCAGACCGATGCCCGAGAGCTTGCCGTAGTCGGCGTCGGCGGCGATGCGGAACCAGACCGAGCCGTCGCTCTCGTAGGCGTAGCCCTTCTCGATCAGGCGTTCGATGATGGCGATCATCTCGGCGATGTGCTGCGTGGCGCGCGGATAGTGCGCCGGCCGGCTCCACGTGCAGCGTGGCGAGATCGCTCGAAGAAAGAGTCGATGAACGGCGCGGTGAACTCGTCGAGCGGACTTGCCCTGCGCCGCGGCGTCACGGATCGTCTTGTCGTCGACGTCGGTCAGGTTCATCACCTGAGTGACCCGGTAGCCGAGGTAGCGCAGGGCGCGGACGCAGCAGGTCCTCGAACAGGAAGGTGCGCAGGTTGCCGATGTGGACGTGGTTGTAGACCGTCGGCCCGCAGGTGTAGATGCGCAGCTCGCCGGGAACCAGGGGCACCAAGGGCTGCAGCCGCCGCCCTAGGGTGTTATAGAAGGTGGGCGCGGGCTTGGACAGGGAGGCCGGCGCGGTCACCGCACCACCGCCACCGAACCGCCGATCCACTGCGCCGTGTAGGCGACGCTGCCCGAATTGTACGCTCGCGGGCCCACGAACTCGAGCGCGCCGTTACCCGCGGTGGCCGCGCCGAAGCGCAAGGTCAGCAACGTCCCGTCGCCGGTCGCACCGCCGAGGTCACCCAGGCGGCTCAAGCCGATGACGAGGCGCCCGGTCTGGGGAGCGACTTGGAACGAGGTGGCCACCGAGCCGCTCGCCGACAGCCAGGTGCCCTCGGAGGCCGAATCGTAGCGCAGCGAGCTCGGATAAGTGATGTCGAAGGCAACTCCGTAAAGATCGGTGACTCCCGTCGCCCGCAGCTCGAGCACCAGTTGATCCGGATCCGTGCCGTTGGTGCGCACCAGGCTCAAGCTGTTGGTGGGCGCCGCCTGCGCCGGGCTGTAGGTCAGGCTGTTGGTCGGCGGCTCGACGCCGCCGCCGCCACCATCATCACTGCCGCCGCAGGCCACACCCAAGGCCAGGAGCGCCGCGGCGACCAGGCCCTTCAGCGCGCGCCGGCCCATTCCGCCTCCGTCTCGCGCAGCATCCTCTTCAGCACCCGCTTGGCGCGCTCTCGGCGCAAGCCTCGCAGACGGTCGGGAAACAGTATTCCGTCCAGGTGATCGATCTCGTGCAGAATGGCTCGCGCCAGAAGACCCTCCCCTCGTACTTCGAATGGCCTGCCCTCGAGATCGGTGGCCACCACCGTCACTTCGAGCGGCCGCTCGACCTTCTCGGTGTACCCCGGGATCGAAAGGCAACCCTCGGATTCGGCCTGGCTGCCCTCGGCCTGAATCACCGTGGGATTGATGAGCACCTTGAGCGCCGCCGGCTGCTCCCCGACCGAGGTGTCGACCACGGCGACCCGGAGCGACTCGCCGACCTGTGGCGCCGCGAGCCCGATACCCGGCGCGGCGTGCATGGTCTCCACCATGTCGGCCACCAACTGGCGCAGCTCGTCGTCGAACCGCTCGACGCGGGCCCCAGGCTGGCGCAGCACGGGATCGGGATAGAGGCGAATTCGACGCAGCGCCATCGCCTACCCGAACTTCTCCATCGCCGCGGCCACATCGCGATCGGCACGCGCGCTCCGCAGCGCGTCCAGCAGACCCTTGGGATCGGCGTTGCCGAGCAGAGCCTGCTCCAGCCCGTCCTTGTCGAGCTTGAGCAACGAGCAGCTCGACCCGGCGTAATACGTGGCGGGCCACGGCAGGTGCTCGAACAGCGTGCTCTCGCCGAGGACGTCGCCGACGCCGAAAGTGCGCAGCACCAGCCTCTTGCCGGGGCGCTCGAGCACTGCTTCCACCTCGCCGCGCATCACGATGAAGAGCGCCTCCTCGCGGCTGCCGCGGGTGGCGACCGCCTCGCCGTTCGCCGGCTTGACGAACACCAAGGCGGCGAACAGGCGCCTGAGCTGGTCGGCGTTGAGACGCTTCACCAGAGCGCTCGGGTGGAGATCGAGCCAGACTTGTTGCGCGAAGAGCACCGAGGGACGCTCGCCGCTGTCGCGCCGCTTCGACATCAGGCCGTCGATCGCCATCGTCCGGGCCTGCTCGATGCGCTTGAGCTCTTCGTACTGCTCGAGCCGCTGATTGATCGAGGGCTCGGTCGGGGCCAGCTTGGCCGCCTTGGCCAGCAGCGCGATCCCTTTCTCGTAGAAGCCGTCGTCCGCGTACTCGTCGGCGGCGAAGAGATACTCCTGGACCGCGGATTCCACCTTGCGCAGGGCGGTAAAGACCTCGGCCAGCTTGACGTGGGAGTGCAGGTCGTTCGAGTTCGCCCCGAGCTTCGCGCGCAGCCGGGCCTCGGCCTCTTCGTAGCGCTCGAGGACGATCAGATCGTCGATGTCGAGGTCGTCGGGCAGCTTCTCCTTGCCGCCGCCGCCAAACAGCTTCCTGAAAACCACCCATTCCTCCCACGCCGCCCCGCCTGGACCCTCCGGGTGACGGTCGCGCACCGTCCGGTGGACACCGGCTGAGCGCAGTCCGGAGATTTTATCTCAAACCATTGGCGTTACGGGCTCTTAGAGTGTCTCGCGGCCTTGGCAAGCAGCTTGCTCTTGGAAGCCACCGACGTGGTAGGACCCTTTAGGAGACCATCGATGCGTTACTCCCTTCGCAGCCTGCTCGGCGCTCTCGTGATCGCCGCGATCGCGCCGCTGGCGGTTGCCGCCGCCGAGGACGAGCGCTACGGCTACGTACGCACGCTCGACGGCAACGCGACCATCACCTCCGAGAACGGCGAACGCCAGGCCGCTCAGGCCAACCAACCGGTTCTCGACGGCGATCTGGTCGAAGTGGCCTCGGGCTCACGCGTCGACATCGAGCTGGCCGACCGCAACCTGGTGCGGCTCGACGAGGGCACCTCGCTCGCCCTGGAGCGTCTGGCCTTTTCCGCCGACTCCTCGGCCCGCTCGACCCAGCTCCGTCTCGACACGGGCGATCTCCAGTTGTTGGTCACCGAAGAGACGCTGGGCGACACCTTGCCGCGCATCGATACCTCGAACGCGACGCTCTACGTATCCCAACCCGGGCTCTTCCGCGTAACGGCCGAGCGCGATTGGACACAGATCAGCGTGCGCTCGGGCAGTCTCGAAGTGAGAACCCCGACCGAGTCGCATGACCTCGCGGCAGGTGAAGGCCTGCGCATCCAGGGCGCCGAGTGGCCGACCGTCTCGCGTTTCGATGCCCAGGTCGAGGACGACTTCGATCTCTGGGGCCGCGAGCTCGACGCCCAGGTCGAGCAGGCGGACCTGCGCTATGTCGAGCCGGAGATGCGCTACAGCGCGTCATCCTTGAGCCAGTATGGCGACTGGGTGAACGTCGGCTCGCGCCACGCCTGGCGCCCATCCTCGGTGGGCTCGGACTGGCGTCCCTACCAAGACGGGCGCTGGGGATACAACCCGAGCGGGTTGACCTGGATTTCCAACGAGCCCTGGGGCTGGTCGACCTACCACTACGGTTCATGGGACCAGGTCCCCTCGTACGGCTGGGTCTGGTATCCGGGATATGTCTATTCTCCGGCCTGGGTCTACTGGTACTGGGGCCCTAGCTACGCCGCCTGGTGCCCTTCGGGCTACTACGGGGGTTACGGCCATAACGGCTACGGCGGGGGCTATCGCCACGGCGTCTACGGCTGGGCTGGCGGCGGCTGGGGCGCTTTCGCCGACTGGAACTTTCTGCCGACGCGCTACCTCGGCCACCGCGACCAGCGGCGCTACTCGCACCCCGGCTCGTACTATCGGGACCATCAGGGCCTGCGCGAAGTTCCGCGCGGCATCATCACCACCGACACGCGGCCGATCACTCCTGAGCGTTGGGACCGGCCGGAAGAAGTGATGGAGTTACTCCGCCGCACGCCGATCGACACCCGGCCTGGAGGCCGCACCGTAGCTGGCGATCTGCCCGACGTCACCGGCTTCGTGCATCGCCGCGACGAGATCACCCCGGAAGCGCGCGAGCGTCTGGCGTCCTTGCCTCCGGCTACTGACGTTGCGGTGGCTCGCCGGGTTCCCCGCGACCGCGGTGGCGCGACCGAGCCGCGCGGCGGCCTGCGATCGATCAGTCAGTCCCGCGCCTCCGGAACGACCGCTGTCGTTCCGCGCGCCAGCCGGCCGGCGGAACCGACCACCACAACCGACGCCCAGCCCCGAGCTCGCGAAGCGCGACCCACGGCCGTCGTGCCGCGCGAGGGCGGCGCCGTACCGAACGAGCGTCTCGAGCGTAGCCGTCCGCAGCGACCGCGCGACGAGGGGGATCAGCCGGCCGCGGACGGAATGCGGACCACCGTACGGCCCCGCCCCAGCTCGCCGACCGTCGAATCGCACCGCGAAGAGAAACCGCGAACCGTGGTGCGCGAGCGCGAGGCGCCGCCGCAAATGCGATCGGTGACCTCGCCGCGCAGCGGGCCCGATCCCGGCCGGCAGGGGTGGAAGTCAAACCAACCGCCTTCGGGTGGGCCGCACACCATTTCCTCGCCGCGCAGCCGTCCCGCCATGCCGGGCGGCGACGTGCGCCGCTACGAGGCGCCACGGCGGGTCGAAGCGCCGCCGCAGACGCGAAGCTACTCGGCGCCGCGGCGCGTTGAAACACCGCCGCAAGCCAGGCGCTACGAGGTGCGCCAGGGGCAGCCCCCCGCGGTGCGCCGGGTGATCGACGGCGTGCGCAGCAGCCGTCCGGCGGCTACCCCGCCAGGCGCCCAGGCCCAGCCGCGGGCCGAACGCGAACGGTACGCCACCCCGCCGCAGCGTGATTCGGGGACTTCTTCGGCGCAGCCGCGCGCGCGCGGCTCCTCCAAGGAATCGTCCGGCGGGCGCGGGAAATCTTCTACCGAGCGCAAGCCGCCGAAGCGCGACCGCGACCGGTAAGCCCTAAGGCTGAGCGGCCACGCCTGCCACCGCGGCCGCGTGACCCAGGCGATTCGCATCGCTCGGCGGGAACGATCCGTTAGTATCGTTCTCGCCGATGCGAATGGAATCCGTCTTCCGGGTGCTTTTCGTCTTCTACTGTCTGGAAGCCGGAGTGTTCCTGCTGCTCGCGCCGTGGAGTCCCGCCTGGGACCGCAATTTCGTCCAGCTGCCCTACGGCGCGGCGCGCGACGTCCTTCTCCAGTCCTGGTTCCGCGGCGCCGTCAGTGGCTTCGGAGTGGTGCACATTCTCTGGGCCGTCCACGACTGCGAGCAGTGGTGGACGCGCCGCCGCGCCAGGCCGACGGCGGAGTTGTCATGAGTGTCTTGGGACTGGGCCTCGACCTGGTCGATCTGACCCGCATCGCGCGATTGCACGAGCGCTATGGCGAAGCCTTCGCCCGGCGTTTCTGCCTCCCCGGTGAGCGTCTCGACCGCCAGGGCGACGCCCTGGTGCAGCACCTCGGCGGCCTGTTCGCCGCCAAGGAGGCCGTCCTAAAGGCTCTCGGCACGGGGTGGGCGCAAGGCGTTGGACTCCTGCAAGTCGAAGTAACCCGCCAGCCCGGCGGTGGTCCGGGAGTGCGTCTGCATGGCGAAGCTCAAGTTCGCGCCGAACGACTCGGCGTCTCCGCGGTTCACCTCTCCATCACCCACGAGCACAGCTACGCCGCGGCGGTTGCAGTGCTCGAAGCTCCTGCCAGGACCCAATGATCCCCGAAACCTCCGTCTCGCTGGCCGCCGCGGCCGAGCGGCGCAAGCTGCGCTAGCTGCTCCTGTCGCTCGGCATCGTGGTGCTCGACCAGTGGACCAAGTGGCTGGTCGAGGCCCATCTCCCGCACCACCGGCGCACCCGCTGATCCCCGGCTTCCTCAACCTGACCCACGTGCGCAACACCGGCGTGGCCTTCGGCCTCTTCGCCTCCGACGGCATCGACCGGCCGAGCTGGCTGCTCGACCCTCTGGGCCTCGCGGCGCTCGGCGGCGGTGGGGTCTACTTCTGGTACACGCCTGCGCAGCGACCGCCTGCTGCTCGTCGCCCTGGCGCTGGTGGTGGGCGGCGCGGTCGGCAACCTGATCGACCGGGTGTCGAGCGGCGCGGTGACCGACTTCATCGACGTCTACGTGGGCACCCACCACTGGCCGTCGTTCAACGTCGCCGACAGCGCGATCTCCATCGGCATCGTGCTGATGGCGATCGACAGCTTGCCGCGCCCCGGCGCCGTCCGGAACCGCAGCCGCGAGCTGACGCTGGACGGCCGCGCGCCCGGCGGACGGCCGGGCGAGCGGCTCGACCGTCACCTCGCGGCCCAGCGCTCGAGCGTCGCCCGCAACCAGGTCCAGCGGTGGATCCGCGACGGCCGCGTCCGCGTCGGCCGGCGGCGCAGCCAAGCCCTTCGCACACCGTCGCCGGCGGGGAGCGCGATCGATTGCACGCCCGGAGCCGAGGCCGATCGTCAGACCGGGTGCAGCCCGAGGCGGGCGATCTGCGGACTGCTCCACGAGGACGACGACCTCGTGGTGCTCGACAAGCCCGCCGGGCTGACCGTCCACCCCGGCGCCGGCCGCACGACCGGCACGCTCGCCCACCACCTCCTGGCCCGCTATCCCGAGATGGCGGGCGTCGGCGGACCGGGCCGGCCGGGAATCGTCCACCGCCTGGACCAGGGCACCAGCGGCGTCGCTGCGTGGTGGCGCGCACGCCGGCCGCCTACCACGCGCCTGACCCGCGCCTTCGCCGCGCCGCGAGGTGCGACAAGACGCTACCTCGCGATCGTCTACGGCGCGCCGCGGCCCGCCTGCCGGCATCATCGACGCGCCCGATCGGCCGCCATCGCCGAGAGCGCACGGAGATGGCCGTGCGGCCAGCGGACGGCCGGCCGTGCACGCACCGGCTATAGTACGCCCGCGCCCTCGGCGCCGGCATCTCGCTGGTGGAGGTCGACCTGGAGACCGGCCGCACGCACCAGATCCGCGTGCACCTGAAGCACCTCGGGCATCCGCTGGTCGGAGATCCGCTCTACGGCGAAGCGCGCTGGAGGGCCTTGCCCAAGGCGCGCCAGGCCGCGCCGCGGGATTTCCCGCGCCCCGCGCTGCACGCCTGGAAACTGGCGCTTCAGCACCCGCGAAGCGGCGAGCCGCTGGGCTTGAGGCGCCGGTCCCGGAGGACCTACGCGCCCTCTGGCGGGCGCTGGCCGGGGCGGAGTTGTCGATCTGAGACCGGCACAGGCCGAATCAGGCGGTTTCCTTCTTCGCCTGGCCAGTCATCTCGACCTTGCCCTTGAAGAAGGCACCCTCCGAGATCACCACCCGCGGCGCGGCGACATCACCCTCCAAAGTGCCCGACGCCATCACTTCCACGCGGTCGCTGCCCCGCACGTTGCCGAACATCTTGCCGCCGATCCGCACCACGCGCGCAGCGATCTGGCCGCGCACCTGACCCGAGGCGCCGATCGTCACGCTGGTTTCGGTTACGACTTCACCCTCGACCTCGCCGTCGATGTGCACGTCGGCAGTCCCGGCGACCTTGCCGGTAACCTTGCAACCGGCTGCCACGACGGCCGGGGCCCCGCGGCGCTCGACAGCGGCCTGCGGCGGCGCCGACGCCACCGCTTTCGCTTCAGGCTGCTCCCTGCGAAACATCGCCATGCGATCCCTCCGCCAGACTCAAACCGGCGGCCCGGGGCCGCCGTCAGCTAACGATCTGTGGAGCGGGCAACGGGATTCGAACCCGCGACATCAAGCTTGGGAAGCTTGCACTCTACCAACTGAGTTATGCCCGCTCGGTCGTCGAGAAAATAGCCCAGCCGCCGAGGACGGTCAAGCGATGACCAAGTCTTTCCGCTCGATCTCGCTCGATCCGCACTTGCCAATCGCGCGCGGGCCGCTATACTGGCTTCATGCTTCCTCCCGGCCGCGGCCCCGGCGACAGCGACGCGCTTTATTTCTTCCCCGGTCAACAGATCAGCTCGGCCCAGCTGCGGACCGTCCTCCAGGACGGCACCGTGCGCGAGCGCGCCTGGGCAATTTCCCACCTGCTCCGCTATGCCCAGTGGGACGACATCTGGATGTACGTCAGCCGCGACGAAGTGCGCGAGATCTTCGGCGAGCTCGACCTGCCGGAGAACCTGCGCGCGGCGTGGGGCCGAATGTTGAAAGTGGAAGCACCCGTCGGCTGAGGCCGGCGTCCTCCCCTACTCGCCACTCTCTGCGATGACCCTGCCTACCTCCGACGCCGAACGGCGGGCGGTGGGCGGTGCCCTCGAACTGCTCGAGCGGCTGGTGACGATCTCTTCTCCCAGCGGCGATCCCGAGGGGATATCTCGCGTCGCCGAGCTTCTGCGCGGCGAGTGCGAGGCGCGCGGACTGCGCGCCGAGATCGCGCGCCGTCCAGCCGCCGGCGGCCTGATGCTGCCGGTGCTCCTGGCGCGGGGTCCCAACGCCGCTGGACGGCACTTGCTGGTCATCGGCCATATGGACACAGTGCTTTCTGCAGCGCCGCTGCGGCGCGAGGGCGATCGCCTCTACGCCACGGGGGCGATCGACATGAAGGGAGGGCTGGCCGCCTTCCTCGGCGCCCTCGACCTCGCCCTCGACCGAGGCACCCGCGTGCCCGAGGACATCCTGCTTGCAGTGGTGCCCGACGAGGAAGTTTCGGGAGAGATCGCCCACTCGGTGACGCGGGAGTTGGGAACGGGAGCCCGTGCCGTGTGGGTGATCGAGCCCGGCGAGCACGCGGGCGACGGCGAGACGGTGGTAGCCGGGCGGCGCGGTATGTTCGATTGGCGCCTCGAGGTTCACGGAGCGGCGGCGCACTCGGGGCTGCATTTCTGGCAGGGGCGCTCGGCGGTGGCGGCGGCGGCTCGCTGGTCAGCGTCGGCCACCGCGCTCTCACAGCGCGATCACGGACCCACGGTCAACGTGGCACGCCTGGTGGGCGGCGACCGCGGTTTCGTGGAGGACCTTGGCCGCTCCTACGCGCTGCTGGGCAGCCATCGCCAGCTCAACGTGGTGCCGGATCGCGCTCGTATCGACGGCGAGGCGCGCTTCCTGCGCTCGGCGGAAGGCAAAGAGGTCGCGAGCCGTCTCGAGCGTTTGGCGGCGGAGGTGGCGGAGGCGACGGGCTGTGAGATGAGCTTCCGGCGCGGTGAAACCGTCCCCCCCGTCGATCCCGGAGGTCCGCACGCGACGTGGACACGTCGGGCGATCGAACTTGCAGCGCGGCGCGGCTGGCGGCTCGAAGTCGAAACGACTCGCGGGGGTATCTCCTTCCCCAACTTCCTGCCGGATCCCTCACGCCTGCCGGTACTCGACGGCCTGGGGCCTGTCGGTGGCGGCATGCACACCCGTGAGGAGTACGTTTCGATCCGCTCCATGGAGCGCCGGGTGGTCTGGCTGGCCGATCTATTGGCCAGCGACGACGCCTCCTAGGCCTTCTTTTTTCCGAGCTCCGCAATAGTTGCCGCGCCGGCCCCAGCCCCTTGGGGGCTAGGCGCATACACGGCAGCGTTTCAATCCAAGGACCCCCCGTGGCATACATCCTGCTATAGCTAACTCTCGATAACTTTCGTCGGGCCGCACCGGCGGTGTTCGGCAAGGAGAGACTGCTGCCTTCCAAGATTTCGCTCGTTCGGCCTCACGCCGCTGCAAAGTTTCTGTTCGCCGGAAGCCAGAAATTCTATGTCCAGGGCGTCACTTACGGCACGTTCGAACGGCGCCAGAATGGCGTCGAGTTTCCCTCTCCCGCGATCGTTGAGAACGATTTCCGCAGCATGGCGGAAAACGGCGTCAACGCGATCCGGGTCTATACCGCTCCCCCGCTCTGGTTGCTGGATCTCGCGTCGGATGCCGGTCTGCGTGTCATGGCCGGAATCCCCTGGGAGCAACACATCTCCTTTCTCGACGATGCCGACCGTGCCCGCGACATCGAGCGCCGGGTGCGCGCCGCGGTCCGCGCCTGCGCCGGTCACCCCGCCATTCTTTGCTATTCGATCGGCAACGAGATCCCTGCTTCGATCGTCCGCTGGGCCGGTTGGCGGCGCGTCGAGTGCTACCTGCGACCGCCTCTATGAGACCGCCAAGGCCCAGGATCCGAGCGCCCTCATCACCTACGGCAACTTCCCGTCGACCGAATATCTGGAACTACCCTTCCTCGATCTGCGTTTCGTTCAACGTTTATCTGGAAAGACCGCTCGTCCTGGCGCGTTACCTCGCGCGCCTTCAGAACCTCGCCGGCGAAAGGCCGCTCATCTTGGGGGAACTCGGGCTCGACAGCCAGCGAAACGGACGCGCACCGTCAGGCGTCCAATCTCAGCGAGCAACTCCGCGTAGCCTTCGCCGGCGGCTGCGCCGGCGCCTTCGTCTTCTCGTGGACCGACGAGTGGCATCGCGGTGGCGAAGCGGTCAAAGACTGGGACTTTGGGCTCACCACCCGCGAGCGTACGCCGAAGCCGTCGCTCTTCGCCGTGAGCAGCTTTTATCGCGCGGGGCCTTTTTCGCCCCGCGCGGAGTGGCCGCGCGTCTCCGTCGTCGTCTGTGTCTACAACGGCGAAGAGACGATCGGCGAGTGCCTGGCGGGCCTCGAACGCCTGGCCTATCCGGATTATGAGGTCATCGTAGTCGACGACGGTTCGACCGACCGTACGGCGCAGATCGCCGCCGGTCACCGCTGCAAGCTCATCCAGACCACCAACCACGGCTTGAGCAGCGCCCGCAACACCGGCATCGCCGCCGCCGACGGCGAATTCGTGGCCTTTATCGACGCCGACGCATGGCCGGATCCACACTGGCTGCATTACACCGTGGAGACCCTGCGCCAGGGCGGCTACGTCGGGGTTGGCGGTCCGAACCCGGCCTGCCCCGGCGACGGTCTGATCGCGGAATGCGTGTCACAAGCGCCGGGCGGCCCGACGCACGTCCTGCTTTCCGATCGGGTGGCCGAGCACATCCCCGGCGTCAACATGACTTTCCGGCGCGCCGCGCTACAGGAGATCGGAGGTTTCGACACGCGGTTCCGAGTGGCCGGTGACGACGTGGACCTCTGTTGGCGGTTGCAGGAACGCGGTTGGAAGCTGGGCTTCAGTCCGGCGGCGATCGTCTGGCATCACCAGCGGCGAACCCTGCGCGGCTACGGCCGCCAGCAGCGTGGTTATGGCCACGCCGAGGCTCTGCTGGAAGAGAAATGGCCGCAGAAGTACAACGCCTCCGGCCAGGTGACTTGGAGCGGCCGGATCTACGCGCCGCTCCTCTACTCGCTGCGCTCCACGAGCCGGATCTACCACGGCACCTGGGGTACGGCGCCCTTCCAGCCCCGGCATCACGAGTTCGGTCGCCTGAGCGCTCTCGCGGCAGCTCCCGACTGGTACCTGGTGGTGGGCGCGCTGGCCGCGCTCTCGCTGCTCGCGGTGGCGTGGAGGCCGCTGCTCGTGGCTCTTCCGCTGCTCGTGCTGGCCCTCTGCTTGTCGTTCTCGCACGCCGTGCTCGGCGCAGCCGGGGCCCGGTTTCCGTCGCTCGCGCCGACTTTGGGGTCCGCCCTCCGCAGACGGGTGACCACCGGCTTCCTCTTTCTTTTCCAACCCTGGGCGCGGCTCGCCGGCAGGCTGTCGGCCGGATTGACGCCCTGGCGCTCGCGCCGCCCGATCCGCTTGGGAGTGCCTTGGCCACGGCAGGTGTCTATGTGGAGCGAGCGCTGGCGCGACACGCCGGCGTGGCTCGAATCCCTGGAGCGCGAGTTGATGTCCATGGGAGCCGTCGTGCGGCGCGGTGGTCCCTACGATCGCTGGGACCTGCAGGTGCGCGACGGCGCCCGCGGCGTTGTGCGGCTCCGGATGTGCGTCGAAGACCACGGCGGCGGCCGGCAGCTGCTGCGCTTCCGGGTCTGGCCGTGGGTTCGAACCGGCAACCTGATCTGGTGGCTGAGCGTAGGCCCGACTGCGCTGGCTCTCCTCGCCGCAGCCGACGGCGCCCAACTCGCCGCGGCCCTCCTGGGCGCGGTCGGCGTCGGCTTTCTGCTCGACGGCGTCCGCCAGACGTGCTCGGCGATGTCGCTGGTAGTGGGCAAGCTTCGCCGGGTGGCCGGCGTGGTGCCGATCAGAGCGCGCCGCTTCCGTTCGCCACTGACCGCGAGGCAACCGCGCGAAGCCAGCGGCCGAGCGCGGACGAGGAGGCTCTGAGTGCGCTACTTCCTCCGCGTGCTGCGCTACGTCCGGCCGTTCTGGAAGCTCGCCGCCGCATCCGTGGCGATGACCGTGCTGGTGTCGGTGCTCGGGCTGGCGCGGGCCGTGGCCGCTCAAGATCCTCTTCGACAGCGTGCTCGGCAGCCATCCGCTGCCACCGCTCGTCGAACCGCTGCTCGCCGGACTCGGCGGCGACCGGTTCCGCCTGCTGCTCGTGGTGGTTCTCGCCGGCTTCGCGATCACCCTGCTGGTCAACGCGCTCAAGGTTCTGGGCAGCCACGTCGAAACCCGTCTGGCGCAGGGCATGATCCTCGACTTCCGCAGCGACCTGTTCCAGCACGCGCAGCGCCTGTCGCTGGCGTATCACGACCGCAGCCGCAGCGGCGGCCTGATCTACGCCATCAACTTCCAGGCCGACGCCGCCGCCGGGCTGGCGATGACGGTGCCGCCGCTGGCCCAGAGCGCGCTCACTCTGATCGGCATGTTCTGGATCACCTTCCGGATCGACGCCCAGCTGGCGCTGCTCTCGCTGGTCGATCGTGCCGTTCCTCTACTACGCCGTCGGCTACTACATGCGCCACATCCAGGAGCGGCTGCGCAAGGTCAAGGGGATGGAGGGCGAGTCGCTGTCGATCATCCACGAGGCGATCTCGATGATCCGGGTGATCGTCGCCTTCGGCCGCGAGGCCCACGAGTACCGCCGGTTCCGCGAGCAGGGCGAGCGCGCGGTCGACGAGCGGGTCAAGGTCACGGTGCGCCAGACCGCCTTCTCGCTGGTGGTCAACACGATCGACCGCCGCCGGCACCGCGCTGGTGCTCGGCTTCGGCGCTTACCAGATCCTGCGCGGCCGCTGACCGGCGGCGAGCTGCTGGTGGTGATCGCCTACGTCGCCTCGATCTACAAGCCGCTCGAGCGGATCAGCACCACGGTCGGCTCGCTGCAGGAGCGCTTCATCAGCCTCGAGATCGCCTTCGACCTGCTCGACACCGAGCCCGAGATCCGCGACGCGCCCGGCGCCGTCGCGATCGCGTGCGACCGCGCGGCCACGTCGCGTTCGAGGACGTCGGCTTCAGCTACGACGGCCGCCGGTCGACGCTCGAGGACGTCACGTTCGAGGCGCGAGCCCGGGCAGGTGATCGGCATCGTCGGCCCGACCGGCGCCGGCAAGACGACGCTGGTCAGCCTCATCCCGCGCTTCTACGATCCGCGCGCCGGGCGCATCCGCTCGACGGCGTGGACGTGCGCGAAGTCACGCTCGGTCGCTGCGCGCGCAGATCAGCATCGTGCTGCAGGAGCCGCTGCTCTTCTCCGGCACGATCGCGGACAACATCCGCTACGGGCGGCTCGACGCGACGCAAGGACGAGATCGTCGCGGCGGCGCGAAGCGGCGAACGCGCACGACTTCATCATGCGCGCTGCCCGAGGGCTACGAGACCGCTCGGCGAGCGCGGCGCGCAGCTCTCCGGCGGCGAGCGCCAGCGCATCTCGGTCGCGCGCGCCTTCCTCAAGGACGCGCCGATCCTGATCCTCGACGAGCCGACCTCGTCGATCGACTCGCAGACCGAGGCGGTCATCCTCGACGCGCTCGAGCGCCTGATGGGCGGGCGCACGACGTTCATGATCGCGCACCGCCTCTCGACCATCCGGCACGCCGACCTGATCCTGGTCGTGGACGCCGGGCGGATCGTCGAGCAGGGCACCCACGACGAGCTGCTGGCGCGCGACGGCCTCTACAGGCAGCTCCACGACCTGCAGGCGACGTGCGGGGAACCGACGAGCCGAGCCGGCCCGGCCGCTGCGCGCTGCGGAGGGCAGTCGCGCATGATCGTGCGCCGTCGACCGCAGAGTCGTCGTTGCTCGGGCTGATGACCAAGATGCCGTTCGCCGGCGTGGTCTGGCAGAACGCTGCACTACCTGCTCGGCCTGGAGCGCCTCGGCTACGAGGCCTACTACGTCGAGGCGCACGCCGTCGCGCCGCGGCATTTCATCGCGCGACCGCGAGGACGACGGAGCCGTCGCAGCAGCGGCGTTCATCGCCGACCTGGCGCAGCGCTTCGGCTTCGAGCGGCCGCTGGGCGTTTCACGCGCTGCACGCCGACGGCGCGCTGCTACGGCCTGACGAACCGCGCTCTGCGCGAGCTCTACGCGCTCGGCCGCCGCGATCATCAACCTGCACGGCGGCACGGTGCCGCGCGACGGAGCACGCCGCGACCGAGCGGCTGATCTACGTCGCCACCGATCCCGTGCAGCTCGAGTTCGAGCTCGACCGGCGACCTGCCGGCGACGCTCGAGTTCTCGCGCCGCGCACGGCGCCCTCTTCACCTTTGGCGAGAACTACGGACAGCGCCGACTGCGGGCTGCCGGTTTCGGAACGACGTCCGCATCCTGCCGACCCGCCAGCCGGTGGTCCTCGACTTCTGGCAGACCGCCGGCGCGCCGACCCGGCGATGCCTTCACCACGGTCGGCGAACTGGCGCCAGCAAGCGCTCGCTGCAGCTACGACGGGCGAGACCTACGAGTGGAGCAAGCACCTCGAGTTCCTCAAGCTGCTCGACCTGCCGCAGCGCGTGCCGGAGCCGTTCGAGCTCGCGCTATCGCGCTGTCCCGAAGAGCAGCGGCGCGTCCTCGTCGAGCACGGCTGGCGGGTGCGTGACGCGCTCGCGATCTCCGCGGATCTCGACATCTACCGGCGGTATGTCGCCAGCCTCGCGCGGCGAGTTCACCGTCGCCAAGGATCAGAACGTGCGCTTGCGCACCGGCTGGTTCAGCGATCGCAGCGCGACCTACCTCGCCGCCGGGCGCCCGGTGGTCACCCAGGACACCGGCTTCGGCAACGTCCTGCCGACCGGCGAGGGCTTGTTCGCCTTCAGCGAGCCCGACGAGGTCGTCGAGGCGTTCGCAGCCATCGCCGCCGATTACCCCCGGCACCGCCGCGCCGCGCTCGACGTCGCGCGCGACTACTTCGCTCACGAGGTGGTGCTGACTTCGCTTTTCGAGCGAGCTGGGGTAACGCTGCCCCGGCCCGCCAAAGCGCCAACCACGGCCCGGCGTGTGATGCTGGTGGCGCATCGTTTTCCACCCGATGCGATGGGTGGCGTCGAGCGCTACACCGAGGAGCTCGCGGAGTCTTTGCAGGCCGGCGGGACCTCGGTATCGGTGGTTGCCCGCCGCCCGGACAAGGGGCCGCTTCGCCGCCAGGTCGAGGATCTGCCGTCAGGGGCGCAAGTCCACCGCTTGGCGGGCGGACGCCTCTGGCGCGAGCGCTTCCTGCTGGAGCACGAGGGGCTCGAGAGACTCTACGGCGAGGCCTTGGCGGAGGCCGATCCCGACGTTGGTGCACGTCAACCACGTGGCGGATCTCTCCCCCGCGGTCCTGCGACTGGCACGCGAGCACGGCGCGGCCGTGGTGCTGACCCTGCATGACTACTACTTCGCCTGTTCGCGGATCCTGCTGCGCACACCCGAGGACAAACCGTGCGCCGGGCCGCGCGGCGGGCGCGCCTGCGCCGAAACCTGCTTCGCGCCAGGCTCCACCGAGCGTTGGACCCTGCGCACCGCCTACTTCCGGCGGCTGCTCGGCCTCGCCGACCGCATCGTCTGCCCGTCGCAGTACGTGGCGGACTTCTTCGCCGACTTCGGCGCCGCCCGCGATCGCCTGCGGGTGGTGCCCAACGGCGTCTGGGTCGACCGAGTGGCGGAGACCAACGGCTGGCTCGGACCGCGCCAACGCGGCTGTCTGACCCTGGCTTTCCTCGGCGCCATGCTGCCCCACAAGGGCCTGCAGGTCGTGCTCGAGGCGGTGGAGAAGGCGGCCGTGCCGGCGGTCGATCTCACGGCTTTCGGCACCGTCGGCGACGCGGCCTGGGCGCGCGAGCTCTACCGCCGCGCGGCGGCGATTCCCGGACTCCGCTTCCGGGCCTACGGTGAGTACGGCCCCGAGGAGCTGCCGTTGCTGCTCGGAGACGTCGACGCGCGTGGTCGCGCCGTCGCAGTGGCCCGAAACCTACTGTCTGGTGGCCTACGAAGCCCTGGCTCGCGGCGTTCCGGTGCTGGCTTCCCGTCTCGGCGCCCTGCCCGACGCCATCGACGAGGGCGCGAACGGCTTCTCCTTTCGCGACGCCGACGAGCTGGCCGGCATCCTGCGCCGGCTGGCCACCGAGGAAGAGCTCGCCGGCCGCTTGCGGGCTGGAGCGCGGCACACGCGGGTGTTCAGTCAGGGCGAGCACGTCGCGGCGATTCGAGTGATCTACGACGAAGCCCTCGCCTCGGCCCGCCAGAGCGGTCCCTCGGCGAGCGACCTCGACGAGATCGCAGCTCTGGAGACCACATTGGCGAAGCTCGGCTTCGCCGGCGATCAGGAGGCCCTAGCCAGATGAGCACTTCGAGTTCAGCCGCCGAGGCGCGCGAGCGCCAGCTGCGTTCCCTGCTCATCGCCGCGCGCGATGAGGTCGTGCGCCGGCGAATCGGAGCCGAGGGCGAGACGAGCGACCCCTCGCCGGTCCTGCCCGTCCCGCTGGCTACCGACCCCCCCGGTTATGGCGACCTGCTGCAGCGGATGCGCGCCGTGCTGCGCGCGCTGCTGCCGGCCGACGCCCCGGTGCTGGTGGTGAGCCGTGGCGATCAGCGGTTGCTCGCGGTGACGCGCCGCGGTCTGGCCTGGCATTTCCCGCATCACGAGGGCGGCTATGCCGGACACCACCCCGGTAACAGCCAGGAAGCCATCGCCGACCTCGAACGGCTGCGCGAGCGCGGCGCCCAGTTCCTCGCCTTCCCGGCCACCTCGCTGTGGTGGCTCGAGCACTACCGCGATTTTGGCCGCCATCTCGATCGCCGCTACCGCCGCGCCGTCGACGATCCCCAGACCTGCGTGGTCTACGACCTGCGCGAAGCGCTCGCTGCGCCCTCCGAGCCGGAGCCGGCGGCTGATGCACGCACCGAGCGGCGGCCGCTGGCGGCAGCGACGATCATCTGCCGCAACTACCTCGCGCAGGCACGGGTCTTCGCCAAGAGCCTGCTGGAGCAGGAGCCCGACTGCCGCCTCTACCTCCTGGTCGTCGACCGCCTGCCGCCGGATACCGAGGTCGGCTTCCCCGCCACTCTGATCGATCCGACCGAGCTCGACATTCCGGACTTCTACGAGCTCTGCTTCAAGTACGGCGTCGTCGAGCTGAGCACCGCGGTGAAGCCCTATCTGCTGTCGCGCCTGATGGAGCACTACGGCGAAGAAGAAGTCGTCTACTTCGACCCCGACATCCTGGTCATGCGGCCTCTGCCCGAGCTGCGCCGCGCGCTCGACCAGGGCAACATCGTGCTTACACCGCACACCATGAAGCCTGCGCCGGTCGACGGCAAGCGGCCCACCGACCAGGACATCATGATCTCCGGCGCCTACAACCTGGGCTTCATCGCTCTGCGCCGCTCGCCCGACGCCTCCGACCTGCTCGCTTGGTGGCAGGAGCGCCTGCACGACGGCTGTCGCATCGACGTCGCCAACGGACTGTTTACCGACCAGCGCTGGATCGACCTCGCGCCCAGCCTTTTCGCCTCGACCCACATCCTGCGCGATCCGGCCTACAACGTCGCCTTCTGGAACCTGCACGAGCGCACGCTGTCGAGCGACGGCGAGGTCTTCCTGGTCAACGGCGAGCCGGCGGCTTTCTGCCACATCAGCGGATTCGATCCCGACAAGCCGCGCAAGCTCTCCAAGCATCAGAGCCGCACCGAAGTGATTCCGGGCAGCGCGCTCGCCGCGCTGCTCGAGCGCTACGTCGACCTGTTGCGCGAGAACGGCTACGACGAGATCCATCGCTGGGAATACGGCTACGACCGCCTCGACAACGGACTGCGCGCCCATCCGCTGCTGCGCCAGATCTATCTCAACCTCAGCCGCGAGGAGCGGCGGGCGTTCGGCGATCCCTTCGCGACGCGCGGAGCGGACTCCTTCTTCGAATGGGCGACGCGGCCGACCCGCAGACGGCGGTCTGAGCCGCTTCCTGCAGACGCTCTATCGCGTGCGCTACGACCTCGCGGCCAGCTTCCCCACCGCGCGCTCGCCGGGCCGCGACCGCGCCGCGTACGTGAAATGGGCGCGGCGCTGGGGCAGCGTCGAGATGAAGTTCGATCCCCAGCTGGTGCGCGACCACGAAGCCTCGGCGCCGACGCCCGAAGCTCCACCGGCTCCACCGGCCCCACCGGCGCCAGCGCGCCGGGGGCCGAAGGAATCGTATGAGGAGATGGTCGAGCGGGTGCGCAACGTCGCGCGCTCGGCGCTGCCTGCGGGTTCGAACGTGCTGGTGATCAGCAAGGGCGATCCGCGGCTGGTGGATCTCGGCGGGTGCGAAGCCAGCCACTTTCCGCAGACCGAAGAGGGCATCTATGGCGGCTTCCACCCGCCCAACAGCGAAGTCGCCATCGCCCACCTCGAGGCGCTGCGCGACAGGGGAGCGCAGTACCTGGTCATTCCCCACAGCTCGCTGTGGTGGCTGGAGCACTATGACGAGCTGCGCACCCACCTCGAATCGCACTACCGGCTGGTGGTCCAGAGTTTCGACACTTGCCTGATCTATTCACTGCGCAAGCGGCCGGCAGCCGCCTCTCCCCCGCCCCGCCTGCCGCGCTGGCGACGCTGGTTGCAGGATCACTTTCCATCCACGTCTACAGGAGGCACTCGCGCATGAAGCAGTTCGTTACTCCGCCGATCGTCGTCTACGGCGCCGCCCGCTCGGGCACCACCTACGTGGTGCAGATCCTCAACCAGCACCCCGAGGTCTTCGTCAGCGACGAGACCCGGATCTTCACCTGGGCGCACGAGGCGCTCAACGTGATGCGTGGCGACGAGCGCAACTCCAACCGCGAGCGCGACGAGCCCGGCGGCCGGCGGGTCGCCGACCGTCAGGCCCTGGACGCTCACCTCCGGCGCACGTTGCCGCGCACCATGCGCAACTTTTATCGCCGGCTGGCGCCGCGCGCCCGCTGGTGGGGCGACAAGAACCCGCACTATGCCGACCCCCTGCATGCCGGTTGCCTGCAGACCACGCTGGAGCTCTTCCCGGGCGCGCGTTTCATCCAAGTCATGCGCGACGGCCGCGACGTCGTCGCCTCGGGTCTGCGCGGCGCCTGGACCGACTTCGACGCCGTGCATCGGATGTGGACCTCCCATCTCGACATCGGCAGCGGTTTCGGCCGCTCGCTGCCGCCGAACCAGTACTTCGAGCTGCGCTACGAGGAGCTGGTCGCCGACGATCTCGCCATGGCGGTGCGATTGTTCGCCTTTCTCGGCGTCGAGATGGACCCCGCGGTGGCGCGGTTCTGCCGCAACCAGCAGGCCGACCGCACGCCCTTCTGCTCGCCCAGCCGCGACATCAAGAGCGACGTGCGGCGCTCGGACTGGTCCGCCGTGCTGTCGCCGGCGCAGCAGCGGCAGAGCCTCGAGATGCTCGGCAAGCACCTGGTTCGCTACGGTTACGAAACCCACCAGTCTCTGGCCGAGGCGCAGAACGCGCTCGGCAGCGCCGGTGTCGCGGTGGGCGCCATATGAGCGCGCCGCTGGTCAGTGTCTGCATTCCGACCCGCGACCGCGCGGGTTGGCTCGGCGAGGCCCTGACCAGCGTGTACGCCCAAACGATGCAGGATTTCGAGGTCGTGATCGCCGACGACGGCTCGCGCGACGACACCGGCACTCTGGTGGCGCGCCACGCCGACCGACGACTGCGCTACCTCCGTCATCCACGGCCCCTGGGCGTGGCGGCGACGCGCAACGCCTGCCTGCAAGCCGCGCGCGGACGCTACCTGGCCTGGCTCGATTCGGATGACCGCTACCTCCCCGACTTTCTGGCGACCCAGTGCGCCGTTCTGGATCGCGAGCCGCGAGCGGGCCTCGTGCACGGAGCCTTCGAGGTCATCGACGTGGATGGCCGGCCACGCCGTCCTTGGCCCGCGCCGTTCGCGCGCGACACCGTCGAGCGAGGCCGCGACGCTTTCGCCGAGCTCTTGCTGCGCGACTACATCGGCGCCCCCACCGTGGTGGTGCGGAGGGACATCTACCAGCAGGTCGGGGTCTACGACACCTCGCTGCAGAGCGCCGAGGACTGGGACATGTGGCTGCGCATCGCGCTGCACGCCGACCTCGCCTATGTCGCGCGGCCCCTGGCGCAGTACCGCTGGCATCCGCGGAGCCTGTCGCGGTCGGCCGCCAGTTCCGGCCGGCGGCTTTCCATCGATCGGCGGGCGGTGGACGGCGTCTTGCGGCGGAACCGCGGTCGCCTCCCCGCTGAGCTCGGCACCCGTGCTCACGCCGCGCTCGCCGCCCGCGCGTTGCGCGCCGCGACCGACGGGCTGACCCGCGGCTCGTGGTCGAGCGCGTGGCGCGGCTTGCTGCTCGCCCTGCGCGTCTGGCCCCGAATGGCGCGCGACGGCGGTGCCCGGCTCCTGGCCTCCGCGATCCTCCGGCGCGACGAGTACGGCTGGCACGTCGCTTCGCGCGATGCCCTGCGGCGCCTCGCCGCCGTGCTCGCCGGGAGCCGCTTCGGCGACGCCCTGGCGCGCTCGCTGACCGCCGATCCTGCCTGGGAGAACGCCCTGCGCGAGATCGCTCGCACTCTGCGCTCGGTGGTGCCTGCCGGGGCCAGGGTGGCGGCGCTCGACAAGTGGGACCCCACCCTGCTCCACCTCGCCGGACGGCGCGGCTGCCACTTCCCTGACCGACGCTGGCTCGCCGACGGCTATCCCACCGACGACGAGACCGCCTGGCACCATCTCGAAGAGCTGCGCAAGCGCGGCGTGTCTTTCGTGGTGATTCCGAGCAGTGCATTCTGGTGGCTCGAGCACTATCCGGCCTTCGCGCGACGGCTCGAGACCGAGGGACAGTCCGCCTGGCGCGACGAGCGCTGCCTGATCTACGAACTTCCGCGCCGGTCGGCGGCCTGAGCGATGCGCCGCCGCGGCCGCATCGTGCTGGCAGGCTCGGTGGCGCAGAAGCCGCGCCACGGCGGCCACACCTGGGTCTTTCTCCAGTACCTGCTGGGATTCCGCCGCCTCGGCTGGGAGGTGCTCTTCGTCGACCGGCTCGAGCCCGAGATGTGCCGCGACGAGCAGGGGCAGCCCTGCTCGGTCGCCGACTCCTTCAACGCGCGATTCCTGTTCGACGTCGCGCGGCGCTTCGCGATCGAGGATTCCGTCGCGTTGCTCTACGGCGACACCTGCCTGGGCCTCGACCGGCGGCAAGTGAAGGCGCGGCTGCGTGAGGCCGACCTGCTGATCAACGTCATGGGCTTTCTCCGCGACGAAGAGCTGCTGGAGGCCGCAAGACGCCGGGTCTTTCTCGACATCGACCCCGGATTCACTCAAATGTGGCAGGCGCTGGGGCTGGCCGACGTCCTCCGCGGCCATGACGCGTTCGTTACCATCGGCGAACGCATCGGGCGTTCCGATTGCACGATCCCCGAGTGCGGCCTGGCCTGGATCCCCACCCGTCCGCCCGTGGTCATGGAGCACTGGCCGGCGGCGCCGGCCGCCGCGGAGCCTTTCACCAGCATCGGCACCTGGCGCGGACGCTATGCACCGGTCGACTTCGCCGGCGAGACCTACGGCCTGCGAGTGCACGCCTTTCGCCACCTCGCGGCGCTGCCCCGCACCACCCAGGCGCGCTTCGAGCTGGCGCTCGACATCGATGCCGCCGACCAGGCGGATATCGAGCTCTTGCGGGCCAACGGCTGGACGCTGGTCTCTCCCCTCGTAGCGGCGAGCGATCCGTGGAGCTACCGCGACTACATCGCGGGATCCGGCGCCGAATTCATGGTGGCCAAGGACATCTACGTGCGCTCGCGCAGCGGCTGGTTCAGCGATCGCAGCGTCTGCTACCTGGCGAGCGGCCGGCCGGTGGTGGCGCAAGACACCGGAATCGGCGAGCTGTACGCCACCGGCGAAGGACTGCTCGCTTACCGCGGCCTGACCGAGGCGCACGACGCGGTCGAACGCGTGCGCGCCGAACCGCAGCGTCACAGCCGGGCGGCGCGCCGTATCGCGGCCGAGGTGTTCGACTCGGACAAGGTGCTTGGGCGATTGCTCGATCGCCTGGGGGCGGCGGCGTGAAGCGGATCGTCGTCGCTGGCGCGCTCGCCAACCGGCCCGACAACGGCGGCGGGGCCTCGGTGCGGATGACCTGGGCGGCCGGCCTCGAACGGCTCGGTTACCAGGCCTGGTTCGTGGAGGAGATCCAGCGCGACCGTCTGGAGGAGTGCCCCGGGGCGGCGCGCTTCTTTCTCGACGTGACACGGCGTTACGGCCTGGCGGATCGCAGCGCTCTGATCGACGAGCGCGGTGTGCCACTGGCGGGCACCGACCGGCGAACGCTCGACGAGGCCGTGGCGGCGGCAGAGTTGCTGGTCAACCTCGGCGGTCATCTGCAGTCACCGTCGTTGCTGCGGCGCTTCCGGCGCCGGGCCTACGTCGATCTCGATCCCGGCTACACGCAGTTCTGGCTCGAGGCCGGTCTGATCGGCAGCGGGCTCGACGAGCACGACAGCTTCTTCACCGTCGGTCTCAACCTCGGCCTGCCGGACTGCGGCATACCGACTTGCGGTCTCGACTGGCAGCCGCTGCCGCCGCCGGTGGTGCTGTCCGAATGGCAGGCACCGTCCAACGGCAAGCGCGCCTTCACCACCATCGCGTCGTGGCGAGGCACCTTCGGTCGCATCGAGCGCGGCGGGCACGCTTTCGGAGCCCGGGTGCACGAGTTCCGCAAGTTCATCGACCTGCCTGAGCGCTGCCCAGCAGTCTTCGAGCTCGCACTGGCCATCGACCCTGCCGATGGGCGGGACCTCGCGGCTTTGCGGCAACACGGCTGGAAGCTGGTCGATCCGACGGTGTTGGCGCCCGATCCGCAGCGTTATCGCCGCTACATTCAGTCGTCCGGCGCCGAGTTCTCGATCGCGCAAGGCATCTATGTCGAAACCTGCAGCGGCTGGCTGAGCGATCGCACGGCACGCTATCTCGCCGCCGGCAAGCCGGCGGTGATCCAGGACACCGGACTCGCCAGGCACCTGCCGCTGGGAGACGGCCTGCTGGTTTTCGAGGATCCCGATGGAGCGAACCGCGCCGTCCGCAGCGTGCTGGACAACTATGCCGCCCACAGCGCCGCCGCGCGCCGTCTCGCCACCGATCATTTCGATTCGGATCGCGTGCTGGGCGTCTTTCTGGACCGCGCGCTCGACCGTGGAGGCAGCCGGTGAGCCCACTGCGCATCGTCTTCGGCGGCGCTTTCGCCCGGGTGGCGAATCAGGGCGGCCTGGCGTGGCTGGTCCTCCAGTGGGTCCTCGGGTTGCGCCAACTGGGACATGAAGTCTTGCTGCTGGAGCCACTGGCCCGCGAGGACGTGCGCCCGGCAGGAGCTCCGCTGGCAGGCAGCGACAACGCGGCATGGTTTCGCGACGTCACCCGCCGCTTCGGCCTCGCCGGCGGGGCGGCCCTGTGCCTCGCAGACGGCAAGGAAACCGTCGATCTTTCTCGCCAGATAGTCGCGCAGTTGGCCGCCGAGGCCGACCTCCTGATCGACATTGCCGGCGGACTCGCGGCTACCGAATGGATAACCAACATTCCCGTACGCCTCTACCTCGACGTCGATCCCGGCTTCACCCAGCTCTGGCACGAGCACGAGGGCATCGACATGCGCCTGGATCGCTACACCCACTTCGCGACCGTCGGCCTGACCTTCGCGGCGCGCAACGGGGTGCCCGACTGCGGGCGTCAGTGGCTGCCGACGGCGCAGCCCGTGTTGCTCGACGAGTGGCCGCTCGCCGGGCAGTTGACGCGTCCGGCACTCACCACGGTCGCCAACTGGCGCGGCTATGGGTCGATCGAGGTCAATGGCGAGCTCTACGGTCAGAAGGCGCATTCGTTGCGCCGCTTCATCGGCCTGCCGCGAGAGTGCGCGGTCCGCTGCCAGTTGGCGCTGGCCATCGATGGCGGCGAGACACGCGACGTCGCGGCGCTGGCCGCGAACGGCTGGGAAGTCCTGGACCCGCTGATACTGGCGGGCTCGCCGGAGGACTACCGGGCGTTCGTACAGGGTTCGTGGGCCGAGTTGGGGATCGCCAAGAGCGGCTACGTCAAGGCACACAGCGGCTGGTTCAGCGACCGCAGCGCTTGCTACCTGGCCTCGGGTCGACCGGTCATCGCCCAGGACACCGGCTTCGCCGACGTGCTGCCGGCAGGCGCCGGGCTCTTCGCGTTCTCGACCATGGACGACGTCCGCGCCGCGGTCGAAGAGCTCCGGTGCGACTACGGCAGCCATCGTCGCGCGGCGCGCGCGATCGCCGAGCAGCACTTCGATTCGGACGTCGTGCTCGGCAAGCTCCTCTCTCGCCTCGGAGCGGCGGCATGACCGCTCCTCGCCCACCCGACGCCGCGGTGGAAGCCGCGCTGAGGTCGCTCCATGGCGACGCGCAGCTCGTCAGCCGGCGCACTCTGCCGTATCGCTCGAGCTATCCGCTCGAGCTGCTGACCGTTCGATTTTCCGACGGGCAGCGCGAGATGGTGCTCAAGAGACTCGGCGGCCAGCCTTCAGCCGACTCGACCTGGGAGATGAAGCCGGCCTTCGTGCGCGATCCGCTGCGCGAGATCGAGGTCTATCGCGACTTGTTGGCCCCCTGGGGTTGCAGCGCGCCCGAGTACCTCGGCTCGGTCATCGACGCGCGGCGCGGCCGCTACTGGCTTTTCCTCGGGCATGTCCCAGGCGACCCGCTGTGGCAACGCGGCGAGATCGAAGTCTGGCTCGAGGCCGCGCGATGGCTGGCCGCGCTCCATTCCACGTGGAGCGAGAGGCGGCTCGAACATGCGCCGCGCCTACTGCGTCACGACGCTCCTTACTACCGCCGGTGGCTCCTGCGCGCCCGACGTTTCTCGAGCGCCGAGGACGTGGCGATCCTCGCGGCGCCGTTTGGCGTCGCCCTCGATTGGCTGGACAGCCAACCCACGACGCTGCTTCATGGTGAGTTCTACCCCTCGAACGTGGTCGTCGACCATGTTGTCGGAGGGCCCCGCATTCACCCGTTGGACTGGGAGATGGCGGGGATCGGCCCCGGCGCGATCGACCTTGCCGCGCTGGTCACCGGCTGGGAGGAGGACGACCGCGTGGCGATGGCCGCGGCCTACCGCCAGGCGCTGCCGCCGGCGACGCGACCGGCGCTCGACGAACTGCTCATCGGCCTCGACCACTGCCGGCTGCTGCTCGCCGTGCAGTGGCTGGGCTGGTCGGCGCGCTGGGCGCCGCCACCCCACCAGGCCAGGGATTGGCTGGCGACGGCTCTGGAAATTGGAGGTGCCTCATGAAGTGGAATGTCGCACTAGCGTGGCTCGCGATCGCCGCGCCGCTCGGCGCCCAACAGCCTGCCAAGGAGGGGAAGCAGATGCCGGCAGAGCGCATTCGAGGCGATGCGCCGGCCATCGACGGACGGCTCGGCGAGGAAGCGTGGAGCCAGGCCCCGTTCGTCTCCGACTTCGAACAGAAGGGCGCCGACCGCGGCTACCCGGTGCGCGAGCGCACCGAGGTCGCCTTCCTCTACGACGACCACGCCCTCTACATCGGCGCCCGCATGCAGGTCTCCGATGTCGAAGCCCTGCGCACGCCACGTAGCGCGCGAGATGTGGCGGGCAACGCCGACCGCTTCATCGTGTCGCTCGATACCTACCGCAACCGCCAGACCGCTTACAACTTCGGCGTTACCGCGGGCGGCACGCGATTGGACTTCTATCAACCACAGGACGTCTTCGAGTCGCGCGACTGGAGCTACGACCCGGTGTGGACAGCGCGCACCGCGGTCGAAAACGGCGGCTGGACCGCGGAGCTGCGAATCCCTTTCTCCTCGCTGCGCTTTCACGACGGCAACCTGGGTTGGGGCGTGAATCTGCAACGGATCAACCCGCAAGCCGAGGTTTACGCGTTCTGGGTGGTGGTGCCGGCGAACGAGAGCGGTTGGTCCAGCCGTTTCGGCCAGCTGGTAGGGCTCGACGGTGTGCGGCCGGCACGCCGCTTCGCGGTCATTCCCTACGGCGCCAGCCAGCGCGTCGAGCCCCGCGGTGAGCAGGGTGCCTCCACACCCCGAGAAACCGAGGAGACCACCCGCTACGGCGGCGACGTGCTGCTCGACTTGACGCCGAACCTGGCGCTTGAGGCGACGTTCAATCCCGATTTCGGCCAGATCGAAGCCGATCCTGCGCAGGTGAACCTCAGCGCGTACGAGATCTTCCTGCCCGAGAAGCGTCCGTTCTTCCTCGAAGGCGCCCAGCTTCTCCAGGGACCGGGGCCGCGCTACTACTACTCGCGGCGCATCGGAGCGCCGCCGCACGGAGACGTCGGCGCCGAAAGCGATCCCCAGGCAACGACGATCCCCGGGGCGGTGAAGGTGATCGGCCGGCTGCGTGGGGGCACATCGCTCGGGCTGCTGCTGGCGGCGAGTGACCAGGAGTCGCTGCGGCTGTTCGATCCCGATAGCGGAGAGCTCGAGGTGCGACAGGTCGAGCCCCAAACGTTCTTCGGGGTGATGCGGCTGCAGAGGGATCTCGGCGCGGGCTCGACGTTCGGGTTCGTCGGAACCGGTGTACGCCGCGATCTCGCCGGCGAGGAGCTGCTGTCGGCCATCCTGCCGCAGCAAGCCTTCAGCGGAGGCGTCGATTGGAACCTGCGCTTTGCCGGCCAGACCCACGAGTTCGCCGGCTTTCTCGGCGGCAGCCTGGTCGAGGGCGACGCCGCGGCCATCGCCCGTCTGCAATCGTCGAGCGCCCGCTACTACCAGCGTCCCGACGCCGACTACGTCGACCTCGACCCGACTCGCACCGAGCTCTCGGGCTACACCGGTGGTCTGAGGCTGGGGAGGATCAGCGGACCGTGGCGCTGGACCTTCTCCGGAGAGGCTCGCTCCCCGGGCTTCGAGCTCAACGACGCCGGAGCCATGGCCACCGCCGACGACCTGGTCGGGTCGGCACAGATCACCTACGGCACGCCAATTCCCCGCGGACCGATCCAGCGCGTCGATTTCTCGCTCGGCACATCGAGCGGATGGAACTTCGGCGGCGAGCGCCAGTTCACCACTCCTGCCCTCGATCTCAGCCTGGTGACGCGCAACTTCTGGCGCACGTACCTGCGCGTCGCGCACGACACCCGTTCACTGAGCGACGACCTGACGCGCGGCGGCCCCTTGATGGGCACCGGCGAGGCCTGGCGCGGGCGCTTTGGCCTGTCGAGCAACTACGCCAAGCGCGGCGTCTGGTCCCTCGACGGCCACTACGGCCGAGACGAGTTCGACGGCCTGGCCTACGGCGTCTTTACCCGCTTCCTCTTCCGGCTCTCCGATCACCTCACCTTCAGCATCGCTCCCGGAGTGGACCAATCCGATGCGCTGCGCCAGTTCTTCACCAGCGTCGAGGGAGGCAACCCGGATACCTTCGGCGCGCGCTACGTATTCGCGGAGCTCGACCAGCAGACCTACTACGCGCGGTTGCGCGCCGGCGTGGCCTTCCATCCCAGTCTCACTCTCGAGCTCTATCTCGAACCCTTCGCTTCGAGCGGACGGTACGCGCGGTTCGGCGAACTGTCGGCGGCGGGCAGCCGCGACCTGCTGCTCTACGGCACCGAGGGCACCACCATCACGCGCCAGGAGGACTTGTCGTACCTGGTGACCGACGGCGAGCAGACCTTCGTGCTCGAGAACGGCGACTTCGACGCCCTGTCGTACCGCGCCAACGCTGTGCTGCGCTGGGACTACATGCAGGGCAGCTCGCTCTACCTGGTCTGGAACTCCGACCGCGCCACCGACGAGCTATTCTCCGAGCCTCTCGGCTACGGTGACCTGTGGGATGCGCGGGACCAGCCCGGGCAGGACGTCTTCGCAGTCAAGTTGTCGGTGCGGCTCGGCACCCGCTGAGGGTCAGGGGCGGGCGAACTCGACCTCGAACAGCTTCGGCCACCACTTGCCGGTGATGTAGAAGACGCGCCGCGCCGGATCGTAAGCGATGCCGTTGAGAACGTCGGTCCCCTGACGTTCCTCGGCCGTCAAGAGGCCTGACGCATCGACCACCGCGGTCACCGCGCCGCTCGCCACGTCGATGCGCACGATCTCCTCGCTCTGCCAGACGTTGGCCCACAAAGCATCCTGCGCCCACTCGAGCTCGTTGAGGAAACCCTGCGGCTGCCCGGCGCGTTGGACCGCAACCCGGCCGCGCGGCGCGAAGCTGCGCGGATCACGCCGTTGGAGCTCGGCGCTGCCATCGCTCATCCAAAGCTCCCGCCCGTCGAAGGCGAGGCCCCAGCCCTCGCCTTCGTAAGCGGCCTCGCCCAGCGGCTCGAGAGTATCCACCCGCCAGCGATAGGCGACCTGCTCTTTCCAGGTCAGCTGCCAGAGCGTGCCGTCGACGAGCGCGAGACCCTCGCCGAAAACGCGGTCGGCGAGCTTCACCGCGCGCAGCGCGCGGCCGCTTTCCAGCTCGACCCGGCGCAGCTCGGAGCGACCATAGCCTCCGGTCGACTCCCACAGCTCGCCCTGGTGCCAGAGCAGGCCCTGGGTGTAGGCGGTCGCATCGTGAGGCCAGGTGGCCAAAACCCGGGCGCTCAGCCGCTCGACGGCGGCCGGGGGCGTGGCCTTCGCGGAAGGTACCGGGGGCGCCGGCGCGCAGCGCGCGCCGTTCGCGGCGAGAAACGCCAGGCCGCAGAGCGCGGCGCCGGCGCGGTTCAACGCGGCGGCATCCACTCGATCGGCCCGGGCGTCACCTCGCGGCCGTCCGAGAGCAGGAAGCTGGCGCGCAGCTGGATGACCGGCGCGGCGCCACTGTAGCGCAGACGGATCGGCCCGCTCGATAGCCGGTCGCCACCCTCGAGCAGCGGCTGGAAGAGCCGCACCTGATTGGGCGTGCGTACCGCCTGCATGGTGATTTCCGCTTCGCCTTGGCGGCGCAGCTCGTAGCGATGAAAGTCTCCCGCCTCGACGTCGCCGAAGGTACCGTTGGACGTCGACAGCTCGAGGAAGTTGTTGTCGAGCAGCGACAGCTCGCTGGGCTCGCCGCCGCGATTATCGAGAGTGGCACGCACCGTCAGCCCGCGCCGGTCCTGCTGCAGAAGCTCGAGCGACAGCCCGAGATCGGGAGTGATCGGCTCGCTCGCCAGCGCGTCGACCAGCGCGCCGAGCGAAAGGCTCAACCGCTCCTCGCCACGCGGCAGCCGGTAGAACGCCACTCCCAGGCAGTGCTCGGGCTTGGCCTCGGCGATTCGGTTCAACAGCTTCTGCAGGTAGGGCGGGCTGGTGCGCACCACACGAAGCGACTCACCGAGCCCCACCGCGACGCCACCGATGTCGACCGGCGCCATGGCCTTGAAGCCGTAGACTTGGCGATCGAAGCCCTCCAGCGAGAACCCGTGCTGCAGGACCAGTGATGGATGGCGCACCAACTGGCGCAGCGAGACCGAGGTCACGGCGCCGAGCTGGGCGCCGCGCGCGTCGAGGTGTTGCGCCCCACCCACGGTGACCGCGCCGACCAGGTAGTCGCGGCCGAGAGCCTCGACGGCGCGCAGCGCCTCGGGCAGCCTCTGCAGGTCCCAGGCGGCAGCGTCCTCGGGCTCGCCGGGACGCTGGCCATAGAGCATGGGCACCAGGAAGTCGACGCCCGCGGCGACCTCGCGAACACGCGGATCCTTCAGCCACGAACGCTGCAGGCTGGCCGATAGGAACAGCGAGCGGTCCATCTCGGAGCGAAGATCGGCCAGCGTCTTGCCGTACGACTCGAGATTCCCCGACGCCTCGACGTCGAAGTGGACCCCGACGGGCACCAGGCCGCGACTCTCGATCCCCAGCCGGATCTGCTGCGTCTGCTCCGCCAATCGCTCGCCGACCTCGCCCGTCTCGAGCTCCCCGGCGGGCCAGATGCCTCGAATCACCAGAGTCACCGGAGCCCGCGCCGGCAGCCCATCCAGCCGGCTCAGGCGCAACTCGGGCACGCTGCCGCTCCATGCCAGCTCGCCACCCATCACGAAGAGGTCGCGTAAACCGGCGCGCTGCGCGGCGGCGAGCTCGCTCGGGTCGAGGACGGCGCCCTCCACGGGCACGAACACGGCGGCGCCGGCGCCACGCTCGGGCCGCCGCCACTCCGTCAGGCAACCCCCCGCGAGCAAGCCAGCCGGGACGAGGATCGCGAGTGCGGCGCCCCAGCGCCTGCGGTTCGAGTTCACAGTGGGATTGTAATCACGACTTCGAATCCGCCGCCAGGAACGTTGCCGGCCTCGATTCGGCCGCCGTGCTCCTCGGCGATGCGGCGGGCGATCGGCAGCCCGAGCCCGGTGCCGGCGGCGTGGGTCGAGAAGTAGGGATCGAAGATGCGCGGCAGCACTTCGGGCGGGACGCCGGGACCGGAATCCACGACCGAGATCCGGGCATGCCCATCGTCGCTCGCCACCGCCACCTCCACCGTACCGCCGGCGCCGCTGGCGCGCAGGGCGTTCTCCAGCAGGTTGCGCACCGCGCGGCCGAGCAGCTTGGCGTCGAAGCGGGCGGCGATCTCGGGCGGGTCGGCGGCGAAGCCGACGCGCGCGCCGTCGGGCGGCGCTGCGGCGTAGCCCTCGACCACCTCGGCAACGGTCCGCACCAGGTCACCCGGCTTGCGGGTCGAGCCGCGGAATGCGGCTGTAGGCGGAGAACTCCGAGGCGATCGGCGCGCAGCTCCTCGACCTGGCGAAGGATGTTCGTCGTGCAGCGCTCGAAGACCGCGTCGAAGCGCGGACGGGTCGCGCTGCGTAGACCTCCCGCATGTGCTCGGCCGAGAGGCGGATCGGGGTCAGCGGGTTCTTGATCTCGTGGGCGATGATGCGCGCCATCTCCGCCCAGGCCTCGAGCCGCTGGCCGCGCAGCACCTCGGTCGCATCCTCCACCACCAGCAGCGCCGAGGGCTCGCCCGGCGCCGGGCACCGGCACCCAGACCAGCGTCCACTCGCGCTCGCCGCCGCCGCGGCCGGAATGCGCACGGTGGCGCGGCGCCGGGCTCGTTGGCCGCCTGCGCACAGGAACGCCGCCACCGGCGCGAGCGCGGCGCGCGTCCCGAGCGCCTCGGCAAGCGCTCCCCACGGCGTGACCTCCAGCATCTCGGCCGCGACCCGGTTGGGCATCAGCACGCGGCGGTCGCGCGTCGAGCGAGACCACGCCGGCGGTGATGTTCTCCACCATGCGCTCCACTACCTGCTTCTCGCGCACCAGCCGCTCGCGCCCTCGGCGATGCGGCCGCGCCATCTCGGTCGATGGCGTCGACGAGCGCCGCAGCTCCATCTCGCTCGGGAGCGAGCTTCGAGCGAGGCCGCGCCGGCGGCGATCCGCCGCGTGCCGTCGACCAGCTCGGTCAGCGGACGGGTGAAGTTCCGCGCCAGGCGGGTGCCCACGGCCACCAGGAGCAGGAACAGCGCCGCGGTGCACCAGCACCGCCTGCCGGCGCAAGCGGCCCAGCTCCGCGCCCGCCTCTTCCTGCTGCGCCAGCAGCGGCACCGAGAGGAACGAGCCGCGCCCTCGCCGTCCGGCGCGCCGGGGACGCGCAGCGGCGCGTAGAGCTCGAGGTAGGTGGTGTCGCCGGCGCGGCTGGTGCGCGTAGGCGAGTGCCGTAGCCGAGCAGCGACAGTCGCGCGTAGATCTCGCCCGGGATGCGGTTCGGCAGCAGCGCCGGCGGTGAACAGCTCGCGCCGGCTCGAGGCGTAGATGCGGCTCCCCCAGTAGAGGTTGACCTCGTGATGCACGCACCGCGCCAGACCACACCAGCAGCGGGTCGTCGAGCGCGGTGCTCGAGGCCGAAGCCGGGCTCCAGGGTCAAGACGTATTCGCCGAGCACGCTGCTGCGCCGCAGTGATCGCCGCCTCGCCGGCGGCGCGCTGCTGGCGCTGCAGGCGCTCATCGAGACCGCGGAGGAGGACGGCGTTGAGGAGCAGAAGCGGCACCAGGAGCAACAGGGTGATGACCAGGATCAGCCGCTTCGAGTACGAGCGCACGGCGCGGCGCAAGGCGTCGCGAAACGCCTCGCGCGGCAGACCGAGCAGCACGGCGAGTAGCGCCGCGCCGGCGAACAGCAGCAGGGACGACAGCGCGTGCGTGCCGACTCGGTCGAGCGCGGCGCGCGGCGAGAGGATCTCGAGGAACAGAGCCTCGACGCCATCGGAACCGCGGCGAGCGACCGCCCACGCCAAGCCTTGCGGGATGGTCACGATCGTCGGATCCACCCGCTGGCGCAGCGCGGGCGGCAGCGGCGGCGACTCGCGCCAGGGGCTCCGCAAGGCTCTTCCGTCGGGCGCGTAGAGGGCGGCGAGCAGCGGCTCGCTGAGGCCGGCCGGCCTTCTCTGCTGAGCGGGGTCGGCGCGCAACAGCGCTAGCTCGAGGTCCTCCGCGGGCCCGGCGTCAAGCAGGAAGCCCGGTCGCGGTAGAGCCCAATACCGGACGGTGAGGCCGCCGCGCTCGCGCGGCTCCAGCTCGCCCGAGATCAGAGTGTCGTCCCAGGCCGGAAGGCTCAGCACCTCCCAGCGCCCGGGGTCGCGGTCCAGCTCTCCGTCGTCGAGGGGCAGCCCGAAAGAGAAACTCGAGATGGTCTCGCCTTCGACGGTGGCCGCGAGCGCTGACAGCAGGTTGGGCCGGGCCAGCGGTGAAGCTCGCCACAACGTGTAGGCCAGATCCCGATGGTCAGTCCCGGAGGGGCGACGCGATTCGAGCCGGCTGAAATGTTCGCGCACCGCGCTGTCGAGAGCGCGGAGTTCGGCGTTGCCCGGAGGCTGCAAGCGCGGCAGGAGGCGTACCGCCTCGTCGCGCAGCGCCCCGCGATGGGCGGTCTCCCACGCCAGGGCCGACGCCATGCAGGCGAGCAGGAGCGCTACTCCAGCCGAGCTCGCGCGCCGCAGCGGCTCGGCCCCGACCAGCCAGCGGCCCGCGCAAGCGCACCCGGCGGCCAGAAGAGCCCAGCCCACCGCTGGCCGATCGTGGGTCGCGGCGCCGGCCACCAAGAGCGTCACCGCGATCCAGGCAAAGGCGTCGCTGGATTCGGTACGCCGCGAACGGCTCGCGGCGGCCACCAAGAGAGCCAATGAAGCCGCCGCGAGGGTCAGTCGCCAAGACACCGCTTCTCCACCGCCGCCAAAGCTGGCGGCCAGGTCCACACCCACCTGCAGGCTGCGCAGACCCCAGGCCGCCGCTGCCAGCGCCGCCGCGGCGATGCCCCCGAACAGGAACGCGAAGCCGGTCGGCAGGCCACCACGTGGAAGGCCGAGCGCCGCCGCCGCGGCAAGGATCGCTCCTGCAAGGGAAGCCGCAGGCACGGCGGACGAGCCCGCAGCCAGCGACCACAGACCGGCTCCCGCAGCCAACAGCAGAGAGACTTCCAAGCCACGACGGCGATCCTTCACCACCGTTCCGGCGAGCAAGAGCAAACCAACTGCGCGCATGGTCGCCAGGGCGAGCAAAGTCAATCCCACCCAGCCGTGGGCCCAGCGAGCGGCTTGCGCTCCGAATACTTTCGCCGCCTCGCCGGTCACTCGCCAGGTGAGAGGCGGCGCACGCGGAGCGCTGATGGTCAAGGCACCGGCCTCGGATGAAGTGCCGAGGCTCCACTGGATGCTAGTCGGGTCGATACCGGGCACGGCGAACGGCGCCCGCCGGGTAGAAAGACTCTCGCCGGCCACCACTCGCCACCCGCCGCCGTGGGGCAACGGCGACAAAGCGGCGAGCGTGGCTGCGCCGTCGCTCTGGCCGTTCCACGCCCCGGCCGCCGGTAGAGATTCGCCGCGCGGCTCGAGCGGCAATCCCTCACCCGCCCACGCCACGACCTCGCCATCGCCGTCCACGAGCAGCAGGGCGCGGCGCCGGCCAGTGGCTCCTTGGAGCAGACCGCGCAGGGTGCCGAATGCTTTCAATCGTTCGCCGGAATCGGACGGAGGCGTGGAGATGGCCCGCGCCGCCGTGGCGGCGCGCTCCTCGAGCTCGTTCCACCATTCCTCGTACTCGCGCCGGGCTCGCTGCTCGAGGTCCCGGCCTCCTCGCGCGGCGCGCAGATCCAGAATCCACGCGCCGCCGACCGTCGCGCAAGCCAGCGCGAGACCGAATGCGATCGCCAGGCGCTCGCGCAACGGCGGCCGGCCGGCAAGGAGCCCGCCGGCGCAAGCCGCCAGCAGCAGCGCCGACCAGGGCGCTGGCAGCAGCGTGGCCGCGGCCGCCAGAAGACAGAGGACGAGCTGAAGACGCCGGGCGCGCGGATTGAGCAGCGGACCCGGGCTCGAGGACTCGATCACAGCATGGGGATATCGACGCCGCGCCGGGCCGCGAAATCGCGCGCTTCGGCATAGCCGGCGTCGGCGTGGCGCACCACGCCCATCCCGGGATCGCTGGTCAGCACTCGCTCCAGGCGCGCCGCCGCGGCGGCGCTGCCGTCGGCGACGATCACCATGCCGGCGTGCAGCGAATAGCCGATGCCGACGCCGCCGCCGTGGTGCACCGAAACCCAGGTGGCGCCGTTCACCGCGTTGATCAGGGCGTTGAGGATCGGCCAGTCGCCGATCGCGTCGGAGCCGTCGCAGCATCGCCTCGGTCTCGCGGTTGGGCGAGGCCACCGAGCCGCAGTCCAGGTGGTCGCGGCCGATGACGATCGGAGCGCTGACCCGGCCGCTCGCCACCAGCTCGTTGAAGACCCGGCCGGCGCGGGCGCGCTCGCCGTAGCCCAGCCAGCAGATGCGCGCCGGCAAGCCCTGGAACGCCACGCGCTCGCGCGCCATGGCGGATCCAGCGCGCCAGCGCCTGGTCCTCCGGGAAGGCGGCCAGGATGGCCTCGTCGGTCGCCGCGAGATCCGCCGGATCGCCCGACAGCACCGCCCAGCGGAACGGGCCCTTGCCCTCGCAGAACAGCGGCCGGATGAACAGCGGCACGAAGCCGCCGATGTCGAAGGCGTCGCTCGACGCCGGCGGCCAGCGCCTGGCCGCGCAGGTTGTTGCCGTAGTCGAAGGTCACCGCGCCGCGCCGCTGGAGCTCGAGCATGGCGCGCACGTGCGCGGCCATCGACGCCATGGCGCGCTCGATGTAGGCCGCGGGATCGGCGCCGCGCAGGCGCAGCGCCTCGGCGAAGGGCAGACCGTGCGGGACGTAGCCCGTGCGAGCGCGTCGTGCGCCGAGGTCTGGTCGGTGAGCGCGTCGGGGACGATGCCGCGCGCGATCAGGCGCTCGCAGCAGGTCCACGGCGTTGGCCTCGACCGCGATCGACACCGCGCGCCGCGCCGCGTCGCGCGGCCAGCGCGCGCTCGATCCCGGACTCGAGGTCGGGCGCGACCTCGTCGAGATAGCGGGTGTCGAGGCGCTGCTCGATGCGCGATGCGGTCCACCTCGGCGACCAGGCAGACGCCCTCGTTCATGGTCACCGCCAGCGGCTGCGCGCCGCCCATGCCGCCCAGCCCGGCGGTGACCGTGAGCGTGCCCGCCAGGGTGCCGCCGAAGTGCTGGCGGGCGCACTCGGCGAGCGTCTCGTAGGTGCCCTGAAGGATGCCCTGGGTGCCGATGTAGATCCACGAGCCGGCGGTCATCTGGCCGTACATGGTGAGGCCGAGCCCTTCCAGGCGCCGGAACTCGTCGGCGGTGGCCCAGTGCGGCACCAGCATCGAGTTGGCGATCAGGACGCGCGGCGCGTCGGCGTGGACTCGTGAAGACCGCCACCGGCTTGCCCGACTGAACCAGCAGCGTCTCGTCGTCGTCCAGCCGGCGCAGGCGTCGCGACGATGGCGTCGAAGCACTCCCAGTTGCGCGCCGCCTTGCCCGAGCCGCCGTAGACCACCAGCTCCGCCGGGCCGCTCGGCGACCTCGGGATCGAGGTTGTTCATCAGCATGCGCAGCGCCGCTTCCTGCTGCCAGCCGCGGCAGGAGATCTCGCGGCCGCGCGGCGCGCGAACGGTGCGCGTGGTGCCGACGTCGGTGAGCCAATGGCATGGCCGAATACTATCGGACTAGGAACGGCGGGCCTTCAGCCCGTAGCGCTCCATTTTCATCGCCAGGCCGGCGCGCGAGACTCCGAGCAGGGCGGCGGCGCGCAGCTTGTTGCCGTGGGTGCGCTGCAGCGCCTCGCGAATCGCCGCCTCCTCGGCTGCGCCGACCCAGTGGCGCAGCTCGAGATCGGAGGCGGCGGCGGGCCGGGCGCTGGCCTGGAGCGGTGCCGAGCGCAGTCGCTCGGGCAGCAGGTTGTGGCGAATCGGCTCGCCCGGCGGGCAGAGGTAGACCAGCTGCCGCACGATGCTCTCGAGCTCCGCGAGATTGCCGGGGAACTCGTAGGCGGCGAGCGCTGAAAGCACGTCGACGGTGATGCCCTGCACCCGCTTGCCGGCTTCGTGACAGAAGCGGTTCACGAACGCCTGGAGCAGCAGCGGCAAGTCTTCACGGCGCTCGCGCAGCGGCGGCACGTCGAACGCGCTGGCGCCCAGCATGTGGGCCAGATCGAGCCGGAAGAGGCCGCGCGCCACCAGGCCGTCGAGCCCGCCGCGGCTGCCGGCCACCACGCGCACGTCGACGCGCCGCGCCTCGACGCCGCCGGCGGGTTCGACCTCGCCGAAACGGAGGAAGCGGACCAGCTTCGCCTGCAACGGCATTGGCAGCTCGTCGACCTCGTCGAGGAACAACGTGCCGCCGTGAGCGAGCGCCAGCTTGCTTTCGCGCCGCAGCGGCTCACCGCGTCCCCGCACCTCGGCGCCGAAGAGGTCCGCTTCGACCTGCGCCGCCGCCGCGCCGGCCGCGGAGACCAATACGAAGGGTCCCTGGCGCCGCTGACCCGAGAGGTGAAGGGAGCGCGCCAGGAGCTCCTTGCCGGTGCCCGGCTCGCCGCGTAGCAGCACCGGCACCGGCGAATCGACGGCGAAGCGCAGGGCCTCGAGCAAGCGCTTCATGGCCGCCGATTCCCCGATGATGAGGCCCGGCGCCAGACGCAGCTCGCGCTGGCCGCCGCCGCGACCCGGCAACAAAGGTTCGTAGCGGCCGACGTGGTGCACCAGGCCGAGCACCAGCAGATCGGCCAACGCCCAGAGACCCGGCTCGGGGGACCAGACCCCGGGCATGAAGTGCGGCAGGGCGGTGATCATCAGGTGGCTGCGTTCCATGGCCTTGAAGGCGCGGTAGGCGATCCAGGCGTCGTCTCCGAGGAGCGAGCCCTTGAACGCCCCCGCCTCGCTGGGCGACGCCGGGCTGCGCCGCTTCGCTTCCACCTGGTGAAGCAACTCCTGACCGGCGGCAAGCCAGCGAGACTCGCTGGCGACCGCGAGCTTGATCGACGGCGTGCGCTCCTCGGCTTGCAGCAGCAGCAGCGCGCCGCCGCCGAAGTCTCGCAGGATGCGGGAAATGAGCGATTCCGCGGTGGCCTGGCTCTCGGCATCGGCCAGCACCCAATGAGAGACCGAAGCGATGTGAGCGAGCAAGCGCTCGCCGGTGATGCGCGCCGCGGGAGGCGGCTCGGCCGCTGCCTCCGCCGCTATCGCCTGCGCGGACTTTCCGCCCGCCGGGGCGCGCCCGACGTCTTCGACCAGCACGGCGATACTGCCCAGGCGGATCTCGTCCATGACGTCGAGCCGCGAGCTCTTGACCCGCTGGCCGTTGACCAGGACCCCCTTGCGCGAGCCGAGGTCCTCGACCCGCAGCCCGTCGCCGTCGCGCACCACTCGCGCGTGGCGCGGTGACACGCCGGTGTACGGCAGGTGGATGTCGGCTTCCTCCGAGCTCCCGATCGTCATCTCGCGCCGCGACAACGCGAACCGCTTGACTCCGTTCGGGGCGTAGGCGACGAGGCGAAGCATTTGCGGAGGCTAGCCGAGTTGGGAGATGTGGGGCTCGACTTCGCGGCCGAGAAAGGCCAAGGCGGCGCTGATGTCGGGCGCCATCTCGCGATCCTCGGTCCATGGCGCGACGAGCTGCCGCAGGTCTGCGTGCAGGGCCTCCAACGGTGGGCTCGATCTCAACGGGCGCAGCAGATCGACACCTTGAGCCGCGGCGAGCAGCTCGATCGCCAGGATGTACTCGAGGTTTCGCGCCACGGCGTGAAGCTTCAGCGCCGCGCCCATGCCCATCGAGACGTGGTCTTCCTTGTCGGCCGAGGTCGGGATCGAGTCGACGCTCGCCGGGTGGGCCAGGACCTTGTTCTCGCTGGCCAGCGCGGCGGCGGTCACCTGGGCGATCATGAAGCCCGAATTGAGGCCCGCGTCGGCGACCAGGAACGGCGGCAACCCGGAGAAGGCGTGCGTTGGTGAGCTTCTCGATCCGGCGCTCGGAGATCGGCGCCGAGCTCCGCCAGCGCGATGGTCAGCGAGTCGGCGGCGAGCGCCATGGGCTCGCCGTGGAAGTTGCCGCCCGAGAGCACCTCGCCGGTTTCCGGGAAGACCAATGGATTGTCGGTCACCGCGTTCATTTCGATCGCCAGCTTGCGTTCCGACGTCCGCCGCGACGTCCCGCGCCGCGCCGTGGACCTGCGGCATGCAGCGGATGCTGTAGGGATCCTGCACCCGCACGTCGTTGACGCGATGGGACTCGCGGATCGCCGGACCCCTGCAGCGAGCCGCCAGAGGTTGGCGGCGCTGGCGCGCTGCCCGGGATGGGCCCGCAGCGCGTGCAGACGGGCGTCGAAGGCGGTGTCGGTGCCGCGCAGCGCGTCGGTGAGTCAGCGCGCCCACCAGATCGGCGATGCGCACCAGCCGGCGAGTGGCCAGCGCGGCGAGGGCGAGCAGCGAGGTCATCGCCTGCGTGCCGTTGATCAGCGCGAGACCTTCCTTGGCTTCGAGCACCAGCGGTTGCGAGTCCGGCGTGCCGAAGGCCTTCGGCAGCCGCTCGTCTCGCGGCCGGCGATACGCACCCGGCCCCTGCCGAGCAGCGGCAACGCGAGATGGGCGAGGGGTGCGAGGTCGCCGCTGGCACCCACGGAGCCCCGGCTCGGCACCAGCGGAAGTACGTCGCGCGAAAGCAACGTGAGCAGCGCCTCCACCGTTTCGACGCGCACCCCCGAGTGCCCCTGCGCCAGGGTGTTGGCGCGCAGCAGCAGCATTCCCCGCACCGCCTGATCGGCCAGCGGCTCCCCGACACCGGCGGCGTGGCTCAGCACCAGCCGCTCCTGGAGGGTGCGCAGCTTCTCCGGCGGGATGCGCACGTTGGCGAGGTCGCCGAAGCCGGTGTTGATGCCGTACACGGCGTCCTCACCCGCGGCGGCGCGCTCGACCACGCCGCGCGCCGCGGCGACCCGCTCGCGCGCCACCGGCGCCAGCGTCAACTCCAGGCCACCGGCTGCACACCGCGCGAAGTCGTCGAGAGTCAAGGAACGGCCATCGATCTGCAGCGGTCGGCTCACGATGGCCGGAAGTTTACATGCCGGCTGTTATGGTCACGGAGAAACATGAAAGGGCGCCTCACAGCGGCGTTGCTCGCGGCGGCGGTCGCCGTTCTCGCGGCCTGCGGCTCGCCACGGCCGCCGCGTTTCACCAACCTCGTGGTGGTGGTGGTCGACACGCTGCGCAGCGACCACCTGCCGAGCTACGGCTACACCCGCGACACGGCACCGGGGATTGCCCGCCTCGCTGCCTCCGGCATCCGTCTGCAGGGCTACGCCGCGTCGTCATGGACCAAGCCTTCGGTGGCTTCCCTGTTCACCGGACTGCGGCCCCAGCGCCATCAAGCCATCTCGCTCAACGACCAGCTGCCGGAGGAGGCGCCTTATTTACCGGCCCTGCTCGCCCAGCGCGGCTTCACCACCATCGCCTACATCGGCAACGCCTCCAACATTGGCGGCAAGAGGGGATTTCGGCGCGGGTTCACGGCCTCGGGCCAGTGGATGGGTCCGCCGAAAATCCGCGGCACCGAGGTGAACCGACTGACTTTCGAGATGTTGCCGCAAGCGCGGCCGCCGTACTTTCTCTGGGTCCACTACGTCGATCCACACGATCCCTACGAGCCGCCGGCCGCGTGGCCGCCTGGCTCGCCGGCGCGAACCTACGTTCAGCCGGGGCCCTTCACCGAGAACGGCACCATGCCTAGCGCCGCGGAGCTCGAGCAGATGCGCGACCAGTACGACGGCGAGATCCATGCCGTCGACCAGGCGATCACCGCCCTGCTCGCGGAGCTGGAGCGCCGCGGATTGCTCGAGAAAACGTTGGTCGTGGTCACCTCGGACCACGGCGAGGAGTTCGCCGAGCACGGCCAGCTCCTGCACGGCCAGTCGCTTCACGAGGAGCTGCTGCGGGTGCCGCTGGTGCTGTGGGCAAAGCGCGGACTGCCCTCGTTTTCGAGTGACCGGCCCTTCGCCCAGCTCGATTTCCTACCCACCATCCTCGACGCGCTCGGAGCGCCGGTGCCGGCCGGCCTGGACGGCGTCTCGCGCTGGGCTCAGATCGGCTCGGGCCAGCCACCACCACCACAGCCGCTGACCTTTCACGTCGATCGCCACGAAGGGGCATCGCTCGCCCTGCTCGATTCGCCCTACAAGTTGATCGAGCGCTGGGGCACGCCGGACGAGCTGCTCTACGACCTCAGCACGGACCCCCTGGAGACCCAGCCGCTGGCGGATGCGCCGCGCATCGAGGCGATGCGCCGGCGTATCTTCACCGACCACCGCGATGCGCTGCGCCAAGCGCTGCCTCGCTCGGGCCGCAAGGTCGACCCCGAGCTACGCGCTCAGCTCCAAGCTCTCGGCTATCTGCGGGGGGGCGGCGGCGAAGAGGCCCTCTCCGGCCGCCGCATTCCACCCCGTCTGGACCCCTCGCGCGGACTGGGCTCGCAGGCGAGCCCGCCCGACTAGGATGCCTTCTTAAAATTGAACCTTCGGCGCCTGGTCAGCGCCCTGCTGCGCCTGGAAGTACGGCTTTTCCTGGAAGTGCCAGCCCAGCAGCTTCACGAACCAGGCGCGCGGTACGGACTTGAGCATCGTGTTGTACGTCTGCGCCACTTCGTTGAAACGCTGCCGCTCGACCGTGATGCGGTTCTCGGTGCCCTCGAGCTGGTGCATCAGGTCGGTGAAATTGGCCACCGACTTGAGCTCGGGATAGCGCTCGACCACCACCATCAAACGCGACAAGGCCCCGGACAACTGGTCCTGCGCCTGCTGGAACTGCGCGAACTTCGCGGGGTCGTTCAGCATGTCGGCGCCGATCGTCGTCTGGGTGGCTTTCGCCGCGCGCCTCGATGACCTGCGTGAGCGTCTCCTGCTCGAAGTTGGCGGCGCCCTTCACGGTCTCCACCAGATTCGGGATGAGATCGGCGCGGCGCTGGTAGACGCTCTCGACTTGCGACCACGCCTTCGCCACTTCCTGTTCGGCGCCCACCAGGCCGTTGTACTGGCCCATCGCCCAGACGCCCACCAGGATGGCGGCCAGCACGATACCGATGACGCAACCGACGGTCTTGCTCATGGTCGAACTCTCCTCGTTGGACGGCCCGACGATACCACTCGTCGCCAGGCCGCCGTCAGCGCACGCGATCGTAGGTCAGGTAGCTGAAGTCGTAGGGGTTGCGCTCGTCGGCCGGGCAGTCCTGGCGCTCCACCAACTGCCAGCGCTCGGGCTCGAGCGCGGGAAAAGTGGCGTCGCCGTCGAAGGAGTGATGGATGCGGGTCAGGTAGACGCGGTCGACCAGTTCCGCGGCGAGCGCCTGGCGATAGATCTCGGCGCCGCCGGCCAGAAACGGCTTCGCTCTCCCCCGCCGCCCGCGCCAGCTCGACCGCCTCGCGGGGCGAGCTCACGAGCTGCACACCCTCGGGCAGGGACAGCTTGCGGCGCGAGATCACCACGATCGGCCGGCCAGGGAGCGGCTTGCCCACTGAATCCCAGGTGCGGCGGCCCATCAGGAGATGGTGGCCCATGGTGAGCGCCTTGAAGCGCCGCAGGTCGGCCGGCAGGTGCCACGGCAGCTGGTTGCCGCGGCCGATGACGCCGTTCTCGGCCGACGGCGACGATCGCGCGACACCCGCATCAGACGGCGATCGGCGCCTTGATCGCCGGGTGCGGGTCGTAGTTCTCGAGCGCAAAGTGCTCGAAGCGGAAGTCGAAGATCGAGCTCACCGCGGGATCCAGCCGCATGACCGGCGGCTGGCCGCGGCTCGCGAGTCAGCTGCTCGCGCGCCTGCTCGAGGTGGTTCTCGTAGAGATGGGCGTCGCCCAGAGTGTGCACGAACTCGCCGGCGTGGAGGCCAGTGACCTGCGCGACCATCAGGGTGAGCAGCGAGTACGAGGCGATGTTGAACGGCACGCCGAGGAAGATGTCGGCGCTGCTCTGATAGAGCTGGCACGAAAGCTCGCCGTTGGCGACGTAGAACTGAAACAACGCGTGGCACGGCTGGAGCGCCATCTTTTCGAGGTCGGCGACGTTCCAGGCCGAGACCACCAGGCGCCGCGAATCGGGATTGCGGCGGATCTCCTCGATCACTCGCGAGATCTGGTCGATGTGCCGGCCATCCGGCGCCGGCCAGGACCGCCACTGGTAGCCGTAGACCGGGCCGAGCTCGCCGTCGGGTTTCGCCCACTCGTCCCATATGGAAACGCCATGTTCGTGGAGGTAGGCGACGTTGGTGTCGCCGCGCAGGAACCACAGCAGCTCGTGGATGATCGAGCGCAGGTGCATCTTCTTCGTGGTGAGCAGCGGAAAGCCGCGCCGCAGGTCGAAGCGCATCTGGTGGCCGAAGACGCGAACGCGTGCCGGTGCCGGTGCGGTCGCCCTTGCGAATGCCCTGTTCCAGCACGTGGCGTAAGAGATCGAGGTAGGCCTGCACCGGGAAAGCCTAACAAACCGTGCACACTCGCACCGGCCAGTTTCCGTCTCTATGGGCATGCTCGCACGCACGACGACCGCCACGCCCGTGGGGAATCGAGGCCCGCCCGGTGCAGGTGGAGGTGGACATCCATCCGGGCCTGCCGCAAGTCCAGATCGTCGGTCTGCCCGACGCCGCGGTGAGGGAAAGCCGCGAGCGGGTCAGAGCGGCAATCAAGAATTGCGGTTACGACTTGCCGCCGCGCTCGGTGACCATCAACCTGGCGCCGGCCGACCTGCGCAAGGAAGGGAACCACCTCGACTTGGCAATCGCCCTCGGTCTTCTGGCGGCGCACGGCGCCTTGCCCCAGGAGGCGCTCGACGGGCGTCTGCTCTGTGGCGAGCTCGGCTTGGACGGCCGCATCCGGCCGGTGCGCGGCGGGCTGGCCATCGCCGACCTGGCGGGCCGCATGGCACTGCGCGAGCTCCTGTTGCCGGAAGCGAACGCCGGCGAAGCAGCGGCGCTGGGCGGCGTGCCGGTGATTCCGCTGCGCGACCTCGGTGGCGCGGTAGAGCACATTCTGGGCGCCACGCCGCTTTCCGGCGTCAGCGGCGACCTGCGCTCCCTGGCGGCGAGCGGCGATCAGGCCGACCTGGCCGACGTGTACGGGCAGGAGACCGCGAAACGCGCCCTCGAAATCGCCGCCGCGGGAGCGCACAACCTTTTGTTCATCGGGCCGCCCGGCTCCGGCAAGACGATGATCGCGCAGCGGCTCCCCGGCCTTCTACCGCCGCTCTCTCTGCCGGAGGCCATCGCGGTCACCAAGATCCATTCGCTGGTTTCGGAGCAGCCGCCGGCCGGCCTCGTCTGGCGGCGGCCTTTTCGCAACCCCCATCCCGGAACGAGCGCAGTCGGGATCGTCGGCGGCGGGCCGCTGCCTCGGCCGGGCGAGGCGAGCCTGGCGCACGCCGGCGTGCTCTTTCTCGACGAACTGCCCGAATTCCGCAGAGACGCCCTCGAGGCGCTGCGGCAGCCGCTCGAGGAGGGCCAGGTGACGGTGGTCCGCGCGCGGGCGGTGCTCCACTTCCCTGCTCGCTTTTCCTTGCTCGCGGCGATGAACCCTTGTCCCTGCGGCCACCTCGGCGATGCGCGCTCGGAGTGCCGCTGCTCCGCCACCGCGGTCGAGCGCTACCGCTCACGCATCTCGGGCCCGCTGCTCGACCGCATCGACCTGCACGTCGAAGTGCCCGCGCTGTCCGCTCGGCGAGCTGCGCGCCCGCCGCGCCGAGTCGAGCGCCATCGTGGCCCAGCGGGTCGCCGCGGCGCGTGACGCGCAGGAACGGCGATTTCCCGGCGCCGCGATTCCTTGTAACGCAGCAATGGATGCCGAGGCGGTGCGCCGCGCCTGCCGTCTCGACAGTGCCGGCCAGGCCTTGCTCGACCGTGCCTTCGACAAGCTGGGCTTCTCGGCGCGTGCGTTGTCCCGCGTGCTCAAGGTCGCCCGCACTATCGCCGACTTGGCCGGCGCCTCGGAGATGCGCGCCGCGCACGTGGCGGAGGCGATCCAGTACCGCAGCCTGGACCGCCGCATGCGAGCCCCTTAGCGGACGTGAGAAGATGACCCTGGAGGTGCCGTATGCGTACAATCGCCGTTCTCCTCACCCTCCTTTGTCTCTTTCCTGCCGCGCCTGTCGCCGCCCAGACCGACAGCTCCATCGCCCAGACCGGTGGCCGCCTGCGCGGTATCTTCGAGCAGAAGGTGCGCTCCAAGCTGCCATTGTCAGAAAACGAGGCTCAGGTCTTCTGGCCCCTGTTCCGCGAATATCGCGACGAGACCGCCTTCGTGGGCGAGCGAGCCGCCGAGCTGCTCGAGGACTTCGTGGCGTCCTATCAGACGATGGACGACCAGCAGGCTTCGTCGCTGATGCGGGACTGGATGTCCGTGCAGCAACAGCGGCTCGACGTCCGCAGCCGCTGGGTCGACCGCTTCCTCGCCGTGCTCCCGGCTCGGACAGTCACCCGGTTCTTCCAGCTCGAAAACCAGTTCGACACCCTGGTCCAGGCCGAAGTGGCCAAGGGGATCCCGCTGGTAAAAGTGACCCCTCCCAACGACTTCCTGGACCCGCTGAGGAACCCGCTCGACGCCAAGCCGGTGCCTTGAAACGCCGCAGCCGGTGCCGCGGGGCTAGAAATCCGAGCTTGACAAAGGCGGCATCATCCGTAGAATGCCCAAGTCTCTAGCCAAGTACTCCGCTCGATCGTAGCTCCGTGGACCATGGCGTGGGGGAAACTATGGGTCTGAAACACCACACGATCATCCTCGTCCCCCATGCGCGCGCGCGCTTTCGCAAGTGGCGCGTCACCAACCGGCAGATCGGCTTCGCACTCGCAGGCGCTTCCCTCCTCACCTTAAGTACCGGCTACGTCCTCTGGTCCTTCTTCACCAATTCGGTTGATCGGCACGAGCTCGATGCCGTTCGCCAGGAAAACGACGAGCTCAAGAAGGTCAATACCAGCTTCGAGACCAGCCTCAAGTCGCTCGAAGCTCAGCTCGCCGACTACGAAGACCGCACCCGCAAGCTGGCAATCGTTGCCGGCCTCGACAGCCTCGCGGACGGAGCCGAGGCTGGCGTTGGCGGCTTGAGCAACCCGGCCAGCGAAGGCCCGCTCGGGCTTTCGTCGCTGGCCTCCCGGGCGCAGAGCTTGAGCGGCGAGCTCGACCAGGTCGAGTTCCAGCTCGAGGAGCGGCGCCGCTGGATTTCGGCGACACCCTCGATCGCTCCCGTCAAGGGACTGTTGACCAGTTGGTTCGGCCATCGCCGCGACCCGATCAATGGCCGGCGTGAGAATCACCCCGCCATCGACATCGCCGCGCAGCCCGGTAAGCCGGTGCTGGCCACCGCCGACGGCGTGATCACCCAGGCCTCGGACATCGGCGACGGCCTCGGCCGTGCGGTGTCCATTTCGCATGGCTTCGGCATGTCGACGCGCTACGGCCACATGTCGCGCGTCAGCGTCAAGCAGGGCCAGAAGGTCAAGCGCGGCGACGTCATCGGCTTCGTCGGCTCGACCGGCCGCTCCACCGGTTACCACCTGCACTACGAAGTGCTGCAGGACGGCAAGCAGGTCGATCCGCTCGCCTTCATCCTCGACGGCACCCAGACCTCCGGCCCGTAGCCGGCCCCCCCAGCGTCTCCGCCATCTCGCCGTAGCCGGCCTCCGGGATCGTCCCGGAGGCGGGGGTGTTTTGGACCGTCTGCTAAACTTTGAAGTCGCAGGAGTTCGAGCTTCACCCACTCCCCGACGATCGAGAGTCCGATGCTCAATAAGGTACTGACCAAGGTTTTCGGCAGCAAGCACGAGCGCGACGTCAAGAAGATGCATGCCGGCCGTGGCGGCGATCAACGCGCTCGAGCCGGACATGCGCAAGCTCTCCGACGACGAGCTGCGCGCCAAGACCGCCGAGTTCCGCGAGCGGCTCGCCGGCGGCGCCGCCCTCGACGACCTCCTGCCGGAGGCCTTCGCGGTCGTGCGCGAGGCCGGCCGGCGCGTCCTCGGCATGCGCCACTTCGACGTCCAGCTCATGGGCGGCATGGTCCTCCACCAGGGCAAGATCGCCGAGATGAAGACCGGCGAGGGCAAGACCCTGGTCGCCACCCTGCCGGTCTACCTCAACGCCCTCGACGGCAAGGGCGTCCACGTGGTCACGGTCAACGACTACCTGGCCCGCCGCGACGCCGAGTGGATGGGCCAGGTCTACCGCTTCCTCGGCCTCACCGTCGGCGTCATCCAGCACGACCTGACGCGACGCCGAGCGCCAGCAGGCCTACGCCGCCGACATCACCTACGGCACCAACAACGAGTTCGGCTTCGACTACCTGCGCGACAACATGAAGTTCGACCTCGCGGCGATGGTGCAGCGCGACCACCACTTCGCGATCGTCGACGAGGTCGACTCGATCCTGATCGACGAGGCGCGCACGCCGCTCATCATCTCCGGTCCCGTCCGAGGAGTCGATCGACAAGTACTACCGCATCGACCGCATCATTCCCAAGCTGGTGCACGGCGAGGAGATCGAGGACAAGGACGGCAACAAGTCGACCACCGGCGACTTCCTGGTCGACGAGAAGGCGCACACCGTCGGCGCTCACCGACGACGGCGTCGAGCAACGTCGAGAAGCTGCTCGGCGTCGACAACCTCTACGACCTCGGAGAACATGGAGCTCCTCCACGACGTCAACCAGGGCGCTGCGCGCGCACCATCTCTACAAGCGCGACGTCGAGTACCTCGTCAAGGACGGCGAGGTCGTCATCGTCGACGAGTTCACCGGCCGCATGATGCCCGGCCGCCGCTGGTCGGACGGCCTGCACCAGGCGGTCGAGGCCAAGGAAGGGGTGAAGATCGAGCGCGAGAACCAGACCCTCGCCACGATCACCTTCCAGAACTTCTTCCGCATGTACGAGAAGCTCGCCGGCATGACCGGCACCGCCGACACCGAAGCGGCCGAGTTCGACAAGATCTACAAGCTCGACGTCGTGGTCATCCCGACCAACCAGCCGATGATCCGCGACGACCGGCCGGACCTCGTCTACCGCACGCGAGCGCGAGAAGTTCAACGCGGTGGTCGAGGAGATCGCGCGACTGCGCACGAGCGCGGCCAGCCGGTGCTGGTCGGCACGATCTCGATCGAGAAGTGCGAGATGCTCTCGACGCTGCTCAAGCGCAAGGGCGTCCCGCACGTGGTGCTCAACGCCAAGTACCACGAGCGCGAGGCCGCGATCGTCGCCCAGGCCGGCCGCAAGGGCGCGGTCACCATCGCCACCAACATGGCCGGCCGCGGCACCGACATCTGCTCGGCGGCAACCCCGAGGGCCTGGCGCGCGCCGAAGCCGACCCGGCGATCGAGCCCGAGGCCTACGCAGGCGGCGCTGGAGCGCTACACCGGCGAGTGCGCACGAGCGAGCGCGACGAGGTGCTCGCGGCCGGCGGCCTGCACATCCTCGGCACCGAGCGCCACGAGTCGCGCCGCATCGACAACCAGCTGCGCGGCCGCTCCGGCCGCCAGGGCGACCCCGGCTCGTCGCGCTTCTACCTCTCGCTCGAGGACGACCTGATGCGCATCTTCGGCGCCGACCGGATCCAGGGGCTGATGGGGCGCCTCGGCATGGAGGAGGGCGAGGCCATCGAGCACGGCATGGTCACGCGCGCCATCGAGCGCGCGCAGAAGCAGGTCGAGGGCCGCAACTTCGAGATCCGCAAGCACCTGCTCGAGTACGACGACGTGATGAACAAGCAGCGCGAGGCGATCTACAAGCTGCGCAAGCGACATCCTCGACGGCCGCGAGGGCAAGCGAGTACATCCTCGAGACGCGGCGCGACGAGATCGTCGAGTTCGCTCCTCGAGACCCACTGCCCCGAGAAGTCCGACCCCGGAGACTGGAACCTCGCCGAGCTCGCCACCGAGGTGCTCGCCTACTTCGACCTCGACCTCAAGCGGCGCCGGCCTCGAGCTCGACGAGACTCGGCATCGACGAGCATGCGAGACGAGGCTCTGGCAGGCGGTCGAAGCCAAGTACTACGACAAGGAGGAGCGCCTGGGCTCGCGAGCTGATGCGCCTCTTCGAGCGCGACATCCTGCTGCGCGTCGTCGACCACGCCTGGAAGGACCACCTGCTCGCCCTCGACCACCTCAAGGAGGGCATCGGCCTGCGCGGCTACGGCCAGCGCGACCCGCTCAACGAGTACAAGAAGGAGAGCTACGAGCTCTTCCAGGCGATGAAGGAGCGGGTCGAGGACACGGTCGATCAAGACGCTCTTCCGCCTCGAGCCGATCACCGAGCAGCAGATGGAGGAAGAGCGCCGCCGCAAGGCCGAGGCCCAGCGCGCCGCAGCGGCGCAGCGTTTCCAGCTCTCGGCGCCCGCCGAAGAGTCGCCGAGTCGCAGGAAGCCGCCGACGGCGGTCAAGCAAGGAAGCCAAAGTCGGCCGCAACGACCCCTGCCCCTGCGGCTCGGGCAAGAAGTACAAGAAGTGCCACGGCGCCAACGCCGTCGGCGCTTGAGAACGAAGACGCCGAGCCGCGCTGCCGCGGCTCGGCGTCGGGGCATCTACGCGAAGCGGCCTACTTCTTGGTGTAGGTGATCTCCATCATCTTCATTTCCTTGCCGTCCGGGCCCCGGTCCGTACATCTCGAACACCTCGTCCGTCGGGCTGGTCCACTTGGTGGTCATGCGCGAGTTGCGTCTTGCCCTTCGTGATCGGGTCGTTCCACGAGCCGGTGAAGGTGCAGGCTCCCTTGGCGTCGCAGGTGCCCTCGCTCACCATCAGGCCGGTCGACATGCTGTCGTTCCAGGTCGACCAGTGCTTGCCGGTGACGTTGTCGTAGCCGTGCATGCCATGACCGGTGAACGGCATGCCCATCATCGAGCCCTTGAAGTCCTCCGACATCACGCGGCCGTCGAGCATCATCGTGCGCGTGGCGGTGCCCGTCGACTCTTCCGGCGGCTTGCCGGGCTCGTGCCAGCCTTCACCTTGACGTCGTAGGACCCGGCCATGGCCGCCAGGCTCTGGTGCGGCGCGCCGGGAGTGCCGGCCTTCTGGTAGGCCTCCATCATGGCCTGCTGCTCGGGAGTCATCTTGGGCTGGTCGCCGTGCTGGTGGCCTTCCTGCGCGGCGAGCGGGGTACAGAGCATGGCGGTGGCGGCGGCGGCGAGCATGTGTCGGCGATAACTCTTCATACGCATTTCCTCCTGCTCCATGGTTAATGGGTTTCGCGATACCTTCCCCTACCGAGTATACTTACCCGCCAACATTTCGGGGATTTCCTCCCCGGATCCCGAGGAACCGATGAGCCGAAACGACGCAGTTCCCCGCTTGGCGCTCACCTTCGACGACGTTCTGATCCTGCCGGGCCTCTCCGAGCGTCCATCCAGCCCAGGTCGACCTGCGCAGCCGGCTCTGCCGCGACATCACGCTCAACATTCCGATCCTGTCGGCGGCCATGGACACCGTCACCGAGTCGCGGCTGGCGATCGCGCTGGCGCAGGAGGGCGGCCTCGGCATCATCCACAAGAACCTGTCGATCGACGCCCAGGCCGAGGAGGTCGACAAGGTCAAGCGCATCGGAAGCGGGCATGATCGTCGACCCGGTCACCATGCGCCCCGAGCAGCGGATCCACGAGGCTCTCGAGGTGATGGCCAACTACAAGATCTCCGGCGTGCCGGTGACCGACGCGCAGGGCCGTCTGGTCGGCATCCTCACCAACCGCGACCTGCGCTTCGAGACCGATCCCAACAAGCGCCATCTCCGAGCTGATGACGCACGACGGGCCTGGTCACCGTCCCCGAGGGCACCACGCTCGAGGAGGCGAAGGCTCTGCTGCACGAGCACAAGATCGAGAAGCTCCTGGTCGTCGACCAGGGCCGGCAATCTCAAGGGCCTGATCACCGTCAAGGACATCCAGAAGATGATCGAGTACCCCAACGCCTGCAAGGACGGCTTCGGCCGTCTGCGGGTCGGCGCCGCGGTCGGCGCTAGTGGCGACTACTTGGAGCGGGCCCGGGCACTGGTCGAGGCCAAGGTCGATGTCCTGGTGCTCGACTCCTCGCACGCCCACAGCCGCGGCGTGCTCGACGCAACCGCGCGCTTGCGCGAAGCCTTTCCCGACACCTGCCTCATCGTCGGGAACGTGGCGACCGCCGAGGCGCCGAAGCGCTGATCGAGCGCGGCGCCGACGCCGTCAAGGTCGGTATCGGCCCGGGCTCGATCTGCACCACCCGCATCGTCACCGGCGCCGGCGTGCCGCAGATCACCGCCATCAGGACTGCGTGCGAAGTGGCGGCCGAGCCGCGACGTGCCGGTGATCGCCGACGGCGGCATCAAGTTCTCCGGCGACGTGACCAAGGCGCTCGCCGCCGGCGCCTCGACGGTGATGATCGGCTCCCTCTTCGCCGGCACCGAAGAGAGCCCGGGCGAGACCATCCTCTACCAGGGCCGCACCTACAAGGCGTATCGCGGCATGGGCTCGCTCTCCGCCATGGCCTCGCGGCAGCGCCGAGCGCTACTTCCAGGAGGGCTCCGGCGCGCTCTCGAAGATGGTGCCCGAGGGAATCGAGGGCATGGTCCCCTACAAGGGGAGCGTGCACCAGATGCTGCCTCAGCTCACCGGCGGCCTGCGCTCGGGCATGGGCCTCGCAGGCTGCTCCACCGTCGAGGAACTGCGCACCCAAGCGGAGTTCGTGCGCGTCACTCCCGCGGGCCTCAAGGAGAGCCACGCCCACGACGTGGTGATCACCAAGGAATCCCCCAACTACTGGGTCGAGCGCTAACGTTTCATACCTCTCCACTGGACGGACCCATAGCCCTGGTGCTATTACTCCTTCAACACAAGAAGGAGGCTCCGATGCGTCGGCGTACCGCTCTATCCCTGGCACTCGGTTGGATCGCCCTCATCGCCTGCAGCGCAGCAGCCTGGGCCGACGCCCGTCGCCTGGCTGACGAGCAGGCTGTAAGCGTCGCGCAGATTCGACAGCGCAATCCTGTGGTCTCGGTGCGCGAGGACGGCCGTGGGTGGGTCGTCTGGGAGAACCAGCGCCAGGGCATCGTAGGTCGCAGGTTGGATCGCGACGGCCGCCCGGTCGGCGACGAAATCGTCCTGGTGACGAACATCAACCTGCCGAGCATTCCGGATCGGGGCGAGGTTTTGTGGCAGCAGGAGCCCGCGCTTGCCGTGCTGCCTGGCGGCGGCTTCCTCCTGGTGTGGTCGGCAGAGCGAGTGTTCCTGACCCTCGACATCTTCTACGAGCGACGCGATCGGCTCGACAAGCTCGCATATGCGCAGTTCTTCGATGAAAGCGGGCGCCCCGACGGCCGTCGCTTCCGCGTCGATCCCGACGCTGCTTTCGCCCAGGGCTCGCCGCGGGTCGCGATCGGCGAAGCCTTCGCGGCCATCGTCTGGCAGGAAGCCGTATCGGCAACGGGTGCGCAGGAGCGCGGGATCCTGCGCGGGCGCTTCTTCGACATCGCCAGCGGGCAGGGCGGCCGTCCGGTGCGCATCGCGGGTCCGAAGAGCGAGTTCCCCACGCTGGCGGTGGATAGGGCCGACAACCTGTGGGTCGCTTGGCAAGGCCAGGACGCCTCCGGCGACGGCGTTTTCGTGCGCCGCTTCCGCGCCAACGGCCGAGCCCTTGGCGGAGCCGTCCAGGTCAATGACACGGTCACCGGCTGCCAGCGGCGGCCCTCGCTGGCGCCACGCTCGGGCGGCGGATTCTGGCTGTTCTTCCACGGCCCCGGCGCGACCGAGAAGGAGTACCTCATCTACGCGCGCCGACTCAGCGCCGATGGGACCGCGGTGGGCGTGGATCAGGCCGTCAGTGCGGGCAACCACGAGGTCGAGATCTACCCCGCCGCTGCGACGATCGGCAACGGGCGCTACGTGGTGCTCTGGATGGCGTGGTTCAAGAACATGCCTCAGGGCTTCTATGCTCGCGAGCTAAGAGAAGAAGGCGGCACCCTCGCAGCAGTCGGCGAGTCCGCGCGCATCAACGAGTTCCGCGCCTATACACAGTTCCGCACTGCCGTGGCGGCGTCGAACGGCCACGTCACCGCAGTCTGGGAGAGCCTCCAAGTGCGCCAGAGACAGGCCGGCGTTTCGGCCGTGGTCTTCAGCGGCGCCGACTAGTGCGAACACATCTCCGACTCATCGCAGCTTGCCTGGCGGCCGCGAGCTTCGCTCCGGCCGCCCAGGCCCAGTTCGACATGACGGTTTCGGCAAATCCCAACCCCGCCGGCCAGACGGATCCCGTAGAGGTCCACCTGCGCGGCACCTGGGTGCACGGCTGCACGCCGCATTTCTTCCAACTGGTGTACGGCGTTTCCATCCCGCAGCCCGCCGGTGAGCCGCCCTTCCAGCACACCTGGCGGGTAACCTTCCTCGAACCGCAAGGCGGTGGCTGCCCCTCCGCCTTCACCAATTTCGACGCGCAGTTCCGCTTTGCATCGCTCCCGCTCGGGCGGAACGGCATCGAAGTGGAAGTCATCCACTACGCAGACGTCACCGAGCTGCACAGCTACCCCGGCGTGGTGACGGTCGACGTCCTCGGCGAGCACCCCACGCAGCTCCAACTCCACGGCGGTCGCTTCTTGGCCGACGCCACCTGGGAGGACTTCCAGCATCACACCGGCACCGCGCGCGTCCTCCCCGGCCCCTCCGGCGTATCCGGCCAACTCTGGTTCTTCGCGCCGGACAACCCCGAGCTCATGGTCAAGGTGCTCGATGGCTGCGCGCTGAACGGGCACTACTGGGTGCTCTCGGCCGGTGCGACCAATGTCGAGTACACCCTTCGGGTCACCGACACGCTGACCGGCGCTTCCTGGACGAGCCACAACGAGCTCGACCACTACTCTCAGGCCGGCGCCAACACCTCGGCTTTTCCCTGCGAGTGAGGACAGTCCGGGCCCTGCTCTCCTGAAACAGCATGAGGGGCTTGCGCCCCTCATGCTGTGATCACGAAGCGGAAGTCCGCCTACTTGCAGGTCTTCGATCCCGCCTTGCCGGTGCACTTGTTGGAGCAGCACTGGGAGGCGGCCGTGCAGGAGGCCCCCTTGGCGGCGCAGCCGCCGCCACCACCGGGGTTGAGGAACGGTGCCACGCTGTTGAAGTACGCTGCGAAGGCGCCGTCTACAGTGCCGTTGTCCTCTGCGTTGCACGGGTCGTTGATGTTGAAGCCGCAGACGCCGTAGAGCTGGCCAACGATCTGGCCCGCGCTGTTGACTACCGGCGAGCCGCACTGCCGCCCTCGGTGCCGCCGAGGGTGTCGCGGCTGTAGATGAAGTTGCCGCGCGGCAGGCCGCCGCAGGTCACCTTGCTGGTGTCGACCACTTGCTCCGAATAGGCCTGCGGCGCGCCGGAGGGATGGCTGATGCGATAGAGCTGCGTGCCGTTGCTGTTGGCCACCGCCGTCGACTGCCACCCGAGGTAGGTGGCCAGACCGTCGGGCGTGGTCGGTGTCGAGGACAACCGCAGCAGGGAGTGATCGGTGTTGGAGCTCGACGACATGATGGTGGAGCCGACAGTTTCGCCCGTGTTGTTGTACGGCTGCGTGCAGTTCGGATTGCTGCAGGTCGTGGTGTAGTCGAAGTAGGTTTCGACGCTCGACGCCTCGCCGGTCGAGCTGATGCAGTGGTTGGCGGTCAGGAAGTACGGGATCACCGAGGTGCTGACGTTGTCGGCGACCAGGCCGCCGGTGCAGATGTAGAAGCTGGCGCCGGACTGGAAGAGGATGGTCGCGATGGCGTCCTTGGCGGTGTTGACCGGCGAGGTCGAGGTGCACGCCGCGTTGACGACGCAATCGGCGTTGTACGAGCAAAGATTGCTGGCGTTGGCGAAGATCGCGCTCAGCCCGCCGGACTTGCTCTCGTCGAAGAAGCCACGCGGACCGAAGCGCGATGCGACGAAGCGGGCGCCCATGACGCCCAGCTCCGCCACCGTGAGGCGCGGCGTCCGTTCGACTCCGGCCGGGACTTGAAGCTGCAGGAACAACTCCTCGCCGGCTACCGTGTTGGTATGCAGCACGCCATCACCCAGCGGCCCGCGTGCCCTGTAGGGTCCGAAGGCGTGGCCGGTCGCGTTGTAGACGTACAGCGCCGCACCCGCGGGAAGGTCGAGATCGTTCACCGACACCCGTAGCGCCGTGGCGCCTGGTACGCGCATGACCGCAGTCCATACGAACCCGCCTCCCCCGCTGCCCCGCGCGGCTCCCAACTCCAGGGCTCTCTCTGCCGTGCCGAGACGGCCCGCCGGGCCGAAATCGATCGGCCGGCGAATCGGCTTTGCCACCCCGACCAAGTAACGGCGCTCGTTTCCACCGGGCGTGTCGATGCGTTGACGCTCGGCAGCAGTCAGCTGGAGGGTGATCGCTCGCTCGAGCGCCGGAGCCACCTGGGAAGCGACCAGACGGGCGTGAAGCTCCGTCATGGCGAGATGGCGCTCACCGACGTCGCGCAGAGTGCCTATGGTTTCAGGGTCGGCCTGCGGCGACTGCAGCATGTCTTCGAACGAGGGTCTGGCGAAATCGGCAGCGCGGGCGGCGCCAACTGCCAAAAGGACGGAAACGAGGGTGAGGGCGAGGTAAGGGGTGGGCGTGCGACTCCGCATGGCGGCTCCTTCTCCGGATGACCGGCGTTGGGCTACGTCCTTGGGCGAACACACCTCCGAACTAGTCGTTCACTCGCAGCAAGTCTTGCACCACTCAGGGGACAAGTGTTAAGCCACTTGTTTACAGCGTCTTACGCAAGTCGATCGACCTCCGCAAGTGGGTCAATGGCAAACATTGACCCGCAAGAATCGACCCACCCGCCCCGCCTCGGCACGCCCTGCAGCGCTTAGTCCCAGGCAGGCTCGAGCCCACCGTCCGGCCGTGCCAGGTACGGCGCCCAGGCGAGGGCGACCAAACGCGGCTCGATGTCGGCCCTTTTCGGCCTGATGGAGAGAGTCTCGAGCGCCTCGCTGCGGGGGTCCGTCGCCGACTCTTGAACTCGGATCTGCTCTTCCATCTCGGTGGAGATCTCCGATATCTGTGCCTCGATACCCTCGGCGCTTTCCTGGGCCCGGTCGACATCCTCGCCTTCCCGCATCGCTCTGCCGACCCCGCGGGCCGTCGTAGTGGCCCGGCCCAGCGTTGTCGTGCTGAGCCTCTTGCGCCCGAAGAGAGCACCCAGGATGGTCGAGCCCATCGAGATCGCGGCTTGCATTTTCTTCTCGCTCGCCTGCCCTTTCTCGCGCTCTACCCGCTCGCGCGCCCGCTTCAGCCGTTCCTGCAGAGCCGCGAGTTTGACGCCGTAGCGCTCACGCAGCCGCTCCTTCAAGGCATCACGGCTCTCGCGCGAGCTCTCGGCAAGCCGGATGCGAAACTCGCCCTCGCTTTCACCGGGCTTCGAAACCAGCTTCACACTAGGGCTGCGAAGCAGATCGAGCGAGCGCGTGCGATAGAGCGAGTCGACCAGGCTCTTGCGCCAACGCTCGTAGTTCCTCGCATCGGCAGCCGGAGACGGCAGATCCGCGAACCCTGCCGTCGCCTCCGGCTCGCGCTCGAGGTCTCCCTCTGCGAGATTCGCCGCCGTAGCGGCCTGCCAATCCACCGCCGTGTCGCCTAGGGGCGCCAGGAGCGTCGCGTCTTCCGTCGTCTCGATCCCGGTCTTGGCGTCGCGGTAGTGCAGTCGCGCTACGCCGAGCAACACCGGCCGATACTCGAGGGCGCCCTCGAGCGGCCGGCGGAGCGGCAAGAAGAACTGCGGAACCTCCGGCGGCAAGACGGGGCGCGGTCGCCCGGCGGCGGTGACGACTGCGGCGGGGGCGGGCTTCGCCGCCGAACCAGCAGCTTCCGCAGCCCGCGGTGTCAATTCGCGGATCTGCTGCAAGGTCAGGGGACCGCAAAGATAGGACATCGCCCAACGGCTCTCGATCACCACTGGCTGGTCTTCGTGCGCGTTTTGCAGCAGGAAGACCCGGCTCTTGAGATCCGACAACAAGCGGTCGAGTGCGCCGCGATCGAGCGGCGCGTCGCCGGCGGCGCTCTCGAGCCCGTCGAGCACGCGCTGCTTGTCGCGCTCGGTCTGCAGGCGGCCCAGCAACCAGGTGCCGGTGTTCGAGAGCGCCTTGTAGTCGAGGTCGACCGGATTCTGGGTCGCCAGCACCACGCCGACTCCGAAGGCGCGCGCCTGTTTGAGCAGCGTCAGGAGCGGCAGCTTGGAGGGCGGATTCGCCACCGGCGGCAAGTAGCCGAACACCTCGTCCATGTAGACGATGGCGCGCAGGCTGGTGGTGCCGGCGAGCCCGCGCACCCAGCCCAGGGTCTGGTTGAGCAGCAGCGAGACGAAGAACATTCGCTCGGCGTCGCCGAGGTGGGCGATCGAGACGATCGCCACTCGCGGCTTGCCCTCCGGCGTGTACAGCAGGGTCTTCGGGTCCAGCGGCTCGCCTTCGAGCCAGGTCGCGAACGACGGCGAGGCGAGGAGATTGTTGAGCGCCATCGCCAGCCCGAAGCGGTCCTTGGCAGGGAAGAACGACTCCAGGTCCATGACCCCGACGCGCTCGAGAGGCGGCTTCTGGATGCGCGCGATGAGTCGCGCCAGGTCGAGATCCTCGCCCGCGGCCCAGGCACGCTCGAAGAGGTTCGACAGCAGGATGTGCTCGCGGCTCTGGATCGGGTCCGCCTCGATGCCCACCAGGCCGAGGAGACTGGTGGCCGTCGTCGAAACACGCTGCCGCAGGAGATCGCCGTCGTCGACAACGTTCTGCGGCGGCGCCGCGAAAGAGGCGACCGACCGAGAGCGGACGACCGGCGCGGCTGCCCGGCGTATAGATCGCGAACTCGGCCGACTCCTTCAGCTTGCGGATGCGCTCGCCGCTCTGACCCCATTGCGCCAGGCCGTTCCTCCACAGCTCGGCCTGCTGGCGCGGCGTACTGCGTCGGTGTCGAGACCCTTGCGGCGGGCGTCGTCCTCTTGAATCCACGGACGGAAGTCCTCCGGGCGCAGATCGGGAAAGGTCAGCAACAGGTTGCCGAGGTCACCCTTGGGATCGATCACCAGCGAAGGGATACCGTCGAGCGCGGCCTCCTCCAGCAACGAGATGCACAGCCCGGTCTTGCCGCTGCCGGTCATGCCGACGCACACCGCGTGGGTGGTCAGGTCGCGCGAGTCGTACAGCACGAGCTCGTCCGTGCCCTTCCCGGCCGCCAGGTCGAAGATGCGGCCGAGGTAGAAGACGCCGAGCTTTTCGAAGTCCTGCATGCGGCCTCCGTCAGGGATGCCGAGTTTCCCACGACGATCAGAGTACCGCCAAGCGGAAATGAGTCAGCGCGCCCAGGCCCGGGGGTCGAGGTCTCGCGGCAACGGCGTGAGGTTGCGGGGTCCGGCGGCCTCCACTGCGTAGAGGTCCTCGACCCGCACTCCCCAGCCCTGCTCCGGGTTGTAGAGGCCGGGCTCGAGGGTGAAGACGTCGCCGGCGCCGAGCACGCCCTCGGGGCCGGCCTGCTTGCGGAAGACGGGTACTCGTGCAGCTCGTAGCCCACGCCGTGGCCGAGACCGTGCACGTAGCCGGGGACGGTCCCGGGGTGGGAGAGCCCGGTCGGGTAGCCCCGGCTGGAGAAATAGGCGCAGATCGCCTCGTGCAGCTCCCAGCCGCGTACGCCGGGGAGCGCCGCGGCCTCGGCGCGCTCGAGCGCCTCGATCACCGCCCGGTGGGCCGTGCGGAGCGGCTCAGGCGCGTCGCCGACGCAGAAGGTGCGCGTGCAATCGGCGAACAGCTCGCCGCGCGGGAAGAGATCGACGATCAGGGACTCCCCCGCTCGCAGCACGCGCTCGGAGTTGCCCTGATTGTGCGGCACCGCGCCTTCCTCGGCCGGCGCGACGATGTTGCCTTCGGGTTGGCTCATCTCGAACCGCGCCAGCGCGAGCGCGATTTCGCTGCGCAATCTGACGACGCGCAGCGACTCGCCCTCGAACCACAGCTCGCCCTCGCGAACCGTGGCGTTGGCGAGGATCTCGGCGACGCGCCGAAACGCCGCGGCAGCACCGGACGCCGCGTGCTCTACGGCGTGGATCTCGCCCTCGCTCTTGACCTGGTCGCCCGCCGCACGAGCTCGTTGCCGGCCACCCGGGTCCACCCGGCCGCTTGAAGCCGACCTGCGGCCTCGAGCATGGCGCCCGCCGCGGGATGGCCGGCGATGGCGACCCGGCCCGGTGCCAGGCCGGAGCGGCGGAGAAACTGCACCAGCGCCGCCCCGAGGAAGCCGCCGGGACGCGGTTCATCGCGGCTCAGGCGATCGAGCTCGAGATCCTCGGGGGTGACGGCTGGAGGCCGGTCCGCGCCGCCTCCTCCCGCTCCATGGGCGTGAAGTAGGCGAGTCGCCACGGGGCCTGGCGCGGCACCAGGAGGCAGGCCGACGCCGAGGTGGACCGGGCCGACGAACGGCGCGAGGTCGGAGTCGTGAGCCGACCGCGCGACCACGAGCAGAGCGGCGCAGCGCTCCTCGTCGAAGCGCTCGCAGCCTCTGGAGACGATCCGGGGCGATGCCTGCCTGCCCCGCGATCGGCTCCGCAGGGCCGGTCAAGCGATGTTGCGCTCGATGAAGCTCTGGAACGCCGCCTTGGGCATGGCGCCCATCATGCGGTCGGCGATCTGGCCGTCCTTGAACAGGATGAACGTCGGGATGCTCGACACCCGGAACTGGATGGCGATCTGCTGGTTCGAGTCGACGTTCACCTTGGCGATCCGGACCTTGCCGTCCATCTCGTCGGCGAGCTCGTCCAGGACCGGGGCCACCATGCGGCAGGGGCCGCACCAGGCCGCCCAGAAATCCACCAGGACCGGCGTCTCCGACTTGAGCACCTCGGCCTCGAAGTTCTGATCGGTGACTTGTCACGATCTTGTCGCTGGCCATTTGTGTACTCTCTCCCTCGAAACAGTTCGAAAAACTGGAGAATCTCGTCTGCTGTGCCCCCAGCTCCACGGCGGGCCGCCGGACGGCAGCGGCTTCCCGTTCTAACCGCCGGCGGGTGCGAAATATTCTCGCGGTCGCCTCCACGTCCCGGCCGATCTGGGCCGACAGGTCCATCACCGAGGGGAAGATCCGCTCCTCGCGCAGCCGCTTGTAGAACGATAGCTCCACCCGCTCGCCGTAGACGTCGGACGTGAAGTCCAGGATGTGGCTCTCGACCACGCGCTGGTAGTTCTCGTACAGCGTCGGCCGCGTGCCGATGTTGGTCACGCAGTCGAAGGTCGCCGGGAAGCTGGGGAAGAAGACCCGGCTGGCATAGACCCCGTCGGCCGGCAGCAGCTTGTTGTCCGGCACCACGTTGATCGTCGGCCAGCCCAGGCGCTTGCCCATGCGGTCGCCGCGGGCGATCAGGCCCGGCGATCGCAATAGGGCCGGCCCAGCATCTCCCAGGCCTCCTCCACCTCGCCCTCGCGAGATGGCGCGCGCGGATGCGGGTGCTGGAGATCCGCTCGCCGCCGTGGACTCACCTCGTCCACCCCGAAGGCGTCGAAGCCGAAGCTCCCGGCCCATCTCCGCGAGCAGCGCCAGGTCGCCCTCGCGGTGGTGGCCGAAGACGAAGCGCGAGCCGACGTAGATCTCGCGCAGGTCCGAGCTTGCTCGTGCAGGAACTCGCGCACGAAGACGCCGCGCCGGCATCCGCGAGAACTCGGGGTGAAGCGGACCACCAGCACGACGTCGATCCCGGCCTCTTCGAGCAGCGTCTCCTTCTGCGGCCGGCGTGGTGAGCAGCGCCGGCGCCTGGTCCGGGCGCAGCACCGCCAGCGGATGGGGATCGAAGGTGACGACCACCGGCGGCACGCCCAGCTCCGCGGCCCGGGCCACCACCAGGTCGAGGATGGCGCGCTGGCCGCGGTGGACGCCGTCGAAGTTGCCGATCGTGCCGACGCCGCCGCGGCGGCAGGTCGGTGGCGCTGCAGAGCGTCGTGGACGACGAGCATCGCGAGTCTCAGGTGGCGGCGAGCGCGGATGCCCGACTTGCCGGCGAGGCCCGACGATGCGCCCGACGAGGTCGTCGGCGAAGGCGTCGGTGATCTCGACCTCGACCAGGGTGCCGGCGGGCGCGCAGCCGTCGTTGATCAGCAGCCGGCCGTCGATCTCGGGCGCCATGCCGTAGTGGCGGCCCTGGAGCAGGTGCTCGGTCTCCTCGCAGGGGCCCTCGACCAGGACCTGCAGCCGCTTGCCCACCAGCTGCCGCCGGCGAGCCAGGCGATCGGCTCCTGCGCCTCGAGCAGCTGGCGTGTGACGCCGGCGGGCCGTGCCTTTCGGCACGCGGTCCGGCAAGCTCGGCCGCTGGCGTGCCCTCCTCGGGGCTGTAGACGAAGGCGCCCGAGGTGGTCGAACTCGCGCCGGCGCGCACGAAGTCGAGCAGGTCCTGGAAGTGCTCTTCGGTCTCGCCCGGGAAACCGACGATGAAGGTGGTGCGCAGGAAGATGTCCGGCGCCAGCTCGCGCGCCCGGTCCAGCAGCCGCAGGTAGCGCTCGGCGCTGCCGCCCCGCCGCATGGCGCGGAGCATCTCCGGGTGGCTGTGCTGGAGCGGGATGTCGATGTAGGAGCACGAAGCGCTCCTCGCTCCCATCAGGCGCAGGAGCTCCTCGTCGAGCGTCGTCGGATAGGCGTAGAGGAAGCGGATCCAGGGGATCGACGTCTCGGCGAGCAGCGCCTCGACGAGCCGCGCCAGGCCGTGGCGGCCGAGCCCGAGGTCCTCGCCGTAGCGGGTCGTGTCCTGGGCGATCAGGCAGAGCTCGTGGATGCCCGCTGTCGTCGAGCGCCTTGGCCTCCTCCACCAGGCTCGCGATCGTGCGGCTGCGGAAGCGGCCGCGCCAGATGCGGGATCGCGCAGAAGGTACACGGGTTGTCGCAGCCCTCGGCCACCTTCAGATAGGCGTAGCCGCGGGTGGTGAGCAGCCGCGGGCGCGGTGTGGTCGAAGACCATGTGCGACGGCGCCGGCAGCGGCGGCCCGCCGCCGAGTTGCACCAGGTCGCCGACCTCCCGGAGCTGGTCGAGACCGACGAAGCCGTCGATCTCGGGGATCTCCTTGGCGAGCTCGGGGCCGAAGCGGTTGACCATGCAGCCGGCCACCAGCAGCTTCGACGACACCCTGGCCCTTGCGCCCGGCGACTTCGAGGATGGTGTCGATCGACTCCTGCTTGGCCTCGTCGATGAAGGCGCAGGTGTTGACGATGACCGTCTCGGCGCCGTCCAGGTCGCTGCACCACCTCGTAGCCCGCCGCGCGCAGCTCGCCCAGCATGACCTCGCTGTCGACGAGGTTCTTGGCGCAGCCCAGGCTGATCATGCCCACCCTGGGCGGCGCTTTGGACGGCTCGGCCATAAGAGGGGAATCCTACCATTGGCCCACTCGGCTAAGATCGGCCGGCTCCGGGCAATCACCGATGACCGAACCGCGTTTTCCGTACAGTCACCGCCGGCATTTGCCTGCCCTGACCGACGCCCCGGCCCTGTTCGCCGACCAGGTGAGCGCCGAGTACGAGGGTACTCCCGCGCTGATCGAAGTCTCGCTCCGGGTTCCGGTGGGCTCGTGCGTCGCCCTGGTCGGACCGAACGGCGCCGGCAAGTCGACGCTGCTCAAGCTGGTCGCCGGGCTGCTCGGCATCCAATCGGGGACCCTTCGCATCTACGGTCAGCCAGTGGGAGCGTGCCACCATCGCGTGGCCTATCTCCCCCAGCGCAGTGAGGTGGACTGGCAGTTCCCGATCAGCGTGCGGCGCCTGGTGCTGACCGGGCGTTACCCGCACCTGGGATGGCTGCGGCGCCCGGAGGAGGGCGACCTCCGGATGGCGGATCGGATGCTCGCCCGCCTCGGCCTCGAGAGCGTCGCCGAACGCCAGATTGGCCAGCTGTCCGGCGGCCAGCAGCAACGCGCGCTGCTCGCCCGCGCCCTGGCGCAGGAGGCCGACCTGCTGTTGCTCGACGAACCGCTCAACGCCGTCGACGTCGAGACGCGCTCGGCGGTCGCCGGACTGCTCGGCGAGCTGCGCGACCGCGGCAAGACGGCGATCGTCGCTACGCACGACATCGGCGGCCAGGAGGCGGCTTTCGACGCCGCCCTGTATCTCAAGGACGGACGCCAGGCGCGCCCGGACGAGATCCACCTCGGACACGTGCATTGAACGGACCGGCCGACTCTGCCGCGCCACTGATCGGCGCGTTGCTCATCGCGGTGCCGTGCGCCGCGGTGGGGACCTACGTCGTCCTGCGCCGCATGGCCTTCATCGGCGACGCGCTTTCGCACACCGTGCTGCCGGGCCTGGTGGTGGCGGCGCTATGCGGCTGGAACCTCTCGCTCGGCGCCCTGGCCGCCGGTTTGTTGACCGCGTTCGGGATCGGTTGGCTGGCCAAGCGGCGCGGCCTGCGCGAGGACACGGCGATCGGGGTCCTCTTCACCGCGATGTTCGCGCTCGGCGTGGCGCTCTCTGCGCGTCGCTTCGATGCCGAGGATCTCCACCATCTCTTGTTCGGCGATCTCCTGAATCTGGACTGGGCCGACCTGCCGTTCCTGCTGGTGGTCGCGATCGTGGTCCTCGCGAGCCTCGCCCTCTTTCACAAGGAGCTCGAGCTCGCCTCCTGCGATCCCACCTATGCCGCGGTGATCGGAGTCAACACCGATCGCCTGCGTTACCTGCTGCTCGTCCTGATCGCGCTCACCACCGTGGCCGGTCTGCGCGCCGCCGGAGTGCTGCTGACCACCGCGCTACTGGTGACGCCGGCCGCCGCCGCCGCCCTGCTCACGCGACGCCTGCCACGCATGATGGCGCTGGGCGCCGTCATCGCCACCGCCGCGGCGCTCGCCGGCCTGTGGGCGGCGCGGGCGACTGGTATCGCCGCCGGGGCTGCAATCGTCCTGGCCGCCACGGTATTCTTCGCTGCCGCCTGGCTGGTTCGCGGGCGGGCATGATCGCAACCCAAATTCGCTTCGCCCAGGAGACTTGCTGAATGGCTCGATGCCGGCTCGCGTCCGCGGCTGTAATCGCCGTCCTCGCCGCCTCACCCGCGCCCGCCGCCCAGGCGCCGAGGTCCCACGCCCTGGTCGGAGCCCGGATCGTCGTGGCACCCGGGAAGACGATCGCCAACGGGACCGTCGTGCTGCGGGACGGGCTGATAACCGCCGTGAGCGCCGATGCTGCCACGCCCGCCGATGCGCGAGTATGGGACGTCAAGGAGCTCACGCTCTACCCCGGCCTGATCGACGCCTACACGGTGCGCGCGGTGGCGGAGTCGCGCGACGACAAGGCCCAGGCCGGACACCCCAACAAGCTGGTGCGCGCGGACCGCGAGGTGACGGCATTCGCCGCCGAAGAAGGGGCGTTCAAGAAGCTGCGCGAGGCCGGGTTCGCAATCGCGGTGGTCGCGCCCAAGGATGGCCTGTTCCGAGGCCGCAGCGATCTCGTCAGCCTCGGCTCCACCGAACTGTCGCGCGCGCTGCTTCGCCGGGGCGTGGCGCAGAACGTCACCATTCAGCCCAACAAGGGAGACGACGACCCCTACCCCGATTCGCTGATGGGCGCGGTCGCCCTCTTCCGGCAGAGCATGCTCGACGCCGGCTGGCAGAACGCGGCGCAAGCTGCGTTCGGTCGTGACCCGCGCCAGCCGCGGCCGACGCTCTCACCGGCGCTCGCCGCCCTGGAGCCGGCGGCGGCAGGGCGCGAGGTGATCGTGTTCGAGACCTCGAATGTGCTCGACAGCCTGCGCGACGCGGCGCTGGCGAAAGAGCTGCGCTTGAGGGCCTGGCTGGTGGGCAATGGCCACGAATACGAACGGATCGCCGCGGTGCGGGAGACCGGGTTGCCGCACATCATTCCGCTCGCGTTTCCCAAGGAACCGAAGCCGGGCGCCAAAGGCGATCCCAATGTCGAGCTCAACGATCTGCGCCATTGGGATCGCGCCGCGGACAACCCGAAAGCCATGGTCGCCACCGGCCTCGAGGTGGCCTTCACCAGCCATGGCTTGGACGATCCCGGCAAGCTGCACGAGAGCCTGAAGAAGGCGATCGAGCGCGGCCTCACCGCCGATCAAGCGCTGGCGGCACTGACGGTAAGTCCAGCGAAGCTCCTCGGCTTGGGCGACCGCGCCGGCACCATCGAGGCCGGCAGGATGGCCAACCTGGTCGAGGTAGAGGGCGACCTGTTCGTCGACAAGCCGAAGATCCGCGCGGTGTGGATCGAGGGCGAGCGCTTCGAGGTCAAGGCATTGAAACCGCCGGAAGTCGAACCGGCCGGCACCTGGACGCTCACGGTGAAGACGCCGGACGGTCAGTCCATCCCCGCCATTCTCGAGATCGCCGGCAAGAGCGGCAGTTGGAACGGCTCGATCGCCGCTCTCGAGAAGAAGGTGGATCTCGAGTCGGTCGAGGTCTCGGGGAAGAAGCTGATCGTCGAGTTCGACGGCTCGCCGTTCGGGCAGAAAGGCGCCATCAAGCTCGAGCTCGAGATCGACGGCGACAATGCCAGCGGCAGCGGCGAGATGGAAACCGGAAGGCTCGAGGTCAGTGGCTCACGCACGCCGAAGCGGGGCACGGAGGTCGCACGATGAGGATCCGCAACTGGAGAGTCCGCGCCGCCACCGCGGCGTTCGTCGCCGTGCTCGCCCCGCTGACCGCTCTCGCCGGCGGCGACCCCGCGGCCTGGAACGAGCCGCTCCCCGCTCAGCCGGAAGTGCTGTTAGTGCGGAACGCCACCATCTGGACCTCGGGCCCACAAGGCCGGCTCGCCAACGCCGATCTTCTGGTGCGTAAAGGGCGCATCGCGGCGATCGGCAGCGATGTCGGCGGCGCCGGAGGGCGCGGTCGTCGTCGACGCGGCCGGCAAGCACGTCACGCCCGGCATCATCGACGGCCACTCGCACACCGCCATCGACGGCGGCGTCAACGAGGGCACGCAACATCATCACCGCCGAGGTGCGCATCGGCGACGTGCTCGATCCCCGAGGACGTCGACATCTACCGCCAGCTCGCCGGCGGCTTGACCGCCGCCAACCTGCTCCACGGCTCGGCCAACGCGATCGGCGGTCAGAACCAGGTGATCAAGCTGCGCTGGGGGCCGACGCCCGAGGGCCTGCGCTTCGCCGGCGCGCCGCCGGGAATCAAGTTCGCGCTCGGCGAGAACCCGAAGCAGTGCAACTGGGGCAGCGCAGCGACCGGCGCTACCCGCAGACCCGCATGGGCGTCGAGCAGTCGATCCGCGAGCGCTTCACCGCGGCACGCGACTACCGCCGGCGCTGGGACGACCACCGCAAGGCCGGCGGCAAGGACCGCGTGCCGCCGCGCCGCGACCTGCAGCTCGAGGCATTGCTCGAGATCCTCGACGGCAAGCGCCTGATCCACTGCCACTCCTACCGCGCAGGACGAGATCCTGATGCTGATCGAGCTCGCCGAGAGCTTCGGCTTCCGCGTCGCCACGTTCCAGCACGTTCTCGAGGGCTACAAGGTGGCCGACGAGATCGCCGCCCACGGCGCCGGCGCCTCGAGCTTCAGCGACTGGTGGGCCTACAAGTACGAGGTCATCGACGCGATCCCATACAACGGCGCGCTGATGCGCGAGCGCGAGGTCGTGGTGTCGTTCAACTCCGACAGCGACGAGCTCGCCCGCCGGCTCAACCTCGAGGCGGCGAAGGCGGTGAAGTACGGCGGCGTCGCCGACGACGAGGCGCTGAAGTTCGTCACCCTCAACCCGGCCAACCAGCTCGGCATCGACGACCGAGTCGGCTCGCTCGAGCCGGGCAAGGACGCCGACTTCGTGATCTGGAGCGGCGACCCGCTGTCGACCTACACGGTCTGCGAGCAGACCTGGATCGACGGCCGCAAGTACTTCGACCGCGCCCAGGACCTCGAGCGGCGGCGCCAGATCTCCGCTGAGCGCGACACGCTGCTCGCCAAGCTCGACAAGAAGGAATCCAAGGCCGACGAGAAGGCCAAAGAGCAGGATCCCAAGAACGTGCCGCCGGCCGCGGAGGTGTGGAAGTGAAGATCGGTCGCCTTGGTCTCGCGCTTTTCCTCGCCGCCTCCGCGGCGCGCGCCGCCAGCACCGCGCTAGTCGGCGCCACCATTCATCCGGTGAGCGGACCGGCGGTCGTCGGCACTCTGGTCATCGAGAACGGCAAGATCTCCGCGCTCGGCCCCGGTGTCGCGCCGCCGGCAGGCGCCGCCGTCTTGGACCTGGCCGGCAAACACGTCTACCCCGGCTTCGTCCATCCCGCCGCCCCGCTCGGCATCCTCGAGATCGACAGCGTTCGCGGCACGGTCGACACCACCGAAGTCGGCGACAACAACGCCGCGCTGCGCGCCGAGGTGGCGTTCAACGGGGATTCACAGCTCCTGATGCCGGCGATCGCCGGCGGCATCCTCAGCGCCCACGTCGTGCACGCCGGCGGCGTCGTCAGCGGCAGCTCCGCGGTGATGAACCTCCGCGGGTGGAACTGGCAAGACATGACTCTCCGCGCCCAGGTGGGAATGCACCTGTCTTATCCCCGACTCACACGGTCGCGCTTCGCCAGCCAGAGCGACGAAGACTTCGAGAAGGAAAAGGAGAAGTCGCTCAAGAAGCTCGACGACCTCTTCGATGCCGCGGCGGCCTACCACCGCGCCCGCTCCGCCCAGGCCGACGGCAAGGGCCCGGCGGTCGACGTCGACGCCAACTACGAGGCCCTGCGGCCGGTGCTCGAGGGCAAGGTCCCGCTCTACGTTCACGCCACCGACAAGCTGCAGATCGACAGCGCATTGGACTGGGCGAAGAAACGTGGGCTCGGCAAGCTGGTGCTGGTCAGCGGCGCCGACGCGGCCTACGCCGCGCCGCGGCTCGCGGCCGAGGGCGTGGCGGTCATCCTCGACGGTGTGCTCGCCGTGCCGCGGCGAGATTGGGAGCCTTACGACGCCGCCTACGCCGCGGCCGCCGCGCTGCACGCCGCCGGCGTGCGCTTCGCGATCGGCGACGGCGGCGATGCCGCGAACGCCCGCAACCTGCCCTTCCACGCCGCCATGGCGGCGGCGTTCGGCCTCGACAAGGAGGCGGCCCTGCGCAGCGTCACGCTGTCGGCGGCCGAGATCCTCGGCGTCGCGGATCGGCTCGGCTCCCTGGAACAGGGCAAGAACGCGACGCTCTTCGTCAGCGACGGCGACCCACTGGAGATTCGCACGCGTATCGAACGGGTATGGATCGACGGCGAGGAGATCGACTTGACGCAGAACCGGCAGTGGCAGCTCTACAAGAAGTACCAGGGCCGGCCGAAGGCCGCCCGCTGAGCGGCAGTTCTCAGGCGCTGTCGGCCGAACGGCTGAGCTGCCGCCCGATGAACCACTTCTGCAGCTGCTCCGGCGTCGCCACCGCGGTGGTGCCGAACTCGGTCGGCGCCATGTGCGGCGCCATGAGGCCGAGCGCGCGGTAGACGATGTAGGCGAAGTTCTCCCGCACCGTGTCCTTGCGCCGATCGTTGAACATCGTGCGCAGCGTGCTCAACTGACCGGAGAGCAGATCCTCGTGCACCGGTCGAGGCAGCGGCGCCTCGACGCGCGGGCGCTCGGGCCGGTGGCGCTTGATGCCGAGGACCGACGACTGCAGCGCTTCGAGCTCCGCCATCACCTTGTCGACCGGCTCGGCGTTCACCCGCTGGCGGTTCCGGCGATCGAGCAGGATGGGATAGCCGGCACAGTTGGCCTGGTGGATGCGGTCATCCTGGACCACCCAGCCCAGGTGGGTCATGTTGAGCCGCCCCGATACGTTCTGCGTCAGGGCCTCGACCATCGGTACCACGGCGGTGTTGAAACTCTCCTCGACGCCGTTGAACATGTTGAGCACGTAGTGGACGCGAAACGAGTCGAGGGCATCGGCGAGGACGTCGAGGATCGGGTGCTGCCCGAAGGCTTCCTCGAGCTGCGCCAGGAAGGCGTCGAGGTTGGGCAGAGACGGATCGTAGACGTCCTCCACGCGGTCGAGCAGCGAGTGCACCAAGCCGTGGTAACGGCCGAGCCCGGGCTGCGAAAAGACCGCCGAGTCGCGGGCGAAGAGCACGCGCAATGAACGGAAGAGGATCGCCTTGACGATGTCCGATGCCGCGAGCGTCGCCGCCGGGTGCTGCGGCGTGAACACCAGCACGCCCGAGTTGGTGAAGGGCAGGAAATCGAGCACGTTGGCGTCGAGGCCGGCGCGCAAGTCGAGCACGATGTATTCCGCCGGCAGGTGATTGATCTCCTGCGCCAGGGAGCGGCGGAACGCGGCGTCGGGGTTGGCGAGGTCCTCGATGAAGTGCCGAGGCGACGCGATGAAACCGAACTTGGAGTACTCCCGCTGCGGGTCGTGTGCGTCGTCGAGCCGCGTGACACATTGTGCAAGCGGCACTGCATGGCGCTTGAAATGATAGAGGTCGCGCTCGACCGGCACCCGCAGGGTCGAGCGCACCGAGGAGGTTCCGGTGTCGAGATCGACCAGTATGGTGGGGGCGCGACGCGACAACGCCAGGGCGAAATTCACCGCGAAGGTGGTCTTGCCGACACCGCCCTTGCCAGATACCACTGGTATGATTCGGCGAGGCACGCTGTCTTAAGCCTAACCCAAAGAGGTGACGCATGCTTAGAACCGCCCAGAGTGCGGGGCTGTGCCCCCAGCCTAATTGGGGGCTTCTGGCCCTGCCGTTCTCGATCCTGCTGGTGCTGGCGGCTTGCAGCCGCCCTGCCGATCGCTCCGCCGAAGCGCCTGCGCCGGCACAGGCCGATACGCCTCCGGCCCCGGCCGCGGCGGCCCCGCCTGGCTCGCCGACCGATCCCCACTCCTACAGCAGGCCCGACCAAGTGGCGGTCAAGCACCTGAATTTGGACCTGACGGTCGACTTTTCGCAGCAGAAGCTGGCCGGGAAGGCGACTCTGGACCTCGACAACAAGACCGGCGCGAGCGAGCTCGTCCTCGACACCCGCGACCTCGACGTCACCCGGGTGACGCTCGACTCCGGCGCAGAGGCCAAGTTCGCGCTCGGCGACGACGCCAAGTTCCTTGGCCGGCCGCTGCGCATCGAGATCACTCCACAGACCAAATCGGTGACCGTCGAATACTCCACACGGCCCGCGGCGGCGGCGGTGCAATGGCTGTCGCCGGACCAGACGGCCGGCAAGCAGCATCCGTTCCTCTTCACGCAGTCCCAGGCGATTCTCGCTCGGACCTGGGTGCCCTGTCAGGACTCCCCCGCCGTGCGCATGACCTATGACGCCACCGTGCACGCTCCGAAGGAGTTGTTGGCGGTGATGAGCGCGGAGAACCCGCAGGCGAAGAACGCCGACGGCGTCTATACGTTCAAGATGGACAAGCCCATCCCGTCCTACCTGCTCGCCCTCGCCGTCGGTGATCTCGAATTCCGCTCGCTCGGTGCCCGCACCGGGGTGTATGCCGAGCCCAGCCGGGTCGAGAAGGCAGCCTGGGAGCTCGCCGACACCGAGAAGATGATCGAGGCCGCGGAGAAACTCTACGGGCCGTACCGCTGGGGCCGCTACGACCTGCTCGTCCTGCCGCCGAGCTTCCCCTTCGGCGGTATGGAGAACCCGCGGCTGACCTTCGCCACGCCGACCATCATCGCCGGCGACCGCTCGCTGGTGAATCTGGTGGCGCACGAGCTGGCGCACTCGTGGTCCGGCAACCTGGTCACCAACGCCACCTGGAACGACTTCTGGCTCAACGAGGGCTTCACCACCTACTTCGAGAACCGCATCATCCGAGGCGGTTTACGGCCGCGAGTACAGCGAATTGCTCGCCGCCCTGGGGCGCCAGGATCTCGACCAGACGGTGACCGATCTCGGCGCCGGCAGCGCCGATAGCCACCTGCGCCTGAGCCTCGCCGGCCGCGATCCCGACGAGGGCATGGGCGCGGTCGCCTACGAGAAGGGCTTCTTCTTCCTGCGCACCATCGAAGAGACGGTGGGCCGCGAGGCCTGGGATGCCTTCCTACGCTCGTACTTCGACAGCCATGCCTTCCAGTCGACGACCACCGACGGCTTCCTCGCGGAGCTGCGCGAGAAGCTCCTTGCACAGCATCCGGGCGCCGAGGAGAAGATTCAGATCGCCGCCTGGGTGGACGGCCCCGGCGTCCCGGCCAACGCACCGGTGATCCGCGCCGAGAGCCTGGCCAAGGCCGACGCCCAGCTCGCCGCTTGGAAGGCCGGCAAGAACGCCGCCGAGCTCGACACCAAGGGCTGGGTGAGCCAGCAGTGGGTCTACTTCCTGCGCGGTCTCGAGGCGCCGCTGCCGGCCGAGCGCATGGCCGACCTGGACGCCACGTTCCATTTCAACGACAGCGGCAACTCCGAAATCCTCTTCGCCTGGCTGATGCAGGCCATCCGTTCGAAGTACGAAGCGGCCTACCCGGCTCTCGAGCGCTTCTTGATCGAAGTCGGTCGCCGCAAGTTCGTCCGTCCGCTATTCGGGGCGCTCGCCGCGACTCCCGAGGGCACCGAGCTGGCGAAAAAGATCTACGCCAAGGCGCGGCCTGGTTATCACTCGGTGACGCGGGATGCCATCGATGAGACGCTGAAGTGGGAGAGCGGGGTCTAGCCGGCGAAGGTGACGACGATCTTACCCGCCACGCCACCCTCGGCGAGGGTGGCGTAGGCGGCGGCGACCTGGGCGAAGGGAAACACACGGTCCACCACGGCGCGGATCTCGCGCCGCTGAATCCACCCCAGCGCCGCCTCGCTGAAGGCCGCCACCAGGGCCGCTTTCTCGGCCCGGGGCCGGTGGCGAAGGGTCGAGCCCAACACGCGCAGACGGCGTCCCAGGATGAGATCGAGATTCACCTCGACCTTGCGGCCGGCGAGCAGGCCGATGAGCACCAGGCGCCCCTGCGGCCGCGTCGAAGCCAAGGCGTGCGTGAAGTGAGCGCCTCCGACGAAATCGAGCACCAGGTCGGCGCCGCGCCCCGACGTCGCGCGGGCCACCTCGGCGGGCAACGTTTCGTCGAGCATCAACACCGCATCGGCGCCCATCGCGCGCAGACGTTGCGAGCGTTCACGGTTTCTGCCCGCCGCCAGGACCCGCGCTCCGAGCTCGTGGGCGAGTTGCACAGCCAAGGTGCCCATCCCACCGGTGGCGCCGGTGACGAGCACGGTTTCCCCGCGCTGCACCTGCCCTTCGGCGACCAGGTTGGTCCATGCCGTCAGGCAGGCTTCAGGCAGCGCGCCGCCCTCGACGAACGAAAGGCCGTCGGGAAGCGGCATGAGCTGACCCTCGGGACGCGATCGCCTTCTCGGCTTGTCCGCCGCCCGCCAGCAGCGCCATCGACTCGGTCCCCCGGCCGGAATCGCTGCACGCCATCCCCAACCGCGTCCACCAAGCCGCTGCACTCCAGGCCCGGAACCGAGCTCTCTCCCAGCGGCGGCGGATAGACACCGCGCATCTGCAGGAGGTCGACGTGGTTGAGGCCCGCGGCGCGCACCGCGATACGAATCTCGCCCGGTCCCGGCTGGGGTTCGGGGAGGTCGCCGATGGCCTGCGAGGTGCTACCGGCGGAGGGAGGCAGGACGGCGCGCAACGGCGGCTCGGCCCGCGCTCAGGAAGCGATCGCGGTCTCGCGGCGCTCGGCCGCCGCCTGCGGCTGGCCGTTCAGGCGCTCGGCCGGCGACAGGATGCCCTGCTCAAGGAACTGGTACTTGCCGTCCACGACCCCGGCGCCGAGCTTGTACTTCGCGACGTCGTCGTTGCACCACAGGTCGTGGAACAGCGCCTTCACGCGCCGGCGCGAACCGCGGCAGAACACGTCCGCCACTCGCGCCGAGTCCTTCGCCATCCGGCGCCCGCTGGGCGCCGAGCGCATGGGCGCGCGAAACGGTCGCGGCCATCGCGAACAGCTCGTTGGCGATGTCGACCAGGCGGAAGAGGAACGCCTGCTTGTTCTGCAGCTTGCGCCTGGTAGACGAGCATGCCGTGGAAGACTCTGCCGCGCCAGCTTGCGCGCGTTGCGCTCGACGAAGCGCAGGTGCGCGGCGAGCGGCCCGAAGGCTGCGTAGCGCGGCCACAGGCCCCAGCCCAGCCAGCGCGTCGGATACCACCAGGCGTAGAAAGCGGCGCTCGGCCGAAGGCGCCGAGCTTCTCGCCGAAGCCCTTCTCGGGGTCGATCAGGGCGCCCGCCACCTGCAGGTGCTTGTCCACCGTCTCGCGGGCCATGAAGAGGTGCATGATCTCGTCGAGCCCTCGAAGATCTTGTTGATGCGGTAGTCGCGCATCATCTGCTCGACCGGAATCGGCTCCTCGCCGCGCGCTGGCCAGCGACATCGCGGTCTCGTAGCCCGCGGCCGCCGCGGATCTGCATGGTGTCGTCGACGATCTCCCAGGTGCGGATCGGTGTTCCACTCCTTGGCCGCCGCCGCCTCCAGGCGGATGTCGTAGCCGCCGCGGTCGGACATCTCGGTGGCGAGGTCGGCGATCGACTCCATGGCGAAGGTGATGCGCCGCCATGTCGGCGATCATGTGCGACGACCGCCTCGTGCTTGCCCACCGGCCTGCCCCACTGCACGCGCCCGGCCGCCCACTGGCGGACGATCTCCAGGCACACCTTGGCGGTGCCCACCGAGCCGTTGGGGATCGAAAGGCGGCCGTCGTTGAGCGTGGTGAGCGCGATCTTCAGCCCCCTGCCCTCGTCGCCGATCAGGTTCTCGCGCGGCACGCGCACGTCCTTGAACGTGATCACCGCGTTGGCGAGCGCCCGCAGGCCCATGAAGTGGCAGCGGTGCTCGACCTTCACCCCCGGCCAGGCGGTCTCGACCACGAAGGCGCTGATCTTCTTGCTTCTGGTCGCGGGCCATCACCACCAGGAGCTTGGCGAGCGTGCCGTTGGTGCACCAGAGCTTGACGCCGTTGAGGATGTAGGCGTCGCCTTCGGGCGTCTTCTCGGCCGTGGTCGTCAGGCGCGCCGGGTCCGAGCCCACGTCGGGCTCGGTGAGCGCGAACGCCGAGATCTCGCCCGCGGCGCAGCGCGGCAGGTACTTTGCTTTGAGCCGTCGCTGCCGAAGAGCTTGAGCGGCTGCGGCACGCCGATCGACTGGTGGGCGGAGAGCAGCGCCGACAGGCTGCCGTCGACGCTGCCCAGCAGCTGCATCACCTTCTGGTACTCGACGTTGGTGAAGCCGAGGCCGCCGTACTTCTTGGGGATCTTCATGCCGAAGGCGCCGAGCTTGCGCAGGCCTTCGACCACGTGGTCGGGATACTCGCCGGTGCGGTCGATCTCCACCGAGTCCACCTGGTCGCGCAGGAACTCGCGCATCGTGTTGTAGAAGGCGGTGAACTCGGGCCGCTCGTCGCCGGGCTTCGGGAACGGGTGGATCAGGTCGAGCCGGAAGTTGCCGAGGAACAGCTCGCGCAGGAAGCTTCGCTTCTCCCACTTGTCCTGTCGCGACGCCTCGGCGACTTTGCGCGACTCGAGTTCGGTGGGGTTATTGACGCTGGGCTGGCTCATGCGTGGCTCCCTTTGGCGCGTCCGCTTGCCGCATCGCGGCGTGACTGAAGGGATTGTAACACCAGCCCTTTACCTACTCAAGCCCGGGTTTATGCCGCAGCGCGGCCCGCCATTGTCGCGCTGCGGCAGGAGTTCGAAGCCTAGGGGTAGATCTTGTACAGCATCCGCGGGTACGGAATCGTCTCGCGCAGGTGGGGGACGCCGCACATCCAGGCGACGAAACGCTCGAGCCCCATGCCGAAGCCGGCGTGCGGGAAGGTGCCGTACTTGCGCACGTCGAGGTACCACTGGAACGCTTCGACCGGCAGATTGTGCTCCTGGATGCGGCGCAGCAGGAGGTCGTGATCGTGGATGCGCTGGCTGCCGCCGATGATCTCGCCGTAGCCCTCGGGCGCGAGCATGTCGAGACCGAGCACGACGTCCGGGTTCTCCGGATCCGGCTGCATGTAGAACGCCTTGATGGCCGTCGGGTAACGGCTGACCATCACCGGCCGGTCGAACTTGTTGGCCAGCGCGGTCTCCTCGTCGCCGCCGAAGTCGTCACCCCACTGGATCGGGATGCCCTCCTTCTTCAACAGATCGACGGCCTCGGTGTAGGTGATGCGCGGGAACGGCGCCACGACGGTTTCGAGCTTCGCGGTGTCGCGCTCCAGGACCTTGAGGTCCTCCGCCGCCCGCTCGAGGACGCGGCCGGTGCAGTAGGCGACGAACTCCTCGGCCAGCTGGCAGAGGCCGTCGAACTCGAGGAAGGCGACCTCGGGCTCGACCATCCAGAACTCCATCAGGTGGCGGCGGGTCTTCGACTTTTCGGCGCGGAAAGTGGGGCCGAAGCAGTAGACCTTGCCCAGCGCGGCGGCCGCTGGCTCCAGGTAGAGCTGGCCCGACTGCGAAAGGAACGCCTTCTCGCCGAAGTAGTCGGTTTCGAAGAGCGTCGAGGTGCCCTCGCAGGCCGCGGGGGTGAGGATCGGCGAGTCGATCAGCGTGAAGTCGCGCTCGTAGAAGAAGTCGCGGATCGCCTGCTCCACCTCGCTGCGCACGCGCAGCGCCGCCCGCTGGCGGGTCGAGCGCAGCCAGAGGTGGCGGTTCTCCATCAGGAACGCGGTGCCGTGATCCTTCGGCGTGATCGGAAAGTCCGCGGTCAGGTGATCGATCCGGAGGTCGTCGAGCTGGATCTCGACGCCGCCCGGGCGCGCGCTTGTCGGCCCGTGCGGTGCCCGTCAGATACACGGTCGACTCCTGGGTGGCGCGCTCCGCATCGGCCCAGGCGGTCTCGGAGACGTCCGCCCGGCTGGCGACCGCCTGGACCACGCCGCCCGTCACGCACCTGAAGAAAAGCGATCTTGCCGCACGAACGCTTGTTGGCAACCCAACCGCGCACCGTTACGCGCTGGCCGGCATGCTCCGGCAACCGGGAAATCGAAACCAGCATCGGGGACTCAGTCATAAGGCGCGAATCTTACCGTCAACTCAAATCGGTGACCCAAATCGGTGACGGTCACCTGTGCCTTCCACAGGCTGTAACGCACGACAACACACTGATGCTCAACGACCTGCGGGCGGACCACCGCTGCGGAAAAAAGCGGCGCCTGTCACCGTTTTTCGGCGGCGGTGGGGGCGGCCTCGCGGTTGCGCAGCCAGTCGACGGCCACGGCCGCCGCGCGTTGCTCGGCGACTTTCTTGGCCTCGCCATCGCCGGTTCCAGCAAGCTCGCCGCACAGCCAGCACTCGATTTCGAACACTTTTCGGTGATCGGGACCGGACTCGGCCACCAGCCGGTACTCCGGGAGGTCCCACCCGCGGGCTTGGGCGAGCTCCTGGAGCAGCGTCTTGGCGTCTCCCAACGCCTCCTTGGGCTTGTCCGCCGAGGCCCCGTTGAGGATCTCGAGCACCAACTCCCGAGCCTGCTTCAGGCCTCCGTCGAGGTAGACGGCGCCGATCACCGCTTCCATCGAATCCGCGAGTAGAGAACGCTTTGCGCGTCCGCCGGACCGGTCCTCGCCGATTCCCACGCGCAGGGCCGAGCCGAGATCGATCTTCTGCGCGAAACGCTCCAGGACGAGCGCGCTCACCAAGTAACTCTTGAGCCGCGAGAGCTCGCCCTCGGGCAGGTCAGGATGCGTCTCGTACAGCCATTCCGCGGCAACCAGACCCAGGACAGAATCGCCCAGAAACTCCATACGCTCGTAATTCTCGCCTGCACCCTTCTCGTTGACCCAGGACCTATGGGTGAGCGCGACTTCCAGCAGATCGAGGTGGCGGAACCGGTGACCCAGGCGCTTTTCGAGCGGGGTCGAGGAACGAATACCGAGAACCATGCAGGCAAATGGTAACACCCGCGGCGCGTCAACCGCGGCGGCCGAACCTCCTCTCGAGGTCGGAGTCCGTCATCTGGAGCACGATGGGACGGCCATGGGGGCAAGCGTAAGGCTGCTCTGCGGCGAACAGCTCGCTTACCAACGCTTCCATGGCCTCGGGGCCCAGAGGATGGTGCATCTTGATCGCCGCCTTGCAAGCCTGGCTCGCCGCCAGGGCGTCCAGGACGCGGCGGCGCAGGTCGCCACCACTCGAGGCCGCTCCGTCCTCGCCCGCCAGATGTACGAGGAGTGGCTCCGCCTCGGCCAGTGAGAGGACTGCCGGCACCGCCCGGAGGGCGATCGTCGCCCCGGACATTTCCTCGAGCTCGAATCCGAAGGCCGCAAGCTCGCTGCCGAGCTCGACCAGACGTTGGCGCTCTGCGGGTGCAAGCTCGAGGAGCGCGGGCGCAAGAAGCGGCTGCGATCCGACGTGGCTTGCCTCGAGCGAGCGGCGCAATCGCTCGTAGAGGATGCGCTCGTGGGCCACGTGCTGGTCGATGATGTACAGGCCGTCCGGCCCTTCGAGCAGGAGCAGCGAGCCCTTGTACTGCCCCAAAAGCCGGAACCTGTCGGGACCTGCCCCGCGTCCCGCGAGCGGCCCCGGCACCGACGGCCGGTCGAGCGGCGCGTAGACCGCCTCGGCGATGCGCGCTGGCTCGCGCACCTCTGCGGCACTCATCCAGTCCCTGCCTCCGGCGCCCGCCCATGCAAGCGCTCCTTCGGGCCTGCCGGCAGCGTCCGGCGTGCGCCAGGGTGCCGGCTCCTCACCGCGGGCTCGCGCCAGCGCCCCGCGCAGCGCCATGTACAACCGATCAAGTAGCGCGGGATCCCGGAAGCGAACCTCCGCCTTCTGCGGATGAACGTTGACGTCGACCTCCTCGGGCCGCAGCTCCAGGAAGAGGAAGAGAGCCGGAAAGTCTTCGCTCGCCCACTCCTCGCGCACCGCGCGGTAGAACGTAGCCATCACCGCGCGATCGCGAATCAGCCGACGATTCACGAACACGAACTGTCGCCGCCCGCGCGCCGTGCTGCGATCTCCGACCAATCCGCGCGCCTCGCCGGGACGGCCGGGCTCGCCGATCTCCACCAGCCGCGCCGCAAGGTCCGGCCCGAAGATCTGCCCCACTCGCTCGCGAAGCCCGATGCCGCCCTCGCCCGCCGCGGAGGCAATGATCAGCTCGCGGCCTTCGTGGAGGAGGGAGATCCGCACGTCCGGCCGCGCCAGCGCGTAGCCCTGCACCACCTCCAGGCATCGCCGCAGCTCGGTCTCGGGCGACTTGAGAAACGCCCGCCGCGCCGGCACGTTGAAGAACAGTGACGCCACCTCGAGTCGCGTGCCCCGCGGGGCCGCCGCCGGCTCCGCAACCGCCACGCGCCCGCCCTCGATGCGAACCCGCCAACCTTCGCCGGGGGCTTCGGCCGTAAGCATCTCCACTTTGGCCACGGCGGCGATCGAAGCCAGCGCCTCGCCGCGAAACCCGAGGGTTGGCACCTTCTCGAGGTCCTCGAAGCTGGCGATTTTCGAGGTGGCGTGACGATCGAAAGCGAGCAGCGAATCGTCGCGCTCCATGCCCGAGCCGTCGTCGTTGACCACGATCCGCCGCTTGCCGCCGACCTCGAGTTCGATCCGCACGTCCCGCGCCCCAGCATCGAGAGCGTTCTCCAGCAGCTCTTTGACCACCGACGCCGGGCGCTCGACGACCTCGCCAGCCGCGATCTGCGAGATCAGGCGGTCGGGCAGAATGTGGATCCGTGGCACGGCCCGAGCTTATCTCGCGCCCCGTCCAGCAACGGCCGTAAGATCCCGATCGGAGGTGAGTTGTGGCGACCAAGGTGAAGACCAAGAACACAGGCGGCTGGAAAACCTGCAGCCGCGGGCACCGCTACCAGGGCTCCGGACCGTGCCCGATCTGCTGGCCGGGTGGAGCGAAAAAAATGAGGGGGTCCGCGTCGGCAGCCCGCCGAAGGAAGGCGTGATGGCGAAGACAGACTACAAGTCCGTCGACGAATACATCGCCGCCCAGCCCACCCACGTTCAGCCAGCTCTCGAGCGTGTCCGAGCCATCATCCGCAAGGCTCTGCCCGCAGCCGAGGAAGTCATCAGCTACCAGATCGCGGCCTACAAACTGGCTGGCGAGCGGGTGATCTACTTCGCCGGCTGGAAGGAGCATTTCTCCCTCTACCCCGCCGGCCCCGAACTGGTGGCTGAGTTCAAAGACGAACTGGCGGGCTACGTGGTGAGCAAGGGCACCATTCGCTTCCCGCTCTCGGAACCCGTGCCCGCGAAGTTGATCGAACGCATCGTTCGCTTCCGCGCCAAGGAAAGCGCCGCACGGAGCAAGCAGAAAACCCAGACGAAGAAACGCTAGGTCGCTAGGCGCCGGACATCGACGCGGGGAGGGGAACGGCGACCGCCTCACCCGTCACGGTGACGACGCCGTCCGCTTCCAGCGTCACGCTGACCCGCGACTTGCGCTCACTCGCTTCGCTGACGCGCGCGCGGAGCACGAGCTCGTGGCCCACCGGCGTGGGCCTCACATACTGCACGTTCAACGCCGCCGTGACGTAGCGCGGCGCCATCCGGTCCTCGACGTCGCGACCCGCCGCCCGCTCGGCGAACGCGGCCGCAGTCGCCATGGCATGGCAATCGATGAGCGAGGCGAGCAATCCGCCGTACACGAACCCCGGCACCGCGATGTGATGCGGCTTCGGCTGGAACCGCGCCACGACCTCGTCTCCCGACCAGAAGCTCTTGAGCTGGTGCCCGTGCTCGTTAGCCCGCCCGCAGCCGTAGCAGTGCGCGAAGTCCGGCGGGTAGCGGTCCTGGATGGCAATCGGATTCGTCACCGGACTACTCCCGTCGAATGACCGCCCCGCCCTTCATGACGAAGCGCACGCTCTCCAGCCGCGTCGCGTCCGCGAGCGGGTCGCCGGCGACCGCGATGAGATCGGCGTACTTGCCCGGGGCGATGGAGCCCACCCGGTCGCTCCAGCCGAGAAGCTCGGCGGCGCGAACGGTGGACGCCTGGATGGCCTGCAGCGGCGTCATGCCGTTGCGCGCCATCCAGGAGATCTCGCGGGCGTTGGTGCCGTGCGGGATGACCGAGGAGTCGGAACCCATGGCGATCCTGACACCGGCGGCCACCGCTTTGCGGAACCCCTCCTTGCTGCCGCGCACGAAACGCGCGTTGCGCTCGCGCTGCGTCGGGCCGGGTTCCTTCTCGTCCGGTTCTTTGTACTCCCAGATGTAACCGGTGGGAACCAGAAACGTGCCGTGCTCGCGCAGCATCGTGATCGCCTCGTCGTCGAGCAGCGTGCCGTGCTCGATCGAGTCCACGCCGGCGCGAATCGCCTGCTTGATGCCGTCCGTGCCGTGGGCGTGCGCGGCCACCTTCTTGCCGTAGCGGTGGGCCTCCTCCACCGCGGCCTCCATCTCGGCGAGCGTGAACTGGGTCTCGTTCTCGAGGTTGTTGCCCTCGCCGGCTCCCTCCGTGGCCATGATCTTGATCACGTCGGCGCCGTGCTTGATCTCCCAACGCACTTTCTTCCGCACCGCGTCGACGCCGTCGGCGATGCCGTCCGGACGGGCCATGGCGATGTCGGGCGACAGACCCAGCACGTCTTCGTCGTGCCCCCCGGTCGAGCCGAGCGCGAGCGTCGCCACCAGCATCCGCGGCCCGACCACCGCCCCGCGATCGATGGCGTCACGCAGCGCGACGTCCATGAAAGCCTGCGCCCATAGCTCGCGAACCGTGGTGAACCCGGCCTCTAGCGTCGCCCGCGCCCGCGAGAAGGCGGTCACCGCGTCATACATGGGACCACCGTAGAGCAGGTACTCGTAGGTCGTCGTGACGTGGGTATGACAGTCGATCAGACCGGGCAGCAGCGTCATGTCGCCGAGATCGATCAGCGAGGCGCCGGTCGGGAGCGGGTCGCGCGCCGAGACCACGGCGCGGACACGCTCACCCTCCACCACCACGGCGCGATCCGGCAGCAACGCTCCGGACTCGACATCGAGCAGACGCGCGGCGCGCACCACGACGACCGCCGGCGCCACCGGCTCGGCGGCAGCCAGCCAGCTCGAAGAGAAGAGCGCCACGAGAGCAAGCCAACGACTCAGGCTCCGAGCTCGCGTTACACCCATCGGACTCATCTATGAGGACCGCAATGCCGCCTGCGCCGCCGCCAAGCGCGCGATCGGCACGCGGAAAGGCGAACACGAGACGTAGTCCAGTCCGATGCGATGACAGAAGTCGATCGACTTCGGATCGCCGCCGTGCTCGCCGCAGATGCCGATCTCCATTCCCGGCCGTGCCTTGCGCCCCAGCTCGACGCCCATCGCCATCAGCTTGCCGACTCCGTCCTCGTCGATCGAGGCGAAGGGGTTCTCGGCGAGAATCCTTTGTTCCATGTACTCGATCAGGAAACCCTTCTCCGCGTCGTCACGCGAGATCGCGAAGGTGGTCTGGGTGAGGTCGTTGGTGCCGTAGGAGAAGAACTGCGCGTACTTGGCGAGCTGATCGGCGGTGAGCGCGGCGCGCGGGATCTCGATCATGGTGCCGAACTTGTAGTCCACCTTGCGGCCTTGCTCGCGCCATGACATGCGAGGCCTCTTCCTCGAACGCCGACTGCTGCACCTCGAGCTCGCGCCAGTGGCCGGCAAGCGGGATCATGACCTCGGGATGGACGTCGACGCCTTCCTTCGCGGCCTGGCAGGCGGCCTCGAAGATCGCCCGAACCTGCATCCTGGTCAAGGCGGCGAGGTGGATGCCGAGCCTGCACTCCGCGCAGACCCAGCATCGGGTTCGACTCGTGCAGCCGCTCGATCGCGGCCAGCACCCGCTTCTTCTCCGCCAGACCCGCGGCGTCGAAGCCCCGGGCCGCGATCTCGTCGATCTCGCGCGCCACGTCGACGTGCGAGGGCAGGAACTCGTGCAGCGGCGGGTCGATCAGCCGGATGATCACCGGCAGGCCGTCCATGGCGCGGAAGAGACCGAGGAAGTCCTCGCGCTGGAACGGCAGCAGCTTCGCGAGACATTCGCTCGACCACCGCCGGTGTCGTCCTTGTGCAGGATCATGCGCTGCACGTGCGGCAGACGCTCGGGCTGGAAGAACATGTGCTCGGTGCGGCAGAGGCCGATACCCTGGGCGCCATATTCGCGGGCGCGCTGGGCGTCGACCGGATAGTCGGCGTTGGCCCACACCTGGAGGCGGCGGAATCCGTCCGCCCAGCCGAGCAGTTTTTCGAGGTACGGCATCCTTGATGTCGGGCACCACGGTCGGCAGCTTGCCGGCGTAGACCTGCCCGGTCGTGCCGTCGATCGACACCCTTTCGCCCTCGGCGCAGCACGCGGCCGGCAACGCGGATCTCGCGCTTCACGAGATCGATCTCGAGACTCGCCACGCCGACCACAGCCGGCTTGCCGAACTGCCGCGCGACCAGCGCCGCATGGCTGGTGCGGCCGCCGCGGCTGGTCAGGATGCCGCGCGCCGCCAGCATGCCGTGGACGTCGTCCGGCTTGGTCTCCGGCCGGACCATGATGACGTCCTTGCCCTCCTTGGCCCAGCGCTCGGCGATGTCGGCGTCGAGGGCGATCTGACCGACCGCGGCGCCGGGAGAGACGTTGAGGCCCGTGCGCCAGTCGGTCGCCGTCGGCCGCTGCCTCGCTTCACCGCCGCGCCGTCGAACTGCGGATGGAGGAAGAAGTCGACCTGATCGGGCGGTCACCCGCAGCACCGCCTCCTCCGGGTGATCAGTCCCTCGTCCGCCATGTCGACGGCGATGCGCACCGCCGCCTGCGCGGTCCGCTTGGCGTCGCGGGTCTGCAGCATCCACAGCTTGCCGCGCTCGATGGTGAACTCGACGTCCTGCATCTCACGGTAGTGGCGCTCCAGCGACGCGGCGATGTCCGCGAACTCGGCGTAGGCCGCGCGGCATCTCGCCGCTTGAGCTCCTCGATCGGCTTGGTCTGCGCGGATGCCGGCGACCACGTCCTCGCCCTGGGCGTTGGTCAGGTAGTCGCCCTCGATCTGGTTCTCGCCGGTGGCGCCGCTGCGGGTCATCGCCACTCCGGTCGCCGAGTCCTGGCCGAGGTTGCCGAAGACCATGGTGCAGATGTTGACCGCGGTGCCGAGGTCGTGGGCGATCTTGGCGGCGTTGCGATAGTCGACCGCGCGCTTGCCGTTCCAGCTCTTGAACACCGCCTCGGTGGCGAGGCGGATCTGCTCCATCGCCTCCTGCGGAAATGGTCGCTGGGTGGCGCTCTCGAACGATCTTCATGAACTCGCCGGTCACCCGCCGCCAGTCCTCGGCACCGAGGTCGGAGTCGCTCTCGACGCCGGCGTGCCGCCGCGCTTCGGTGAGTACCTCCTCGAACGGCTCGTCGTCGATCCCCATCACCACCGAGCCGAACATCTGCACCAGCCGGCGGTAGCTGTCGTAGGCGAAGCGCGGGTCGCCGGTCAGTCGCGCCATGCCCTCGGCGACCGCGTCGTTCATGCCGATGTTGAGCACCGTGTCCATCATGCCGGGCATCGAAAACTTCGCGCCCGAGCGGCAGGAGACCAGGAGAGGATTCGCGGAATCGCCGAAACGCTTGCCGGTCTGCTGCTCCAGCGCCCTCAACGCGGCCAACTCTTCCTCCCACAGCCCCTCGGGAAAGCGCTCGCCGGCCGCCAGATAGGCGTTGCAGGCTTCGGTCGTAACCGTGAAACCGGGCGGCACCGGCACGCCGATGCGAGTCATTTCCGCCAGGTTGGCTCCCTTGCCGCCCAGCAGCCCGCGCACCCGTTCCCAGTCGTTGCCGCAAGCCGTCTGCGCGGCGGCCAGTTCATCGAAGGCATAGACGAATCGATTCGACATTCCGGCTCCGTTCTATTCAGCCCTTCTCCACCACCATCTCGGTCAACAGCGCGACGCGCCCCAGGAGGGCGTGAATCTCTTGCAACAGTGCCAGCCGGTTGGCGCGCACCTCGAGGTCGGGATCCATCACCAGCACCTCGACGAAGAACCGGTCGAGGGTCTCGGCCAGGCTCTCGATGCCACGCAGGGCGCCGCCATAGTCGCGGCGCGCGGCGGCGTCATCCACTTCGCTCCGCATCCTCGACAGTCCCCCGTGCAGGGCGAGCTCGGCGGGATGCTGCAGCCGCGCGGCATCGAGCCGCTGCGCCGGCGCTTCGCGCAGGATGTTGGCGATGCGCTTGGCGGCCAGCACCACCGAGCAGGAAGGCCGGCGCCTCGCGCACTCGATGGAGGGCCTCGACGCGGGCTCGCAGATCCGGCGAGATCCAGACCGCCGGCGCCGAGACGCGGCCTCGATCTCGTCGTAGGCGAAGCCTGGAGCCCGAGCACGTAGCGCAGCCGGTCGTAGAGGAACGGGCGCAGATCGTCGAGGACCTCGGCTCGGGCTGCGCTTGAGACGGTCGCCGAGACTGCGCGGCGGCGACCGGAACCAGCTGCTCGAGGTCGCAGGCCAGCCCGCCTTCGAGCGCGATGCGCACCACGCCCTGAGCGGCGCGCCGCAGACCGAACGGATCCTTGCTGCCGGTCGGCACCAGACCGAGGCCGAAGATCCCCACCAGCGTGTCGAGACGGTCGGCGAGGCCGACCACCTGCCCGCTCGGCCGCGCGGGATGCGGTCCGCGGTCGAGGCCGGCATGTATTGGTCGTAGACCGCCTGCCAGACCGCCTCGGGCTGCCCCTTCCTCGCGGGCGTAGATGCCGCCCATGACGCCCTGGAGTGAGGTGAACTCCTTGACCATCTCGGTGGCAGATCCGCCTTCAGCAGCCGCGCGGCCGCCAGGACATCGCCGCGCACCGCGCCCCAGCCGAGGCGGTCGCAGATCGCCCCCGCCAGGGCCTCGATGCGGCGCGTCTTGTCGGCGTAGCTCCCGAGCTTCTCGTGGAATGCCGAGCTGATCGAGCCGCGCGGCGCGCTCGGCGAGCGTGCGCTTGCGGTCCTCGCCGTAGAAGAACCGCGCGTCGGCGAGCCGCGCCGCGACCACCCACTCGTTGCCCGCGCGCACCCGTCCCTTCGGATCGTCCGGCCGGTCCATGACCGTGAAGAACTTCGCCAGCAGGCGTCCGTCTCGTTCGGCGGTGAGCGCGCTCTGGTGGTCGCGCAGGCTGGTCGAAGGACCTCTGCGCGGTAGCTCGAGATAGCCCTCGTCGAAGCTCCCTTCCATCACGCCGGGGATCTCGCAGATCGCCGCCAGCTTGTCGAGCAGCTCGGCATCGTCGACCAGCGGCCGCCCCCGCCGCCGCGGCAGCGGCGCCCATCGCCGAGGCTAAGGCTCCGGCGCCGCGTCTCGGCGCTGATCTCGATGCCGCGCGCGGCGAGCTCGGCACGGTAGTGGCCAGCTCCTGAACCGCGAAAGGCTCAGGCGAGAGGACGGGGTGGCCGACGCTCTCGTGACTCGCGGATACACCGAGCAGGTCGAAAGGCACGACCTCGCCGTCGAGCAGCGACACGACGCCGTGCACCGGGCGCACCCACGGGCCCTCGCTGTCCCCCACCGCATCGTCTTCGCCCAGGTGATGCCGCGCAGGACCTGCGGCACGAGCTCGGCCAGCACTGCGGACGTCGTGCGGCCGGCCACCTTGTGCACGTGCCCGAGGTAGCGGCCCTTTTGCTGCCGAGCACGCGCGATCTCGCCGGCAGAAAGTCCCGCCAGCACCGCTTCAGACTTGAACGGCTGGCCAGTCTTCCCCTCGACGATGCGAAGGTCTTTTACCGCCTACCTGGAATCTTTTCGCGAAGCCAACGGCCGCCGCCGTCGCTTCGCCAGTCTCGCTGAAGGCGGCCTGAAGCGGCGGACCGAGGCCTGCTCCTCGCGGTCCGTCTCACGCTGCCGGGAGGCCCTTGAGCACGAGCACCAGCCGGCGCGGCGTGTAGCCGGTCTCGACCTCGCGAGGGACCGAGGCCGCGCGCCATCAGCTCCTCGAAGACGCGCGTGGCCAGCTCGCGCGACGCCCGGCTAGCATGCGCGCCGGGATCTCCTCGCCCGCACTTCGAGCAGGTACTCACCCCGCGACATCGACGGCCTCCGACTCCTCGCGTCTTCCGGCGAGCAGCGGGAAGCCCAGCTTCTCGCGGCTCGCCACGTACTCCTTGGCGCAGCCGATCGCCAGGTCGCGCACCCGCTTCATCAGCGCCACCCGCTCGGTCACCGACACCGCGCCGCGCGCGTCGAGCACGTTGAAAGCGTGCGAGCACTTGAGGGCGCACTCGTAGGCCGGCAGCACCAGCCCGGCCTCGAGGCAGCGCCGCGCCTCGCGCTCCATGCCGTCGAAGATGCTGCTGCAGGAAGGCGACGTCGGCGATCTCGAAGTAGTACTTCGACATCTCGAACTCGTCCTGCTGGCGCACCTGGCCGTAGTCGACGCCCCGGCACCCAGTCGATGTCGTAGATGCTGTCGGTCGAGGCCGAGGAACATGGTGATGCGCTCCAGGCCGTAGGTGATCTCGGCGCGGATCGGCTGGAGCTCGAGGCCGCCCGCCTGCTGGAAGTAGGTGAACTGGGTGATCTCCATGCCGTCGAGCATCACCTGCCAGCCGACGCCCCACGCGCCGAGCGTCGGCGCCTCCCAGTTGTCCTCCTCGAAGCGCAGGTCGTGGACCTGGTCAGGTCGACGCCCATCGCCTCCAGGCTGCGGACGTAGAGCTGCTGCACGTCGGCGGCGACGGCTTGAGGATGACCTGGAACTGATGGTGCTTGCCGAGGCGGAACGGGTTGTCGCCGTAGCGGCCGTCGGCCGGGCGGCGCGAGGGCTGGACGTAGGCGACCCGCCAGGGCTCCGGACCGAGCACGCGCAGGAAGGTGTCCGGGTGCATGGTGCCGGCGCCGACCTCGAGGTCGTACGGCTGCTGCAGCACGCAGCCCTCGCCGGCCCAGAACTCGGATAGGCGAAGGACGAGGTCTTGAAAGGTATGCATGAGGGCGGGATCTTATCGGAGTGGCCCGTCCGCTTGCTTCCCGCTGGCCGCCACAATTGACGCGACGGAGAGCCGGCGGTAGGTTTCTATTGGGAGATCCTTCCCTTACCGAGCAAAGGAGGATGCGATGAGAGGCAAGGTTCCTGTTGTCGTGGGAGCGATGGCACTCGTGCTCGCCTTCGGCGCGCGCGCGGCGGACACTCCGGCGGCTGCCGCGATGGAGGCCCAGAACGCCGCCGATCTGAAGTGGGCGCCGGCCGAAGTGCTCCCTCCTGGCGCGATGCTCGCCGTACTGCACCAGAACTCAAAGACCGGCGGCATCGACCTGCTCATGAAAGTTGAGAGTGGCGACTACCGGGTGCCGCCGCACTGGCACACGCCGAACGAGCTGGTGACGGTCATCAGCGGCACCTTCCTGACCGAGTCCGCCGGCATGAAGCACACCCTCACCTCGGGCGGCTACATGTACCTGCCCGGCAAGACGGCGCACGAGGCTTGGTGCAAGGGCGGCTGCCTGCTTCAGATCAGCGGTGACGGGCCCTTCGACGTCAACTACGTCAATCCAGCCGACGAGCCTGAGACCTTCAAAGCGATGAAGGCCAAAGCCGCGAAGGAGCAAAAGCAATAGGGACCTTCCCGCCTCCTCGGGCAGCGAGCGGGCGAATAGGACGGAAACCGTCCTAGTGTCGATCTAAGTTGTCGGGAATGAACGCCAGTTCCCGAGGAGGCTTCGTGAACGCATTTGTCCGCATGACCTTGCCCTTGCTGGGCGCAGTCCTGGCGGTGCCTGCCGAAGGCGCAGCGGCGCCGGTCGCCGATTCGCTCCTGACTGTCGCCGAGCGCTCCGCATACCGCGACACCGGCCGCTTCGACGAGGTCGAGCGGCTCTGCGCCGCCTATGCCCGAAGCTGGCCGGACGCCGTGCGTTGCGTCGAATTCGGCCGCACCCCGGAAGGGCGGCCGCTGCTGGCGCTGGTGGCCTCGAGGAGCGGCGCCCTCGATGCCGCCTCGGCGCGCGCCCGCAACATTCCGGTGATGCTGGTCCAGGGCGGCATCCATGCCGGCGAGATCGACGGCAAGGATGCCGGCTTCCTGGCCCTGCGCCAGATCCTCGCCGGCGAGGCGGCGCCTGGGGCGCTCGACAAGATGACCGTGGTTTTCGTGCCGGTCTTCAACGTCGACGGCCACGAGCGCTTCGGTCCCTGGAACCGGCCGAATCAGAACGGCCCGCGGGAGATGGGCTGGCGGACCACGGCGCAGAACTTCAATCTGAACCGTGACTACACCAAGGCCGACTCACCGGAGATGCGGGCCATGCTGCGCTTGCTGGGCGAGTGGGACCCGGCGCTCTACGTCGACCTGCACGCTACGGACGGCGCCGAGTTCGAGCACGATGTCGCCGTGCTACCGGAGCCGATCTACCAGGGCGACCCCGGTCTGCGCTCCGGCGCCAAGGAGCTCGGGGACGAGGTGCGGCGCCGGCTCGTCGCGGGAGGATCGCTGCCGCTCGATTTCTACCCCTCGTTCGTGGTCGATGACGATCCCGCCTCCGGATTCGATGCCGGAGTGCCGACGCCGCGGCTCTCGACCGGTTACTGGGCCCTGCGCAACCGGTTCGCCGTGCTGGTCGAAACCCACTCCTGGAAGGATTATCCGACCCGAGTCCGCGTAACACGAGACATCGTGGTGGCGTTGGCGGAGCTGACGGCTCGCGACGGCGCCCGCTGGAGGGCACTGGGCCGCGAGGCCGACTCGCGCGCCGCCCAGCTCGGCGGCCAGCAGGTGAACCTGGATTTCCAAGCGGCGGGCGAACCGCGAACGATCGCGTTTCGCGGCTACGCCTACACCCGCGAGCCCTCGGCGGTTTCCGGCGCCATCGGCACCCGCTACGACACCGCGAAGCCTGAGGTCTGGAACGTGCCACTGCGGGATCAGGTGGTTCCCAAGATTCAGGTGATCGCGCCGGCGGGCGGTTACGTCGTGCCGGCCGCCCACGCCGGATGGATGGCCGAGAAGCTCGACTTGCACGGCATCGTCTACATCAGATTGGACCACGATCTCCGCGACGCACAAGTCGAGAGCTTCCGCGCCAGCCAGGTGACGTTCGCGGCGGCGTCCTACGAAGGGCACCAAGGCGCGACGTTCGCCGGCACTTGGGCTGCTGGGCGCCGCACAGTGCCGGCCGGCAGTGTGTTCGTTCCGATTGCCCAGCCGAAGGCTCGACTGGTGGCGGCGCTACTCGAGCCCCAGGGTCCCGATTCGTTCGCTGCCTGGGGATTTTTCAACACCGCCTTCGAGGCCAAGGAGTACATGGAGGCCTACGTTGCCGAGGAAGTTGGCCGCAAGATGCTCGCCAGCGAACCCGCAACGGCGGCCGAATTCGCACGGCAGCTGACGACCGACCCGAAGTTCGCCAGCGATCCCAAGGCGCGTCTCGAGTTCTTCTATCGCAGGCATGCTTCCTGGGACGAAAGGCGCGACCTCTACCCTGTCTACAGGGTCGCCGCCGAGCCCTGAAGGAACGGCCGCACCGGGCGGCGCCGCCCTACGTCCCGAGGGTCCGCTTGAGGACGTCGTAACTGCGCAGCTCGCGGTGCAGGAAGCGGCGCCTTACCTCGCGACAGAGCTCTTCGACGCGCCGCAGCGAGGCAGTGGGAGGCGGCTTGAGGGCTAGGCGCTCGAGCCCTTCGCGGCCGGTGCGCCGGAGGAAGGAGAGGACCTCCGGCCCGACGCGCAATCCACCGCGCTCCTGGCCCGCGCAGTCGGGACAGAGCAGAGCGTCGCCATTGGGCGGCAGCAAGGCGCCGTCCTCGCCGAACGGCCGGCCGCAGTGCGGACATTCGCGCGGCGGTGGAAAGATGCCTTGCAGACGCAGCACCCAGACCTCGAAGTAACGAGCCGACAGATCGCGAGACGCGCCGGCGATGAGCGCCTCCAGCGTCGAGTCGAGGAGCCGGTAGAGATGCTCGTTGGGCTCGTTCTCCTGCGCGAACTCGAGCACGTGGTCGGCGAGATAGCCGCCGATCAGAATGCCTTCCAGATCCTGTTGCAGCCGGTGCGCCGGCCGCACCAGATCGACGCTCGAGATGCGCACCAGCTCACGGCCTTCCTTTTCGAACCAGTCGATGCGCGCCTTGGCGAGCGGCTGCAGTTGGCCGGCGAAGCGCGAGTGCTTGCGCCGCGCGCCGCGAGCGACGCCGCGTTTCTTGCCTTCGTCGCGCGTCAGGAAGCTGACGATGCGGTCCGCGTCGTGCAGATCGACGACGTCGAGCACCAGGGCCTCGCGCTCGTACACCTGCACGTCAGCGGACCAGGAAGTCGATGAGCAGCGAGGCCAGGCCGAAGAAGATCAGGATGCCGGTGAGGTCGTTGACCGTGGTGACGAACGGCCCGGTGGCGAGCGCTGGGTCGATACCCAGCCGGCGGAACAGCACCGGCACCAGGACGCCGTTCGATGCCGCCACCACGATGGTCAGCAGAACTGCCGCCCCCACCACCAGCCCGTAGTAAGGGTTGGCCTCGAGCAGCCAGGCCACGAGTCCGACCACGCCGGCGATCGCCAGACCGAGAATGGCGCCGACCAGCACCTGCTGGCCGAGGAAGTGGCGCAGACCTCCGGGCCCCTTGCCGAGGCGCCCGGCGGCGAGCGCGCGCGCCGCGATGGTCGAGGTCTGACTGCCGATGGTACCGCCCATGCCCATCACCACCGGCACGAAGGTGAGCAGGAAGAGCGCTTCCCGCAAGGTGACCTGAAAATGCTTGAGCAACAGGCCCGAGACCAGCAGGCCAGCCAGGTTGACCATCATCCAGGGCAACCGGATACGCGCCACCTGCAGCGGTTGTTCCTGGTAGAGCAGCTCGTCGTCCGAGGTGCCGACCATCTTGTAGAAGTCCTCGGTCGCCTCCTCCTTGACGATGTCGATGATGTCGTCGACGGTGACGATTCCGATCAGACGATTCTCCGCATTGGTGACCGGAATCGCCAGCAGGTCGTAACGCGCCGCGAGCTGAGCCACTTCCTCCTGGTCGGTATCGGTGTGCACCTTGATCACCGAACGGTTCATGATCTCTCCCAACGTGCGGCCGGGCTGTGAGAGCAGGAGTTGGCGCAGCGAGGTCACGCCGACCAGGTGGCCGTCGCGGTCGATGACGTAGAGATAGAAAATCATCTCGACGTCCTTGGCCTGCTGGATGGCGTCGATCGCCGCCCGCACCGAGGTCGACTCCGCCAGGGCGAAGAGCTCGGTGTCCATGATGCGCCCGGCGGTGTCGTCGAGATAGGTGAGCTGGGCCTGGACCCCCGACAGATCGCTCCGATCGGCGATCTCCACCACCCGGTCGTGGAGCTCCCGCGGCAGCGAGTCGACCAGGAACACGGTGTCGTCGACCGCACTGTGCTCGAGCACCGCCGCGATCTCGTCGGGCGTCAGCTGTTCCAGCAAGTCGCGCCGCTGCGGCGGCTCGAGCTCGGTCAGCACCACGCCCGCCGCCTCGGGGAACTCCGCCACCAGTACGCGAAACAGGGCGATGCGATCGGCGTCGCCCAGTCCGCGCACCAGCAGCGCGACGTCTTCGGGACGGGTGCGGGCGAGCAGCTTCGAGACGTTGGCGGCCGCCCCTCGGCGCAGGAACTTGCGCATCGTCTCGTTGAGCAGCTCGAGGCGCCGGGGAGGAGAGTTCTGTTCGACTTCCATCAGCTGTCCGGTTCCTCGCCGTCGCCGCCGGCATAGAGATCGCGCTCCAGCTCGGCCAGGATACGCGGCTGCTCGCGCCAGCCCGGCTCGTCCTTTACCCGCATGTCGAGGTAGACCTTGCGGCCGAGGAACTGCTCGAGATCGAGCCGCGCCGCGGTGCCGATCTGCTTGATCATCTGGCCGCCGCGACCGATGACGATCTTCTTCTGGCTTTCACGGTCGACCAGGATCGAGGCGTAGATGCGGACCAGCCCGCCCTCCTCTTCCCAGCGCTCGATCTGTACCGCGGTGGTGTACGGCAGTTCGTCACTGGTCGACTGCAGCAGCTTCTCGCGGATCCTCTCGGCGGCGAGAAAACGCTCGGGATGGACGGTGAGCAGCTCGGGGTCGTAGAACGGCTCGCCCTCCGGCATCGCCGTCCAGAGCAGCTCGGCCAGCTCCGCGCTGCCCTCGCCGGTCTGCGCCGACACCGGCACGATGTCGGAAAACACCCCGCCGGCGCCGTAACGCCCCATCAGCGGCAGGAGCTCGGGCTTCTTCACCCGGTCGATCTTGTTGAGCACCGCGATCTTGCGCGGCGCCGCCGCCTGCCGCACAGCGTCGAGCACGAAACGGTCGCCGGCGCCGAAGCGCTCGCTGGCATCGACGAGCAGGCAGAGCACGTCGCAGGAGGTCATGGCCTCGCGCGCCACCTGCACCATCTGCTGGTTCAGCTTGTGCAGGGGCCGGTGCAATCCCGGAGTGTCGTGGAACACGATCTGCCCGCGCGCCGGATCGGAGAGGATGCCGACGATGCGATGGCGCGTGGTCTGCGGCTTGTCCGAGACGATCGCCAGCTTCTCGCCCAGCAGCCGGTTGAGCAGGGTCGACTTGCCGGCGTTGGGTCGCCCGACCAGAGCGACGGTGCCGGCTCTAGGCATGCGCCGGCTCTTCTTCCACCGCCGGCGCGGCGCGCTCGACGCGGATGCGCTTGATGCGCCGCCGGTCCACCGCCTCCACCGTGAGCTTGAGACCCAACGCCTCGACCGAATCTCCCGCCTTCGGAACTCCGCCCACGGCGGTCAGCACCAGACCGCCGACCGTCTCGTACGGGGTCTCGCCAAGCGAGATCCCGAACAGATCTTCGAGCGCGTCGACGTGGGCCGCGCCGGCCAGCCGCCAGACACCGTTGCCCACCTCCTCGCGCTCCGGCATCAGCTCGTCGGCTTCGTCGGCGATCTCGCCCACGATCTCCTCGAGCAGATCCTCCACCGTCGCCAGCCCCGAAGGCCCCCCGTGCTCGTCGAGCACGATCGCCATTTCGACGCCGCGGGTCTGGAACTCGCGCAGGAGCTCGTTGAGCGGCTTGGTCTCGGGTACGAAATAGGGCGCCCGCATCAGGGCCCGCGCCGGCGGCCGCGGCTGGCTGCGCAGGCCGGTGAGCAGGTCGCGAATCTGGAGCACGCCGACGACTTGATCCCGAGAGCCCTCGTACATCGGAATGCGCGAGTACTTGCTTTCCACGAAAAGGTCGGCGAGAGCGTCGAGCTCGGCCTCTACCGGCGCCACGGTCATGTCGATGCGCGGGGTCATCACGCTGCGCACCGGCGTCTCGCCGAAATCGACCACGCCGCGCACCAATTCCCGTTCTTCAGGTTCGAGAATTCCCTCGCGGGTTCCGACGTCGATGAAGGCCTCGATCTCCTCCTGCGAGACGTCTGGATCGGGATCCTCACGGCGCAGGAGCCGCGCCGCCGGCACCAGCGGCGCAAAGGCCAGGACGAACGGCGCCAGGAGCAGCTCGATGGCGCGGTACATGCCGGTCAGGCGTCGCAGCGCATTCTCGGGGTCCTGCGTCACCAGCGTCCGGTTGACCACTTCGTTGAGCGCGGAAACCACCACCACCAGGACGAGCGCGCCGATCTCGGCGGCCAGCAAGCCGAAGTGCAGGAGCGTGTTGAGGAAGGCCAGAAAGAGACCGACCAAAGAGACCCGCGCCAGCAGGCCGAGCAAGAAGCGGAAGACGGCGAAGCGCGCCGGAGACTCGAAGACGCCGCGCAGGCGGCCGCCGGCGGTCTCCGCCCAGTGGCGCAGCCGGATCGGCCCGCTACGTTCGAGCAGCGCGGAGAGCGTCAGGAGCAGCGGGGTCAGGACCAGTAGCGCCAGCGCCCAGAGCGCCGGCCCGGTCCGCCAAGCCTCAGGAATCATGCGATCCAGCGGCGGCGCAGCCGCCGTTCGAGCCGGTCCATGGTGCCATCGTCGGTTTCGTGATCGTAGCCCAGGCAGTGCAGGACCCCGTGCAGGAGCAGGATGCGCAGCTCGCGGTCGAGCGAACGCCCCGCTTCCTCCGACTGCCGCCGGGCCTGTGGGATGGAGATCACGATGTCACCGAGATGATATCCCTCGGGCGAGTCGCCACCCGGGAACGACAGCACGTCCGTGGTCGTGTCCTTGCCGCGCAATTCCCGATTGAGTTTTCGCATGGCAGCATCGCCGCAGAATTTCGCCGCCGCGCTCCGCGCCGATGGCGCGACGTCACGCAGCAGGGTAACCAGCCACTTGCGGAGCTCCGCGCGCCGGTTGGCGGAGGCGATCGACCCGACGACTACCACCTCCGGGAGCTCGCTCGGCGCGGTCCTCACGTTCCCGGCGCTTTGTCGGCGTTCCTGCTCCTATCAAACCGGTCGTAGGCGGTGCACGATCTGCTGCACCAGCGCGTGGCGGACCACGTCGCGCTGGTCGAAGAGGAAGAACTTGATCCCCTCGACGCCCTGCAAGCACCTCGCTGCGCCTCGCGCAGGCCCGACACCTTGCCCGGGCGGCAGGTCGACCTGGGTGATGTCGCCGTTGATCACCGCCTTGGAGTTGTAGCCGAGGCGGGTGAGGACCATCTTCATCTGCTCGGTGGTGGTGTTCTGCGCCTCGTCGAGGATGATGAAGCTCTCGTTGAGCGTGCGCCCGCGCATGAAGGCGATCGGCGCCACCTCGATGATCCCGCGCTCCATCATGCGCCCGACCTTCTCGAAGCCGATGATGTCGTGGAGCGCGTCGTGCAGCGGCCGCAGGTAGGGGTTCACCTTCTCGGCCAGGTCGCCGGGCAGGAACCCGAGCCTCTCGCCGGCCTCGACGGCCGGCCGGGCCAGCACGATGCGCCGGACCTTCTTCTCCAGCAGCGCGGCGGCCGCCATCGCCACCGCGAGGTAGGTCTTGCCGGTGCCGGCGGGGCCGATGGAGATCACGATGTCGTGGTCGATCATCGCCTTGCATGTAGAGCTGCTGCTTGGCGGTGCGCGGCGACACCAGCCGCCGCGCCGTCGGCCAGCACCCCCTCGGGGAGGAAGAACTCGACTCGAGCGAGGTCTCGGGATTGTCGGCGGCCACGCCGGATCGCGGTCTGCACCTCGCCGGGGCGGAAGCGGTAGCCCTTCTCGCAGCAGCGTTCGAGAGCTCCTGGAGCAGCCGCTCGGCCGCGCGCACGCGCTCGGGTCCTCGCCGCTGACGCGCAGCTCGCTGCCGCGCGCGGTCACCGTGACCTCGAAGGTGCCGCTCGATCCGCCGCAGGTTTTCGTCCTGGGTGCCGAAGAGGGTTTCGAGTCCCTCTTCGGCGAGGGTGACTTGCGTCATCTGGAGTTCTTCCATGGCGGACACGTGCATCGGACTGGAGGCCAGCCGCGAACGGACGGCCTCGGCAGAGCCGAGCCTAGTCCTACTTCTTGCGCGTATCGTAGAAGCCGCGGCCGCTCTTCCTGCCCAGCCGGCCCGGCCTGCACCATCTGCTTGAGCAGCGGCGGCGGCGCGAAGCGCTTCTCGCGGTACTCCTCGAACATGATGTTGGCGATGTAGTAGGTGGTGTCGAGGCCGACGAAGTCGAGCAGGGTGAACGGCCCCATGGGATAGCCGCAGCCGAGCTGCATGCCCTTGTCGATGTCCTCGACCGATCCCACGCCCTCCTCGAGCGCGCGGATGGCGTCGAGCAGGTAGGGCACCAGCAGGCGGTTGACGATGAAGCCCGAGTTGTCGCGGCAGGCGATCGGCTCCTTGCCCAGCGAGCGCGGCGAACTCGAAGGCGCTGTCGAAGGCCTCGTCCGAGGTGAGGATGGTGCGCACCACCTCGACCAGCTTCATCACCGGCACCGGATTGAAGAAGTGGAGCCCCACGAACCGGTCCGGGCCGCCGGGTCGAGACATGGCCAGCTGGGTGATGGTCAGCGACGAGGTGTTGCTGGCGAAGATCGGCGTCCGGCTTCACCACCTCGTCGAGGGCGCTGAAGGTCTTGCGCTTCTCCTCCAGGTTCTCGACGATCGCCTCGACCACCAGGTCGCAGTCGGCCAGGTCGCTCGAGCTCGACCGTCGCCGCTCAGCCGGCCGACGGCCTCGTCGCGCTCCGCGGCGTCGAGCTTGCCCTTCTCCACCGCCTTGCTCGAGCGAGCCGCTGGATCCTGCCCAGCCCCTTTTCCAGCAGCTCCTGGCTCACCTCGCGCACCACGGTCTCATAGCCGGCGCGCGCGCACACCTCGGCGATGCCCGAGCCCATGAGGCCGCAGCCCAGCACACCTACGTTCTTGATTGCCATCTTCCTGCTTCCCTCCAAACGTTCAGGTTACTCGAGCTCTTCGATCAGCCGGCGCTCGCCGTCGCCGGTGATCGACAGCGCGGCGCGCTCCCGGGACCTCGAACGGCAGCCGCTCCGCCCACTCCACCACCTTGACGCCCGGCCCGGCCAGCAGCTCCTCGAGGCCCGGTCGCCTCGACCTCCTCCGGATCGCAGCCGGTAGAGGTCGACGTGGATGAGCCGCCCGCGGCCGCCGCGTGCTCCCGGATCAGGGTGAAAGTCGGCGACTGGACCTCGCGGGGATCGATCGCCGAGCCCGGCGGCGATCCCCTGGGCCAGCACGGTCTTGCCCATGCCGAGATCGGCGTAGAGCAGCAAGGCCCCGTCGGGGACCAGCTCGCGGGCCAGCTCCTCACCGACACGGTCGCGTCTCCTCCGGCTCGACCCGAGCGCCATCGTCTCATGCCCCGGTCCTCCGGTTTCAACTCTCGGCCAGCGCCCGCCAGGCGGCCGGCAACTCTTCGATCAGGTCGCTGGCCCGCAGGCCGCGCTCGCCGGTCCGGCCAGCGACGCGGTCGCCGGCCAGGCCGTGCGCGAACACCGCTACTTGGGCCGCCGCCAACGGCTCGAATCCCTGCGCCAGGAGCCCGAGCGAGCATGCCGGTGAGAACGTCGCCGGTGCCCCCGGTCGCCATGCCGGGATTTCCCGTCGGGTTGATCCACACCTCGCCGTCCGGCGTAGCCATCAGGGTACGGTGGCCCTTGAGCACGACGATCGCGCCACTGCGCCGGGCGGCCTCGGCGCACCGCGCCGAGGCGGTCCGCCTGACCACCTCGGCGGTCGGCATGCCCAGCAGCCGTCCCAGCTCGCCCGGGTGAGGCGTCAGGACGGTCGGCGAGGTTCTTTCGCGCAGGCGCTCGAGCGCGCCCTCGAAGGCATTCAGCCCGTCGGCATCGATCACCAGCGGCAGCGGCAGGCCGAGGGCGAAGCCGCGCGCCACCTCGAAGGTGCCAGCTCCAGTCCCCAGACCCGGTCCGATCGCCGCCGCGGTCTTGCCGGCCGTGGCGGCGACCAGGGCGGCCGCGGCATCGGCTCCCAGACCCCGGGGTCCGCCCGCCGGCAAGGGCAGGGTCATCGACTCGAGCGAGCCGAGATCCACCGTCTAGGATCAGCTCTCGGGCACCGCAGCGGTGACCAGTCCGGCGCCGCCGCGCACCGCGGCGCGCGCGGCGAGGATCGCGGCGCCGGCCTTGCCCGGCGAGCCGGCGACCAGGAGGGCGTGCCCGTAGTCGCCTTTGTGGGTGCGCGGCCTCGCGCGCGGCAGGAAGTCCGCGCCAGCTCCTCGCCGACCAGCAGATGGAGGCCCGCGCACCTCCTCGCCTCCTCGACCAGCCCGGCCGGAATGCCGAGGTCGGCGACGACCAGCTCCCCCGCCGCCTCGCGGGCCGGCGGCAGGACGTGCGCGACCTTCGGCGCGGCGAAGGTAACCGTCAGGTCGGCCTCGGAAGTGCGGGCCGAGGCAAGCTCGCAGCGGCTCGCCGTCCAGACCGCTCGGCAGGTCGACCGCCACGCGCGGCACGGGCAGCTCGCCCAGGGCCTGCACGAGCATCGGCGAAGCATGCCCTTCGAGCGGGCGAGAGAGCCCGGTGCCGAAGAGCGCGTCGACCACCAGGTCGGCCTCGCCGCGCGTCGTCCAGCGCCTCGCCACGCTGTCCTCGTCGGAGTCCACCTCGATGGCTCGAGGCCCATGCGGCGGCAGATCCCGAGCTGGACCTGCCGGCGTCGCCGTCGCGGTTCCGGCCGCGGCCCGGCGACGAGGAAGACCTGGACCTCGTAGCCGCGCACTGCCAGATGGCGCGCGATGGCCAGCCCGTCGCCGCCGTTGTTGCCCGGACCGCAGAAGATCGCGGCCGACCTCGGCCTCGGCAAAGCGCTCGCCGATGGCATCGACGACACCGATGGCGGCGTTCTCCATCAGGACCATGACGGTACGCCGAGCGTCTCGCTCGCCGCGCGGTCGACGCGCCTCATCTCATCGGCGTCGAGAACCTTCATGCGTTGGCGAGCGCCGCCACTCGACCCCAGGCGGTGAGCAACGCCCGCGTGCGCGGCCCCGCCGCGCTCTCGCCGGCGCTCAATCGCCGGCACAGACGGGCCAGATCATCGGGGGTGTCGAGATCCGCCGCCGGCGGCAGTAGCTCGACGCGCAAGCCGAGGCGCCTGGCGCGCTCCTCGGTTTGGCTCAGCACGGCGGCTGTCGACCAGTCGATGTCCGCGAACAACTCGCAGTCGAGCGCCGTGGAGCGCAGGGCGATCAAGGAATACCCACCGTCGAGGGCAGGCTCGAGAACCACGTCGGCTCTCAGCAGAAGATCGAAGGCGCGCTCCACGGTACCGGCATCCAGACCCGGCCGGTCGCTCCCCGCCGCCGCCACGCAGTCGAATCGCAGCCCGGCGGCGGCGAGGGCCTCGAAGAGTCGCTCTCCGAGATCGCCGTCCCCCTGGCGCTGGGCTGCCTCGTCGCCTGCCGGAAGGCCCTCGCCGGGGTCGAGCGCCCAGGCGATTTTCAACGTGAACGAGCCTCGAGCCAGCGCCTCGCGACTGTCGTCGAGCAGCGCGGTATGCAGACTCGCCGCCTGTTCGGCGCTAAGATCTCCGATCAGCCGCGTTTTGACGCGACCCGCTACGGCTGGTTTCGTGAAGAGAACGAGGCAGTTAGACTCCACATTGGCATTCTATCCCCCGCCCAAGCCATGGCCGTGCTGACCCTGCTGACCGACTACGGCCTCGCCGACTACTACGTGGCGGCGGTCAAGGGCACGATTCTTCGGTTGGCGCCGGAGGCAGTGCTGGTCGACCTCTCGCATGAAGTTGCCTTCGGTGACATCGAGGGCGCGGCGTTCCTGCTCGCCGCCGTCGCGCCCGCCTTCCCCGCCGGCACGGTGCACCTGGCGGTCGTCGATCCGGGCGTCGGCAGCGAGCGCCGGATGCTAGTGGCCAAGACCCGGACCGCGTTCTTCGTGGCGCCCGACAACGGACTGCTCACCGCAATCCTGGCGGAGGCCGAGGTCCGCTCCGCGGAGCGCCCGGATCTCTACCTGGAGGGTCCGAGCCGGACCTTCGATGGCCGCGACCGCTTCGCGCCGCTGGCAGCCGCCCTGCTCGTCGGCGAGGACTTCGCCACTCTCGGGCCGGTAATCATGGACGCGGCGCGATTGGATTGGACCCTGCCGCGCCGCGAGGGCGATACCTTGCACGGCACAGTCCGCCACCTCGACCGGTTCGGGAGCCTGGTGACCGACATCCCTTCCTCGTGGCTCCCGGCGGGGCGGCTGCACGCGGCGGTCGGCTCGCGGGCCGCTAATGCGCGAGCCGACACCTACGCGGCCATGCGCGACGGCGAGCCCACCCTGGTGCCCGGTTCGATGGGGACCGTCGAGTTCTCGCTGCGCGGCGAGAGCCTGGCCACGCTGTGGCGACAGGGCAGGGGCACGACGGTGCGCATCGAACCGGCGAAGCGTTAGTATCGAAAGCGCAAACCGTCCCGGCGGGTTCGAGGCAAGGAGGTCCCCCGTGCCGACCCAGTGGGAGTACAAGATCATCAACGTGCGCAGCGAGAACTACCGGCTGGATCCCAACGCGGCCAAAGACCTCAACGCCCTGGGAGCGGACGGCTGGGAGCTGGTGTCGATCACATCGGTGAACTTCAAGACCGGCGCGACCGACAACATCGCCCTGGTGTTCAAGCGGCCGGCCGCCGCGGCGTAGCGGGCGGCTAGGCGAGCTCGCGCCGCCGCGCGCGCCCGAGGCGCCGGTCGCGCCGCAGCCACAGCGCCGCGGCGACGCCGACTCCGGCGGCGAACAGAGGAAGCACCCACGCCTTGGCGCGCGGCGCCCAGCCGATCTTCTCCTCGAGCGCCGAATGCACCTCTTCCAGCCGCGCCTCGAAATCCCGCCGGGAGTCTTCCAGTTCGCTCACGGCTGTTCCTCGTCGGGTTCGGATTCCAGAGCGGCGGCTTCCCGGCTGGGGCGCCCGAGGCGGACGTTCCACCATTCGATGTGATCGTCGACCCGGCGGCGCACGGTCTCGGCGGGGCTCTCCACACCGCGCAGCTTGGCGAGGCCGGCCATGGCGATCGCGGTGATCGCGACGGCGAGAATGCCCGCCACGGTGAGCGCCGCGCCCCACAACGGCATGACCAGGGAGAGCGCGGCGATCGCCGCGAAAACCAGTGTGCCGATGAACAGTACGAGCAGGCTTCCGGCGAGCGCCAGCAGCAGGAGAGCGGCGCGCAGCCTGCGGCCCGAAGCCGACAGGTCCTCGAGCAGGGTGTTGATCTCAGCCCGCCACACGCCCAGCAGCGAGCCGTTGAGATTGCGCAGCAGACCGAGCCAGCCAAACATGTCTCAGCCTCCTACCGCGATCGTCCGCCGTACGAACGATGAGCTGGCGCCGACCTCGTCGCGCACGCCGACCACCACGCGCTGCTGCCCCGGCCGCATGACCAGTGACACGGTGTACGCATAGTGCTGCTGCAGCGCCGTCTTGACCTCGGCCTCCGGGATCTCGATCGGGATCTCGGCCTCCTGCACCGGCGAGGTGTCCCCCTTGCTATCCATGACCGCGATGAAGGCGCGCGCCCGCGCCTGCTGCCCGCCGGCCTGCGGCACCAGGGCGAGCTTGCCGATGGGGATCATGATCTTGAGCGGTACCAGGAAATTGCCGTCCTCACGGCGCGTGACGTCGCCGAACTCCACCCCGACCGACAACGGATTTCGCTCGAAGCCGAACAAGAGCGATGACATCGTGGCGTCGGCCATCCGGGACTCGTTGGTCTTGTCGCGATAGCCGTCGCGGTGGCGCACGGTGAGCCCTTTGCGCCCCTTCACCTTGACCTCGAGCTTGTAGTAGCGGCCGTCGCCGGTGTGTGCGGGCGTGTAGCCGAGCGAATAGTAGGTGGCGAAGTCCGCCGCCACGCGCTCGAGACCCGGCAGGGCGACGTTCATGTTGAGCAGGGCCTGGCCGCCGGTCTCGTGGGCCAGGGTTTGCAATGGCGCCTGCAGGTTGGAGAAGTAGACCGAGTCGACCATGCTGCTCGACGTCGACACCCGGTTCTCGGCCGAAATGTTGGTGGGCACCCGCAGACCGGTGGCCTCGAGGGTATAGAAGGTCACGCGGTTGGCGTTGGCCGCGGCGGCAACCTCCTGGAACGCGCGGCTGTTGTCGTAGGTCATCGACTCCAGGATCGAGGTGCCCTCGGGAAACTTCTCCGACAGCCGGTAGTAGATGTCCTCTCCCGCCTTCATCGGCACACCGTCGGAGACGTAGAGAATCGCCTTGCGCCCCGGCAGGCCGGCGATCGAGCTGACGAAGTCCTTGAGCGCCGAAATCGTGAAGTTGACGTCGTTGTACAGCGAGTCGGCGTAGCTTCGCACGCGAGCCGCGGCGCTCGCCGAGTCGGTGGCGTCCTCGATGTCCTCGAGCACGTCGCGCCGGTCATTGTCGGCGCTGTTGCCGAAGGCGGAGATCTTTTCGATGTCGAACAGCGCCGAGGCCACGATCGCCGGATCGCTGGTGAAGCCCTGCCGGATGTGGATCTCACGGTCGTAAGTCACCAGCATCACCTGGTCGCCGCGCCGGAGGTTCCGATTGAGGAACTGGCGAATGTCCTTGAACACCCGGTTGCGGTTGAAATGGCGGATATTGAAGTTGTCGACGTAGACCACCAGGAAGAGCTCCTGATCCTCGGGGACTTCGCTCGCGGCGGGCGCCGGGGGAGGAGTCGGAACCGGCTCGCCGGCATCGGCCGGCACCGGCGGCGGGGCTGGCGGAGCCACCGGGGCACCACCGTCGACGGCATAGAAGTTGGTGATCGCGACCGGCTTGCGATCCTCGAAGAGCTCGAAGTCCTCCTGCTTCAACCCGCGCACGCGATTGCCCGAGCGGTCGGTGACGTAGACGTCGACGTTCACGACGTTGACGCTGACCGACTCGAAAAACAGGCCGGGGTCGATGCCCGGCCCGGGGCCCTGGGAGTCCGGCGGCTGGGGGGCGACCCGCTCGGCTGCGGGCGGCTGAGGCGGGGAGGGCTGCTGCGCCGGCACGCCGGCGGCGAACACGAGTAGCGCGAGGGTGAACAACAAACGAGATCTGGTCATGCGGTTGGGGGCTCCTGGGGAGATTCCGTTACACGCCGCATCATATCGCCCCCTACGGCGTGTAGCCGAGCGTGGTCGAAAACAGGTTGCCGCCGCTGCGGTCGTACACCGCGACGACGATCTGTTGTTTCTCGCGCCGCAGCTCGAGAACGGTCTCTTTGCGCAAGACGTCTCCGGGCATCGGCGTCCGCTTGGCCGCCACCCGGTACGGAATGACCGGGATCGACGACCGGTGGCCGCGTTCGTCCATCGCCGCGATCCGGATCTCGAGGTCCGCCTGCAGCTCGCCGCCCACCGGCAGGAAGATGATCTCGTCGGCCGGGATGGTGATCACCACCGGCACCCTCACGGTGCGGCCGCCCGGCTTGTCGGGAGGGCCGATGGTCGCTTGCAGGGGCTTGACGCTTGGCGGGCTGCCAAAAAGGAGAGCGCTCTCTACCGCCATGGTCACCTGGCGCTGCCTGGAAATCTCTTCGAAACTCCGCCGCGAGCGCACCTTGAGCCCGGGCTTGGTGACCTGGACCTGGACGCGATAGTTCTGGTCGTCGCCCTTCTGCGGCGCGGTGAAACCGAGCCAGTAGTACGAGCGGGTGTCCTCGGCGGCCCTGGCCAGCACGGCGCTGCTGTTGAAGAACGCCCTGCCGCCGGTTTCCGTGGCGACGTGGGTGAGGGCGAAGTGGACATCGTCCTCGCGCGCCCAGCCGGCCTCGTACGCGATCTCCGCCCCTTCGACGGTGGCAATCGAGGCGTCCATGCCGGTCTCTGGACCGGGCAGATCGAAGCCATAGATGGTGTAGCCGAGCCGGTTCGCGGTGCTCTCGAGAGGCTCGTAGAGCTCCGGGCCGGTGGGCACCGTCGGCTCGATGACGACGCGGAAGCGGTCGGCGGTGGCGTACTCGGCGGGCGAAAAAGGCCAGCCGCCGGAAAGCAGCATGAGAACCTTGCGGCCCGGCGGGTTGGCGAACGCGCGCATGGTGGCCGAAACGGCGTCGATCGAGTTTCGGACCTGATCGGTGAGGGACTCGGCGAAGTCGAGCTCGAACGGATCCAGCCGGCCGTCCAGACCGCGCGCCGAGGACCGCGTGCGGCCGCGCATGCGGCTGTCGCGATCGGCGGCCTGGCGCTCCGCGAGCCGCTGGAGACCGTAGGCCGGGCGTTCCGTGGCCTGTTGCAGGGCGCGCTCCAGTGGCGGACCGCCGTTGCTCCAGCTCGACAGCATGGCGAGCTTGCGTCCGTCGAAGGCCACCACCGCCATGCGGTCCTGGGGACCGAGCCCGGCGGCCTCGCTCTGCAGCAGCCGCAGCACGCGATCGCGGTCCTTGGCGATCGAGAAGTAATCGTCGACGAACACCAGATAGCTGGTTCCGACCGGAGAACCGGGCACCACGGCGGGCACGCTTTGGATGCCTGCTCCCTCCGCCGATGGCTGGTCGACCGCGTCGCCACCTCGCACCTCGGTGAAGTACTCGACCGGGGCTTCCTTGCCGTTGATGCGCAGTCGGAAGTCGCTGGGAGTCAATCCCGGCACGCGCACGCCGTCGCGGTCAGTGACGACGGCCTCGAGGTTGATGACCCGCACCTCGAGAACTTCGCCGAAGCTTCCTGGCGGCGGCTCCGGCGCCGGCTCCTGAGCCGGTGCCGTGTCCTGAGCGGCAACCGCCAGCGCGACCCCGGCGAGGGCGGCCGCCACCGATACGCGGCGAGCGTTCACGATCCACTTCATCACTGTCCTCCCTGGAGGGCCGAGAAGGGCCCCTAGAGGCGCCCAGGACCCTACCCTAGCAATCTTCGTTCCTCTACTCCCGTCCCGCCGGCGCCACCGCCGCCTTGCCAGCCAGCAGGTGGCGCACGATTCGGCCGCCGTGATCGCGCGAGTTCTCGATGAAGATCTTGCCCGTATCGCGTCCGGCGAGCAGCGTCCCCGCCAGATAGAGCCCGGGGACGTTCGACTCGCAGGTGTCCGGGTTGACTTCCGGCACCAGCGTCGCGGGGTCGAGCCGCACGCCGCTGCGCGCCAGCAACCCCGTGTCCGGAAGATATCCGATCAGGACGTAGGCCGCCGCCGCAGGCAGCGTCTCGCGGCCGGCCGGTCCGTCGATCTCCACCCCAGCCGGGGAGAAGCGCACGACCCTGGTCGAGAAGCGGGCGGCGATCGTTCCTTCGGCGATTCGGTTCTCGATGTCCGGCTTGACCCAATACTTCACCGTTTCCTTGACCGCCGCCCCGCGGTGCACGAGCGTCACCTGCGCACCGGTCCGCCAGAGATCGAGCGCCGCTTCGGCGGCGGAGTTGCCGCCCCCGACCACCACCACGCGCTCGCCAAAGTGGCGGTAGGCGTCGAGATAGCGCGCCTGGACCCACGGCAAGTCCTCGCCCTCGACGTCCAGGTGCTTGGGCTGGCCGAAGTAGCCGGTCGCGAAGGCCACCGCGCCGGCCCGGCGATGCATGACGCCGTTGTCGCCGCGCGTCGTCACGGCGAAGCCGTCCGGTTCGCGGCGCACGCCCTCGACCTCCTCGTGCAGGGCCAGAGGCAACGCGTAGCGGCGAGCGACCCCGCGGTAGTACGCCAGCGCCTGACGGCGGTCGGGCTTCTCGTCCGGCACGGAGAACGGGATATCGGCGATCTCCAGCAGGTCACGGGTGGTGAAGAAGGTCATGAAGGTGGGAAAGTCGAGCAAGTTCTGGGTCAGCGATCCGCGCTCGACGAGCAGCGTCGACAAGCCGGCCCGGACGGCGTCGGCGCCGATCGCGATGCCGGTCGGGCCGGCGCCAATGATCAGAAGGTCCAGCAGGTCGAGACGGGAGCCGTCGGTCATGCGCGCCTCCGCTGCGGCGCGGCGCCTACTGCCGGGGGCTCAGAACTGCGGCGGGCCCAGAGCAAGAGCAGAGCGATCAGCACGATGACGCTGATCGACTGTGCGACGGTGAAGATTCCCAGCAGGCGGTCATCCTTGGCCCGCAGGAACTCGATGGCGAAGCGCTCGACGGCCAGCAGCGAGAGTACCGGCAGTGCGACGTCGCCGGGCCACGTCGAGCGCTTGAGCAGGCGCCGCCCGATCCACCAGATGGCGAACGCGGCGAGCGTTTCGTAGACCTGAGTCGGGTGCACGGCAAGCAGCTCACCGTCGGCGACCGACGCCGGAAGCTCGACTCCGAACTCGGAGCGCAGGTAACCAGCGGTCGACGGCGGCAGCCCGACCGGGAACTTCACTCCCCAGGGCAGCGCCGTCGGCAGGCCGTAGTCGTCGCCGACCAGGAAGCAGCCGATGCGGCCGAGCCCGTAGCCCAGCGCCAGCGCCGGAGTCGCGGCGTCGAGGGTTCGCCAGATGGGAAGGCGGCGCCGCCAAAGCACCCACAAGACGGCCGCGGTGCCGAGCAGGAATCCGCCGTACCAGACCAGGCCGGCGCGATCGAGCAGCAGGTGCCAGTCGCGATAGAGCAGCGCGTAGTAGATCTTGGCGCCGGCGATGCCGCCGACTCCGGCCGCGAACAGGATGGCGCTGGCGTCGTCGTCACTGCCGAGGCCTAGCTGGCGCATGCCGGAGCGCAGCTGGGCGAAGCCCGACAGAAACGCCACCACCAGCATGACGCCGAACGGACTGATCGACAGCGGACCGATGTGAAACAGCTCTTGGATCAAACGGCGGGTCTCCGGATTCTCAGGTCTTCGGGCGAGTTCCGCCCTCGGTGCGGCCGAGCCACGCGATGTAGGCCACCAACGCGTCGACGTCCTCGGCCGGCAGTTGATCGTAAGCCGGCATGCGCACCTTCTGGCGGCGCCAGAACCAGGCGGCGAGCGGAAGACCGGCGACGCGGCGGCTCGACCCGGTGGTGATCCACTCGCGCAGCTCGGCGTCGTCTTTCACCAGGTCGCCGAAATCGGCTCCCCACCAGGCGGGAACATAACCGAACGGCGACCCCGGGTTGCGCAGTCCGCCGGCGCCGCCGACGTTGTGGCAACCGAGGCAATGGTTGCGGGCGATCTCCTCGCCGCGCCTCGCCGGCTCGTCCGGTGGTGTGTTGTAGCCGTCGGCAGCGAGCACGTAGGCGGTCAGGGCGTTGATCTCGCGCTCCGCGAGGACGTCGCCGAATGCCGGCATCTGGATGAGCTGGGCGCGATACTTCTCCCACGACTCAGGATCCGCCTTGCGCTTGGCGGTGACGCCGTCGCGAATCCATTCCTTCACCTCTTCCGGCTGGTCGACGTACATCATCAGGTTCCCGCCGGCGAAGGACGGGATGGTCTCGAACGGGCTCGAGGGGTTCGCGACCTCGAGATTGTGCGGCGCCGAATGGCAGGCGAAGCAGCCGTTGCGATGCGCAAGACGCATGCCCTTCCACACCGGATTGTCGGCCCGGACCCGCATGGCGGACGGCACGAGCCAGGGCAGCGCGACGAGCGCCAGGAGGCCGCCAAACAACAGTTTTCTCACGCGTCCGCTCATGCTCGTCGCCATTTCCTATCGTAACATTGGCTCCATGGCCCCCACCGCCGCGGCACGCGAGCCGCTGCCTCGCTCCCAGCGCCAGAGGCTGTTGCTGCGGCTGCTCCGGCGGCCCGGCCAAGGCCAGTTGCGGCGGGTGCTGCTGCGAATCCATCCGGCCGACATCGCTCCGCTCTTCGTGTTGCTCACTCCGGGCGAACAGCAGCAGCTCGTCGAGCTGCTGCTGGAGCTCAAGCTCGCTCCGCGCACCTTGCGCGAGCTCGATTCCGAAACCCAGACCAGTGTGCTCGAGAACCTGCCCGACGAAACCCTTTCAGGGATCGTCGGACGTCTCAACGCCGACGACGCCGTCGACATCTTGGCCCTGGTGGACGAAGACCGCCGGCAGCGACTGTTGGCCATGCTGGACCACGGGCTGGCGGTCCGGCTCTCTAACCTGCTGCGCTACGGCGAGGCCACCGCGGGCGGGTTGATGAACCCCGACGTGGTGTCCTTCCCGGGCGATCAGAGCGTCGCCCAGGGCCTCGAGCGGATTCGCAGCCTGGCCGGCAACCGGCGATTGTTCTATCTCTACATCGTCGGCGAACACGGCCATCTGATCGGCATCGTCAACCTCTGGCAGCTGGTGAGCGCCACCGCCGACAGCCGGCTGCGCGACATCATGAGCGGCGAGGTGGTGCGGGTCGGCGTCGAGGCGCCGCAGGAGGACGTGGCGCGGGTCTTCTCGAAGTACGACCTGCTGATGCTGCCAGTGATCGATGAAGACGGCCACCTGGTCGGAGCGATCACGGTCGACGACGTGCTGGACGTGGTCGAGGAGGAGGCCACCGAAGACCTCTACCGGCTGGCCAACCTCGACACCCAGGAAAGCGTTGCCACCCCAGCCCGCCGCTCGGTGCGCTTGCGGCTGCCGTGGCTGCTGGTCAACCTCGGCACCGCGTTCCTGGCCGCCTGGGTGGTCAGCTTGTTCCAGGAGACGATCGGCCGCTACGTCGCGCTCGCGGTCTTCATGCCCATCGTGGCTGGCATGGGCGGCAACGCCGGAACCCAGAGCCTCACCGTCATGGTGCGGGGCCTGGCGCTCGGCGAGATGGAGCTCCAGCGTCCCGGCAGGATCGTGCTGCGCCAGGGCGTCGTGGGGCTGTTCACCGGGTTTGCGACCGGGTTGGTGCTCGCCGCCGTGGCTCTCGTCTGGGAGCAGAACCCAACCCTGGCCGGCATCCTGCTCTTCGCCGAGACCGCCAACCTCACCGTGGCCGGGTTGTTCGGCGCGGCGGTGCCCCTGGTGCTGAGCCGCCTGCGGCTCGATCCTGCTCTCGGCAGCTCGATCTTCGTCACCACCGCCACCGACTGCTGCGGCTTTCTCACCTTTCTCGGCACCGCCACGCTGCTGCTCAACCGGCTCATGCCGGCCTGACCGCCGCTAGAATTCGCAGCCGAAGAACGTATCGGACAGCTCGTTCGAGAACGGGGACCGGTTACCCGCGCTGTCCACCGCCGTCGACCGCAAACGTGTTCACGCCGTTCCGGGTGGCGTAGACGCTCGTTCTCGTGAAGCGCAGCGCCAGGCTATGGTCGTGCTCACCGTTCACGTAGATCTCGTATTCGATGGCGAACTGCGGGTCGAAGTCGTCGGTGGACTCCGTCCAGTCGAGGTGCACCTCGCAGGTGTCCACCGGTCCGCCGACGAGGTCCGGCGTCGTGGGCGGGGTCACGTCGTCCGGATTGGGCTCGGGGGTGATGGCGGCCACGGGCTCGCTCGCCGCCGACTGGTTGCCTGCGAAGTCGCGGGCGCGCGCCGTGAAGCTGTAGGTCGTCGCCGGTTGCAGCAGCGGGATGATGACGGCCGCGCTAGAAATGGAGTTGAGGACGGGCGACCCGTTCATGAGGACGCTGTACCAGACGGGCCCCTCGTCCATCGACGAGAAGAGCAGCGCGACGTGGGTCGGGCCGACCCCGGTCACCGACACCAGCGGCGTGGTGGGCGGCGTCTTGTCCGCCGGCGTGGTGAAGGTCACATCGTTGCTCGGCTTTGACCAGTTCCCGGACGGGTCGATGGCGTAGATACGCAGCGTAAACGACCGCGAGGGCCTGATGCCCGCGGTGTAGACGGCGGCGGAGGCCGGCCCCTCGACCCACTGGCTGTTCACGTCGGCGCAGCAGATCTTGTAGCGGACCTGCCCCGAGTTGTCGGTGGACGGGTCCCAGGCCAGCGACACCGAGTACGCGGTCACGCCGGTGACGCGGAGATTGGTCGGCGTCGTCGGCGCCTTCCTGTCGCCCGGCGGTGCCGCGAGCGCCGCCGTGGACACCAAGGCGAGGAGCATCGTGCGCCAGGCGAAACGCAGGGTCGTGCCGGGGTTCGTCGCCATGAAATTTGCCTCCTTTATTCGTAGACCATGGTGGATTCCTTCCTGGGTGAGTACCCGGAGGCGACCCGAGAGTTCAACGCACCCGACGCGCAAGTGTCCCCTGCGCCCTGTGATTGGCGTGTGGTCTATCGGGGGATCTGTCCCCACGCCGAAACGAGGAGTCGCCCTTGCCCAACGACCGCGGAACCCGCATTGCTGCACTACTTGTCGTTTTGGTGTTGAACACGGCGTTGCCGGCGCTAGGCGACGGCGAGGACTACAGGAGCGTGATTTCCCAGTCGTTCGGGTCCTCGCAAACCATCCTGGTGGTGCCGGCGGCGGCTTTCACGCCCGGTTCCGCGAACGCTTTCGAGCGCGACTCGGCGGACTACATGTACTTCACCGCCGGCAACGGCGGCACGCGCTTCGCTTCGGCACCTCTCCAGCTTCCCCCGGGCGCGCGGATGCGGATCGTCTGCGCTTTCTTCTACGACACCCACCCTACCCAGGCCGCCCACATGACGGTGCAGGCAATTCGGCATCTCGCTCCCCCCGACACGGCATTTACACAGGTGATGCTGGTCTCGGGTGGATCCGGGTATGTCCTCGAATGCGAGAACGTCGACATCACCGTCACGGGCAAGACGGACGACGACGAGGACGGCAATTCAGAGATCTGGAGTTGGATATTGCGCGCCGGCACCGACTTCGCCGATTCATCGCTGCGTTTCGGCGGCGCCTATATCGTGTGGCAGCGGCAAGTCGGCCCGGCGCCAGAGGCGGCCACCTTCCAGGACGTGGCGGAAGACCACCCGCTCTTCGCCTACGTCGAAGCGCTGCAGGCCGCGGGCATCTCGCAGCCCTGCGACCTCGCCAACAACTTCTGCCCGGACAACCCAGTGACCCGTGGTCAGATGGCGATGTGGCTCGCCAAAGCCCTGGGACTCTCTCCCTGGTCGATCTACTGAGCCGGTCAGATCAGGCGCACGAGCCGGAAGCCGAGGCTGTACCCGCTGTCGATCGGCCGGTGGGTGTAGCGCAGCGCGCAGCGCGCGCTTGCCTCGTCGAACGCCCAACTACCGCCGCGGATGACGCGGAACTCGGCGCCGCAGGAGGGTCCGGGATCGATCACCGCCGTCTTGGGGTAAGGACAGTACCAATCCGCCGTCCACTCCCACACGTTGCCGTGCAGATCGTAGAGACCCCAGGCGTTGGGGGCGAAAGATCGCACCGCCATCGGCCCCCCTCGATACTCCCCCACCGATTCGCCCGGCAGGGGAAAGCGCCCGTCGTAGTTCGCCTCTTCAGCAGTCAGCCTGTCGCCGGTTCCGAAGGCCGTCGAAGCGCCGGCGCGGCAGGCGTACTCCCACTGTGCTTCGGTGGGCAGCCGGTAGCTGAAGCTGGACAGCGAGGTCAGCCGGATGATGAAGCGTTGAACATCGAACCAGCTCACACCTTCGACCGGACAGGTCGGGCAATCGCCGCCGCGGCTAGGGTTGTCGCCCATCACGGTCCGCCACTGCTGTTGCGTGACTTCGGTGACCCCGAGATAGAACGGCCGCGTGAGGAGGACCGTGTGCGGGACCTCGATGCCTTCACGCCCCACTTCGCTGGAAGGACTGCCCATCTGGAACTCGCCCGCCGGGAGAAGCACGAACTCCATTCCGCTGTGGCGCTCGGTCCAGCGCCCCGGCGCTTGGCAACCTAGCGTGAGGACCGCGATCCCTAGCATCGCGCCGGCACGGCCGGGTCCGGCGAATCGGGCGCGGCGTTCGCGGACGTGGCTCACGGTCGGCTGGCGAGTATAGCGGCGTGCAACAGCTCGCCGCCCCACGATGCCAGGCCCCGACGGCGGCCGATCGTCGTTATCCAAGGTGGTGCCCACGATGGAGGAGACATGATCGACCGCCGCGCCTTGCCGTTCTGTTTTTTCGTCCTTACCGCCACCCCGGCCGCACTCCCCTGCCACGCACAGGCCGCCTACGGGCTCGGGCCTCAGATTCTTTACGTCGGCCCGCAGGAGTTCCAGCCGAACAGTGCGGACTCCGGCCGCCTTGTCTACGGCGGCAACTTCGTCTACTCCAGCAGCGCCCCCGGCATCTCGTACGACGCCCCGTTGCGGCTCCCAGCTGGCGCGCAGATCGACCTCCTGCGTTGCTACTTCTACAGCGATGGCGACGCTACCCGGCCGACAGCCTCCATCGTCACGCGCGATTTCGACACCATCAGCAAGATCGGCTCTGGGTCGTCCGCTCTCGCCACGTCGACCAGTCCGGAGGCGATCGGCTACCACGAACCGGAAGGGACCGCGACCGCAAATCCGGCGAGCTTGGTGCGCTACCGGCCCAGCGATGACATCAGCCGTTTCTACGTCCTTCAACTGTCGCTCACCGACACCGGCGATCGCACCCGCGGCTGCGAGGTGGAATGGCATCGCACCGTTTCCGATCCGCCGGTTGCGCCGACGTACCTAGACCTGCCGGTGGACGAGGAACAGAAGCAGGCAATCGAAGCCCTCGCCGCGGCCGGCATCACCAGCGGCTGCGGCGGTGGCAACTACTGTCCTGACAGCCCGTTGACCCGCGCCCAGTTGGCACTGTTCCTGGCCCGTGCGCTGGGACTGCACTGGCAGGACTGAGCGCGAAGCGCCTCTCGAGCCGGGTTGGTGTAACTTCGGCGGGACAATGTCCCTGAACCCCGTCGGATCGCGTCACATCGCCGAGCTGCGGGCGCTCCTCGGTGAGGCGGCGGTGCGTTCCGACGACGACTCGCGCCAGCGTTACGGCCGCGACGAGACCGAGGACCTCTGCTTCCCGCCCGCGGCGGCTCTGCTGCCGGCCGACGCCGGGCAGGTTGCCGCCTTGCTGCGCTACGCCACGCGCGAGCGGCTGGGCGTCACGCCCCGCGGCGCGGGCACCGGGCTGTCCGGCGGCGCGTTGCCAGTCGGCGGCGGGCTCGCCCTGTCGCTCGAGCGTCTCGATCGGGTGCTCGAGATCGATGGCCGGAATCTAGTGGCGCGAGCCGAGGCCGGCGTGACCACGGGCGAACTGCAGCGCCAGGTGGAGGACGTCGGCCTCTTCTATCCGCCGGACCCGGCGAGCAAGGACTCCTGCACGCTGGGCGGCAACATCGCCGAGGATTCCGCCGGCCCGCGCTCCTGCAAGTACGGCACGACCCGCGCTTGGGTGCTCGGGCTCGAGGGCGTCATGCCGAGCGGCGAGCCCTTCGCGTGCGGCGGTGCCAACCGCAAGGACAAGGCGGGCTACAACTTGACGCAGCTCCTGGTGGGTTCGGAGGGCACGCTCGCTGTGGTTACCGCGGCGACGCTCCGCCTGACCGCCAGGCCGGCGGCGGTCATGACCTTGATCCTCCCCTTCCCCACTCTCGAGGCCGCGGCTGCCGCGGTCGAGGCGGTGTTTCGCGAGGGTCACGATCCAGCCGCCTGCGAGATGCTGGAGGATGCGGCGCTCGCCGCGGTCGGCGCCACCATGCCCTTGCCGCCGAGCCTGCTCGCCAGCGCGGCGATGCTGTTGCTCGAGCTGCACGGCGACGATCGTGACGTCCTCCTGCAACGCGCCGAGGCCCTCGGCGACCTCGCGGCGCGGCTCGGCGGCGGAGAGCCTCTCGCCGCCCAGGACGCCGCCGAGGAGCGGCGCCTCTGGCAGATCCGCCGCAAGGTCGGAGAGGCGGTCAAGCACATTTCGCCGTACAAGGAGGCCGACACCGTCGTGCCGCGCGCCGCGCTCGCCGATCTCGTTCGGGCCGCTCGCAGCGTCGCCGAGAGCTGCGGTCTGCGCGCCATCTGCTACGGCCACGCCGGAGACGGCAATCTCCACGTCAACTTGCTGCGCGGCGACCTCGACGAGAGCAAGTGGCACGAAAGGCGCGACCGCGCCGAGGGCGAACTCTTCGCGGCAGTGGCGCGCCTCGGCGGCAAGATCACCGGCGAGCACGGCGTGGGCTGGACGCAGCGGCGCTATCTGCCGCTTTCCGTCGACCCGCCATCCTTGGCCGCCATGCGGGCGATCAAAGCTGCATTCGACCCGCTGGGGATTCTCAATCCTGGAAAGATGTTTCTCGGCGCTCCGGGCGAGTAAAGAGCCGAGCCGATAAGATTCAGCTCCCGTGATCACCGACCTGGCCCGCGCCCGCTACGCGGCGTTCTCGGAGCACGTCCGCGGCCAGACCGGCCGGGGCCGCTGGCTCGTGCTGATGCACGACAACCCGGACCCGGATGCCCTCGCCGCGGCGGCGCTGTTGGCTCGCGTGCTGCGCGGGGCGTTCAAACGACGGGTGACGATCGCCTACGGCGGCATCATCGGCCGGGCCGAGAACCGCGAAATGGTGCGGGCACTGGGCATGGTCCTGTCGCACGTGCGCAAACTCTCGTGGCGCGGCTTTCGTCATGTCGCGCTGGTCGATACCCAGCCGCGAACGGGCAACAATCAGCTGCCCGAGCAGCGCGTCGCGGACTTGGTCCTGGACCACCATCCGATGCGCAAGGCGAGCCAGGCCTCACCGTTGGTAGACGTGCGCACCGGCTACGGCGCCACGGCCACCATCTGCGCCGAGTACCTGCTGCTCTCCGGCCTCGAAGCCTCCCGCCGGCTGGCGACGGCGCTCATCTATGCACTGCGCTCCGAAACCCAGGACTTCTCACGCGGCGCCGCGCAGGGCCCCGACAAGGAAATCTACGATGCCTTCCTGCCGCTGGTGGACAAGCGGCTGCTGGCCAAGATCCTCTATCCTCCGCTGCCGCCCGGTTACTTCGTCAACCTCCGGCAGGGCCTCGAGAACCTGCTGACGGTGGGCCCGCTGATCGTCAGCCACCTCGGCGCGCTCGAGCAGCCGGACATCGTTCCCGAGATCGCGGATCTCCTCTACGCATGGAGGGCAAGACGTGGTCGCTGGTCACCGGCCAACACGGCGACCGCCTCTACCTTTCGATTCGCACCACCAACCCGCGCGCCGACGCCGGCCGGCTGATGCGCCGGCTCCTCGGCCGCCGCGGCAAGGGCGGCGGCCACGGCATGATGGCGGGCGGCTGGGTGCCGCTGGTCAAGGCGCCCGGCGGCAACGTGCCCGCCCTGCAGGATCAGCTGGCGGCGCGTTTCGCGATGCTGTTACGGAAAAATCCCGACAAGCTGGAGCTGCTCGAAACCGCTCCCGATTGATCCCGCCGCCACCCCTCCCCCGATCATGGGATTTTCGGAGTAAGCTCACCGGGACCTAGGCTATTGCCAGGCTAATGCTGAGCCACTCGCTTCTACGGGCAGGGTGCGCGCTGGCCGGGTGCCTCACCCTCACGATGCCGGCTGCGGGGCAGGAAGTCCCGGCCGCCGGCACTTCGCCGCGCGTCCTGACCGATTCCTTCGGCGTTTCCCAAGTCAGCATCACTACGCTCCCCGCTACCGGGTTCTATCCCGACCGCTCGACCGACGGCTACGTCACCCTCGCCAACGACTACCGCAGCACGACGGCCAGCAACGCCTGGTTCGAGTCACCGTTGCTCCTGGAGAGCGGCGTCGAGATCAACGTCATCAACCTGGTGGCGTGCGACACTTCGGCGACCGACGGCATGAGCGCCACCGTGCTGATCTGCCCTCTCGACAGCGCCAACTGCACGGTGCGCGGAAGCGTCAGCACCGGCGAAGAAGAAGAAGAGACGCCGGGCTGCTTTACCTTCGGCGGCCTGGTAGACCCGCCGGTCGTCATCGACAATGCTGCCAACGCCTACGGCATCCTGGTCTTCGACAACGACAACTCGAGCGCGACGCGGTTTCAGGCGGTTCGCGTTCCGTGGACCCGCAGAATCAGCCCCGCCGACGGGACCTCCGACTTCCCCGACGTGGACCTCGGTCGACCTGCGTCGCCGTTACATCGAGGCGGTGGCCGGCGCCGGGATCGTCGTTGGCTGCGGCGCCGGCCGTTTCTGTCCCGATGATCCTCTGACCCGGGGTAATTGGCGGTTTTCCTGGCCCGCGCTCTCGGTCTTTACTTCCCATGAAAGTACGCGCTCTGGGTTCCGCCGCTGATGGGATGGATCTGTCTTGACCCTGCCGCTTTGCGCGCAGAGCGTCCCGAGAAGCGTCACCAGCGCTGACTGGGGCACCGTCGAGAGCAGCACGACCGTTACTGCCGCCGCCTTCGCCCCCGAGGACAGCACACTCGACTACGAGACCCTGAGCTCCGACCTGACGACGCACGGACGGTCCGCTGACCTCGACTACCATGACCTTCCGCGCTCCGCTGCTGCTGCCAACCGGAGTCGAGATCGTGAGCTTCACCGTCGACGCCTGCAACAACACCGCTCAGGCGATGACCGCGACGCTCGTCGCCTGTCCTTTCTCGGGCACCTGCGGCGACGTCAGCCAACGGATCATCAGCCCCAACAGCGGCTGTGATGCTCTTCGCGCACGCCCTTGCCACACCGCTGACGATCCAGAACGGATCCAACCAGTACTCGCTCCGCATCGTGGACACCAACGGGCAAGGCTCGCGGTTCAAGGCGGTGCGGTTGTTCTGGCGGCGCAAGGTGACGCCGCTGGACGGCGTCGCCAACTACACCGACGTGCCCATCGGACACCCGTTGCGCCGCTACATCGAGGCGCTCGGTGCGAGCCAGATCGCGCTGGCCTGCGGCAGCGGCAAGTTCTGTCCCGACAATCCAGTGACCCGCGGCCAGTTCGCGGTCTTTCTGGCCCGCGCGCTCGGGCTGCACTTCCCGGACGCGCCGACACCGTGATGACGCGCCTGCGCCTTGGCCCGCCCTCCCCCTGCCGATCTCTGCTGCTCGCCGCGGCCCTGGCGGCGTAGCGCCCCGGGCCGCCGCGGCGAATCCGGCGCCGGTCGCGTTGACGGCGGCCTACGGCGTGGTCTCTCACTCGGCGACGACGCTCCACTCGTCGGCGTTTCTGCCCAATGAATCGGCGTCGGGGTATGTGCGGGTGGGCTTCGGGAACTATCGCAGCGCGGCGAATCCGGACGCCCAATTCACGGCGCCCTTGAACCTGCCGCAAGGCGCCGATGTCCAGATCGTGCGCTTCTACCTCTGCGACTTCTCGACCACCGCCCACATCAGCCTCGGCGTGCAGCTTTGTCCACAGGACGGCAGCGGCTGCAGCTTCATCAGCCTGGTGCAGACCTCGGCGCCATCCGATGATGGCTGTGAAGTGAGGGAAAACTTCACCGGCTTCGAGATCGACAACACGCAGTACAACTACCGCCTGCTGATCACCGACGCCGACGGCGAGAACGCCACCCGCTTCAAGGCTGTGCAGCTGGAATGGGTACGGCGGCTGAGCCCGCCGCCGGCCACCGACACTTTCGACGACGTTCCGGTGGGCCACGCCCTCCACCCCTACGTCGAGTTGGTGGCCGCCGCCGGGATCACCAACGGCTGTGGGAGCGGCGACTTCTGCGCCGACCATCCGGTGACTCGCGGCCAGCTGGCCCTGTGGCTCGCCAGAGCGCTCGGCCTGCACTTTCCGAACTGATCGCTCAGCGCCGGCCAGCGATCAGCCGGCGCAACTGTCGTTCATCGAGGCGGACCTTGGCCACCGGCGTGCCGTCGCGCAGCAGTACCGGGATCGTTGCACCCCAACGGGAGCTCAGCTCGGGGTCGAGATCGACATCGACAGCGCTCCACGACTCGCCTTCGACGCCCAGCACTCGATCGAGCACCGCCGCCATCTCATCGCACAGGTGACAACCCGCGCGCGTGAGCAGCCGCCACTCGGGTCCGCTCACTCCCACTCGATCGTCGCCGGCGGCTTCGAGGTCACGTCGTAGACCACGCGGTTGATGCCGCGCACCTCGTTGACGATGCGGTTGGCCACCCTGCCGAGCAGCTCGTGCGGCAGATGGCTCCAGTCGGCGGTCATGAAGTCCTCGCTCTCCACGGCGCGCAGCGCGACGACGTTCTCGTAGGTGCGGAAATCGCCCATCACGCCGACGCTCTTGACCGGCAGGAGCACCGCGAAGGCCTGGCTCACCTTGGCGTACTAGCCGCTCTCGCGCAGCTCCTCGAGGAAGATCGCGTCGGCCTCCTGGAGCAGCTCGCACGCGCTCGGCGGTGACCTCGCCGAGAATGCGCACCGCGAGCCCGGGACCGGGGAACGGATGCCGGCCGATGAACTCCTCCGGCAGCCCGAGCTCGCGGCCGAGCTGGCGGACCTCGTCCTTGAACAGCCATCGCAGCGGTTCGATCAAGCTCGAAATCCCAGCCGCTCGGGCAGACCGCCGACGTTGTGATGGGACTTGATGACCGCCGACGGACCGCGCACCGCGGTCGACTCGATGACGTCCGGATAGAGGGTGCCCTGAGCGAGGAACTGGATGCCCTCGAGGCCCGTCGGCCTCGCGCTCGAATTCCTCGATGAACACCCGGCCGATGGTCTTGCGCTTCTGCTCGGGCTCCTCGATACCGGCGAGGGCGCCGAGGAATGCCGCGCCGGCGTCGGCGGTGATCACGGGAATCCCCAGTCCCTCGACGCAGGCTCTGCTCGACCTGCAGACGCTCGCCCTTGCGCAGCAGTCCGGTGTCGACGAAGACCGCCACCAGCTGATCGCCGATGGCGCGCTTGAGGAGCGCCGCCACAACCGCGGAATCGACGCCGCCCGAGATCCCGCAAAGCACCCGCTGTTCACCGACCTGGTCGCGCACCGTCTGCGCCGCCTCGTCGAGATACGACGGCCATGACCCAATCGCCGTGGGCGCCGCAAGCCTGATAGAGAAAGTTGCGCAGGATCGCGCCGCCGTGCAGGGTGTGGGAGACCTCGGGATGGAACTGGATGGCGTAGCAGCCGGCGGCCGGGATCCTCGAAGCCCACGATGTCGGCGTTGGCGGTGCGTGCCAGTCACATCGAAGCCCGGCGGCGCCTGGGTGACGTGGTCGCCGTGGCTCATCCAGACCGTCTGGCGGCTGCCCAGGCCGGCGAACAGTGTCCCCGGGCGGTCGACGTCGACCTCGGCGCGGCCGTACTCGCGCCGGAGCGCCGCTTCGACCCGGCCGCCCAGTGCGTGGGCCATCAATTGCATGCCGTAGCAGATGCCGAGCACCGGCACGCCGAGATCGAACAGGCGGGGATCGGCCTGCGCCGAGTCGCGGTCGTAGACGCTCTGCGGGCCTCCCGAAAGAATCACCCCGGCCGGCCGGCGACGGCGGATCTCCTCCACCGGCAGCGAGAAGGGATGCACCTCGCAGTAGACGCGGTGCTCGCGCACGCGGCGGGCGATGATCTGGGTGAATTGGCTGCCGAAGTCGAGGATCAACACGGTCTGGTGCGTCGTCATGGCCGGAGAGGATACACTTCGCCGAACGATTCGCGACTCTTCAGACGGCCCCGACATCGGCCGGCTCTCGGCCGTGTTTCACCCCGCCAAGCTGCAGCGGGACTGGGGTGGCCTGGCGTTCGGCTGCCTGGCCGTCTACGGCGTCCTCTACATTGCGACCCGCCTGTGGCTCGGCGGCAACCAGTTCAGCGAATCGCTCGCCAACCGCGTCGCTTTCTTCCCCGCCGGACTCATCGTCCTGCTGCTCGCCTGGCGGGTGGCGCGGCTGCCGCTGCTCGATGCCGACACGCGTCGCGCTTGGCGCCTCCTCACCGTCGCCTTCGGACTGATCTCGCTGGGCAACGTGCTGTGGTTCGTCGAGCGATTCTCGCCGATGCCCGACTACACGCTCGCCCATGTCAGCTGGCTGATCTATTACCCGGTGCTGCTGGCCGGAATTCTCAGTTTTCCCCGCGAGAGCCGTAGCCGCACCCAGCGCTGGCAGTTCTGGATCGCCGCGGCTTCGGTGATTTGCGGCGGCGGCATGCTGCTCTGGTTCGCCGTCGTGGCGCCCGCGATGAGCGCGCCGGCGCCACCGCCAGCGCTCTCGCTAGCCTACCCGCTCGGCGATCTGCCGCTGCTGTTGGGAATCGCGCTCCTGGTGCTGCGCCGGCGCGACGACCCGCAACGCGCGGCGTTCCAGTTTCTCGCTCTCGGCCTGCTCGTCGAGTTCGCCGGCGACGTCGCCTACGGCGCCGATGCGATGAGCGGCAACATTCCTGCCCTGATGCTCGCCGACACCGCCTACATGCTCGGCTGGTGCCTGCGCGGCGCGGCGGCGCACACCTTCTTCGTGCGTGCACGACAGCCGGCGCACGATCGGCCCGCGCCCGAGGCAGCGGCGAGCGTGCTGCCCTACGGTTTTGCCATGGTCGGCTTCCTCACCCTGGCAGTCGCGATTGGCCGCGCCGACCTGGTGACCCTGCGAGTACTCGTCGGCGGCGCCGGGCTGCTCGCCGGACTCGCTCTCACCAGCCAGATCCTGACCGCACGGGAGAATCTCCGGCTGCATGCCGACCACAGCGCTCGCCGCACGGAAGCCCGGTTTCGCACTCTGGTCCAGAACGCTTCGGACGTCATCGCGGTGGTGGATGAAGCCGGTGTGGTGCGCTACCTGGCGCCCTCGGCCGAGGGCATTCTCGGCCGCCGCCTGGAAGACATCCAGGAGCAGCCTTTCACCGAGGCCTTGCATCCCGACGACCGCGCCTTGGCGCGCCGCTACCTCTCGCACGCCTCGCTGCAGCCGGGGATCTCGGCCCCCGTCGAGCTGCGGGTGCTGACCGGCGATGCCCACCGCTTTGTCACCATGGAGGCGGTGGCGACGAACCTGCTCTCCGACGCCCAGATCGCCGGAATCGTGCTCATCCTGCACGACATCGGAGAGCGCAAGGCGCTGGAGGGCCAGCTGATGCACCGCGCCCTCCACGACCCTCTCACCGGCCTGGCGAACCGGGCGCTGTTCTCCGACCGCTTGCATCACGCCCGCAGCCTCAGCCATCGCGACGGAGTGGGTTTCGCGGTCGCGGTCACCGATCTCGACGATTTCAAGGCCGTCAACGATCGTCTCGGTCATGCCACCGGAGATCAGGTGTTGATCGAGGCGGCCCGCCGGCTGCGGAGCGAATTGCGAGAAACCGACACCGCCGCGCGGTTGGGCGGCGACGAGTTCGCCGTCCTGCTCCATGCGGTGCCGGGGCAGGTCCCGGTGCAGGATCTCGCCGAGCGTCTGCGGCTGGCGCTATCGCACCCGTTCGAGGTCCGCGCCCGCGCCATCCGCGTGCAGGCGAGCATGGGAGTGGCGGTGATGACACCCGGCCTGACCGAGGACGAGATCCTGCGCCAGGCCGACCTGGCGCTCTATCACGCCAAGGAGAACGGCAAGGCGCGCAGCGTGGTCTTCGCTCCCGGCATGCATTCGGAGATGCTGCGCCGTCACGAGACCGAGGCCGAGCTACGGCGGGCGATCGAGAACGGCGACCTTCACCTGCTGTACCAGCCGGTGATCTCCTTGCGTCGCGGCCACATGGTCGGCGCCGAGGCCCTGGTTCGCTGGCGCCATCCCGAGCGCGGCCTGGTGGCGCCGGCGGAATTCATCGATCTGGCGGAGACCTCGGGGCTGATCGAGCCGCTCGGACACTGGGTGATCGAGCGCGCTTGCCAACAGGCGGCGGCATGGAACGACGGCTCGCCGTTCTATCTCGGCGTCAACCTCTCGGTGCGGCAGCTGCACGAGGCCTCGATCGTCACCCAGGTGGGGACGGCGTTGGGCAACAGCGGCCTGCCGCCGGACTGCTTGATCTGCGAGATCACCGAGACCATGCTGGCGCGCGATCCGCTCGCCGCAGCATCCCGGCTGCGCGAGCTCAAGGATATCGGGGTGCGCGTAGCGCTGGACGATTTCGGCACCGGGTACTCCTCGCTCGGCCGCCTCCGCGAGCTGCCGATCGACGTGCTCAAGATCGACGGCTCGTTCGCTCGCGACCTGGCGACCGGCACCGGCAGCTCGCTGGCGCGCGCCATCGTCTATCTCGGCAAGGCGATCGATCTGCTGGTGATCGGCGAGGGGGTCGAGACCAAGGAGCAGGCAGCGGCTCTGCGCGTCCTGGGCTGCGACCTGGCCCAAGGGTTCCACTTCGGACGGCCGCTGGAAGCCGCGGAGATCGAGCTGCGACGGGGGACTACAGCTCGTCTTCCGACTTGAGCTCACGCCGCATCAGGTCTTCGAGCGCCCGCCGCGCCGGCTTGTCACCGTAAAGCACTTCCACCATCTGCGAAGTGATCGGCATCTCGACGCCGAGCCGCGCCGCCAGCCGGTCGATGGCCACCGAGTTGCGCACTCCCTCGGCAACCATCGAGGTCTCCGCTTCGATCTCGGTCAGCGTCTTGCCCGCGGCGAGCAGCAGGCCGGTGCGGCGATTGCGCGACAGATCGCCGGTGCAGGTCAAGACCAGATCCCCCAACCCGGCCAGGCCGGCGAGAGTCCGGGCGTGACCGCCGCAGGCCGCACCCAGTCGCATGACTTCGTGCAGTCCTCGCGTGATCAGCGCCGCCAGCGTGTTGTGCCCCAGCCCCAAGCCCGAGACCACGCCGGCGGCGATCGCGATGACGTTCTTGGTCGCGCCGCCGAGCTCGACGCCAACCACGTCGCTCGACGAATAGAGCCGCAAGTTGGGCGTCCCCAGCATTGCCTGCAGCGCCGCGGCGAGATCAGCGTGCGGCGAGGCGACCACCGCCGCCGCGGGGAGCCCGGCCGCGACCTCCTCGGCGAAGTTCGGACCCGAGAGCACCGCGAACCGGAGTCGCCTGCCGGCGCGCTCGGCTTCCTGGGCAGTGATCTCGCTCATTCGTCCGAGCGACTCGGTTTCGATACCCTTGGTGGCCGAGACGATGCTCGGGGTCGCGCCCGGTGGCAGCGCGGCGAGCAGGTCGCGCAGCACGGCGCGGTAGCCGTGCGAAGGAATCACCATCATCAGGGTTTCACACTGCGCGAGGGCACTGAGCTCGGACACCGGCTCGACCGCTTCGGGCAGTGGATGGCTGAGGTAGGGGGTGCGCCGGGTACGCGCCATCTCGGCGGCGAGGTCCGCCCGCCGCGCCCAGAGCAGCGGCCGCTGGCCGGCGCGCGCCGCGTGAATGGCGAGCGCCGTGCCCCACGAACCGGCGCCTACGATGCCGAGTTTGTTCACGCCGCGTTCTCCTTGGCCTGGCCGACCCGCCGCTCGGTGCCCGCGAGCAGCCGCCGCAGATTGCTCTGGTGCTTGATCACGATCAGGGCCGCCACCACCGCGGCGGCGCCGACGATCGCGTTATCGGTCACCGCGGGCCAACCGGCCCGGTTGCCGAGCCAGAGGGCGAGCGGGAAGACGAACACGGCGCAGATCGATCCCAGCGAAACGTAGCGCGTCACCGCGACGACTGCCGCAAAGACCACCACGGCCGCGAGCAGGGCCCACGGCGCCAGAGTGCCGAGCGCGCCAGCGGCGGTCGCCACACCCTTGCCGCCCCGGAAGCCGAGGAACACGGGAAACACGTGACCAAGCACCACCGCCACCGCCGAGGCGCCGACCCAAACGGGAGCGAGACCCAGCCGCGACGCGATCAGCACGGCCGCCACTCCCTTGGCGGCGTCGAGCGCCAGCGCCGCCAGTCCGGCGCCCTTGCCGGCCGTGCGCAGAACGTTGGTGGCGCCGACGTTGCCGCTGCCCACACGCCTCACGTCGGTGCCCTTGATCAGACGCACGATGAGGTAGCTCCAGGGAATGGATCCCAGGAGATAAGAGCCGGCCACGACGATCCAGGGATTCATGCCGCTCCTGTCATCGGCACCTGAAAGAGAGGCTCGTGGTGGGCGCCCCCGGTCCCCAGCCGGCTATGGAAGAAGACCGCCTCGGAGAGAATGAAGGGTTGGTTCCAATCGGCATCGCCGACCTCGCGCAGCTCCTCGAGTGCTTTCGCCGGCCAGGGCGGAACGCAGCGCGCCAAGGTCAGATGAGGGCGAAAAGGCTTTTCATCCGGTGTCGCGCCCGCGGCGCGCCGGCAGGCCTCGAGCGCTCGCCGCTGCAAAGCAGAAAGGTCGCGCGATATCCCGACCGCCAGCCAGATCACCCGCGGCGGTTTCCCCTCCGGGAACGCGCCGATGCCATACAGCCGGGCGCTGACTGGCGGCTCGGCTGCGAACACGCCGGTCAGCTCACGGCGCAGCGCAGCGACGGCGCTCTCCTCGATCTCGCCCAGAAAGACCAGCGTCAGGTGCATGGCCCCTGGCTCGACCCAGCGGGCGCGCGGCAGGCCATCGCGCAGCGGCCGGAGCCGGCGATCGATCCGCTGGCGCAGATCGGAGGGAATCTCGAAGGCAAGAAACGTCCTCACGCGGCGGCTCCCGTGGCCAGCAAGGCGCGCCGGAGGAGGTCGAGCGCCCATTGGCTCGACAGCCAGCGCACGCGCTCGCGATCACCCGGCAAGCGCAGGCGGCGATGCACTGCGGCAGCCGAACTCGGAGATGCAATCGCCACGTGGACGGTCCCCACCGGCTTCTCCTCACTACCGCCGTCGGGGCCGGCAATGCCGGTGACACCGATCCCCCAGTCGCTCTGGAATCGCGTCCGCGCGCCAGCGGCGAGCGCCAGCGCCACCGGCTCGCTCACCGCGCCGTGCTCGCGCACCAGCGCCGCCGACACTCCGACGACGGCCTCCTTGGCGGCGTTTGCATACGCCACCACTCCACCTAGGAAGTAGTCGCTCGACCCCGCGATGCGAGTCACCCGTTCCGCCACCAAACCGCCGGTACAGGACTCGGCCACCGCCAGACTCTCGCGCCGCTCGCGCAGCAGGCGGCCAACGACCGCCTCGAGGTGTTCTTCCTCGTTCCAGGAGTAGACGGCGTCCCCGACCAGTTCGGCGAGCCGGCGCTGCATCGCCTCGAGCTGGGCACGCCGGCTGGCGACGTCGCCGCGAGCGGTCACTTTGAGCAGTACGTCTCCGGCGGACGCCAGCACGGTGATGGGGTCGCGGCCGAACTCGGCATAGGCGGGCGCGATGCGCTCTTCGATGTCCGACTCGGCGACGCAGGCGATCCGCAGCGCCCAGGTCTCGATGGCGCCGTCGCCGCCGGCATGCGCCCGCAGCCATGGCACGAGCTGTTCCGCAACCAGGCCATCGAGCTCACGCGGGACGCCGGGGAACAGGAAGATGGTGCTGCCCTCGACATCCAGCCGCAAGCCCGGCGCGGTGCCATTACGATTCTCGAGCACCGCCGCGCCGTCGATGACCATCGCCTGGCGGCGGTTCACCTCCGGCATGCGGCGAAAATAGGTCCGGTAGCGGGCTTCGATGGTGGCCAGGACGGCGGAATCCTCAGCGAGCGAGCGTCCGAACGCGGACGCGGCGGCCTCGCGAGTGACGTCGTCCGAGGTAGGGCCGAGACCGCCGGTGACGATCACCAACTCGGTTTCGTTCGCCATCCGGCGAAGCTCTGCTGAGATGTCGGCCTCCGAGTCCCCGACCACTGCCTTGCGCCGGAGCTCGACCCCATGCTCGCGTAGCACCGCTGCCAGCCGCAGTGAGTTGGTGTCGAGCCGGTCGGTGCCGAGCAACTCGGACCCCACGGCGAGGATCGCGGCTCTCACCGGCCTGGGCCTTCGATGTCCGATGTCATGGCGCGAAATCCTAGCAGCGCGCGCTCGAAGCGCTATTCCCGTACCCAGCCAGGGCGGCAGGGTGGAGACATCGGAGGTCGAGGAGGCCCCGACCAGCTAGCTCGCGGTGACGCGCTCGCCGATCAAGACAGGCGCGGAACACTGGTCGGCAATCGTGAAACAGGAGGCCATCCGTTGCTCGAGGCCGGCATCCCGTCGCCGCAAGTAGAGACACGCCAGCTCCTCACCCGCCGCGAGTGGATCACCCAGGCGCGCGATGCTGTGCAGCGACACTCCGAAGTCGATCTCCGACGCGCCTGCAGAGCGACCCGCCCCGGCTTCCGCCAGCAATAAGCCGACTGACCGACAGTCGACCCGCGACAGAACGCCGTTCCGCTCAGCCCGCAGCGAGACCTTCTCCGGGGCCAGTTTCCACTCCGGTTTCGCCAGCCAGTCGGCGTCGGCGCCCTGGGCTGCGGCCCAACCCAAGAAGGCCTCTCGAGCCCTGCCCGAGCCGACGGCGCGCTCGAGATCCACACGCGAGACGGCATGGCCGGCGAGCCGCGCCCCGTCCTCCGCCAGCGCGTAGCTCACCTCCAGGAGATCCTCAGGACCGTTGCCCTCGAGGCACTCGAAGATCTCCTGCACCTCCGCGGTGTGACCCGCCCAGCGCCCGAGCGGCTGGCTCATGTCGGTGAGCAGCGCCGAGGCGCGCTGTGCCGAGAGCGCGCGAGGTCTCGACCAGACTGCGCGCCAGAGCTCGCGCGCTCTCCACCTCGGGCAGGAACGCGCCGTTGCCGGTCTTGACGTCGAAGACCACCGCCGCGGCGCCGGTGGCGAGCTTCTTCGAGAGGATGCTGGCGGTGATCAGCGGCAGCGACTCGACCGTCGCCGTGCGGTCGCGCAGGGCGTAGAGCCGCCGGTCGGCGGGCGCGATCGCCCCGGTGGCGATGCCGATCGCGATGCCGGAGCGGCCGCAGCAGGTCGACACGTGCGCGCACGATCGAGGTCGAGCCGCAGGCCGGGAATGCTCTCGAGCTTGTCGGCGGTGCCGCCGGTGTGGCCGAGGCCGCGGCCGGTGAGCATGGCGACCGGCACGCCGCAGGCGGCGAGCAGGGGAGCGAGGAGGAGCGAGGTCTTGTCGCCGACGCCGCCGGTCGAGTGCTTGTCGACCACGGCCGGGGACTTCGTGGCCAGCTCCCAGCGCTCGCCCGACTCGAGCATGGCGAGGGTGAGAGCGCGGGTCTCGCCGACGTCGAGCCCGCGGATCGCGGCCGCCATCAGGAAGGCCGCGAGCTGGCGTCGTCCGAGCCGCCGTCGGCCGCGCCTTCCACCACGGCGGCGATCTCCGCGTCCGAGAGCCGCTGGCCGGCGCGCTTGCGGCTCCAGGATGCGGTAGGGAGGATCATCAGATCGCCGCCGCGATACCGGCGGCATACCGGAGCGCCGCCGGTGCGCGGCATGCCCATGGCGCGCCGGCGGGCGGGAAGGTTCGAGCTCGCTGTTCTTCTGGCGTCGCCTCCCGCGCGTAGGGCGACGCGGGAACTCGTCGACGATGCGCTGGTAGCTGCTGGACCGCCTCCTGCGGCTTGCCGAGCTGCTCCTGAGGGTTTGCGGCCAGCTCGCCAGAGACGACGTCCTCGGGCAGCGGCGGCTCGGCGTCGTCGAGCATGCGCGCGCAGCTCTGCGACGACCTGCTCGCCCTTGCCCTGCTGGCGGTCGAGATGGAGCAGGCTGACCCGCGTCTCGCCGGCGAGCAGGTGGTCGCGTGGTCGTCGAGGTAAGCCTGCCAGAGCTCGCGGGCCCGTCCGGCTGGCTCTCCGCGAGGGCGATCTGGCCAGGTAGACGGCGGCGACGTCGCCGGCCTCGGTGCGAGCCGTGCTCGTCGCGCAGCTCCTCGAACAGCGCTCTTGGCGCGCGCCCGCCGGGCGGCCTCGTCGGCGAAGGTCGGGCTTTTCGGGATCGTCCGGCTTGGGCGCGGTCGGGATCGATCGGCGCCTGGTAGACCCGATCGGCCCGGCCAGAGCGTTGCCTGGCTTCGCCGGCGCGGCTGCTGCAGCCAGGAAGCGCCCGCCCAGGAGCAGCGCGCCCAGGACCAGCACGCCGACCAGCCGCGATGATGATGCTGCCGGGCGTGGCTGCTCGGCATAGTCGACAGCCCCGCCCCAGAGCGGTGGACGAACTCGTCGCTGCTTCATCTCCTTGCGGGTCAAACGCTGATTCATCGACTTCCAGACTCCCCGGAATGGATCTGTCTGACGGGAACGGGCCGGCTTCAGGGCTGGTGCGGCTGGGAGGACTCGAACCCCCGACCAAGAGTTTAGGAAACTCCTGCTCTGTCCACCTGAGCTACAGCCGCAGGCCGGGAAGCTGGATTATATCAACCGACGCTCAATACTGGATCAGCGACTCCACCTTGTAGCCCGCCAGCTTCTCGCGGCCGGGCAGGAAGGTCAGCTCGATGATGAAGCCCAAGCCCGAGCACCGCGCCGCCGCAGCGCTCCACCAGCTTGGCCGCGGCGCAGCGCGGTGCCGCCGGTGGCGACCAGGTCGTCGACGATCAGCACGCGCTCGCCCGGCTGGACCGCGTCCTCGTGCATCTCCAGCGGTCCGCTGCCGTACTCCAGTCGTAGGTACTCGCTGGATGGTCTTCGCACGGCAGCTTGCCCGGCTTGCGCACCGGCACGAAGCCGGCGTTCAGGTCGTAGGCCACGATCGGCCCGAACATGAAGCCGCGCGACTCGATGCCCACCACCTTGTCGATCTGCTTGCTCCGCGAAGCAGCCAGACGAACCGGTCGACGGTCATGCGCAGCGCCAGCGGGTCCTGGAGCAGCGTCGTGATGTCGTAGAAGAGGATGCCCGGCTTGGGAAAGTCGGGCACCTCGCGGATGTACTGCTTCAGATCGTCCATGCTCTCCTCTCCGAACCCGCATCGCGGCTAGCGGTCGATTTCGAAACCGTCCCAGTCCGGGGACCGGCCGCCAGCGTCCTCTGCTCCAGCGCTCGGCGACCCGCGCGCCCGGCGGCCCCTCCGCAGCCTCGTCGCGTGAAGCGCTTCGAGCCGCCCGCGGCTCGCCGACAGCCTGGACCTCGACGCGTGCCGTCGGGCAGGTTGCGCACCTTGCCGCGCACCCCCAGCTCGCCGCGCCGCGCCTGCGGGCGAACCAGCGGAAGCCGACCCCCTGCACGCGGCCGCGAGCACGATCCAGCGGACGGCCGTCCGGGGCGCCATCGCTCACTCTCGCCTTCCAGCCGTGGCGGCCGAGCAGCGGCACGAAGGCCACCTCCTCGCCCTCGCTGCCGCCGCACGTCGCCGCGCGCCGACTTGCGTGTAGAGCACCAGCCGCTGGGCGCTTCGATCTGCCCCTCCGGCACCAGCAGCACGCCGCCCGGCGCGAGCTGCTCGAGCAGCGGCTCCGGCACCTTGCGGCGCCCCCGCGGTGACCAGGATGCGGTCGTACGGCGCCCACTCGCTCCAGCCGACCGTGCCGTCGAAGGCCTGGATCTTGACGTTGTCGAGCCCGAGCTCGCGCATGCGCGGGATCGCCTGCTGCGCCAGCTCCGGCGATCCGCTCGAGGCTGTAGACCCGCCGCGCCAGCAGAGCCAGGATGGCGGTCTGGTAGCCCGAGCCGGTGCCGATCTCGAGCACCGAGTGCTCGCGGCTCGACCTCCAGCAGCTCGGTCATGCGCGCCACGATGTACGGCTGCGAGATCGTCTGCGCCGACGCCGATCGGCAGCGCGTGGTCGCCGTAGGCCTGGCTGCCGCAGGTGGTCGCTGCACGAACAGGTGGCGCGGCACCTTGCGCATCGGCGTCGAGCACCCGCTCGTCCTTGACGCCGCGGGCGGCGATCAGCTCGCGGACCATCCGCTCGCGCTGCAGGCGCGTGCGGGTCGCTCATCGGTCTGGCACGAGCGCTTCTGGCGGGCGGCGCAGGCCGCGCCAGCTGCGTCGCGCAGGTCGGCCGAAGCTCTCGAGGCCCGGATAGTCGGTGAGGTCGAGGTGGAGCGGCGTCACCGAGATCGCGGCCCGCGGAGACCGCCTCGTAGTCGGTGCCGCTCGCCGTCTGCCACTCGCGGCGTGCCGGCGATCCAGTAGTACTTGCGGCCGCGCGGGTCGAGCTTCTCGATCACCGACTGCTTGTAGACCCGCCGGCCCAGCCGGGTGAAGCTCGACGCCCTGGATCGCGCCCGCCGGCACGTTGACGTTGAGCAGCAGGTCGGCGGGCAGCTGCGCGCTCGCTCGAGCAGCATGCTCGACCAGCTCGCGGGCGAAGTCGGCCGCCGGCTCGAAGGAGAAGCCCTCGCGCCACCTCCTGGCTGAAGGCCACCGAGGGGATGCCGAGGAGCGTCCCCTCGAAGGTGGCGCTGACCGTGCCCGAGTAGGTCACGTCGTCGCCCAGGTTGAGGCCGAAGTTGATGCCCGAGACCGACCAGGTCCGGCGGGCTGTCCTTGCAGCAGCCAGAGCACCGCCAGGTTGACGCAGTCGGTCGGCGTGCCGTCGACGGCGTACCAGCTCTCCTCCAGCTTCTGCATGCGCAGCGGCCGGTGAGGGTGAGCGCGTGCCCGGTCGCGCTCTGCTCGCGGTCGGGCGCCACCACCACCACCTCCGCCGAGCTCGCTCGAGCGCCGCGGCGAGCAGCTTGATGCCCTCGGAGAAGATGCCGTCGTCGTTGGTGACCAGGATGCGCGGCTCGGACACCTCTACTCGGCCGGGATGTACTTGCCGATGATCGGCTGCGAGCTTCGCGCAGCGTCTCCGCCGGGATGCGCTCGCGCTCGGTGATCAGCGAGTACTTGAGCGCCTCGCACAGGCAGCCGCGCCGGTGCGCTCGATCGGCAGCCGCTTCAGCATCTCGCCGCACCACCTCCTGGGACATCGCCGACGTTCTGGCGCACGACCTCCATCACCGCCTCGCCCGACGACCGCCTCCTCGGTCTCGTGCCAGCAGTCGTAGTCGGTGACCATGGAGAGCGTGGCGTAGCAGATCTCGGCCTCGCGGGCGAGCCGCGCCTCCTGGAGGTTGGTCATGCCGATGATGTCGACGCCCCAGCTGGCGGTAGATCTCGGACTCGGCGCGGGTCGAGAACTGCGGCCCCTCCATGTAGACGTAGACGCCGCCGCGGTGGGCACTCGCGCCCCGGCGGCCCGCGCCGCGTCCGCGAACGGATCGATCAGCCGCGGGCAGATCGGCTTGGCGAGCGAGACGTGGGCCACCAGGCCGTTGCCGAAGAAGGTGTCGGGCCGGTGCCGGGTGCGGTCGAAGAACTGGTCGGGCACCACGATGTCGGTCGGCTTGTACTCGATCTTCATCGAGCCCACGGCGGAGACCGAGATGAGCTGCTCGACGCCCAGGACCTTGAAGCCGAAGATGTTGGCGCGGTAGTTGAGCTCGGTCGGCAGCAGGCGGTGGCCGCGGCCGTGGCGCGGCAGGAAGGCGACCTGCCGGCCTTCGAGCTCGCCGATGACGTAGGCGTCCGACGGATCGCCGAACGGCGTCTCGATCCGCCGCTCCTCGCTGCACCTCCAAGCCCTCCATCCCGTACAGGCCGCTGCCGCCGATCACACCGATTCGGATTCGCCTCGGACATCTGTCTCTCCTGGAAGTGAAAAACGCGTCGCCTAGACTACTCGCGGTTCCCGGCCGGCTTCACGCGCCGGTGGCTCGAGCGCCGCGCCGACCGCCAGCGCCGTCGCCAGCGCCCGCCGGCCCTGCGCTCCGTCGACCAGCGGCACCCTCTCGCCGCGGCAGGCGGCCACGAACGCTTCGAGCTCGCGGCGCAGCGGCTCGGCCTTCTCCACCGCGAGGTCGGCCGGTGACGATCTGCGCGCGCCGACCCGCCTGGCGCTCCAGACCGGTAGCCCTTGATCTCCTGCGCCTGGTAGTCGAGCGAGTAGTAGCGGCTCGGCAGGAAGGCGCGCAGCTTGCGCACCCGCTCCGCGGAGACGCGCGAGGCGGTGAGGTTGGCGACGCAGCCGGAGGCGAGCGCGATCCGCGCGTTGGCGATGTCGATTCGGGCGACAGCACGGCGATGCCCGTCGCCCGCACCTCGGCGACCGGACTGGGGTCGAGGGCGTGGAGGATCTGCAGGTCGTGGATCATCAGGTCGAGGACCACGTCGACGTCGAGGCTGCGCGGCGAGAAGACGCCCAGCCGCTCGACCTCGACGAAGCGCGGCGGCAAGCCCGACGCCGAGCAGCGCCTGCACCGCCGGGTTGTAGAACTCGACGTGGCCCACCGCCAGCACCGCGATCCGCGCCGCGCGCCGCGAGCAGCGCGGTCGGCTTCGGCCAGGCTGGCGGCGATCGGCTTCTCGACCAGCACGTGGAGGCCGCGCTCGAGCAGCGCGACAGCCGATCTCGGCGTGGGCCACGGTGGGCGCGGCGACCACCGCCGCCTCGATCCGCTCGGCGAGCGTCGTCGAGCTCGGCGAAGACCCGGCGCCGTGCTCGCGGCCACCGCCTCGGCCGCTCCGGCCGGGCATCGTAGATCCCCACCAGCTCGGCGCCGGCGAGCGACGACAGGATGCGCGCGTGGTGGCGGCCCAGCGCGCCGGTGCCGACGACGCCGACGCGCAGGCGTGCGTTCGGCCATGGTTGCGGCTCAGTCCGCCGCGCCGCCGCCGCGCTGCCGCGCCGGCCGGGCAGGCCCTTGATGACGCCGCGCTGCGCGCTCTCGACGAAGGCGATCAGGTAGTCGACCTCGGGATCGCCCGCCAGCTCCGCCTCGCAGCTCCGCTCCAGCGCCTGCGGCGTGTTGAGGCCGCGAGCGCGTCAGGATGCGCAGCGCCGCTTCGAGCCGGCGCGATGCGTCTCCGGCTCGCAAGCCCTTGCGCTCGAGGCCGATCGGTTGAGGCCGTAGAAGGCCGGCTTGAGGCCCACCGTCTTGACGAACGGCAGCGCGTCCTGGGTGATGACGCGTGTAGCCGCCGATGTAGGCGTGGCGGCCGACGCGGCAGAACTGGTGCACCGCGGTGAAGGCGCCGATCGTGGCGTCGTCGCCGACCTCGACGTGGCCGGCGAGCGTGGCGTTGTTGGCGAAGATCGTGCGGTCGCCGACCTGGCAGTCGTGCGCGACGTGGGTGTAGACCATGAACAGGCTGTCGCTGCCGATGCGGGTCAGCGCCGCCGCCCTTGGCGGTGCCGCGGTGGACGGTGCAGAACTCGCGGAACTGGTTGCGGTCGCCGATCTCGAGCCGGACCTCCTCGCCGGCGAACTTCAGGTCCTGCGGGTCGCCAGCCGATGCGGCGTGGGGATAGATCCGGTTCTCGCGGCCGATGCGTGGTCGGGCCCTGGATCTGGGCGCCGGCGCCGATCTCGGTGCCCTCGCCGATCTCGACGCCGCGCGCCGATGACCGCGAACGGGCCGACCGCGACGCCGTCGGCGAGCTCGGCGCCGGGATCGACCACGGCGGTGCGGATGGATGCTTCGGCATGCCCGGTCTCAGCTACGCGTCGACCATGGCCGACGAGAGCATCGGCCTCGGCGCGCGAGCTTGCCGTCGACCAGCGCCTTGCCCGCGAGCTTGCAGAAGGCTCGACGCAGGCGCAGCACCTCGACCTCGAAGCGCACCTGGTCGCCGGGCACCACGGGCCGGCGGAACCGGGCGCGCTCGATGCCGGTGAAGAGAACGAGCTTGCGCTCGCGGTCGGGCATGTCGTGCAGCAGCAGGATGCCGCCGGCCTGCGCCATCGCCTCGACCAGCAGCACGCCCGGCATCACCGGCTGGCCCGGGAAGTGGCCGAGGAAGAACTCCTCGTTGATGGTGACGTTCTTGAGCGCCACGATCCGCTTCTTCGGCTCCATCTCGAGCACGCGGTCGACCAGCAGGATCGGATAGCGGTGCGGCAGCACCGACATGATCCACTCGATGTCCCAGCTTCGTGGCGCGCTCGGTCACTCGCCGCTCCTCCTCGCCTCTCGGCGCTCGCTCCACCGAGCCGGCGCTCGAGCGCCCGCAGCCGGCGGCTCATCTCCTCCAGGCGCGGCGAGCATCGCCTGCTGGCGCCGCCACTTGCGCGGCTCGATCGCCGGGATGCCGGCCACCTGGGTGCCGGCGGCGCGACCGTCGACAGCGCCGCCGACTTGGCCGCCACCTGCGCGCCGTCGCCGAGCTCGAGGTGCCCGGCGACGCCCGCCTGGCCGGCGAGCACGACGCCGTCGCCCAGCCGCGTCGCTGCCGGCGATGCCCGCCTGCGCCGCACAGGATACAGCTGCCGGCCGACCCGCACGTTGTGCCCGACCTGCACCAGGTTGTCGATCTTGGTGCCCGCGCCGATCCGGGTCTCCCCCAGGAGTGGCGCGGTCGATCGCGGTGTTGGCGCCGATCTCGACGTCGTCCTCGACCACCACCCTGCCGACCTGCGGCACCTTGTGGTGGACGCCGCCGTGGGTGGCGTAGCCGAAGCCGTCGGCGCCCAGCACCACGCCGGCGTGGACGACGCAGCCGCGCGCCGACCTCGGTGCCGTCGTAGAGCACGGCGTGGGGATGGAGCACGCCGCGCTCGCCCAGCCGGCACCCGGCCGCCGACCACGGCGCAGCGCACGGACGCACCGCGCCGGCCTCGATCCGGCTGCCGCGCCGATCACCGCCATACGGCCCGACGTGCGCGCGTGGGATCGACGTCGCAGCCGGCGCCGACCACCGCCGTGGGATGGACGCCCGGCGGCCGGGCTCGCGCCGGCGGATGGAAGAGGCCGAGCAGCCGGGCCAGGGCGTAGTGCGGGGTCGGCGCACGACCAGCAGGTCGCGCTCGCCGAGCTCGCGACGCCCGGCGCCGACCAGCAGCGCGCCGGCGCGGCTCGCCGCGGCCTGCTCGCGGTAGCGCGGGTTGGTTCAGGAACGAGAGGTCGCGCGGACCGGCGGCGTCGAGCGTCGCGGATCGCCTCGACCGCCGGCTCGGCGTCGCCTGCGACCTCGCCGCCGACCAGCTCGGCCAGCTCGGCGAGCCGGCGCGCCATCGGCTCACTTGCCCTTCGGGGCGGCCGCGGAGCGCGCCGTCGAAGCCGCTGGATGATCGTCGGTCGGTGATGTCGATCGCCGTCGTCGGCGAAGATCAGCCCGCTCTCGAACTTGCGGAAGATCAGGGTGTAGCCGAGCTCCTTGCCGACCTGGTTGATCACCGGCATGACCTGCTGCTCGATCGGCGTCGAAGCCTGGTCGTCGCGCCTCTTGCTGAGCTCGCGGTTGGCGTCGTCCTGGAAGCGGCGCAGCGGCGATGACCTTGTCCTCGAGCTGCTTCTCCATCTCGGCGAGCTTGTCCTGGGCGAGCGACAGCCGGCCGTCGTTGATCTGGCTGCAGATCCTTGATCTCCTGCTGCTTGGCCTTGGCCTCGGCCATCCTTGGTCTCCTGCAGCTTCTTGAGCTCGGCCAGCGCCTTCTTGCCGGCGGTCGGAGTCGAGCAGGATGCGCTCGGTGTCGATCACGGCGATCTTGATGGCCGCCGGCGCCGGCGGCGCGGCCGGCGCGCGGGCGCGAGCGGCGCGGCCAGCGCCGGCGCCAGGGCGAGCGCCAGGACGGCGCGATGGCGAAACGGCTGGATCTCTGGACGTCATTGGTACTGCTCCTTGCGGTTCAGAAACTGGTGCCGATGCTGAACTGGAAGTCCTCGAACCCGTCGCGCCGGCAGCGGCGTCCAGGTTGACGGCGTAGATGAAGCGCAGCGGCGCCCCGAACACCGGGCACGAGGATCCGCAGCTCGCCCCGCCGTATAGCGCAGGCGTCGACAGGTCGAAGCGACTCCCTGGCCTCCGCTCGGCGCCGAAGACGTTGCCGGCGTCGGCGAAGACGAGCAGCGCGGAACGGTCCGCCGAGCAGGAAATGGTACTCCAGGTTGACCTGGACGAAGCTCGTCGCCGCCCGAGGATGATGCCGAACTCGTCGGGCACCGGGATCGCCGTTCGTCGTTGCGCAGGCAGATCGAGCGGAAGCGTGAAGCCGCGGACGCTGTTCTCGCCGCCGAGGTAGAAGCGCTCGAGCAGTAGATCAGCTCGTGTGCCGTCGAACGGCTCGACCAGCCGCCCTCGACGTTGAGCGCGAACACCGTGCGCAGCCGGGCGAGCGCGAACGGGCTGAACGAGCTGTAAGCCGACCTCCGGACGGATGAAGTAGTTGTCGCCGCCGAGGAAGCCGCCGGCGTACTCCGACGCCGAGCGCTCAAGCGCTGTGCCGCGCGTCGGCTCGAAGCGGATTGTCGCGGCTGTCGATAGGCGTAGACCGGGCCGCAGCGACGAGTTGTCGATGTCGTGCGACGACGATCTCGCACGGACGTGGCGTCGCCGTCGGCCTCGCTGCAGCCCGCGATGCGCCGGTCCTCGTAGGTCCGAGCGGTTGTAGCTGACAGGCTGGCCGAGCTGGAAGAGCCGAAGTTGCGGCCGTAGGTGAGCACGCCGCCCTTGCTGCTCGCTGGATGTACTGGCTGCGGAGCCGAGCACGGCTGTAGTCCAGGTCGCTGCTTGAAGGCGCTGGACGCCGATGCTCTGCGGCCGGTCGAGGAACCAGGGGATGTAGTACGAGAGGTCGAAGAAGTCGCGGTACGTGCCGGTCTGGTAGCGAGACGCCCACCTGCTCGCCGCGGCCGAGGAAGTTCTTGGTGTTGACCGCGAACTGGCCGAAGAAGCCGTCGAGCTCGCTCCAGCCGCCGCCGAACTGCAGCTCGGTGCGGTCCGCCTCCTCGCCCTTGAACACCAGATCCACCGTCTTCTTCTCGACGTCGAAGGTCTCGAACTCGACCGGGTCGTCCTCGTTGAGCTTGAAGTAGCCGAGCTGGTTGACCTTGAGCACGCTGTTCTTGACGCGCGCCCATGTTGACCAGGCCGCCCTCCTGGACGCGCAGCTCGCGGCGCAGCACCTTGTCGCAGGTGCGCGTCGTTGCCCTCGAACTCGATGCGGCCGACCTTGAACTGGTCGCCCTCGTGCACGTGCACCACCACGTCGGCGACGCTGTGCCGTCGCTTCTCCACCAGCTCGGGCTCGACCTGGGCGTAGATGTAGCCGGTGTTGTGGTAGAGGTCGCGCGATCGCCTTGACGCCGTCGTCGACCGATCTTGGAGCGCAGCCAGCCGCCGGCGCGGCTGCTCGAAGGCGCGCAGCAGCATCTGGTCGCTGTAGATCTCGTTGCCCTCGATGCGTGATCTCGCCGAGCTTCCAGCGCTCGCCCTCGCTCGATCGGGACGGTGAGGAACAGGCGGCGCTTCTGGTCCTTGGCGTTCGCGGCGTTCGGGTTCTTGAGCGCCGCACCTCGAGCTGCGGCTCGCCGATCGACCGACGTTCTTGTAGCCGGCGCCGCGGTAGAGGTCGCGGACCTTGTCGAGGTCCTCCTGCGAGCTTGGCCGGGTTGTAGATGTCGCTTCTTCATCATCCGGGTGATCAGGCCGCTCTCCTTGGTCTTCCTCATCGCCAGCTGCAGCCGGCATGTCGTTGAAGACCTCGTTGCCCTCGAACTGCGATGTCGCCGATCCGCACCCGGTCGCCCTCGTCGACGGTGAAGATGACCCGCTTCTCGTTGGGGCTCCACGTCCTCGACGCGTGTAGCGGGCCTCGGCGAAGCGGTAGCCCTTCTCGGCGTACATCTCCTCGATCAGCGTCTTGACGCCGCTCAGCTCGCCCAGGCTCGAGCGGCTCGCCCTCGCGCACCCGGATGCGCTGGCCTGGAGAGCTTGTCCTGGATGTCGGTCTTCGAGATCCGCTTCAGGCCCTCGTAGTCGATCGAGCGCAGCACCGGCCGCTCCTCGACCGTGATGACCAGCGTTGACGCCCGTCGGCCGTCGGGCGAGGCCTCGACCTCGATGTCGTCGACCAGGCCGCGGTCCCAGAGCTGCTGGATGTTGCTGTTGAGCTGCTCCTCGTCGAGCGGCTGGCCCGAGCTCGAGGCCGAGGTAGTAGCGCAGGGTCTCCTCGGACAGGGCCGTGCAGCCCGCGAACTCGATCGCCTCGATCGTGCGGCTCGCCGATCGGCGGACGGCTGGCGCCGATCGGCCGGGTCTGGCAGCCGTACTCGCCATGGCTGCGCGACACGGGCGATGCATCCCCGTCGGCCAGCAGCGGCAGGAGCAGCGGCGCGCCAGGACCGCGGCGAGGATCGGCCGGAGCGGCGGGCGCCATCCGGCTGCCGAAGCTCCGCCGACCGAGATCGAGCTTCATCTCGTCATGTCCTCGCTCTCGGCGGCCGAGCCGCCGGAAAGGCCCGCCGCGCGGCGGGCGGCGCCGGTCCGGACATCAGGTGGTGCGGCCGACGGGCTCGGCGATCTCCGAGCGCGACGTGGATGGAACGCAGAGCTTCGCCGTCCTCCAGATCCACCTCGATCCGCTCGATCGACTCGCCCGTGCTGGGCGATGAGGATCTCCGACACGGCGTCCTGGATGTGGCGCTGGATCGTCCGGCGCAGCGGCCGCGCGCCCGGTCGACGGCTCGACGCCCGGCCTGTGCGAGCAGCCACTCCTTGGCCTCGGCCGAGACCTCCACCCGCAGCCCGCGCTCGCCAGCGTCTCGTTGACGTCGTCGCATGCAGGATGTCGACGATCGGCCGCAGCTCGTCCTCGCCCAGCGGGTTGAAGACGATCACCTCGTCGATGCGGTTGATGAACTCGGGGCTGAACGTGCGCCGCAGCTCGCCGAGGATCTCCTCCTCCAGCCGCTGGAAGCTCTGCCTGGCGTCGCCCTCGCCGAAGCCCATGCGGCCGCCGCGCAGCACCAGCTTGCGAGCCGATGTTGGAGGTCATCAGGACCAGGGTGTTCTTGAAGTCGACCTGGTTGCCGTAGGCGTCGGTGAGCAGGCCGTCCTCCAGGATCTGGAGGAGCAGGTTGGCGACGTCGGGGTGCGCCTTCTCGATCTCGTCGAACAGGACCAGCGAGTAGGGCTGGCGCCGGATGCGCTCGGTGAGCTGCCCGCCCTCCTCGTGGCCGACGTAGCCCGGCGGCGAGCCGATCAGCTTGGAGACCGCGTGCTTCTCCATGTACTCGCGACATGTCGAAGCGCACCAGCGCCTGCTGGCTGCCGAACAGGAACTCGGCGAGCTGGCGCGCCACCTCGGTCTTGCCGACGCCCGAGGGGCCGAGGAAGATGAACGAGCCCACCGGCCGCTGCGGGTTGGCGACCCCCAGGCGCGAGCGGCGGATGGCGCGGCTGATCGCGCGAGATGGCGCGGTCCTGGCCGACGACGCGGCGGCTTGCAGGGTGTCCTCCATGCGCAGCAGCCGCTCGGCCTCCTCGCTCTGCAGGCGCGGCGACCGGGATGCCGGTCCACGAGGAGATGACCTCCTCGATGTCGTGCCGGGTGACCTCGAGCACGCCGGTCTCGTCGGCGGCGACGCTCATCCGCTCGAGGTCCTCGCGCAGCTCGATCTCGCGCTCGCGCAGGTAGACCGCGCGCTCGAAGTCCTTGTCGGAGATCGCGACCTTCATCTCCTTGACCACCTGGCGGATCTCCTGCTCCAGCCGGCGCAGGTTCTGGGTGTCGCGCACCCGGCGCAGCTTGACCTGGGCGCCGGCCTCGTCGATGACGTCGATCGCCTTGTCGGGCAGGTGGCGGTCGGTGATGTAGCGGCTCGACTGGTAGATCGCGGTGCGCAGCGCCTCGGCGCGGTAGCGCACCTTGTGGAACGACTCGTAGCGGTCCTTGACCCCGTCGAGGATCTGCATGCGTCTCCTCGGCGTCGGGCGGCTGCACCTGGATCGACTGGAAGCGGCGCAGCAGCGAGCGGTCCTTCTCGATGTACTTGCGGTACTCCTTGAGCGTGGTGGCGCCGATGCAGGAGATCTCGCCGCGCGACAGCGCCGGCTTCAGGATGTTGGCGGCGTCGAGCGAGCCCTCGGCCGAGCCGGCGCCGATCAGCGAGTGGATCTCGTCGATGAAGACGATGAGCTCCTTGTTCTCCTTGAGCTCCTTGAGGATCCCCTTGAGGCGCTCCTCGAACTGGCCGCGGTACTTGGTGCCGGCGACGATCAGCGACAGGTCGAGCGCGACGATCCGCTTGCTGGCCAGGAAGATCGGCACCCGGCCCTCGACGATGCGCTGCGCCAGGCCCTCGACGATCGCGGTCTTGCCCGACGCCCGGCTCGCCGAGCAGGATGGGGTTGTTCTTGGTGCGGCGCGAGAGGATCTGGATGATGCGCTCGACCTCGCGCTCGCGGCCGATCAGCGGGTCGAAGCCGCCCTGCGGCGGCGAGCGCGGTCAGGTCGCGGCCGTACTCGGAGAGGAACGGCAGCTCCTTCTTCTGCTGCGAGGCCTCGCGCTCCTTGGCGATGCGACAGCACCTCCTCGCGCACCGTGTAGACGTCGAGGCCGTGCTGGGCGAGGATGCGCATCGCCAGGCAGCCCTCGACGCGCAGGATGCCGATCAGCAGGTGCTCCGAGCCGACCGTGGCGTGCAGCATGCTCTCCGCCTCGTGCGAGGCGTAGGCGAGGATCTTCTTGGACTCTTCGGAGAGCGGCAGCTCGGCGGTCGAGGAGATGCGCTCGACGAAGACCCGCTCGCCCTCGATCTCGCGGCGGATGTCCTCGGGCTTGACCTGGAAGCGGCGGAAGATCTCGCTGACGGTCTCCTCGCCCTCGCGCAGGATGCCCAGCAGGATGTGCTCGGACTCGATGACCCGGCTGCCGAGCTTGCTAGGCCTCGTAGCGGGCGAAGAACAGGGCCCGGCGGGCCTTCTCGTTGTACTTCTCGAACATCTAGCTGCTCCTGCCCGAAACCCCCGCAGAGCATCAGCCGATTAGCAGCTCTGAAGGTACGCCCGTCCTCCAAGCGCAGAAGTCTAGCACAGCGGCGGGCGATCTCCGGGTTGTGGGTGACCAGCACCCCGGTCGTGCCGTGCCGCCGCTGCAAGTCGAGCGAGCAGCTCGAAGACCTGCTCGCCGCTCGCCGGGTCGAGGTTGCCGGTGGGCTCGTCGGCGAGCAGCAGCGGCGGCTCCAGCAGCAGCGCGCGGCAGAGCGCCACCCGCTGGCGCTCGCCGCCGGAGAGCTGGTTGGGGAAGTGGTCGAGCCGCGTCGGTCGAGCCCGACCTCGCTCGAGCAGCGCCGCGGCGCGGCGCCGCGGACCGGCGCGCGGCTCGCGCCCGGCGATCCGGCCCGGCAGCATGACGTTCTCGAGCGCCGTGAAGTCGGGCAGCAGCTGGTGGAACTGGAAGACGAAGCCGAGGGTGCGGTTGCGGAACGCGCGCCAGCGCGGCGCCGGCGAGCGTCGCCGAGGTCGCTGCCCGCCGACCTCGACCCTGCCCGCGTCGGGCCGGTCGAGCGCCGCCGAGCAGGTGCAGCAGCGTCGACTTGCCCGACCCCGACGGTCCGACGATCGCCACCAGCTCGCCCGGCTCGACCGTCGAGGTCGACGCCGCGCAGCACCTCCACCCGCGCGCGCGCCGTCGAGGTAGGCCTTGCGCAGGCCGCGCGCCGCGCACCGAGACGCTCATCGCCGCATCGCCTCCACCGGATCGAGCGCCGCGGCCCGCTGCGCGGCGTAGAACGAGCAGGCCAGGGCCAGCACCAGCGGTGAGGACGACGACCGCCACCAGGTCCAGCGGCTGCACCAGGAACGGCACGTAGTCGAGGAAGTAGACCCGCCGGGCAGCCGCAGCAGCCGGTAGCGGTCGAGCACCCAGGCCGCCGCCGACCCCGAGAGCGCCGCCGCCGAGCGTCGCCGAGCCCGGCGACCAGCGCCGCCGAGCAGCAGGAAGGCGCGGCGCAGCGTCGCCGGCGTCGCGCCCATGGCGCCCAGCATGCCGATCTCCGGCCGCTTGCTGGAGATGATCAGCGCCAGGTCGGCGACCAGCGCCAGCGCCGCCACCAGGACGATCAGCGACACCGCCACGAACATCACCGCCTTCTCCAGACGCAGGGCGAAGAAGAGCGGCCGGTTGAGGTCCTGCCAGGTCAGATCTCGCTGCCCGGGGGCAGCGACCTTGCGCAGCCCGCCGCGACCAGCGCCAGCGCCGCGTCAGGTCGGCGGCGCCGCACTTCCAGCCGGCGGTCCGCGCCGGGCCAGCAAGGCTCTCGGCGACGCTCGAGCGGCAGCGCGACGCGTTCCTCTCGGTCGCTGCGGCCGCTGGTGAAGGTGCCGGCGAGCGGCAGCGCCGCGCACGCGCGGCTGCGGGCCGAGCGGCGTCAGCGTCGGCCGCGGCGACACCACCTCGACCGGCATCGCCGGGCGCCAGCCCCAGCGCTGGCCCAGCCGCTCGCTGAGTAGAGTCCGCCGCACCCGTCGGCCGCCCGCGGCGCACGGGAAAGGACGCCGGCAGCGCGCCCTCGAAAGCCCACCAGCTCGGCGGCTTGCAGCCCGGCCTTCCGACAGCAGCCAGCCGCGGCCGCGCACCAGCAGTTGGACTGCGCTCGACGCCCGGCCAGCCCTGCGACCGCACGCCACAGACGCCTGCCGCGTCGGCGGAGGGTGGCAGCTCGACCTCGATCTGCGGCGTGCGCGCCAGGATCTCGGCCTTCAGGGCGCGCTGGAAACCCGACAGCGCGCCGAGCGCCAGGATCAGCGCCGCGACGCCGAGGGCCACCCCGCCGGCCGCCACCGCGGAGAGGAAGGTGACGAAGCGTCCTTGCGCGTGAGCTGAGGTACCGCAGAGCCAGCAGCGCCGGGAAGGGCAGCGCCATGGGCGCCTAGGCGAGCGGCTTGCCTGCCGGCTCGGTCCCGGCGGAGGGCACCTTGGGCGCTTCGGGCCGCAGCAGCGGGAACAGGATGACGTCGCGGATCGACTGCGTGTCGGTGAACAGCATGGTCAACCGGTCGATGCCGATGCCCTCGCCCGCCGGCCGGCGGCATGCCGTGCTCGAGGGCGCGCACGTAGTCGGCGTCGAAAGGTGCGCCTCCTGGTCGCCCGCTCGCGGGCCGCGGCCCTGGGCGAGGAAGCGCTCGGCCTGGACGTCCGGATCGTTGAGCTCGGAGAAGGCGTTGGCCATCTCCATGCCGCCGATGTAGAGCTCGAAGCGCTCGGTGAAGCGCGGATCGTCGGCGCGCTGCTTGGAGAGCGGCGACACTTCCACCGGATAGTCGGTGATGAAGGTCGGCTGCATCAGGTGCTCCTCGCCACCGCCTCGAACAGGGCCATCAGCAGGTGGCCGTAGGCGCCCTCCTGACCATCCCAGGGCCGCCGGGCGTCGAAGCCGACCGGCAGCTCGTGGCCACGCGCTGCCAGCGCCGCGGCGACGCCGGCCGGAGCTTCGAGCTCGCTCGGCTCGACGCCGCCGAACTGGACGATCGCCTCGCGCACCGTGAAACGCGCCCAGGGCGGAGCGAGCTCCAGGCGGCCGTCCTTCCACGGCAAGCGTCAGGGTGCCGTGGACTCGTCTGCGCCAGCTCGGCGAACATCTCCTCGGTGAGCTCCATGAGGTCGTGGTAGTCGGCGTACGCCCAGTAGAACTCGAGCATGGTGAACTCGGGGTTGTGCTGGGTCGAGATCCCCTCGTTGCGGAAGTTGCGGTTGATCTCGTAGACCCTGTGCAAGCCGCCGACGATCAGGCGCTTCAGGAACAGCTCGGGCGCGATGCGCAGGTAGAGGTCGAGGTCGAGCGCGTTGTGGTGGGTGCTGAAGGGGCGCGCCGTGGCGCCGGTCGGGATCAGCTGCATCATCGGCGTCTCGACTTCGATGAATCCGCGGCGGTCGAGGAACTCGCGGATCCCGCGCACGATACGCGCCCGCGTCTCGAACACCGCGCCGCGACTCCGGGATTGACCATCAAGTCGAGATAGCGCTGGCGGTAGCGCGCCTCGAGGTCGGCCAGGCCGTGCCACTTCTCGGGCATCGGCCGCAGCGCCTTGGCGAGCAGGCCGAGGTCGTCCGCCTGCAGGGTCAGCTCGCCGGTGCGCGTGCGCATCAGCAGGCCGCTCGCGGCTGATGAGATCGCCGAGGTCGAGCGCTTCGAGCAGGCGCAGGGAGTCCGCCGGGAGCTTGTCGCGGCGCAACATCGCCTGCAGCTTCTGGCGGCCGTCGTGAAGGTCGAGAAACAGCGTCTTGCCGTGCTCGCGCAGCGAACGCACGCGCCCCGGCACGGTCAACCGCGTGCCGGCGCCGCTTGCAACTCCTCGGCCGAACGCTCGCCGAAGCGGGCGTGCACGTCGGCCGGCTCGAGGTCGTACTCGACCCGCGCCGGATAGAGCTCGACGCCCTCGGCGCGCAGCCGCTCGCGCTTCTCGCGCCGGACGCGAATCTGTTCTTCGAGCTCCGACATGCGGCGGAACAATAGCAGGAGGGGCGCGCGGGACCTCGTCCTGCTATCCTTCCGCCGCACATGTCCGACATCGCTCGTGCGCTCGACGACGCCGTCGCCGCGTGGGATCGGCGCGGCTGGCCGCGCCCGCGGGTGGCGCTGGTCTCCGGTTCCGGGTTGGCGGTCGATCTCGGATCCCCGGTGTCCGGGCCCGCTGCCGCTCGATCAGGTATTGCCGTTTCCGGTGGCGGGGATCCTGGGCCATCCGCTGCGCGCCGAAGTCCTCGAGCCGCTGCCCGGGCGCCACGCGTTGTACTACCGCGGGCGGGTCCACGCCTACCAGGGATACGACATGGCGCAGACCGTCTTCCAGGTGCGCTTGGCGGCGCGCCTGGGTGTTCGCACTCTCCTGCTCACCAACGCGGCCGGCGGCCTGCGCCCGGAAAGCCAGAAACCCGGCGACCTCTGGCTGCTCTCGGACCACCTCAACCTCAGCGGCCTCAATCCTCTTTTCGGCGGCGGCATCCCCGCCGAGTGGGGCCCGACCTTCCCCGAAATGGTCGCCGCCTACGACGCCGATCTGCGCGCCATCGCGCGCCGGCATGCCGAGACCCTGGGCATCGCGCTCGGCGAGGGCGTCTACGTCGGGCTCTCCGGCCCGAGCTACGAGACACCGGCCGAGGTCGAGATGCTGCGCCTGCTCGGCGGCGACCTGGTCGGCATGTCGACCGTGCTCGAGGTGATCGCCGCCCGCCACATGGGCCTGCGCTGCCTCGGTCTTTCGCTGGTCACCAATCTGGCGGCCAACAAAGGCGGTACGCACGAGGAAGTGCTCGAGGCTGGCCGCCAGGCGGCCGAGCGCGTGCAACGCTTGTTCACCGCCCTGCTCGCCGACGAGCGGCTGTACTAGCAGCCCCGACCAACTCGCTCCGCGATAGATCGCGCGGCGCCGTAGCGGCCGCTCTGGTACCGGACTTGCACTTCCCCATCCGGCGTGAGGGAAGTTCGACCGAGACCCCCTGGAAGCGTGCGCCGGCGAGTAGCTCTGGCCCTGGTCGCGGTCCTCGCGGCGCCACTTGCTTTCGTCCTGCTGGCGCCGCTCTTCTATTGGCGGGCCGCCAGCCGCTTCGCCGAGTACTCCACGCGTGAGCCCTCCCGGCTATACGGCCGCGCCGCGGTGCTGCGCGTCGGCGACCGTCTGACCGTCGAGCAGCTCGCCGACCGCCTGCGGGCCGAAGGCTTCGTTCGCGCCGTCTCATCCGCCGAGCTGCGTCCCGGAGACATCGCGGTTCCGAGCGCCGGCGCGGTGTTGATCCGGCAGCGTGGCTTGGTGATGACTGCGAGCAGCGTCCCGGTGGAACTCGTGCGAGTGGTCTTTGACGGTGAGCGCATCGCTGAGCTGCGGGCGGACGAGCGCCGCGTGGACGAGATCGAGCTCGAGCCACCGCTGATCGCCAGTTACTACGGTCCGCAGCTGCGGGAGCGGCGCGCGGTGTCGCTCGAGCGCCTGCCGGCGCACCTGGTGCAAGCGGTGCTCGCCGCCGAGGACGACCGCTACTTCGCCCACCGCGGCGTATCGCCGAGCGCCATGCTGCGCGCCGCACTGGTCAACATCGGCGCCGGCGAGATCCGGCAAGGTGGCAGCACCATCACTCAACAGCTGGCGCGCAGCCTCTACCTGTCGCGCGAGCGCAGCTGGGTGCGCAAGTACCGCGAAGCGATGCTGAGCCTGGCGCTCGAGATGCGCTACTCGAAGAGCGCGCTGCTCGAGGCCTACCTCAACGAGGTCTACCTCGGCAGTCGCGGCGGTGTCGAGCTGCTCGGGGTCGGCGCCGCCGCCCAGGCGTATTTCGGCAAGCCGGCCGAGGCCCTGACCCTGGGCGAGAGCGCCATGATCGCCGGCATTCTGCGCTCGCCCGGCCGCTACTCGCCAGTGCTGCGCCCGTGGAGCGCGCGCGAGCGCCGCGACCAGGTGTTGCGACGCATGGCGGATCTGGGATGGATCGATCCTTCCCAGGCCAGGGCGCAGGTCGCGCTGCCGCTGACCGTCGCGTCGCCGCCCCCGGCGGCGCCCGCCGCCGGCTGGTTCGCCGAGGCGGCCGGGCTCGAGGCGCGGCGCCGCTTCGGCGTCGGCGAGCTGGCGGAAAACGGCTACTCGCTGTTCTCCACCCTCGACCTGCGCGACCAGAATCGGGCGATGCGAGCGGTCGCGGCCGGCCTGGACGAGAAGGCCCGCGGCGGCGCCGAGCTCGAGGCCGCGCTGGTTTCGCTCGACCCGAGCGACGGCGCGATCCTGGCCTACGTCGGAGGTCGCGACTATATGGCGAACTCGTTCGACCGCGCCTCGCGCGCCCGGCGGCAGGCCGGCAGCGCCTTCAAACCGGTGGTCTTCGCCGCCGCGCTGGCGGCCGGGGCCAACCCGACCGACCAGCTCCAGGACTCGCCGATCATGGTGGCGCTGCCGGGCGGCGAATGGCGACCGCACAACGACGACGGGACCTTTCGCGGCATCGTCACGGTGCGCGAATCGCTCGAGCGCAGCTTGAACATTCCGGCAGTGCGCCTGGCGCTCGCCACCGGCACCGAGAGCGTCGCCGCGCTGGCGACGCGGATGGGAGTCGCCCCCGATTTCGAAACCGGACCGTCGCTCGCCCTCGGCGCGCTCGACGTGACGCCGCTGGAGATGGCGACGGTCTACGGCACCCTCGCCGCGGGTGGCGTGCGCAAGCAGCCCTACACTCTTACCCGCGTGCTCGACGCGCGCGGCGTGGTGGTGCCGGGCGCAGAGACCGCGGCGCCGGCACGCGCTCTCGACGGCGAGACCAGCTTCCTGGTCACCGCGATGCTGCAGGGTGTGCTGACCCGAGGTACGGGCGGCGGCGTTCGCCGTGCCGGCCTGGAGGATCCGCTGGCCGGCAAGACCGGCACCAGCGACGAAGGCCGGGACGCCTGGTTCGCCGGCTACTCGCCCGGCAGAGTGGCGGTGGTTTGGGTCGGCCGCGACGACAACGCGCCTGCCAAGCTCTCGGGCAGCCGCCACGCACTGCCGATCTGGACCGACTTCATGCGGGCGGTGCGGCCGGCCGGAGGCTACCCTCCGCCCCTGCTCCCGGACGGCGTCGTCAGCGCCGAGGTGGACCCCGGCACCCGCTACCTCGCGACGCCCTACTGTCCGCAGCGTAGTCGAGACTTCTTCTACGCCAGCCGCGTTCCGGTTTTCCAGTGTCCGCTGCACGGCGGGCCGATGCTGGCCAACGTACCGCTGCCCGCCGCTGACCAACCCTCCTTCACAACGCTCACCTCGGCCGCGGCCTCGGGGAGCGGGGTCGTCATTCTCACCGGCGGCGCCGCGCCGGCGGAATCGGCATCCTGGATCGCGATGCCCCCGCCACCGGCGGCGGCCGAGCGTCCCTGAGTCCCTATTTGTTGGCCAGCAGCCAGAGTCCGGAATAGTCGCGGATGAGGCGCATCCGCAGGACCTGCAGGGCCTGGGCCTCGGAGTAGTTGCCCGACTGCACCGCGGCATCGATGTGGCCCGAGAAGCGGCGCACATAGCCGTCCGCTAGGCGGCAGGTTTCGCGTGCAAGGTTGAGGATCGGCGCGTCGCGCCGGGTGGCGGTGTCGTCGAGCAGGCCCATGATCTGCTCGGCCTCGCCGTTGATGCGCATGCGCGCCGCGGCGGACTCGAGCAGGAACTGCTCGAGGTCGCGATCGTTCGCCGGCTCGAGACCGAAGAACCGCCGGTAGGCCACCACCTCGCGCGGTTCGAGTCGAAGCGGAAACACCTCGCGGGTGAAGGTCACCACCTTGGGATCGTCGTCGGGGCTGGAACCCTCGAGCGTCGCTACCAGGCGGTTGAACATCTCGCCGATGAACTCCGGCTGGCTCACCGCCACGTCCACCCCTGGCTGCTCGTCCGCCGGCGCCTCGTCGGTGGACCTGCCGTTGGCCGGCGGTTCCAGCCGCGGCAGCAAGGTCTTCACCTGCTCGCGCAGCGCGTGAATCTGGTCGAGCCGGACGTTGTCGTTGCGCAACTGGTCCTCGAAACGCGCCATCTCCTGGTGAAACACCGCCAGATCCTGGTCGAGGATGGCGTCAGGGATGGCGCGGTTCTCGAGCTCGAAGATGCGTTGCGATTCGGAGAAGATGCGCCGCTCCTCCTCGGCATACAGCTGCCGCACCTTGGCTTTGAGGGCGAGATTCGTTTCGAGAATAGCGAGCTGGATGTCCGGCTCGAAGAAGTTGACGCCGAGACCGTGCTTGAGGTCGCGATAGCGGCGGATGATCTCGCGCTGGGCGAGCTGCTCGAAGCCGCTCACGTTCTGGACCTCCGTCCGCAGTTCCTCGATCTCGCGCTGACTCCGGTCCCCGGCACCGTTGCCGTTGGGCGCCACGACGCTCCACAGGCCGCGCAACACGTCGCGCACCGCGCCGCTCTCGCGCGGCGAGGTCGTGCCGCCGCCGCCTTCGGCCATCCTGGTGAGCAAAAAATCGACCTTGTCGAGCTGGTCGTCGGCCAGTCCGGCGCCGCGACGGGTGTAGATGTAGAACTTCGCCAGCTGGGCGATGATCTTCTCGTCGAAGTTGCGCACCCGCTGGAAGAACTGACGCAGGAGCGCCGGCGAGACTTTGCTATCCTCCTGCTCCAACGTCGCATTCAGCGCCGCCAGGTGGCGCTCGACGGCATCGAGCAGCTGCTTGATGCGCGGCGTCTCGGAGGCATTGAGGTTGTGAGACGCTTCCTTCAGCGCGCCGTAGACACCCTGAAAATCGGCTTGGTATCTGCCGATCGTGCCTTCGAGGAAAGCCTTCTGCATGCCCTGAAGGAATTGATGGAACGTCCAGGCCGCGCGAAAGCGGTCGGAGAGATCGATATACCGCTGGTGCAGGGCGCCTAGCTCTTGAACCGACATCGCTCGCCGATATTTTTCCGGAAACTGGGGTCATTGTAGACCATGCCCATGACAAAGAAAAATCCGCCTCGCGTCCTCATCTCCACCGACGAAGTGCAGCGCCGGGTGCGCGAGCTGGCGGCGGAGATCGACCGCGACTACGCCGACAGCGACAACCTGGTGGCGATCGGAGTGCTGAAGGGGTCGGTGTTCTTCCTGGTCGACCTGCTGCAGCACGTCACCGTTCCTGTGGCGGTCGACTTCTTCCAGACCACCAGCTACGGCGCCGGCACCACCGCCGGCGAAGTGCGCATCCGCAAGGACATCGATCTCTCGATCCGCGGGCGCGACGTCCTGTTGATCGAGGACATCGTCGACACCGGCTACACCCTGCGCACGATTCTCGATCTGTTGCGCTGGCGCGGCGCCCGCTCGGTGAAGCTCTGCGCCTTGCTCGACAAGGCCTCTCGGCGGGAGGTCGAAGTGCCGATCGCGTACTGCGGCTTCCGGATCGAGGACGTATTTGTGGTCGGCTATGGCCTCGACTTCGACGAGCGCTACCGCAATCTTCCCTACGTGGGGGTCTACGATGCCGGCGAACCCTGAACTGACGCCCATTCTCTCGACCGCCGCGCCCGCCGCCATCGGTCCCTATTCCCAGGCCATCGCGGTCGGCGGCTTTCTGTACACAGCCGGGCAGACCGGCCTGGACCCGACCACCGGCGATCTGGCCGCTGGCGGCTTCGAGCCGCAGGCGCGACAAGTGCTGGCCAACCTTCGGGCGGTGCTCGCCGCAGGGGGCTGCTCGTTCGGCGACGTGGTGAAGGCGACGGTCTATCTCACCGATTTCGCGAACTTCGCTGCTCTGAACCAGCTCTACGGTGAGGCGATGGCGGGCCACCGCCCGGCGCGCACGACCGTGGCGGTGGCCGCGCTGCCCAAAGGGGCCGTGGTCGAAATCGACCTGGTGGCGAAGATTCCCTAGGCCGCACCGATCAGCTCGGCGAACTTGCCGAGGTCGATGTTGCCGCCGGAGACGATCGCCACCACCGGACCCTGACCGGCCTCGCCGGAGAGCGCCGCGGCGACGGCGAGGGCCCCTGCCCCCTCCGCGATCACCCGGGTCTTCTCGGCCAGCATGCGCATGGCGCGTCTGGTTTCCTCGAGGCTGACCACGATGGAGCCGTCGATGAGCGGCGCCATCCTCTGCCACATGCGTGGAAACACGCTCTGGCCGCCGGCGCCGTCGACGAACGACGGCCGCCAGTCGGGGAAGGTCTGCGGAGATCCCAAGCGCAACGACATCGCGACGGGAGCCGCGGTCTCCGGCTCTGCTCCCCACACCTTGATGCCGGGCGCCAGAGCCTTCGCCGCGCTGGCCACCCCGGTGATCAATCCGCCGCCGCCGATGCTCGCGACGATCGCCACGGTGTCGGGCGCGTCCTCCAGGATTTCCAGCCCGATGGTGGCGTGGCCGGCAATGAAGTCGTGGTCGTCGAAGGGATGGATGAAGGTACCTTCGACACCGGGGTACTTACGCTCTTCGAGCGTCCGCCAAGCCACGTCGTAGGAGACTGGCACCAGCCGCGCCCCGAGCGCCCGCATGCGCTCGAGCTTGGCGACCGGGGCGCTCTCTATCGCCACAACCGTGCAGGGCACGCCGGCCTGGCGAGCGGCATAGGCCACGCCCTGTCCGGCATTCCCGGCGCTGATCGTCCACACGCCGCGACGGCGGGCGGTATCGCTCAGCAGGGCGACGGCGTTGGCGGCGCCGCGCAGCTTGTAGGCGTTGATCGGCTGCAGGTTCTCGAGCTTGAGGCGGACGTCGGGAGCACCGGGCGGGAGCTCGAGCCGGACGAGCGGGGTGCGTACGACCGTCCCGCGGATGCGCTCGCGCGCGGCATGGATCTCGGCGAGCCCGATCGGACGCACGGGCGGCGGCGACTGTTCAGTCGACAAGCGCGACCTCCGCTTCGATCTCGACCGGGATTCCCATCGGCAGCTCGGCCATGCCCACCGCCGAGCGCGCGTGACGGCCCCGCTCGGCGCCGTAGAGCTCGACGATCAGGTCGGTAAACCCGTTGATGACCAGCGGCAGGCGCTGGAATCCGGGAGCGGAGTTCACCATGCCGAAAACGCGCAGCCACGAGGCAACCCGGTCGAGGTCGCCGAGCTCCCGCTGCAAGCTACCGAGGATGGCGAGCCCGGTGAGGCGGGCTGCGTGTTGTGCTTGCTCGAGAGAAACCTCGGCACCGACCTTGCCGAGCGGCGCCGCCAGGGTGCCGTCGGGGTTCTGCGGGCCATGGCCCGAGATCCAGGCGCGATCGCCGTGCACTTTGACCCAGGGAAACGGCAGACTCATCCCAGGCGGCAGGACGAGCGGCGCCGGCAAGGTCAAGCCGAGAGCTCGCAGCTTGGATTCGATGATCACGGTATCCCAGCCTCCCCCATGCGCGGTCAAGCCACCGCGGGCGCGGCGTCCAGGGGCAGCAGGTCGGCGAGCACCGCGTTGGAGACCAGTCGGCCTTCCCGGGTGAGGTACACGCGGCCATCCCGACGCAGGAGGAAACTCCGCAGGCGAGTGAGTTTCTCTTCGAGCGCGCGGCCCTCCAAACGCGCGGCGCGCGCCAGCTCCTCTTCTGCCACGCCGTCGATCAGGCGCAATCCGAGGAAGACCCGCTCGCTGGCCAGATCGCAGTGCAGATGCTCCACCTGCATTGGCTGCTGGAGGTACGCCTCGAGGTCGGGAAGATGGCGAAACCTCCGGCCATCGACGAAGGAGTGCGCCGCCGGTCCCATTCCCAGGTAGTCCTCGCAACGCCAGTATTTGAGATTGTGGCGCGATCGCCGGCCGGGCCGGCTGAAGTTGGAGATCTCGTAGTGCTCGAAACCCGCGGCCTCCAGATGTTCGGCGGCGCGCACATATCGGCGGCGCTGTGCTTCCTCGCCGGGGAAGAGACGGGGCCGCTCACGGCGCAGGAAGTCCATCTCGGACTGGGCGTGGACTTCCAGCAAATAGAGACTCAAGTGATCGGGCGCCAATTCGATGGCGCCTTCGAGAGTGCGCGCGAAGCTCGACGCGGTCTGTCCCGGGATCGCCAGCATGAGATCGAGGCTGAGGTTGCCGAAGCCCGCGGCGCGCGCCCAGCCGACCGCCTGGCGGGCTCGCGCCCCGTCGTGACGGCGGCCGAGCAGCCGCAGCTCACGATCGCAAAGCGACTGGACTCCCAGGCTCAGCCGGTTGAGACCGGCGCTGCGGTAGCCGGCCAGCCGTTCCGGCGAGAGATCGGAAGGGTTGCACTCCGCGGTCACTTCGGCGTCCTCGGCCACCCGGAACACCGAGCGGAGTTGGGCCATCACGCCGCCGATCTGCTCCGCGGTGAGAAGCGAGGGCGTGCCACCGCCGAAGAAGATGGTGTCGACCGCGCGCCCGTGGAGCGCCGTCCACCCCGAGATCTCCCGCTCGAGCGCGGCGAGGAATCCCGCTTGGCGCAACTCGTTCTCTCCCACCCTGTAGAAGTCGCAATAGCGGCACTTCGTGCGGCAGAACGGCACGTGAAGATAGACACCGAGCAAGCCGTTCATGTCGGTTTCTCGCCGGCGTAGGCGCTGAGCAACTCGTCGAGCACCCGGCAACCGCCGGTCTCGAGAATCTCCTCGACGATTCGCCGCCGCGCCGGATCGAGCCACGGCAGCACACCAAGATTGCCCTCGTCGCGCAGGCGGGTCAACGACTGCGGCAGCCGGTCGGCGGCCCGCATGGCCGAGAAGAGCGCCTGCCCGGGCTCGGGCGCGCGGCCGAGCCGCAGCCACAGCTCGCCGAGCAGGCCGCAGACCTCGGCGACCCGGCGATTGGCCTGCAGCGGCCCGCCCTGCCGCAGAGGCGGGCGAACCGGAAACGGCTCCAAGCCTGCGGCTCGAGCCTGGCGAGCGATGCCGCGTCGCGCTCCAGGCTCGCCGTGGAATACCGCACCGTAGCGCTCCTCGCCGACCCGGGCCGAGAGATGTCGCCGGTCGGCCGGCCGCAACTCGGGCCGCACCACGAGCAGCGCCTCCACACCGGCGCCGGCGAGCGCGGTGAAGATCCTCGCCCGCGCCGTTTCTTTGAGCTCGATTCCCGGCAGAACCGGCCACAGCGCGACGGCCGGACGGTCGCCGCGAGCGATGTCGTCGGCGCTCAGCCGCGCTCCGGCGAGGAGACACTCGGAGAGATCCCAAGCCGGCCAGCAGCCGGCGGGCGGGGTTTCGCCAGGGAAGAGCTGCACCACGATGGTCGAACCGCACCGAGCGCTCACCGCCGCCCAGCCGTCGCGCTCCGCCGAAAGGTTGCGAGGTACCGGCGGCAGCCAGAGCACCTCGTCCAACGGCTCTTCGATTTCGGCAGGGAAGGGCACCCGGCCGCCGCTCGCTCCCCAACGCTCGCCAGGCACGTCGATCCAACTGTCTGCGGCCGGCCACACCGCCGGCACGTAGCGCGCCCAGCCGCGGCCGGGGTCGGGAAGATGGAGCCGCCAGCGCGGCGCGACGAGAGTTGCCGAGCCGCCGTTCATGGCGCCAGACGGCCTCCAGCGAGCAGCGCCTGATGCACGTACTTGGCGAGCACGTCGATTTCGTAGTGCACCGCGTCGCCGGGACGCAGCGAGCCGAGCGTGGTGACCCCGAGAGTGTGAGGGATCAGTGCCACGTCGAAGCTCGCGGCATCGACACGAGCGACGGTGAGACTCACACCGTCGAGAGCCACCGAACCCTTCTCTACAAGGTAGGGAACCAGAGCCTCCGGCAGCTCGAAAGAGAGCACCCGGAACTCGGCATCATCGCGCCGCGCCGAGACTCGCAGCACGCCGTCGACGTGCCCCTGCACCCAGTGGCCGCCGAGCGCATCTCCAGCCCGCAGCGCCGGCTCGAGGTTGACTTCGTCCCCGTCGCGCAGCTCGCCCAGCCGCGTGCGTTCCAGCGTTTCTCCCGAGAGCTCGACCTTGCACCCCGCATCGTCCCGCTCGACGACCGTCAAGCAAACGCCCGACACCGCGACGCTGGCGCCCACCGGCAGCCGTTCGGCGAGGGCCGGGCCGTGCGCCAGTCTGAGCACGACGCCGCCGCGCGGGCCGGGCGCCGGATCGCCGCTCAGCCGGCCACGTTCGAGGACAAGTCCCGTAAACATCCCTCTCGTTCACCCATCAAGAGCCAATCGGAACCGGCGCGGCGGACGCGGAAGTTCTCCAACCGTCCCGCCGCAGCGAGCTTCTCGACGCCGCCGCCGCCGAGCGGCGACGGGGCGCCGGCGCCGCCGATCAGCAGCGGCGCGCAATCGATCACCACGCGGTCATACGCCCCGGATTCGACGAATGCGGCATGGAGCGTGCCGCCGCCCTCCACCAGCAGACTCCGCACGCCTCTACGCGCCAGATCTTCGAGCACCGCGGCGGGCGTCGCCTTCCCCAGCGCCACCACCGTAGCGCCGCGCTCTTCGAGAGCGCGCCGCCGGCCCGGATCGGCCGATTCAGTGTACACGAGCACCTCTCCCGGCTCGGCCAGCAACCGCGCGGCGGCGGGCGTCCGCAACCGGCGATCCATGACCACCCGCAGGTTCGGGCCTCTGGCTCGCCCCAGCCGCCGAGTGAGCAGCGGATCGTCGGCCAGCACTGTGCCCACTCCGACCGCGATGGCGTCGTGCTCTTCGCGCAGACGCAGCGACTCGCGCCGTCCTTCTGGCGACGAGATCCAACGGCTCTCACCGGCGGCGGTGGCGATCTTGCCGTCGGCGCTCATCGCCCACTTCAGGGTCACCGCAGGCCGGCCTCGCAACACGGAGGTGAGGAAGGCGAGATTCAGCCGCACCGCTTCCTCGACCAGCAGCCCGTGCTCGACTTCGATTCCCGCCTTGCGCAGCCTGGCGAAGCCCTTCCCCGCCACCCGCACGTCGGGATCGCGATGGCAGGCGACCACGCGCGCGATGCCGGCGGCGATCACCGCCTCGGTGCAGGGCGGTGTACGGCCGGTGTGGGCGCAGGGCTCGAGATTGACGTACAGCGTGGCGCCCTTGGCGCGCGAACCCGCCGCGGCGAGCGCTTCGACTTCGGCATGCGGCCCACCGGCCTCGCGATGCCAACCTTCTCCCACCACGCGGCCGCGGCGCGCCACCACCGCGCCGACCATTGGATTCGGCGACGTTCGATAGCGGCCGCGTGCGGCCAGGGCAAGCGTCCGGCGCAGCAGCGCCGTCCGCCGGCGCTCGGCCTCACTCGACGAGGGCAGCGGCGAACTCCTCGGGCTTGAAATCGATCAGATCATCGGCGGTCTCGCCGACTCCGAGATAGAGCACCGGCAGGCGCAGCTCGCGCGCGATCGCCACCACCATACCGCCCTTGGCAGTGCCGTCGATTTTCGACAGCAGCACGCCGTCGACCGGCACGGTCTTGAGGAACTCGCGCGCCTGGGTGAGTGCGTTCTGGCCGGTGGTGGCGTCGAGCACCAGGATCGTCCGCTTTTGCCAGCCGGCGGCCTCGCGTTCGATGACGCGAGAGATCTTGGCCAGCTCCGCCATGAGGTGATCCTTGGTGTGAAGCCGCCCCGCCGTGTCGACGATCACGCGGTCGGCGCCACGGGCGCGCGCCGCCTGCACGGCGTCGAACACCACCGCCGCCGGATCGCCGCCCGCTTTCTGACGCACCACCGCGAGACCCAGGCGGTCTCCCCACAGCGTGAGCTGCTCGATCGCCGCGGCGCGAAACGTATCGCCCGCGGCGAGCACCACCTTCCGCCCGGCCGCCTGCTCGCGACGCGCCAGCTTGGCGATCGAGGTCGTCTTGCCGACCCCGTTGACCCCGACCATCAGGATGATCGCCGGTCCGGCGCCGAGCTCGACCGGCGGCGCGGTCTCCATCAGGAGCTTTCCCATCTCCTCGGCCAGGATGTGACGCAGCCGGGGCAGGTCCTCGGCCTCGCCGCGCTTCGCCCGTTCGCGCAGGCGCTCGACCAGCGCCATCGACGTTTCGACCCCGAGGTCGGCCGCGATCAGCGCCTCCTCGAGGTGCTCGACCGTGCGATCGTCGAGCACCGCCCGGCCGTCGAGCGCCGCGTCGATGCGATCGATCATCTCGGTGTGGGTCATGAACAGCCCGCGCTTGAGCTTCTGCCAGAAGCCCTTCTGTTCGGCCTCGGCAGGAGACGCGGCGGGGGCGAGATCGAGCGAATCCGGCATCGGTCGAAGTCTATCGTGGTCGGTCCGCGACCCCGGCAGGACTCACCGGCCGCACGTTATGCTTCCGCGCAAATGGCGCTCGCTCCGCAACCGCTCGAAGGGGCGATCAAGTTCGAGGCTCGGCACGAGAGCGGTCCGCTCGAAGCGCGCCGGTACGGCGATCTCGTGTGTCAGCTGATCGCTTGGCGCGAGATCCTCACGCGCACCGGATTGGTCGGCAGGGATCCGGAGCTCTACGGCGGCTATGCCTACGGCAACGTCAGCGGCCGCGTCGGGCCGTTTCCCGGAGCGCGCCGCGCAAGGGCCTTCCTGGTGAGCGGGTCCGGCTCCTCCGGCAAGGGGCGCGTCAGGCTCGACGATTTCTGCCTGGTCACGCGCTGCGACGCCTCCGCGAACTGTGTCACTTCCAGCGGCCCCTGCCTGCCGTCGTCGGAATCACTCACCCACGGCGCGATCTACGACTTGGCGCCGCACATCCGTTTCGTTTTCCACGTCCACAGTCCCACCATCTGGCGGCGGGCCGCCGAGCTCCACCTGCCGACCACCGCCGAGGACGCGCCCTACGGCTCGCCGGAGATGGCCCGCGAGGTCGAGCGGCTGTACCGCAGCACCAGCCTCGCCGAGCTCGGCATCCTCGCCATGGGCGGGCACGAGGATGGCATCGTGGTCTTCGGCCGCAATGCCGAGCAAGCGGGTCAGGCCGTGTTGCGTTTCCTCGCCCGCGCTTACGAAGCCGAGTGTCGCTGTTGACGCACCATCATTCTCACTCCCACCGACACTCGCACGACGGCGCCCAGCGCGAAGCAGGCGCGCGCCGGCTAGCTTGGACTCTGGCGCTGATCGCCGCCTACATGGCAGCCGAGGTCGCCGGCGGCCTGTGGACCGGGTCGCTTGCTCTGCTCGCCGACGCGGGTCACATGCTCTCCGATGCCGCCTCTCTGGCCCTGGCGCTGTTCGCACTGCGCTTGGCGCGCCGGCCCCGCCAGCCCCATCGCAGCTTCGGTTTCCACCGCGGCGAGATTCTCGCCGCGCTCGCCAACGGCGCCACGCTGGTCGCCGTCGGCATGGTGATCGCCATCGAGGCCTGGCAGCGCATGGCCGACCCGCCCGAGGTCGCCGGCGCGCCGGTGATGTGGATCGCGGCCGGCGGACTTTTGGTCAACATCACGGCGCTGGCGCTTCTCCATCGCGACCGCGACGCCTCGCTCAACCTGCGCGGCGCCTGGCTCCACGTCGCCACCGATGCGCTGGGAAGCGTCCAGGCCATCGCCGCCGGCGCCCTCATCTGGGCCTTCGGCTGGCGCTGGGCCGATCCTCTTGCCTCGTTGCTGATCGCCGCGCTGGTGATCTGGTCCGCGTGGACCCTGGTGCGCGACTCGGTCAACGTGCTGATGGAGGCGGCACCCGCCCACATCGATACCCGCGCCGTCGAAGCCGCGATCGCCGGCGTGCCGGGCGTGGTCGGCGTCCACGACCTCCACGTCTGGACGATCACCAGCGGCTTCGATTCGCTCTCCGCCCACGCCCAGGTCAAGGAGCGTGACCGCGACGAGGTGCTCAACGAAATCAACCAAGTCCTGGCGCACCGTTTCGCGATCGCGCACTGCACGATCCAACTCGAGGGCGCAGCGGGCTGCGAGAACGGGCGCTGCGACTAGGCGGGCGCGTTCGAGGCGTCGGCGACCCCGAACACCTCGCGCGCGAGCTGCACGACCGCTTCGGCCAGGGTGGCGCGGGCCTGGGCGACGGGGCCGGGGCGGCGTTGGACCAGGACCAGGTAGTAGCCGTCCGGGCAGGGGCAGCGCGTAGATGTGGAGCGCGTCTTTCTCGATGTGGACGATACGCGGGCCGCCCAGCTTGCCGCGGTCGAGCAAACGCTCGAGCTGCCGGAGATAGATGCCGAGATAGGCGCCGACCACCCGCATCTGGTAGGGCGTGAAGTCGGAGCAGGCGAGGTCCACGGTCTCGCCGCTGTCGTCCAGGAACAGCACGCCGACCGCGTGCTCGGTGTTGGCGAGCAAATTGGCGAGGACGTACTCGAAGCGCCATGCTCAGCTCCCCGCCGCCGCCGGCGGCGACTTCGGGCGCGCTGTCCTCGACGCGGCGTGGATCTCGCCGGCCTCGAAGGCGCGGAGGAAGGCGGTCACCACCTGGGCGTCGAAGCGGCTGCCGGCCAGCTTGGTGATCGTCTCCACCGCGAACTCCGCCTGTAGGCCGCTGATAGGGGCGGTTGGTGGTGATGGCGTCGAAACATGTCGGCGACGCGCGATGACCCGGGCGAAGAGCGGGATCTGCTCGCCCTTGAGCCCGTCCGGATAACCGCGGCCGTTCCACGCCTCGTGATGCCAGCGGATGCCGGGAATCATCTCGCGCAGCTGCTCGATCGGCGCCATGATGTCGGCGCCGATCACGGGGTGAAGCTTCATCTGCTCGTACTCCTCGGCGGTGAGCACGCCGCCCTTCTTGCAGGATGCCGGTCCTCGATGCCGATCTTGCCGACGTCGTGGAGCACGCCGCCGATCCAGACCTTGTGTCTGCACCTCCTCGGCGAGCTGCCGAGGTGGCGCGCGATGGTGCGGCGACATCGCGGCGACGCGCTCGGAGTGGCCGCGGGTGTAGGGGTCCTTGGCGTCGATCGCCGCCGCGAAGGCGCGCATCGAGCTGATGAACAGCTCGCGGTTCAGCTGCGCCGCCTGCCGCAGCTGCTGGACGTAGCTCTGCGACGTGGCCGCTCATGCGGTTGAAGTCTTCGGCGAGGTCGGCGAGCTCGATGGCCGGCCCCTGCGATCTCGACGCGCCGCCGAAGTTGCCGGCGGCGATCTCGTGGCGTGGTCTCGGCCAGGCGCTGGATGGGCCTGGCCCAGGCGCCGCGGCGGCGAAGGCGGCGAAGATCAGCGCCAGCGCGACCAGGACGGCAGAGGCGAGGCAAGGTGTTGAAAAACATTCGCGGTCGCCGCGGCAAGGCGGCCTCGCGGCGGCTTGTGCACCACCACCCCCCAGCCGGTCTCCTCGAGCGGGCTCACCCAGCCGAGCATCGGACGCTGGCGGCCGCCGATCTCGATCTCGTACTCGGCGGTGAGGTTGAGCGGCTTGGTGGTGAAATCGCGCACCAGACTCGAGGCCGCCACAGCACGCTGCATCTCGGGATTGGCGCCCTCGGACCACAACACCTTGCCGCCGGCATCGAGCAGGAAGACGCCGGTGTCCACCGCTTCGCGCTCGAAGACCTCCTCCATCACCTGCATGCGGACGATCGCTTCGACCACCATCACCGTCGTACCGCCCGCCAGTCCCACCGGCACGGCGATGACCGCCAACGGCTGCCCGGCGGCGTTGGTGACGAAGCGGTAGATCGGCCGCCCGTGGCTGCGCGCCTGCTCGAACGCGGTGTCGAGCTCGCTGGCCGCCGAGGGCGCCAGGTCCCGCGGGACCAGGCTGGGGCCCACACCCTCGAGTCCGAGCACCCGCAAACCGACGAGTTGGGGGTTGCTGCGCAGGTAGCCGTCGAGATACGGACCGACCCAGTCGTCGCGCAGCTTGTCCTCCAGCACGTCGGGGCCCGGCGCGGCCAGAACCGCGCGGCCGAGCTGCGCCAGTTGACGGCGGGCGCTGTCCAGGTAGTCACCGACCTCGCGCGAGAGCGCTTTCGCGGAGTTGGTGAAGTTGGTCTTTTCCTGAGTCTCGAAGATGTCGCGGTTCTGCCGCATCAACAGCAGGTTGCTGGTGACCAGGGGGATGATGCCGGAGAGCAGGAGAAGAAGGAAAACGAGATGCCGCAGGCGGAGTCGGCGAACCCTCTCCCGGATCGAAGTCATCGCGCGCACGCCGCCCCGGAGCGTCGCCGGAGCGCCGGACCTCCAAGGGCGAACATGCGAGCGATTATAGCCAAATCGTCCGGCGTCACACGGACCACGGAGCGGCGAGAAAGCCACCCAGTTGCCGCTCCACTTCGGCGGCCCTGACCGTCTCGTCGGAGCGCCCGAGGCCGAGCCGGTCGAGCAGGATCCAGGTGAGGCCGCTTTCGCGCGCCTTCTTGTCCCGCGCCATCGCCGCGAGCAGCTCCGGCGGCGCCCGCCGCCGGCAGCGGCGGCAGCTCCAGGCGGCCGAACAGGTCGCGCAAACGGGCGGCGTCGGCCGCCGGCATTCCGCGCGGCACGGAGAGTCGCAAGGCGAAGAGCATGCCCCAGGCGACGGCGTCGCCGTGCAGCAGGTCGCGATAGCCGGCGGCCGCTTCCAGCGCGTGGCCGAGGGTGTGGCCGAAGTTCAGCAGCGGCGCGCTCGCCGTGCTCGCTCGGATCGCGCTCGACCACCGCCACTTTCCAGCGCGCCGCGGCCGCGACCACCGGACGCGAGCCGTCGCGGATCGCCGGCCAGCAACTCCGGCAGGTCGCCCTCGATGCGCGCCAGGAGATCGAGGTCGTAGAGCGCCGCCATCTTGATCGTCTCGACTCAGGCCCGAGCGCAGTTGATCCGCGGGCAGGGTCGCGAGCCAACCGCGGTGTCGCCCACCACCAAGTCGGGATGATGGAAGGCGCCGACGCGTGTTCTTGGCTTCGGGCAGGTCGATCGCGGTCTTGCCGCCGATCGCCGCGTCGACCTGGGCCAGCAGGGTGGTCGGTAGCTGCGCCACTCCGACGCCGCGCAGGAAACACGCCGGCCACGAAGCCGGCGAGGTCGCCGACGCTGCCGCCGCCGAAAGCGACCACCCGGCTGTCGCGCTTGCCGCCGGCGCGCCAGCATCTCACGCCAGAGGGCGCCGGCGACGTTCGAGCGATTTCGCCGCCTCGCCCTCCTCCACCTCGAGGATTTGCAGGCTCGCCGCGGAGGCGGCGAGCGGCGCCAGCGAGGCGCCGTGGAAGCGCAGCACGGTCGGCGTGGAGATCACGAACACCGCGCGGCCGCGCAGCCACTCGTTGAATGGCGCCCCGGCGCCGGCGAGCGCGTTCTCGCCGAGCAGGATCGGCGTCTCGCCGGAGGCGTGGCGCAGCCGCAGCGGAGACGTCACGTTCGCGTCTTGGTCACCGCGATGCCGAGCTCGCGCAGCTGCTTGGCGTCGACCGGCGACGGCGCGGCGGTCATCAGGTCGGTCGCCGAGGCGGTCTTGGGGAAGGCGATCACGTCGCGCAGCGAGGTCGCGCCGGCCATCAGCATGACGATGCGGTCGAGGCCCAGCGCGATGCCGCCGTGGGGCGGCGCGCCGTAGCGCAGCGCGTCGAGCAGGAAGCCGAAGCGGGTCGCGGCCCTCCTCCGGCGCCGATGCCCAGGCAGCCGGAAAACGCGCTCCTGGAGCTCCGGATCGTGGATACGGATCGAGCCGCCGCCGAGCTCGGTGCCGTTGAGCACCACGTCGTAGGCGCGCGCGCGCACCGGGCCGGGATCGCTCTCCGAGGTTGACCAGGTCGCGCGGATCGGGACTGGTGAAGGGATGGTGCGGCCGAGTACCAGCGGCTCGTCCTCGGCGCCCCACTCGAAGAGCGGGAACTCGGTCACCCAGAGGAATTCGAAGCGGCCGTCCGGGATCAGCTGGTACTGCCGCGCCAGCTCGAGGCGCAGCGTGCCGAGCGCGGGCGCCGACCGTTTCGGCCTTGCCGGCGGCGAGCAGCGCGAGGTCGCCTTCGCCGAGCTCGAGCGCCGCGGCGAGCCGCTCCAGCTCGGCGGGCTGCAGCACGTTCTTGACCTGGAACTGCAGCTCGCCGTTCTGGCGGCGGAGAGTCAGCACGCCCGGCAGGCCGTGCTTCTTCGGCGACTCGCCCCAGACGTCGATCTGCGAGCGCGTGATCGGCCGCGCCACCCGGCACGACGAAGCCGCGCACGACGCCGCCCGCCTTGGCGCCGTCTCGGCGAAGGCGCGGAAGCCGGTCTCGCGCGTCGCCTCGGTCAGGTCGCGGATCTCCAGCCCGAAGCGCAGGTCCGGCCGGTCGCTGCCGAAGCGCGCCATCGCCTCGGCGTAGGTCATGCGCGGGAACGGCGTCGTCACCTCGATGCCGACGATCGGGAAGATGCGCGCGAAGAGCCCCTCGATCAGCTCGTAGACGTCCTCCTCGGTGGGGAACGACATCTCGAGGTCGATCTGGGTGAACTCGGGCTGGCGGTCGGCGCGCAGGTCCTCGTCGCGGAAGCAGCGCGCGATCTGGATGTAGCGCTCGAAGCCGGCCACCATCAGCAGCTGCTTGAAGAGCTGCGGCGACTGCGGCAGGGCGTAGAACTCGCCGCGATGGACGCGCGACGGCACCAGGTAGTCGCGCGCGCCCTCGGGCGTCGACTTGGTGAGGATCGGCGTCTCGACGTCGAGGAAGCCGTGCTCGTGGAAGTAGCGCCGCACCTCGTGGGTGATGCGGTCGCGGAGCATCAGGTTCCGCTGCAGCTCGGGGCGGCGCAGGTCGAGGTAGCGGTAGCGCAGCCGCGTCTCCTCGGTGACGTCGGCGCGGCAGTCGATCGGGAACGGCAGCGGGTCGGCACTTCGAAAGCACCGCGGCGCGCGCCGCCACCACCTCGACCTCGCCGGTGGGCATCTTGGCGTTGACCTGCTCGGGCGCGCGCTCCACCACCGTGCCCTCGACCTCGACCACCCACTCGCGAGCGCACCGGGTCGAGCGCCGCGACAGGCCTCGGGCTGGTCCTCGGGCCGCACCACCACCTGGCCGATGCCGCTGCGGTCGCGCAGGTCGAGGAACAGCACCCCGCCGTGATCGCGGCGCCGGCCGACCCAGGCCTGCAGTTTGACCGTGGTGCCGATGTCGGCGCGGGTGAGCGTGCCGGCTCCTCTGCGTTTCATGACTTCACTCCTCGGTAGACAACTGCAGAGAAGAAGCAAAAAAAGACTTCAGGTGGGAAAAAGCCGCCGGCCGGGGCAACTTCTCTTGCTGGCGCGTGGCGGTGGTCCGTACCGTAAGGGTCTTCGACTTCAGCTCGTCCTCGCCGAGCACTACGACGGCCGGAGCGTTGACGTGCTCAGCGTAGGCGTAGGCCTTCGCGGACGCCACTCTCCCAGGCTCACCGCCGGTACTCCAGCACGGCGCAGTTCTTCCGCCAGGAGTTGTGCGGCCTCTTCGACATCGAGCTGGTCGCCTTGGCCGCTGGGCTGCGGGGAAGAGTCACGGATGGCGCGGATCACCACCACCCCACCTACCTGAAGCTTTTGCTTTTCTCTGAACGATTCAGGAAGCGCATCGACCAACCGGTCCTCGCCGATCGCGAAGCCGACGCCGTAGGTCGGTGGGCCGCCGAGCTCCTCGACCAGGCCCTCGTACGCCCCGCCGCCGCACGATCGCGTTCTGCGCGCCCAGGCCCTCGGAGACGATCTCGAACACGGTGTTGGTGTAGTAGTCGAGACCGCGCACCAGGCGTGGCGTGACCTCGAACGGCACGTCGAACCGGTCGGAGCGATGTCTCGCACCGTCGCGAAGTGGGCGCGGCTGGCGTCGGTGAGCAGGAGTCCCGAGCTCCGGCGCGTCCGGCGAGGAGCGCCTGCTCCTCCGCGCTCTTGGTGTCGAGAATGCGCAGCGGATTGGTCTCCAGGCGCCGCTGGCTGTCCTCGGAGAGATTCGCTGCGTGCGGGCGCAGGAACTCGACCAGCGCCTCGCGGTAGCGCTGCGCGCGACTCGGCGTCGCCGACCGTGTTGAGAAGCACCTTGAGGTCGGTGAACCCCAGCGCGCGCAGGAACGCCACCAGCATGAGGAGGACCTCGGCGTCGGACTCCGCGCCCTTGCCGCCCAGGAGCTCGGCGCCGATCTGGTGGAACTGGCGGTAGCGGCCCTTCTGCGGCCGCTCGTAGCGGAACTGCGGCCCGATGTAGAAGAGCTTCACCGGCTGCGGCAGCGACTGCATGCCGTGCTCGACGTAGGCGCGGCACACCGCGGCGGTGGATTCGGGGCGCAAGGTGACGTTGCGGCCGCCCTTGTCGGCGAAGCGAGTACATCTCCTTGCCGACGATGTCGGTCGATTCGCCGACGCCGCGCGCGAAGAGCTCGGTGTCCTCGAAGATCGGCGTGCGGATCTCGCCGAAGCCGTAGAGCGCGAACACCCGCCGCGCCGTGGCCTCGACCGCCGCCCAGAGCGCGGTTTCCGGCGGCAGCAGGTCGCGGGTTCCCTTGACCGCCTGGATACTTCGCTGGCCATCAGCTAGCCCCGCCCGAGCGCCGAGATGTAACGCTCCTTCAGCGCCACGTAGCGGGCCGCCGATGTCGCGAATCGTCTGCCGCTCCCCGTCGCGTCAGCGCCCGCACCACCTTGCGCCGGCACGCCCAGCAGCGAGCTGCCCCGCCGGCACGCGCATTCCCGGCGGCACCACCGCACCGGCCCCCACCTGGGCGCCGGCTTCGACCACCGCGCCGTCGAGCACCCGCGCGCCGATGCCGATCAGGCAGCCGTCCTCGAGCGTGCAGCCGTGCACCATCGCGCTGTGCCCGATCACGACGCTCGGCGCCGATCGTCAGCGGGAAGCGCTCGTGGGTGACGTGCAGCACCGCGCCGTCCTGCACGTTGGTGCGCGCGCCGATGCGCATCCAGTTGACGTCGCCGCGCGCCGCGGTATGGAACCAGAACGAGGCGTCGGCGCCGACCTCGATGTCCCCCGACAGCTCCGCCGACGGGGCGAGAAACACGCCCTCGCCGAGGCGCGGAGTGCGGTCGAGATAGGGGTAGAGGGGCATGGGAGGGGCTTGGGGGAAGGGCGCATCTTACCGCTTAGTGCGTGGACATGGGATGACCCGGAATCGCGGACCTCTCCCCCTGCCCCCTCCCCTTACAGGGGAGGGGAGTACTGCTGCGGGCGGCCGTGACCCACTCGGGAACAGGGCGTGGATCGATGTTGGCGAGGACACATTCGGTGGCGTGCAGGACTTGTTCGTTCATGAATCTGAGGACGGTGAGGCCACCGGCGATGAGGAGCCGCTCTGTTCGGCGTAGCAGCACTGGCCTTTTGGATGCCGCCGTCGCTCGATCACGATCCTCCAGCGAGCGCATCGAAGTCCACGATGAAACCTGCCAGCGGCTGCTTCTCCTGAACCTCACGCCATCGAGAGCCCTGACCGCAACCCGCCCACAACAGCGCTTCCGCCGGAGTCGGCCCGCCCCGCATCTTCCATGCCCGCCCAACTTGCTCGGCCCAACCCGCTGTCCCATCGCCCGAGCTTCTTCACAGTCAAGGCGACGTAATTCGCCCCGACCAAGGAGTCCCCCCTCCCCTTGTAGGGGAGGGGTCGGGGGAGAGGTAGGCGCAGGCAATGACCGCCCTCACGCCCCCGCTCGCATCTCCACCGAAATCGAAGTCCGCTACATCGAAACCGACCAGATGGGCCGCGTACACCACGCGTCCTACGTCGCTTGGATGGAGGTTGCGCGGACCAAGCTGTGCCGTGAAACCGGCTACTCGTACGCCCAGATCGAGGAGATGGGGTTCTTCCTGGTGGTGGCCGGAATCGAGTTGCGCTACACCGGTATCGCTCGTTACGGGGATACTGTGCGCATCGACTGCTGGGTGAGCGAGATGGCGAGTCGGACGCTGCGCTTCGCCTACGAGGTCTATCGCGCCAACGACCGCGTCACCACCGGCTCGAGCTACCACGTCTGGGTGGAGCGCTCGAGCGGCAGGACGGTCTCGATCCCCGCGGTCCTGAAGGCGCCGTTCGAGCGGCTCGCGGCGGGCGCCTGAGGCCCGCCGCGCAGTCGGCTCTCCGGGACTCCGTTACCAGACGTCGCAGCGCTTCTCCGGCGGACGCACCATCGCCGAGCCCGGCTTGCACGAAAACGCCTGCTGGAACTCGGGCAGGTTCGAGAGCGGCCCGATCACCCGGTACTTGCCGATCGGGTGCGGATCGCCCTGCACCATCAAGCGCGCGGTCTCGGGCCGCACGGCGTCGCCGCGGAACTGGCCCCAGGCGATGAAGAACTGCTGGTCCGGCGTGTAGCCGCCGACCGTGGGCGCCGGCGGCTTGCCCTTCTGGGCGATCTGGAAGGCTCGATAGGCGATCCGCGCGCCCGCCAGATCACCGATCGACTCACCCAGCACCAACTTGCCGTTGTGGTGCAGGCCAGGCTCCACGAAGTAGTTCTCGAACTGATCGACGACGCAAGCTCCCCGCTCCTCGAACTTGCGCAGGTCCTCGTCGGTCCACCAGTTCTTCAAACGGCCCTGGGCGTCGTACTGCGCGCCCTGGTCGTCGTAGCCGTGGCTGATCTCGTGGCCGATGACCACGCCGATGCCGCCGTAGTTCATGGCGTCGGTCGCGGTGACGCCGAAGGCCGGCGGCTGCAGGATGCCGGCCGGGAAGACGATCTCGTTGAGCAGCGGGTTGTAATAGGCGTTGGAAGTCGGGGGTGTCATGCCCCAGCGGCCGCGGTCCACCGGCTTGCCGATCTGCGCCAAGTCGTCCTGCACGTTGAAGCGGATGCCGGCCACCACGTTCTCCCAATAGGAGCCGCGGGAGATGGCCACTTGGCTGTAGTCCTTCCACTTGTCTGGATAGCCCACCTTCGGGTTGAAGGTGGAGAGCTTCTCGAGTGCCTTCTTCTTGGTGACATCGCTCATCCAGTCGAGGTCGCGGATGATCTCGCCCATCGCGGTCTGCAGGTTGGCGACCAGTTCCGTCATCCGCGCCTTGGCCTCCGGCGGGAAGTAGATCTCGACGTACTTCTTGCCCAGCGCCTCGCCGAGCAGCCCGTCGGTCTGCTCGACGCAGCGCTTCCAGCGCGGCTTCATCTCCTTCGCCCCGCTCAGATAGGCGCCGTTGAAAGCGAAGCTCTCGCGCACGAAGTCGTCGGACAGCGAATCCGCGGCAGCCGCGATGGCCTTCCACTTGAGATAGGTGCGCCAGTCGGCGATCGGCGTCGACTCGAGCATACGGTCGACCTGGCGCATGAAGGCCGGCTCGAGGACGTTGACGTCAGACTGCGGCAGCGGCGCCGAGCGGGCGTAGCCCTGCCAGTCGAAGTGCGGCGTCAGCTTCGCCAGCTCGGCGAAAGACATCTTGTGGTCGGTGGCCTTGGGATCGCGTAGAGCCACGTTGTCGAGCGAGGCCTCGGCGAGCGCCTTCTCGAAGTTGAAGATGCTCTCCGCCTGCTTGGCACCCTCCGCCTCCGCGACGCCGCCGAGCTTGAGCATCGCCGCGACGTGCTCACGGTACTTGGCGCGCGCCTCGACGAAGCGGTCCTCGGTCTTGAGGTAGTAGTCGCGATCCGGCAAGCCCAGGCCGCTGGCGTAGATCTGCGCCAGGACGTCCACCGGGTTGTGGTTGTCGGAGCCCGAAGCGACTCCGAAGGGCACGTTGATGGCGACGGCGTGCAGCTTGCCGATCATCGCCTCCAGCTCGCCGCGCGATTCGATCTTGTCGATCTCGCCGAGCAGCGGCTTCAGCGGCTCGACGCCTCTGCGGTTGACGGTGGCCTCGTCCATGCAGGCGCCGTAGAAGTCGCCGATCAGCTGCTCGGTCGAGCCGCGAGGTGCGTCCTTTACCTTCACCGTCTCGTCGAGAATCTGATGCAGGCGATCCTTGGACGCCTCCCCTGCCGCCCAGCGCCGGCTCCAGCGGTTCATCTCGGCGGGAATCGGATTGGCCGCACGCCAGGCGCCGTTGGCGAACTGGAAGAAGTCGTCGCAGGGATCCGCCGCGCGATCGATGTCCGAGACTTCGATGCCGGTGGCGGGAGAGTCGGCGGCCAAAGCGACCGCCGGCGCGAGGCCGGCGGCGAGAACGAGCGACAGGGCGAACCGTCGAGTCATGAGTGTCTCCTTGCGCGGGCTCAACCCGCCTTGGCCAGGTGATGGCGCACGAAAGCGTGGTTGAGGCTGGTCAATCCGTTGTCGTTGCGGGCCGCATCGCTCAGCCGTCGCGCCTCGGCGGCGTCGCCACGCCCGGCTTGGGCGAGCGACAGCCGGTAGATGTTATATGGATCGATCTGGCTGGCCTGCTTTAGCTCGTTGACTGCCTCGGACCAGCGCTTTTCCGCCAGCGCCACCTGGCCGGCAATCTCGTGGGCGAGGCGCCTCTGTCCCGGGTTGCCCGACGTGGCGACCGCAGCGGCGAACTCTTGGGCCTTCGACTTGGCGCCGGCGAGGTCTCCCTTCGCCAACGCCACGCGCGCGGCGGTGAAGATCGAGAATCGACGCTGATTCTCCTTGTTCGCCGCGGCGACGTTGGGCGCCGCCTGCACGATTTCGTTGGCCCGCCGGAAATGGGCCTCGGCGCCGGCCGGGTCGCCGTTCTCGAGCGCGATGTTGCCCATGGCGATCAAGTCGCCGGCCATCGCTTGAGAGTCGCCGATCGCCTCCGCCAGCTTGAGCTGTTTGTTCATCTCCTGCTGAGCCGCCGCGAGATTCCACTCATGGGCGTAGGAGACCGTCTTGGCGAATAGCCCGCCGCGGCGCTGGCCGTCGTCCTGGGCTGCCGCCAGCATCGTGTCGAGCTCGCGCCGGGCATCGGCGCCCTTGGACTGCAGGTCGAGATTGGTGGCGATACCGAAACGCGAGTTGACGAATCCGGGGTCGATCTCGAGCGCCTTGCGGTACTGCGCGATCGACTCGTCGAAGCGCCCGAGCTTGAGCAACAGCTCGGCGTAGGAGTCGTAGGGGTTGGGATCGCCCGGAATGAGCTCGATGTATTTCTTGAACGCCCTCTCGGCCTTCCCGGGATCACCCATGAAGCGGTAGCTGTAGCCAAGCTGGTTGTAGGGCTGCGAGAACTTCGGCGCGATCGCCACCGAGCGCTCGTACTCGCGAATCGCGTCGGCATAGCGCTGGGCCCCGAAGTGGGAGTTGCCGAGCGCGAGGTGGGCGCGTTCGTCGTTGGGATGGAGGGCCACGAGCTGCTCATAGATCTTCACCTGAGCCGCGTTGTCCCCGCGGGCGCCGGCGTCGGCCCCCTGAACCAGCAGCCGCTCGCCTTCAGAGGCGTTGCCCGCCGCGGCCACCGCCTTGGCCAGGGTCTCGAAGAACTGCTTGGCACTGGGTTGTGTGTTGGCGAGCGCCAATTGGGCCTGCGCGAAACCCGGATCGAGCTGGACGGCGCGCTCGAAGTCCGCCCGCGCGACCTGCCCGCGTAGCTTTTCGAACAGATCGCGGCCGCGCAGGAAGGCCTCGCGGGCCTCCGGGGACTTGGTGGTGACGGGGATCTTCTCGGTCGACGTGGCGGCCCCGAGTTGAGACGCGAGCGCCACGACGGCAACGACGGCAAGCGCGGTTCTAGGCATGGCGGCCTCCTGGACGTGTGCCCTAGCTACGGCTCCTGGAAGCCAAGGTTGTGCAGCAAGGGACGAACCGTTTTCGACCTGGCTGATATCCTCGCCGCATCTCATGCGCCGCCTTCAGTTGACGACCGCCGGCGAATCGCACGGCCCGGGACTGACCGCCATCCTCACCGGGCTGCCAGCGGGGTTGAAGGTGGATTTCGACCTGCTGGCGTACGACCTGAAGCGCCGTATGCACGGCCACGGCCGCGGGCGGCGGATGCAGATCGAGACCGACGAAGTCGAGATCCGCGGCGGCGTGCGCGCCGGCGAGACGCTGGGCTCGCCGCTGGCGCTGTGGATCGAGAACCGCGACCACAAGGCGTGGCAGGGCGTGATGAGCGCCCGCGAGGTGGACGCCCACAAGACCGAGCTGCGCCGGCTGCATTCGCCCCGTCCCGGGCACGCCGATCTCGCCGGCGGCATCAAGTATCTGCGCAGCGACCTGCGAGACATCCTCGAGCGCGCCTCGGCCCGCGAGTCCGCCGCGCGTGTCGCCGCCGGCGCCTTCGCGCGCATGCTGCTCGCCGAGTTCGGCGTCGAGATTCGCAGCGGCGTGCGGTCATTGGGCCCGCTCGGGGCCGACGCTCCTCCACCAAGTTGGGAAACCATCTCCCAGGTCGACGAAGATTCTCCGCTGCGCGCCATCGACAAGGCCCTGGAGCCCGAGATGGTCGCGCTCGTCGATCGCATGAAAGACGAAGGCGACACTCTCGGCGGCGCGGTTACGGTGGTCGCCCACAACGTGCCGGCCGGTCTCGGTTCCCACGTGCAGTGGAACGAGAAGCTCGATGGCCGCCTGGCCCAGGCCATGCTCTCGGTGCCGGCGGTCAAAGGAGTCGAGATCGGCGGTGCGCTCGCCCAGAGCCGGGGCCCGGGCAGCGAGGCCCACGACGCCATCGAGCGCACGGCGGAGGGCCGCTGGCATCGCCCCACGAACCGCGCCGGCGGTCTCGAGGGCGGGGTCACCAACGGCGAGGACATCGTCTTGACCGCATTCAAGAAGCCGATCTCGACCCTGCGCAAGGGCATGCCGAGCGTCGATCTCGACACCCTCGAGAACGCGCCCTCGCAGTACGAGAGATCCGACGTCACCGCCCTGCCGGCCTGCGGCGTGATCTGCGAGGCGATGGTCGCTCTGGTCCTCGCCGACGCCCTGCTGGAGAAGGTCGGCGGCGACTCGATGCGTGAAGTACGGGCGCACTTCGAGGCAACGCTGGCGCAGCAGCGCGCCTGGCCGCGCCCAGGCTAGCCAGCCTGCTCAGTAGACGGGTGGGACGGGCGGCACCGGGGGTACTGGCGGGACTGGTGGGACCGGCGGCACACCCGGAACCAGACGAAGCTCCAAGAGTGGCCGCTCGGCGTCGGCAGCGACTCCCTGGATCACGACCCCGCCCTGTCGCACCGAGGAGCGCACGATCGCTTCGCCCCAGTAGGTGATGTTGCCGCCCTGCGTCACGCTCGCCAACAGCTCCGCGCGTGGGCGGGTGAGGATCACACCCCCGTTGTGCACCCCGGCTTCGACCCGCTCCGCCGCCAGCGAACGAATGTCGGCGGTGCCGCCTTGCTCGACCTCGATGACGAGCGCTGTCGTCGTGGGGAACGTGCCTCGGGTCTGGATAGTGCCGCCGTTCGCCACCCAGACGCCGGCGATCTCGGGCGTTTCGATCTCGACCTCGAGACGATAGCCCTCTGGGCATCTCAGGGAGCAATTCTCGACCAGCAGGCTGCCGTCCACGACTTCGAAGCGGGTGAGGTTGAGGCTGCCGGAGAGCAGGGTGACGCGCTGAGTGGGGCCATGACGCAGAGTCACTGTCCCACCGCCGTTGAGAGCTACCGCCCGGAAGGGCTCGACCGGTATCTTCGTCGCCGCCGCCGTGGCCGTGCTGCAGAAAAACGGCAGGGCCAGCGCGGCCAACAGCCGCCACTCGAGTCGATTCGGAAGGTTCATCGGTCACCTCGCCTGCCCTGCTCAACGCTCGAGGCCCGCGATAGGGTTGGAGCGCCGGAGAGTCGAGTTCGGCGGGGTCAGGCCAGCATGCGCTGGTACAGCTCGATGTACTTCCCGCCCTGGGCGTCCCAGGAGAAGTCGCGCGACATGCCGTTGCGCTGCAGCAGGCGCCAGGACTCGGGATTCGCGAAGGTGTCGAGCGCCGACTGGATGCCCCAGGCCAGGCCCCGGGCGGTGAAATGCTCGAACACGAAACCGGTGCCGCTGCGGGTCTCCCAGTTCCAAAGCTCGACGCTGTCCGCCAGGCCGCCGGTCGCCCGTACCACGGGCGGCGTGCCGTAGAGCTGGCTGTACATCTGATTGAGCCCGCAGGGCTCGTAGAGCGAGGGCATGAGGAAGATGTCGGCGCCCGCTTCGACGCGGTGCGCGAGCTCGTTGGAGTAACCGGAATAGTTGACCACTCGATGGGGAAAGCGCACTTGGAGGCTCTGAAAGAACGACTCGTACTTTCGATCGCCGCTGCCCACCACCAGGAGCTGCGCATCGCGGTGCTGGAGGAGGTCCGGCAGCACCTCGAAGAAGAGGTCGATGCCCTTCTGCTTGGTCAGTCGGGTGACGATCCCCGAGCACCGGCGTCCTGGGATTGTGCGGCAGGTTCAGCTCGCGCAACAGCGCGCGCTTGCACTCCACCTTGCCGGAGAGATCGTCCGGCGGTGTAGTTGGCCGGGATCAGCGGATCTTCGGCCGGGTTCCACTCTTCGTCGACGCCGTTCAGGATCCCGGCCAGATCGGCGGAACGATGACGCAGGAGCCCCTCGAGCCCGCAACCGAACTCAGCGGTCTGGATCTCGTGGGCGTGGCGGGGGCTGACGGTCGAAAGCATGCGGGCATGCACTAAGCCGGTGCGGAGAAAGTTCAGCGTCCCGGCAGCGAGGTCCTCGTTGGCCAGCAAGTGGCGGTGCTGGCTCAGATCGAGCTCGGCGATCGCCTGCTCGCCGAAAACGCCCTGGTAGCCGACGTTGTGGATGGTGAGCAGCGTCCGCGTGCCGGCGAAGAGATGGTCCCAGCCGTAGTGGGTGCGCAGGAAGAGCGGAGCCAGCGCGGTGTGCCAGTCGTTGCAATGCAGGATGTCGGGCGCCCAGCCCATGCGTTGGCAGGACTCGAACACGGCGCGGGTGAACAGCCCGAAACGGATCGGCTCGTCGGACCGGTTGGTGTAGATCGACGGCCGGTCGAAGAGCGGCGGGCAGTGGATGAAATACACCTCGGGCGGGTTTACCCCCGGCCCGGGCAGCGGAGCCGTCCAGAGCGAGAAGTCGTAGCGGTGCGGCCCGAGCTCGACCGGTACGTTCTGCGCGAACTCGACCGGCTCGAAGCCGCGGCCATGAGTTGCGATGCTGCTGTAGAAGGGCACGAAGAGCCGCGCATCGTGGCCGGCCCGCGCCAGGTAGCGCGTCAGCCCGGCCACCGCGTCGCCGAGGCCGCCCGACTTGGCGAACGGCGTCGCCTCGGCGGAAGCGAGAGCGATGCGCAAGGCTAGACCACCGTGCCGGGCGGGATGACCGCGTCGCGCGGCACCACGATGATGCCGCCACGGATCGAATAGGTCTCGCCGTCGGCGTGCTGCACTCCGGCCTCGTTGATCAGCTTGCAGCCCTCGCCGATGCGGGCGCCGAAGTCGATGATGGCGCGCCGCACCGTGCAGTTGCGGCCGATACCGATGGGCTGGCGGCCGTCGCCGCCGAAGGCCTCGAAGCTGTTGGCGCCCATCACCACGCTCTGCTCGATCGTCGAGCCATCGCGCACGAAGGCGCGAATGCCGATGATCGAGTCCGAGATCTTGCTGCCCGAGAGAATGGAGCCCTCGCAGAGGATGGAGCTGTTGACGTCGCAGTGGTGGATCTTGGTTCCGGGCAGGAATCGGGCATGAGTGTAGATGCGGTAGTCGGGATCGTAGAGGTCGAGCGGCGGCACCGGCTGGGTGAGCTCGATATTGGCCTGGTGAAAGTGCTTGATGGTTCCGATGTCGCTCCAGTAGCCGTCGTGGGCGAATGCGAAGACGCGGTGATCGCCGATTGCCCCCGGGATGATGTCGCGTCCGAAGTCGGGCTTCGAGCTGCGCGACAGGAGATCGATCAGCGAGCTCGAGCGGAAGACGTACATGCCCATGCTGGCGAGGAGCGCGCCGGGAGGCGCCGAGATTCCCAGCTGCGTCAGCGCTGCCTGGTCGAGGGCGAGGCCGTCCAGCACCGCCGGGTCGGTGGGCTTCTCGACGAACTCGACGATGCGACCCTCGGGGTCGACCCGCATGATGCCGAGCCCGGCGGCGTCCTCGCGCCGCACCGCCTTGACCGCGATCGTCAGGTCGGCGTCGCGGTCCCGGTGCAGGCGGACGAAACTCTCCATCCGCATGAGATAAAGCTGGTCGCCGGACAACACCAGGATGTCCTTGGGCCGTTGCTCGGTGAGACGGTGCAAGTTCTGGCGCACGGCGTCGGCGGTGCCCTGATACCAGTCGCGCTTCTCGAGGCCCTGCTCAGCGGCCAGGATGTTGACGAAGCCGCCGGAAAACACGTCGAAGCGATAGCTCTGCTGGATGTGGCGGTGCAGCGAGGCACTGTTGAACTGGGTCAGGACGTAGATACGGTCGATTCCGGCGTGGAGCGAGTTCGAGATCGGGATGTCGATCAGGCGGAACTTGCCGCCCACCGGCACCGCGGGCTTGGCGCGGTCGCGGGTCAGGGGCCACAGCCGGCTGCCCTGCCCGCCGCCCAAGATGACCGTCACCACGCTCTTCATCCCGCCCTCCTCGCGCACGAAAAACCGAAGCGTGACGCTACGTTACCGCGATTCGCCGTGGCGATGAACAGCGCTTCGATTGACAAGGCGGGGCGACTGTGACCATATGTAGAAGGGCAAAGTGCCCAATCGGAGGCTCTACTGCAGACCAAGTCGTCCGACCTCACGGGGCCCTCGTCCCGGGCCACGGAGGCGCTTCTCATCCCGCAGCCTCCGCGCAGCAAGACACCGGCGATCATCTACCTCGGGTTCAAGTGCGTTCCCGAGGGCCGCGAGTACGCCCTGCGGGTAACTGACGGCGTCAACGCGCGACTCTTCCACCTCCTCATCACCCATCAGGCCTTTGCCGACCACGAGGCCCGCTTTCAGGACGGGCCGGATCTCTGTTACGGCAAGCTGGCCCGCGATCTCGACGCCGATCCAGAATTGGCGCCGCCGATGGCTCGGGTCGAGCTCACCGTGCGCGAGCTCCGCGACTACACCACGCGCGAGCGGCCCACGGCAGTCCACAAGCGCCGCCAGCCGAAGCCCTGACGACACCCGGCGGCGATCCGCCGCCCAGCGCTGCATCCGAGTCGAAGACCGGCCGGTCCGGTGTAACCCTCACAGCACGATCAGGCCCACCCCGACCGCCATCAACCCGACCGCGAGCAGCTTCGCGGTGGTGATCGGTTCCTTGAGGATCAGCCGGCCCGAGAGCATCGCCATCACGAACCCGATGCCGCGCTTGATGGTCTCGAAAAGTCCAACGGGCATGAACCTGAAGGCTGAAAGCTGGAGGGACAAGCCGAGGACGGCGCAGACCACGGCCGCCGAGAAGGCGCCCGCGGATGCGGCTACGCCACGCAGGTCCGGCAGCCGGCCGGTGGCGGCGAGCACGACGAAGAGCGGCAGCGCCACACCGGCGTTGAGCATGACGGCATGGAAGGGCGCACCGGACTGGTCCATCGCCAGCTTGTCGAGCGGCGGCGTCACTGACCAGAGGAACGCGGTGAAACCCATGAACGGGACCCCAGGCTCGCGCCGCAACGCCCGCCAGAACACGGCGAACGAGCTCGCATCGCCACCACGGAGATTGAGGAGCACCGCGCCGGCCACCACGAGCGCGATCCCCGCCCAATTGCGGCCCGTCAGCCGCTGCCCGAGAAGCTGGATCGAGACCAACGAGGTGAAGACCGGAGTCAGCGAGAGCAGCGGGATCGTCGCGGTCAGCGGCGAGAGCCGCAGCGACCGCATGAAGCTCAGGTTGGCGACGACGTTGAGGGTGACCGTGGCAACCGCTGGGATCCAGTAGGCGCCGGGGATTGGCCGCACCCCGTCGTAGAGCCACCATCCCACGAAGAGCGGCAAGGGAAGGGTGGTGAGCCAGAAAAGCAGCGGAATCTCGGTCATCCGCCCCGCCAGCACCTTGCGTGACAGATCGAGCCCGGACCACGCCAGGCTCGACCCCACCACCAGCCCCAGCGCCGCCAGGCTGAGGTTCACGCGATCGCGCCGTTCATCGAGAGCGGGCATCCTATCCGACCACCGATACGGCGCTTTCCATTACACTTAGCTCGATGAGCTTGTCGCCTCACCAGCTGGCCGACATCCTGGTGCGCCAGGGTCTGCATCACCGCGGAGCAGGGCGACGCGATCACGCAGGAGGCGAGGCTCATCCCCACCCGCCGCGCGCTCGGCGCAGCGCCTACGAGCAGAAGGCCCTCGCCTACGAGCTCATCGAGCGGCCTCAAGCTTCCCCGACCTCAAGACCGGCGGCACCGCTCGGCGAGATCGAGATCGCGCAGGCGATCGCCGCCGACGCCAAGCTGCCGCACGTGCGCATCGACACCCTGGCGCTCGACGCCGATCTCATCGAGTCCAAGATCTCGCGGCCGTTCGCCAAGCGCCACCGCATGATCCCGCTGGAGATGTCGAACGGCCGGCTGCGGGTGGCCTGCGCCAACCCCTACGACATCGAGGGCATCGACTCCTTCAAGCGCATCGCCGGCCGCGACCTCGAGCTGGTGGTCGCCTCCGAGCCCGACATCCTCAAGGCGCTCACCGAGTTCTACGGCCTGCGCCACTCGGTCAAGAGGGCCGAGCGCGACCTGACCGGCGGCATCGACCTCGGCAACCTCGAGCAGCTCGTCCGCATGAAGAGCGAGGCCGAGATCGAGTCCAGCGACCAGCACATCGTCAACGCCGTCGAGTTCATGCTCCAGCACGCCTTCGACACCCGCGCCTCGCGACATCCACATCGAGCCCAAGCGCGACGTCAGCCTGCATCCGCTTCCGCATCGACGGCGTGCTGCACGACATCCAGACGCATGCCGAAGCTCGTGCACGCCGGCCGTGATCTCGCGCATCAAGACCATGTCGCGCCTCGACATCGCCGAGAAGCGCCGGCCGCAGGACGGCCGCGTCAAGACCGACGCGCGGCGGCCGCGAGGTCGAGCTGCGCGTCTCGACCCTGCCGGTCGCCTTCGGCGAGAAGGTGGTGATGCGCATCTTCGACCCCGCAGGTGCTGATCCAGGACCTCGCCGGCCTCGGCTTCTACCCGGACGAGCTGCAGATCTTCAACGACTTCATCAGCCGCCCGCACGGCATCATCCTGGTCACCGGCCCCACCGGCTCGGGCAAGACGACCACGCTCTACTCGGCGCTCAAGGCGATCGCCACGCGCGAGATCAACGTCACCACCATCGAAGACCCGATCGAGATGGTGCTACGAGGAGTTCAACCAGACCGCGGTGCAGACCAAGGTCGGGCATCACCTTCGCCGCCGCGCTGCGCCACATCCTGCGCCAGGACCCGGACGTCATCATGGTCGGCGAGATCCGCGACGCCGAGACGGCGCAGTACGCCATCCAGGCGGCGCTCACCGGCCACCTGGTCTTCTCCACCCTGCACACCAACGACGCCGCCGTCGTCGATCACCCGCCTGGTCGACCTCGGCGTCGAGCGCTTCCTGATCAGCTCGACGCTGGTCGGCGCCATGGCGCAGCGCCTGGTGCGCCGGATCTGCCCGCACTGCGCCGCCGAGCGCTACCTCGACCGACGAGGAGGCGGCGACGCTCCGCCTCGCCGGTGCCGCGCCGGCAAGCGGGTCAAGGTCAAGGAAGGCGCGGGCTGCTTCGAATGCCGCGGCACCGGCTACCTCGGCCGCACCGGCATCTTCGAGATCCTGCCGATCGACGACGCCGATCAAGCACCTGATCGTCAACGGCGCCGACGCGCCCGAGATCAAGCGCGAGGCGGTCAAGAACGGCATGCGCACGCTGCGCCAGTCGGCGCTGCGCAAGCTCGCCGAGGGCGTCACGACCTTCGAAGAGGTGGTGCGGGTGACCGGTCTCTAGCGCGCGCAGCCCAGCATGGTTCGTAAGACCGCCGCCAAGAAGTCAGCGACGCCCCGCAAGGCGCCGAAAACGCGGCCCGACGAGAACCCGGCATCTCCGTCTCCGCCGCCGCCCGGCAGCTTCCCCATCGTCGGCGTCGGAGCGTCAGCGGGCGGCCTGGAGGCGTTCACCGCGCTGCTCAAGGGCATCCCGCCTCGCACCGGCATGGCCTTCGTCCTGGTCCAGCATCTGGCGCCCAAACACGAAAGCATCCTCGGCTCGCTGCTCGCGCGCACCACGGAGATGCCGGTGCTCGAGGCCGAAGAGGGCACGAAGGTGGAGCCCGATCACGTCTATGTCATTCCGCCGGCGCGCGATCTCGTGCTGCGCGACGGGCGACTCGGCCTCACGCCCCGTCCCGAGCGGGTCGACGGCGCCCACATGCCGATCGACCTCTTCTTACGGACTCTCGCCGAGGCGCACGACGACCTCGCGGTCGGCGTCATCCTCTCCGGCACCGGCACCGACGGCACGCTCGGCATCCGGGCGATCAAGCAGGCCGGCGGCATCGTCATCGCCCAGGAGCCGGAGAGCGCCCGTTACGACGGCATGCCGCGCAGCGCCATCGTCTCCGGCGAGGTCGACTACGTGCTGCCGCCGCAGGGCATCGGTGCCGAGCTGGTTCGGCTGGCCAGCCTGCCGGCGCCGCTGCGCGTGGCGCCGCCGGCGCCGCAGCCGGAGGACGAAGACCCCTTCCACGCCGTGCTCGGCCTGGTGCGGCGCACGACCGGCACCGATTTCTCGAGCTATCGCAAGACGACGCTGCTGCGCCGACTGCGGCGGCGCATGGTGGTGCGCAAGGTCGAGACGCTCGCCGAGTACCTCGGCCTGCTGGAGGGCGACTCCGACGAGCTGCAGGCATTGCACCAGGACCTGCTGATCAACGTCACGTCCTTCTTTCGCGACCCCGATACGTTCGCCTTGCTGGCCGAAAAAGTCTTCCCGGAGATCCTCACCGGACGCCCCGCCGACCTGCCGGTGCGCATCTGGGTTCCCGGCTGCTCGACCGGTGAGGAGGTCTACTCACTCGCGATCTCCTTGCTGGAGTCGCGCGAGCGCGCTCGGCGGTCCATCCGATCATCCAGGTGTTCGGCACCGACCTCAGCGAGAAGTCGATCGAACGCGCCCGCGCCGGCACCTTCCTCGAGAACATCGCGCAGGACGTTTCGCCCGAGCGGCTGCAGCGTTTCTTCGCCCGCCGTCGACGGCCATTTCCAGGTCAACAAGTCGGTGCGCGACCTGTGCATCTTCGCCAGACAGGACGTGACCCGCGATCCGCCGTTCTCGCGCCTCGACCTGGTGAGCTGCCGCAACCTGCTGATCTATCTCGAGCCGTCCCTCCAGCGGCGGGTGATCTCGGCGTTTCACTATTCCCTGATGCGCGGCAGCTATCTGCTGCTCGGCGGGTCGGAGACCATCGGCTCCGCCAATGATTTGTTTCGCGTCGTCGACCGCGAGCGCAAGCTCTATTCGCGCAAAGCCGCCGTGCCGGCGCGGCTCCACGAGATCTTGGCTCCGCGGATCGTTCGCACTCAAGTACCGGAGGCCGCCCGCGCTCTGCCCGTGCCCGCACCCGCCGCCGCGCGCATCGAGCTGCAGCGCGAGGGTCAGCGCCTCTTGCTCGCTCGCTATGGTCCGCCGAGCGTGCTGGTCGACGCCAACTTCGACGCCCTGGAGTTCCGCGGCGAGCTCGAGCCGTTCCTGCGCCACAAACCCGGCGACGCCACTCTCAACCTGCCCAAGCTCGTCCGCCAAGGTCTGCTCGCCGAGGTCCGGCAGGTGCTCCAGGAAGCCAAGCGCAGCAACGCGGCGGCGCGCCGCGACGGCATCCGCTTCCAGCAGGGCAAGTCCAGCCGCCCGCTTTCAGTGCAAGCGCTGCCGATCAAGGTCTCGGGCGGCGGCGAGAGCGGCTTCCTCGTGGTGTTCGAGCTGAGCGGCAAACCCCCGACCGCGCCACCCGAGCCGCGCCCCAAGAGTCCGCGCAAGCGCGACCGGATGATTTCCGATCTCGAAGAGGAGCTGGCCGCAACTCGCAACCACTTGCAGGCCACCATCGAGGAGCAAGAGGCGAGCAACGAGGAGCTGCAGTCGGCCAACGAGGAGATCCTGTCCTCAACGAGGAGTTACAGAGCATCAACGAAGAGCTCGAAACCGCCAAGGAAGAGCTCCAGTCGGGCAACGAGGAGCTGACCACGGTGAACGACGAGCTGCACAACCGCAACGCCGAGCTCAGCCGCATGATCGACGATCTCGCCAGCATGCTCGAGTCGGTAGACCTTCCCATCGCCATGGTAAGCCAGGACCTTCTGCTCCGCCGCTTCACTTCACCCGCCGGCCGGCTGCTCAACCTCCTGCCCGGCGATCTCGGCAGGCCCTTCGCCGATATTCGCTCCAACCTGGTCGACGTCGATCTCCCGGCCCTGGTCAAGGAGGCGGTGGTCTCCGAGCAGACCCTTCAGCACCTGGTCCGGGCCTCCGACGGCCGCAGCTTCTCGCTCTGGTGCGACCGTCGCGGTCCCGTGAAAAGCGCGACGACGGCGCCGTGATGGTCTTCATCGACATCACCGAGCTCGATCGCAGGGCGCGCGAGATCGAGGCGGCTCTCGAGGGCGAGCGCGAGGCCAAGAAGCACGCCGAGGAGGTCGGGCGGCTGAAGGAGGACTTCGTGGCCACCGTGTCGCACGAGCTGCGCGGCCCGCTGAACGCGATGGTGGGCTGGCTGCACATCCTGCGCGAGGACAGGGCCGCGAATCGAAAACCACCTCCACCGCCATGACCGGCCTCGAGCGCGCCATCCAGCACCAGCTCAGCTTGATCACCGACCTGCTCGACTTCTCCCGCATCGAGACCGGCAAGCTGCGCCTCACCATGGCGCCGATCCTCCTGCAGCAGGTCGTCGAGTCGGCGCTCGGCGCTGCCCGCGGCCTGGCGGACGCCAAATCCATCAAACTGGCGTTTTCACAGCACACCCAGGACCAGGTGGTGCTCGGCGACGGCGCCCGCCTGCAACAGGTGGTGTGGAACCTGCTCTCCAACGCCATCAAGTTCACCTCCCGCGGCGGCGAGATCAACGTCGACGTCGACCGCAAGGGCACGCACATCGAGATCGCGGTGCGCGACAACGGCCGCGGCATCAAACCCGAAGTGCTGCCGCACATCTTCGAGCGCCTGCGCCAGGGAGAAAGCGCTACCGGGCGCAGCGAGGGCGGGCTCGGGCTGGGCTTATCCATCGTCCGTCAGCTGGTGGAGATGCACGGCGGCAACGTGCGGGCGGAAAGCGAGGGTCCGGGAGAGGGCTCCACCTTCACCGTCGCCTTGCCACTCTCGCCATTGGACCTCGACCTGGGCGGCGGCAAGAAAACGCGCAGGACCCTCGCCGAGCATCGCCGGCCTGCGCATCCTGGTCGTCGAGAACGATCCCGAGGGCCGCGACCTGCTGTCCCGTTTGCTCGAGCTGCGAGGCGCCACTGTGATCACCGCCGCCTCCGGCGCTGAGGCAACGAAGGCTCTCGACGGCCAGCTCGTGGACCTCATCCTCAGCGACATCGGCATGCCCGAGGAGGACGGCTACGAGCTGATGCGACGCATCCGGGGCCGCGACTCCGGTGCCGATCGCCGCACTCCCGCCATCGCCCTCACCGCCTACGTCAGCCGTGCCGACCGCAAGCAGGCGCTCGCCGCCGGCTTCGACGAGCACCTCGGCAAGCCGGTCCCGCCCGACGTTCTGGTTTCGACGATCGCCAAGCTGGCCGGCAGCTGATCGCGCCGACCGCCGAGGCCGTGTGACGACGCTACTCTCAGCGCCCTGGCCGTGGTGGATCGCCGGACCCCTCGTGGGTCTGGTGGCGGTGGCGTTGCTTGCTCTCGGCAACAAACACTTCGGCGTCTCGAGCAACCTGCGGCACCTATGCGCCGCGATCGCTCCGCGCAAGGTCGAGTTCCTGCGCTACGACTGGCGCGGCGGTGGCGGCTGGAACCTGGCGTTTCTGGCCGGCATCGTTCTCGGCGGATTCATGGCCGCGCACTTCCTGCCGGCGGCGGCGGGGCCCGCCATCGCGGAGAAGACACGGCTAGCCCTGCAGGAGCTCGGCGTTGGTGACTTCGCGCATCTGGCGCCGGTCGACGTCTTCGCATGCGAGCGGTTGATGACCTGGCGCGGCATCGCGTTGATTGTGGGCGGCGGGTTCCTGGTTGGCTTCGGCACCGCGTGGGCCGGAGGCTGCACTTCGGGCCACGGCATCCTCGGGCTGGCAAACCTCGACCGCGCGTCCCTGATCGCCGTCCTGGGCTTCTTTGCCGGCGGCTTGCTCGCTACGTGGTTGCTACTGCCGGTCCTTCTACGCTGAACGTGGTCGCGATCTACCTGGCGCTCGGCACGCTGCTCGGCATCACCATCGTCAAGGGCGAGATGGTGTCCTGGCTACGCATCCAGGAGATGTTTCGCTTCCACGGCTTTCACATGTACGGCGTGCTCGGCTCGGCGGTGCTGGTGACGGCGATCGGGATTGGCGTCCTGCGCCGCCGCAGGGCAATGGACGGCACTCCGATCTCCGTACCGCCGAAGGACTTCGGCAGCGGCACCCGCTATTGGGCGGGCGGCACCCTGTTCGGCCTGGGCTGGGGTCTCGCCGGCGTCTGTCCGGGGCCGATGTTCGCGCTGGTGGGGGCTGGTTTCACGGTCTTCCTCGCAGCGATCGCCGGGGCCCTCGCCGGGACCTGGCTCTACGCCTACCTGCGGCCCCGACTGCCGCATTGAGGCCGCGGCGGCTCACCGCCGAAACCACCGGCGCCAGCTGAAGCGAGGCGGCCGACCAACGCGAGGGCGCGGCGACGCCTCGGGCGCCGCCGCGCAAGTCAGCGGCTCCCGGCGGCGTCCTGGAGGGTGGCGACGAACTCGCTGGGGGTCTTCAAGCGCGGCGCGCCGTCGGGACCGCGGGCAGTGCGCGAGATGCGGCGCGGCGGGTCACCCGGGGCTCGCTGAAGGAAGAGAGCCGGATATCCGCTGACGCCGTAGATCTTGGCCAGGCTCCCCTCCTCTTGCCCGGTTTCGGGATTGACGCGCGCCCGCGCCAATCGGGCGAGATAGCCCTCGACCTCGGCCGACGACAGCAACTCGCGCTCCAGCTCACGGCAATAGGGGCACCAGTCGGTGCGGAAGTAGACCAACATCGGCCGCCCCTGCTGCGCGGCCTCCGCCGCCGCCTGGCGATAACCGGAGGCGCCTTCGCGCCAAACCGAGCCCCCGGCCGCCGCACCGGCGTCGGCGCGGGCCGCCAACGCGGCGCCGAATCCCGCCACCGCCGCGGCCAGGACTAGCGCGCCGAGTAGTCCGGCACGATCGGCTGAGCGCCGAGGTACGGCCATCAGGCGCTTTCGTAGTGCTCGGCGATCAGTTGCCGGGCGCGGCGCGCGTCGTCGCGCGGCTCGGGTACCCGCGCGAAAAGCGTGCGATGAGTGGCCCGCAGGGTTTCGAGATCGCCGTCGCGGAGCAAGGCAGCAACTTGGGCCAGGGCGCGCCGGGCCGAGCCGGTGTAACCCTCCTGGGTGACGTCGCGCTCGAGCATCTGGAGCGCGAAGCCCAGCGCCTCGGGCAGCGGCTCGCGATCGTCCTCGCTCTCGGTCGCGCGGGCCGGCGCATGGCCCTCGCCGTAGGGCCGCGGCGCAGACTTCAGGCTGGGCACCGGGTTGCCGCGGTCGAGCGCCATCGGCAGATCCCGCACCTGGTCGGAGAAGCGCGAGAAGAGCAGGAAGAGCTCTTTCTCGGATGAGAAGTTGCCCACCACCCGCGCCTCGCGCCCGATCTGCAGGTGCTCGGTCTCCTGCAGCACGATGTGGGCGCGGGCGCCGTCCTCGACGTGGATCGACCGCGCCGTGACTCGCCAGGCAGTGAGGCTGCCGCGCACGAAGCAAGCCTCGGCGCAGCGCACGTTGACCGCCTCGACGCGCGCCTGGGGCTCGATGCGGATCGAGCCGGCGGTGGATTCGATGGTCGAGAAGTTGCCGGAGTTCTCCAGCACCAGGTTCCCGGGCGTGCGAATCGACAGCAGGCCGTGCGAGTCGGTCTGGATCTCGGTGCCGGCGGGAATGAACATGGTCGGCGCCGAGGCCGACTCGCCGCGCAGACGGCCCAAGCTCAGGACCTTCCCAGGGCCGGCGGCAAGGGCTCGAAGTTCTGCATGTCGGGTGCGCGGCGGGCCCGCACCAGCACGCTCTCCTCGTCGCGCCAGCGATGGTCGAGGATGTAGATGCGCGGGTCGGCCGGCACGAATCCCTTCTCCCCTTCCCAACGCCGCACCTCGTAGTGCAGGTGCGAGCTGGTGCTCCAGCCCGTGTTGCCAACCGTGCCCAGGCGGTGGCCCTGGCGCAACCTTTGGCCGGTGCGAACTTCGACGCCGGCGAGATGCCCGTAGAGGGTCACGAAACGATCGCCGTGACGCACCGCCACCAGGTTGCCGTAGCGCCACCAGTTCACGCTCTGGCTGAGCGGGTAGCGCCCGGCGAAGACCACCAGGCCGTCCGCCGGCGCGAAGACCGGCGTACCCACCGGCGCGGCTAGGTCCAGGCCGGCGTGGAAATCGAGCGACTTGGTGAACGGGCTGCGCCGCGAGCCGAACGGGCTGGTGAGGACGAACGTATCGCCGCGCAGCGGGCACGAGGACGGCGTCGTGGCGACCTGTTCGCGATGCGCGGCCTCGAAAGCCACCGCTTCGTCGAGAAACGCCTGCAGAACCTGGAACTCCTCGGTGACCTGCGCCTGCAATCCGTTGCCGTAACGGATGGTGTCGGCATAGATCGAGACCGGAGTCGGCGCCGGCGCCACTGGAAAACCGCCCTGACCGACCGCGATCGGTGCGGTCAGGCCGTAGGCGACGTGGATCTTGCTCATCTGCAGCCGCAGCGCCTCGGCGCGCCGGTCGAGGGCCGCCATGCGTTCGACGAGATTCTGGAGTTCATCGCCTTCGGCGCTGCGCTGGCTCGAGAAGCGGCCGTACTGACGGGCGCTCGCCAGATCGGTGAGCACCCTGGGGGAGAGAAACAGAGCGAGCAGGACGAGGATGCCGTAGCTGGCCAGTCCGGCGATCCAGAACCGTAGCCGGCGGCGGCTGAAAAAGTAGGTGCGAACCCCCGAGCGGATGTTGCTCGGGTGAACTTGCAACTCGAGGCACGGCGCGGAGGGTGAGGCGGACTTCGGCATTGCGGACCCGGCAAGGGTAACACACCAGCCCGGCGCCGCCGAGAGCGGCGCCCCGTCTGCCTAGACGAGCAGCCCCGTCGCCGCGGCATCCACGGGCACCAGCTCCTGGATCTTCGCCTCGTTGGCGTGCCGGCGCACGGCGGCGCGCAGCACGGGCAGGACGCCCGGCCCGCCGGCCAGGAGGTTGCCGTATTCGAGGTATCGCTCCCCGCCGTCCAGGTCGCTCAACAAGCCTCCGGCCTCGCGGATCAAGAGAGCGCCCGCCGCGATGTCCCACGGCGAGAGCCGGAACTCGAAGAAGCCGTCATAGACGCCCGCCGCGGTGTATGCCAGGTCGAGCGCCGCCGAACCACAGCGGCGCACCGCTCGGGCCTCCAGGAACACTTCTCGGAACACCGCCAGGTATAGATCCAACGCAGCCTTGGCGCGGAAGGGATAGCCGGTGGCGAGGAACGCGCCCTGGAGTCCCTGCCGCGACGAGGCGCGCATCGGACGGCCGTTCCAGTGCGCGCCGCCGCCGCGGGTAGCGGTGAACAAGTCCCCGGTGAGGGGCTCGAACACCGCTGCCGCCACCAGATCGCGCCCCTCGCGACAGCCGATCGACACCGAGAACACCGGCAGGCCCTGGAGGAAGTTGGTGGTGCCGTCGAGCGGATCGAGGATCCATTGAACATCCCCGCTGCCGCCCTCGTGCACGCCTCCCTCTTCGCCGAGCAGGTGATGGTCCGGATGGCGGGAGCGGATCAACCCGGCCACCACGGCCTCGCTCTCGCGATCGGCCCGGGTCACGAAGTCGTTTTCGCCCTTGATCCCCACTTCGAGCTGGCCGCTGCGGAACCAGCGGGTCAGCACCTCGCCCCCGGCGTGCGCCGCGGCGACTGCGGTGTCGAGCAACTCGGCGTAGGGCGTCACTCGAGGATGTACTCCACGGTCGTCACCACCCGCACCTTCTTCCACTCCGGCGAGTAGGCGTCGCGGTCCTCGACCGAGAAGTAACCCTGCTGCGCCTGCCGAATGGCGCCGACGGCGCTGCCCGAGTCCTTGGCGAACTGCTCGGCGGCTCGCCGCGCGTCCTGCGTGGCGGTGGCGATCATCTCCGGCTTGATCCGCTCGAGATCGGTGAAGAGATACTGCGTCGACTGCTCGTAACTGCGTACCAGCGCCACGCCTGCCTTGACCAGATCCCCCGACAACGGAATGGCGTGCTGCACGGCGTCGACCTTCGGGCTGCGCACCAGCACGGTCATCTCCACCTGATAGCGCTCGGCCGGCGCGCGGCCCTCGGCGTTGTATCCCTGGGCGAGATAATCGGTCACCCGCGGCGCCGAGCGCGAGATCTCGGCGGCGTCGAAGGTCTGGCGCTTGAGGAAATCCTCGATCTTCTGCGCATCGGCCTCGGCCGCCTCCTGGACCGCGGCGAGATCGTTGCCGGTGACGTTGAAGACGATCGGCCAGAGCACCAGGTTGGCCTGTACTTCACGCTCGGCGAGCCCCTTGACCGTGACGTAGCGCTCGGCGCCCCGGGCCTTCAGAAACGCATGGCCCACCGCCGCCCCGGCAAAGGCGATGCCGAGGGCGATCAGGAGAGCAGCGAGGGTGTTACGGGATTCGTTCATTCGGGGATTCTATGCGAGAGCCCCCGCCCAGATCCTTCGCTGCGCTCAGGATGACAGCGAAACAATTGCCGCCCCGGATGTCATCCTGAGCGAAGCGAAGGATCTGGGTGGGGGTTCAGCTCTTCGGAAGCTCGATCCGCCGCCCGCCCACGATGGTGGTAAACGCTTTTCCCTTGAGCTTCCAGCCCTCGAACGGCGTGTTCTTTCCCCTGCTCTTGAAGGAGGCCGCTTTCACCGTGGTGTAGCGGTCGGTGTGAAAGAGCGAGAGGTCGGCCGGGCTGCCCTTCTTCAGCGTGCCGCCGGGCAGGCCGAGGACGCGCGCCGGGCCGGTCGAGAGCAGCTCGACCAGTCGCGACAGCCCGATGATGCCGGGCCGCACCAGGCGGTCGAGGCAGAGCGCCAGCGTGGTCTCCAGGCCGACGATGCCGAACGGCGCCAGGTCGAACTGGACGCCCTTCTCGTCGGCGTGATGCGGCGCGTGGTCGGTGGCGATGGCAGTCGACGGTGCCGTCGGCGAGGCCGTTCGAGCAGCGCGGCGCGGTCCCTGTCGGTGCGCAGCGGCGGCTTCATCTTGGTGTCGGTCGAGAAGCCGGTCTCCGCGACCGCCTCGTCGGTGAGCAGCAGGTGGTGCGGCGTCACCTCGCAGGTGACCGGCAGGCCGCGTCGCTTGGCCTGGCGCACCAGGTCCAGGCGAGCGCGCGGTCGAGAGATGGGCGACGTGGTAGCGGCCCGCCGGTGTCCTCGAGCAGGATGAGGTCGCGCGCCACCATCACGTCCTCGGCCGGGCCGGGATGCCGGGCAGGCCGAGCCGCGTCGACCACTCGCCCTCGTGCATGACGCCGCTTGCCCGAGAGGTTCAGGTCCTCGGCGTGCTGGATGACCGGCATGCCGAAGTGCTGGGCGTAGAAGAGCGCGCGGCGCATCAGCTCGGCGTTCATGACCGGGCGGCCGTCGTCCGAGACGGCCACGGCGCCGGCGCGCACCATCTCGCCGATCTCCGCCAGCTCCTCGCCGTGCAATCCCTTGCTGATCGCGCCGATCGGATAGACGCGCGCGAAGCCGTGGCGCGCGCGCCTCGAGGCAGGATGTGCTCGGTGACCGAGCGGCTGTCGTTGACCGGCACGGTGTTGGCCATGCAGGCCACGGCGGTGAAGCCGCCGGCGGCCGCGGCCAGGGTGCCGGTGCGCACGGTCTCCTTGTACTCCTGGCCCGGCTCGCGCAGGTGGACGTGGATGTCGATGAAGCCCGGCGCGACGACGAGGCCGCTGGCGTCGAGCACCTCGGCGCCCTTGGCCGGTGATCGAGCTCGGCGATCGTTCGCGACCACGCCGTCCTCGATCAGCAGGTCGAACGAGCCGTCGAGGTCCTGGCTCGGATCGACCACCCGGCCGCCCTGGATCAGCAGCTGTCACGCGGCCTCCTGGTCTCCTGGATGCCCGAGAGCAGATAGAGCACGGCCATGCGCACCGCGACGCCGTTGGTGACCTGCTCGAGGATCACCGAGTACGGTGCCGTCGGCGACTTCGCTCGCGATCTCGACGCCGCGGTTCATCGGGCCGGGGTGCATGATGATGACGTCGTCCTTGGCGCGCCTCGAGCCGCGCGGTACTGAGGCCGAAGAGCTGGAAGTACTCCCGCACCGAGGGGAAGCGACATCCGCCCCTGCCGCTCGAGCTGGATGCGCAGCATCATGATCACGTCGGCGCCGCGGAGCGCCGTCCTCGAGAGTCGTGCGACGACCTCGACGCCCATCGCCTCGATGCTCGGCCGGCATCAGCGTGCGCGGGCCCGCCGACCATCACCTTGGCGCCCATCTTGGTCAGCAGGTGGATGTTCGAGCGCACCACCCGGCTGTGCTCGATGTCGCCGATGATCGCCACCTTGCAGCCCGGCGAGCCGTGCCCTTGTGGCTGGCGGATGGTGAAGGCGTCGAGCAGCGCCTGGGTCGGGTGCTCGTGGGCGCCGTCGCCGGCGTTGATGACGCCGGCCTTGATGCGCTTCGGCCAGCATGTGCGGCACGCCCGGGTGCGCGCGTGGCGGATGACCATCAGGTCCGGGCGCCATGGCCTGGAGGTTCAGCGCCGTGTCGATCAGCGTCTCGCCCTTCTCCAGAGCCGAGCTGCCGAGGTGCCGAGAAGTTGATGTTGTCGGCCGACAGGCGCTTCTCGGCGATCTCGAAGCTGGAGCGGGTGCGGGTCGAGGCCTCGAAGAAGAGGTTGACGACCGTCTTGCCGCGCAGGGTCGGGACCTTCTTGATCGGCCGCTCGCCGACCTCGCGGAACGACTCGGCGGTGTCCAGGATGAGCTCGATCTCGGCCGGCGAAAGCTCGGCGATCCCCAGGAGGTCCTTGCGGGTCCAGACGCCGGCCGGAGCCTGTCGGTCGGCATGCTCAGCGATCGCCGGGTCGCGATCCAGGATCCGCACGTGCTCGTTGCCGCCGTCGGTCGACGGGAAGGCCACCTTGATGACCTCGTTGCCGAGGTGGGGACCATCTTGCCCACGAAGTCGGCCTGGATGGGCAGCTCGCGGTGGCCGCGGTCGATCAGCACGGCGAGCTGCACCGCCTTCGGCCGGCCGAAGTCGATCAGCGCGTCGAGCGCGGCGCGCACCGTGCGGCCGGTGTAGAGCACGTCGTCGCAGAGCACCACGATGCGCCCGTCGGAGCCACCGGCAGCTGGGTGCGCCTTGACCACCGGGTTGGGCGCGATGGTCGAGAGGTCGTCGCGGTAGAGGGTGATGTCGAGGTGCCCGACGGCACCGTCTTGCCCTCCATCCGCTCGATCTCGGCGGCCAGCGCCTCGGCGAGCGGCACGCCGCGGGTGCGGATGCCGACCAGCATCAGATCGGCGACGCCGCGGTTGCGCTCGACGATCTCGCCCGCCATGCGCCGGATGACACGGCGCATCTGTTGCGAATCCAAGATGTTTTTCTTGGCCGTCAGCTTGCCGTCCACGCGTCCTCCCGTTGGGCCCGCGGGATGCTACGTCCCGCCCCCGAGCCAAGTCAATTCAAAAAAGGGGTCAGGTCTTGAAATGACAGTTATTTCAAGACCTGACCCCAATCCCGTACGATCGCGGCGTGCGCTTGCCGTTCCTGCCGCCGCTCGAGCCCATGTTGTCCGCCGCCGCGGACGGGCTGCCGGAGGGCGACGGCTGGCTCTTCGAGCCCAAGTGGGACGGTTTCCGCGCCATCGTCTTCCGCGACGGCCAGGAGATCTACCTCCAAAGCCGCGATCTCAAGCCGCTCGATCGTTACTTCCCCGAGCTGCACGACCCCTTCGCGGCCGCTCTCCCGGAGCGCTGCATCCTGGACGGCGAGATCGTCATCGCCGGCGATCGTGGCCTCGACTTCGAGGCGCTACTGCTCCGTATCCATCCCGCCGCGTCGCGGGTGAAGATGCTCGCCGAGCAGTCGCCATCGTCCTTCGTGGCCTGGGACCTTCTGGCGCTCGACGACGAGGACCTCCGCGACGCTCCCCTCGAAGCGCGGCGGACCCGGCTCGAAACCATCCTGGGACGCTCGACGCCGCAGGTGCGCCTCTCCCCCGCCACCCGCGACCGCAAGCTAGCCGAGGACTGGTTCCAACGCTTCGAGGGCGCCGGTCTCGACGGGGTGATGGCGAAACGCCTCGACTCGCCCTACTCCGCGGGCGAGCGGACCATGATCAAGGTCAAGCACTCCCGCACCGCCGACTGCGTGATCGGCGGTTTCCGGTGGCACAAGAGCGGGCCCGGCACCAAGGTAGGGTCACTGCTGCTCGGGCTCTACGACAGGGAAGGCACGCTGCACCACGTCGGGGTCGCTTCCTCGTTCACCGATGCAAGGCGCAAGGAGTTGGTCACCGAGCTCGCTCCGTTGCGAGAGAGCGCTCTCGAGGGCCACCCCTGGCGCTCCTGGGCCGAGGCCCAGGAGGAGTACGCCGCCAAGGGCCAACGCGTGCCCGGCGCCAGCAGCCGCTGGAATCGCGGCAAGGACCTGAGATGGGAACCGCTGCGGCCGGAGCTCGTCTGCGAGGTGGCTTACGACCACATGCAGGGCACCCGCTTCCGCCACGGCGCTCGCTTCCTACGCTGGCGCCCCGACAAGCTGCCGAAAGACTGCCGCTACGATCAGCTCGAAGTCACACCCGCCTACGAGCTCGATCAAGTCTTCAGCGCCCGCTGAAAAGGGAACCGCTGAGTCGAAGGGCACAGTCGATCGGCAGCGGCCCGTCGGGATCCTCCAGGAAGGCCAGGGTGATCGGCTTGCCACAGGCTGAAAACCCGGCACCGTGGCTGAGGCCTCGCAGCTCGACGTATCTTGCGCGCGGCATGAGGCGCAGCAGGCGGCGCCCCCACTCGGGCGGGGTGTCGGGATCGAATTCCCCGGCGAAGATCAGAACCGGCACGGTGCTTGCCACCGGCTCGTTCTCGCTCGGTGGCGCCGGTGCGACATTCCAGGCGCGGCAAATCGCCGGCGTCGCCGCGCGTTCGTCGATGCCGCCGAGGCCCAGCGCCGGAGAGACCTGCGAGGCCACTCGCTCGGCGGACTCGAACGGCATCTCCTCGCCGCACCAAACCGAGAGCCGGAGCCCCCAGGTAAATGACGAAGGTCCTTGGCCGGCTTCGAACAGGCGGGTCCATCCTTCGTAACGGCCGGATGCCGCTTCATCGATAAGCCGCGGCAGCTCGGCGATCGCTTCCGGGTCGTGCAGCGCGTTGTAGACGGCGGCGACCACTTCGCTGCCGCGAATTTCTGCCGGCTGGCCGCCGGTTTTCTCGCGATCGAGAGCCGCCGGCAGCGCTCGCCGGTCCGCCGCCGCCACCAAGTCCAGGAACTTGCGCTCGAGATCGGGATGGGCCGCGGCGCATTGCGGATCGATCGCGCAGCCGCTGAAAACGAGATCCAGCGACCGTCGCAGATTCACCGCAGCCACTTCGTCGAAATTCACCTCCGGCGGCAGCACCGAGTTGAGGACGACACTCCGTACGCCGCCCGGATGTCGTCTCACAACGGTCAGCATCAGCCGCGTGCTGTAGGAAAGGCCGTAGAGGTTCCACCGCTGGTATCCAAGTAGACGCCGCAGGTCTTCCAGATCGTCTGCCGTCGCCGCCGTCGTATACCCATCGAGGTCCACGCCCGACTGCACCAGCACCTCGCGGCAGCTCGCCGCGGCCCGGGTCAGGGCGGATTCCGCGAACTCGCCTCGCAGCCGGCCGGCAGCGATCTCGCCCTTGAGCCGGTTGATCTCGGGGCACTCGAGCGCCGGCTCGGCGAGGCGAGCGCCACGCTGCTCCAGCAGGATGAAGTCGCGCCGGTCGAGGTAGGGCACGTTCTTGCCGGACCTGCGCCCCACGATGGTGCTGTTTCCGGGCCCCCCCGACATGAAGACGACGGGATCGGGAGCCGGCGTAGCGGCGCGGCTGCGGAAGACCATCACCGGCAGCCGGATCTCGCGCGAGCCACTGCGGCTGCGGTTCTCCGGGACCTTGAGGACCCCGCAGTCGATACGTTCGTCGGGAGCCACCTCCACGCGACAAGCTCCCCACTCAAACGCCGGCAGGGTCGTCGTCCGGGTCGTCGAGGCACGGGCAAGGCCGGGCGTCTGCAGACACAGGACTGCCAGGAGCAGCATTCGCTGGTTCATGGACAGATGTACCGCGCGACTCGACGCGGGTTACGGAGCAGGAAAAGGGGACAGTTTCCTTTTCCTGCGGATATCCGGCCGATTGCAGCGTTCGTTGCTACTATTTGGCGGTCAAGGGATCTCCACCATGCCGCGCCGACTATTTGCCCAACTCGATAGGACTCTTCCCTTCCTGGTCGCCGGTGCCCTGACCCTCCTGGCGCTGCGGCCGATGCTGTTCAACCCGAACGAGAAGATGCTCGGCACCCTGGCCTCGATGGCTGGAGCCGGCCTCTCGTTCGCCAGCGTTGGCTTCGCTGCCGCCAACAATTTTCGCGGGCGCGAGGGCTGGAGCCGGATGAGCGGCGTCGCCCTCATGTTCTTCCGCTTCTCGGTCACCATGGCGCTGGCGCTGGCCTTCGCCGCGCTGCGCGAGAGCTACATCACCGATTTCTCCCACATTCGCTGGGTCGAGTACCTGCTGCGCGGCATCATGGTCCTGCTGACCGCGGCGGGCATTTTCATGGCGTTCTTAGGCTTTCGGACTCTGGTCCGGATCCTCGCGCCCACGCTCGAGGAAGACGCCCGCGCACTGTGGCGGTCGCAACCCGACCGGGACGCTCCCGGCGAGCCGAAAAAGTCGTCGGCTGCCGACTCGGCACCGCGGTAGCCAGCGCCGCGTCCCCCCTATTTCTTCTTCTTGGGCATCCCCCGCTGCCAGACTTCGGACCAGTCGACGCCGCGCCAGGGATCGAAGTCGGGGTCGGGGGCCTCCTGGGGCGGGCGATCGGCCTCGGGCACGTGGCGCAGATTGACGCGGACTCGCGTCCAGGTGCTCGAGCGGCCGCGCATCGCGTCGACCAGGACGTCGTCGACGGCGAGCTTTGCAGCGGCCTCGGGGTGCCGCGCCCTCCAGCGTTCGAGGCCGGCGAGCGCCTCGTCCTTGTGCTCGGCCTTGGCGATCACGATCAGCGGCTGCGTGGACCTGCGCCGGCCGGTCGCGGCTCTCGCGCCTTCGCCGCCTTCGCTGCGCTTCGACGGCGCCACGCGGGGCGCTTCACCCTCCTGCTTGCGATAGTGCGGCGGCCAGGGCGCGTCCCCCAGGCCCGTCGGCCGCCTGCTCGCGCCGACAGTTCGAGCAGCCGCTCGAGCGAGCCTGCGCTCGCCGTCGATCCCCGCGTGCCGCGTCGCCGCGCTCCCGAAGCCGCGCCGGCACGGTCGCGCAGTGTGAACGCCGCCGGGTCGCAGTCCGCCACCTCGCTCCACTCGAGCGGCATCGACACCCGCGCGTCGCGCGTCGGCCGCACCGACCAGGCCGAGGCGACCGTGCGGTCCTTGGCGTTCTGGTTGTAGTCGAGGAAGACGCCGTGGCGCTCCTCCTTCCACCACTTGCTGGTGGCAAGCGCCGGCGCGCGCCGCTCGACCTCGCGCGCCACCGCGAGGGCCGCCCGCCGAACTTCGTCGAACGTCCAGCGGCGCTCGATCCGCACGTAGACGTGGATGCCGCGCGACCCCGAGGTCTTCGGCCAGCCGTGCATTCCGTGCTGCTCCAGGACTTCGCCGGCGACCAGCGCGACGCGCCGCACGTCGTCGAAGCCGACGCCGGGCCCGGGATCGAGGTCGATCCGCAGTTCGTCCGGATGGTCGAGATCGTCGGCCCGCACCGGGTGCGGGTTGCAGATCGATGCAGCCGAGATTGACCACCCACAGAAGCTGCGCCGCGTCGCGGATCACCACTTCGTCGGCGGTGCGTCCCGACGGAAACGCCGAGCTCGACCGTTTCGATCCAGTCCGGCCGCGATTCCGGCGCCCGCTTCTGGAAGAACGGCTCGCCGCCCGCGCCGTCGACGTATCGCTTCAGCACGAACGGCCGCCCGGAGATACCGCGCAGGGCGCCCTCGGCGACCGCGAGGTAGTAGCTCGCGAGATCCAGCTTGGTGTGGCCGGTCTCGGGGAAGAAGACCTTCTGCGGATTGGTGATGACGACGTCGCGTCCAGCGGCCTGGAGAACGACCTGTGGCGACTTGCCCACGGCTCAGTTTCTCCGCTCGGCCGGCCGACATGCAAGCCGGCCGGGCTGAACGGTGATTCTCCTACGGCATGGCCGGCGGCGGCACGCGGCGTTGGGTCGCCTGCTCGAAGGCGTAGGCGAGCGCGAGCAGCTTCGGCTCGCTGCACGCGGTGCCGGTGAAGCTGACGCCGAACGGCGCCGGCTTGGCGTCGAAGCCTTCCGGAAACGGCGGCGTCGGCGCGTTGGGGACGTCGCCGAACGGCACCATCACGGTCGGATAGCCGGGACGCGCGGCGATGTCGCGCGCCGCTCGGCGCCGGGGAACAGCAGCGCGTCGAGCTTGTGCGATCTGCATGACCTCGTCGATGCCGTGCGTGGCGGTCAGCCGCAGGTCCTTGGCGCGGTCGGCCTCGTAGCGAGCCCGGTAGACCTCGAGGTCCATCGCGTCGGAGAAGTCGAGCAGCGACTGCCCGTACTTGATCGCGCCCGCCTTCTGATGGGCGATGTTCCACTTGCGGAGCTCGGTCAGCGTTTCGACCGGGCCGCGTCGGCCGAGAGCCGCGAGCCAGGCGTTGAAGTCGCGCTCCATGCCGTACGCGAAGTCGATCGAGCACTTCTTTGTCCTTGGCTTCGTCGAGACCGCGTGCAGATGCCCCAGAGCAGAAAGTTGCGCTGCCGGATCCGGGTCGACCACGCTCGGGATGTCGGCCGGATCGACGATCACCGCGCCCTGGCGCTTCAGGACGTCGATCGCCTCCGCCATCACCTTCGCGCCTGCGCCTCGTCGAGGCCGCCGCGCGGCTCCTTCGCTCCCGGGGGCGTCACCTTGTCGTAGTAGTTGGCGCGCGGAATGCCGATGCGCGCGCCGCGCAGCGACGTCGCGCTTCGAGGTACTTGCGTGTAGTCGCGTCTCGCGCGGGCAGCGCGGACGGTCGCGGGATCGTTCGGCGTCGGGCGCCGCGCCCTCGAGCACGCCGAGCAGGATCGCGGCGTCGGTGACCGTTCGCGCCATCGGGCCGGCGGTGTCCTGGTCGGCGGTGATCGGGATGATGCCGTGCCGGCTGATGCGGCCCACCGTCGGCTTCACCGCCGCCAGCATGTTGGCGTTGGCGGGACTGAGGATCGAGCCCGAGGTCTCGGTGCCGACGTTCGCCGCCCAGAAGCTCGCCGCCGTGCCGGTGCCGGAGCTCGAGCCGCCGGTGTCCAGCGCCGGCCGGCCGTCGAAGGTCGCCTCGCGCGGGTCGCGCCGCGGGTCGTAGGGATTGAAGCCGTAGCCGTTCGAGCGAGTTGTAGTTGGTGGGCATCGGCGGATTCGCCGCCACCCAGTTGGCGAGCTCGGTCATCTGCGGTCTTGGCGAGGATGATCGCGCCGGCGGCGCGCAGGTTGCGCGACCAGCGTCGCCTCGTAGGGCGGGACGAGTCCGTCGAAGGCCAGCGCGCCGCCGGTGGTCGGCATGTCGGTGGTGTGGATGTTGTCCTTGAGCGCGATCGGGATCCCGTGCAGCGGACCGCGGACCTTCCCCGCCTTGCGCTCGCGGTCGCAGCGCATCGGCCTCCTCGAGCGCGCGCGGATTGACCTGTGATCGCGGCGTTGATGCGGTCCTCGTAGAGGGCGATGCGCACGAGGTACTGCGCACGAGCTCGCGCGAGGTCACTTTGCCCGAGCGCAGCGCGGCCTGCATTTGCGGGATCGATGCCTCGACCACCGTAAAAGGCGGCGTCGGCAGCGACGGTTTCTTGGCCGCGCCGAGAAGAGACGCCAGACAGAGGAGGACCACGGCCAGGAAGCGCGTGCGCGGCATCAGGACTCCCGGAAATCGCGGTGAGTGCGCAGTATAGCGCCGCGCTCAGGATGACAATCGATGCGTCGATCGATAACGTGCCGCCGGAGGAACCCCGGCCATGGAGATGCAGTTACACCGCGTCGGCGTGATCCGTTCGCAGCTACGCGATCTCGCAGCTCGCCGATGCAGGGAGCGGAGGGCGCACCGGACGCGTGGCTCGAGATCGAGACTTGGGCCCTGCCGGCCGCCGAAGGGCTCGCGGTGGGCGACGAGATCTTGGTACTCACCTGGCTGCACGCCGCTTATCGTGACGTGCTGCAAGTCCACCCGCGGTCCGATCCGGGGAATCCGCTGGCCGGGGTCTTCGCCACACGCTCCGCCGACCGCCCGAATCCGATCGGCCTTCACCCGGTCACCGTGCGTGCGATCGACGGCTCTCGATGGCTCGTCGGGCCGATCGAGGCCATCGACGGCACGCCGGTGGTCGACATCAAACCGGTGATCTGAACCCGGCCGCGACCGGCTCAGGGACAGGTGGCGAAGGCCGAAGTGTCCTGCACCGGCGTCGCCGGATGGTTCAGCGGGTTGAAATAGCGGCGGACAATGCCTCCCTCGGTGTCGGTCACCGCGATGGTGAACTCGACGTTGGTGGTGGCGGAGAAGAAGACCCAGAAGCGGTTGTTGATCCCGCAGCCGTTGAGGACCTTGAGCAGGACCTCGAGGTTGTCGGGCGCGAAGAAGTAGAACGCGTTCGAGAGGTTGGTGATCGCATGGGGCACCGCACTGCCGCTACCAGAGTCTGTGCGCCAGATGCCATCGACCCGGAACCGGTTGTCGAGGCAGATCCCGCTGCCGGGCGAGCAACTACCGGGCGGCGCGATCAACTCGTCGGTGTAGGCCGATGCGGTATTGCTGAACCCCGACGTGGGTCCGGTGCCGGCGACAGCGCGCACGCGAAAGTCGTAGAGCAGACCGGATGACAGTCCCTGCACCAAAGCCCCTTCCTGGTTGGCCCCCACGGAACCGATATTGACGAAGGTGCCGCCGTGGGGACGCGCGAACACATGGAAACCGGTCTCGTTGTCGGCGGTGTCCTCCCAGGTGAGGTTGACCTCGTTCTCGCCCGCTGGCAGCGCCTGAAGTCCCGCCGGGCGCCCGGGCGCGGCGTGGGCCGCGGTGGAAAACGTGGCCGAGCCGGCCAGGATGAAAACGAGCGAAAGGCCACTGAGCGATGCCGTCAGTCTGGACATGAATATTCCTCCTAGGTCTCGGCTTCAGTGCAACGCCCGTGCCCGAGAAGGCATGGCAAGTCCTTCGAACGACGCGCCTCGCCCTGCTCAGCTGCCTGCTGCTGTCGTGCAGCGCCACGGCGACGATGCCCGCGCAGCTCTCGAGAGTCAAGGCGGGGCACCTGGCTGGAGCCGACAGCGTGCCGCTTTTTTACCGCTCGGTGACTCGGATTTCCTGCCGATGTTCCGCAGAGCGGTGACAGAATTGCTCGAGTCCACGTCCGGCGAGCGGTGAGTCCAGGCCGCGCCAACCAAGGAGCCCGACCATGAGAGTCCGCTCGACGATGCTGTCCCTAGTCCTTCTCGCCGCCACCTCCACGCAGGCCGCCAGCCCGGAGGCTTCCGGCACTGTGACGATCGGAGGCAAGACGATCAAGCTCGCTCACGGCCGCGCCTGGCGCAACGGCGCCATCATGGGAGTGCCCCTCGTCAGCATCATTCTGGGCGAGAAGCCGCTCGCCGACCTCGACTGGAGGAAGGGCGACTCCAACTTCAACGAAGGCCAGCGGGGCGCCGCCCTGCGTATCGACCCCAGCCCGGTCCCCGAAGCGGTCGCCGGCAAGGAGCCCTACCGCTACGTCATCGACGACGACTACGAAATCCAACTCCACGCCGGTGAGTATCGAGGTTGGAATGCGGCGAGCCTCACCGCGGCGGCCCAGGTCAAGGAGATCACGGTGAGCAAGGGCTGGGTGCACGGCAAGATCGAGTGGAAAGGAAGCCTGCCCAATCCGTTCGCCGAGGAGGAGGTCCTGAAAGAGTTCTCGGCGACCTTCCATCTGCCGCTCGAGGAGTTGGCGGCCGACTGAAGTCCGGTTGACGCGTTCGCGCGTATCTCAGTCTCGCAGCGCCGGCACCACGTGCGTGCCGATCAGCTCGATCGAGCGCATCAGCTTCTCGTGGGGCAACGACGCCACGTTCATCTGGAACGTGAGCCGTGAGATGCCGCCCAGCGACTCGCTGTGGCGCTGGATCTTCTCCACCACTTCCTGCGGGCTGCCGACCAGGAGCGCGCCTTGCCGGGCGCGCTGGGCGTCGAACGCGCCGCGGGTCATCGGCGGCCAGCCGCGCTCCTTGCCGATGTCGGTCATGGCGCGGGCGTAACCGGGATAGAAATCGTCGGCCGCCTGCTCGGTGGTCTCGGCGACATAGCCCAGCGAATGCACACCCACGGTCAGCCGCTCGGGCGGCTGGCCGGCAGCCGATGCCGGCCTCGCGGTAGAGGTCGACCAGCGGCCGGAAACGCCTCGTCTCGCCGCCGATGATCGCCACCATCAACGGCAGGCCGAGCACACCGGCGCGGGCGAACGAACCTGGCGTCCCGCCGACGCCCAGCCAGATCGGCAGCGGATCCTGCAGCGGGCGCGGATAGACGCCCTGGCCGGTCAGCGCCGGTCGGTGCCGCCCGGACCAGTGAATGACCTCGTCCTCACGGATCTTCAGCAGCAGGTCCAGTTTCTCCGCGAACAACTCGTCGTAGTCGTCGAGATCCAAGCCGAACAACGGAAACGCATCGACGAACGAACCACGCCCGACGACCATCTCCGCGCGTCCTTGGGACAGCAGGTCGAGAGTCGCGAACTGCTGAAAGACGCGCACCGGATCGGCGGCGCTGAGCACGGTCACGGCGCTGGTCAGCCGGATCCTCTTGGTGCGGGTCGCCGCCCCGGCGAGGATGACCGCGGGGGCGGAATCGAGAAAATCGCGCCGATGGTGCTCGCCGATGCCGAAGACGTCGAGGCCCGCCTGGTCGGCGTGCTCGATCTGCTGGACCAGTTCACGCAGCCGCTGCGCGGGCTCGATCGCCCGGCTGGAGTCGTCATGAGCGGCGGCAAAGCTGTCGATGCCGATTTGCACGGGAGGCCCCTGTCTCGGCTAGATCGTCACTTCGCCGATGACGCAGGTCACCGTGCCGCCGCCCACCCACACCGCGCCGGTCTCGTCCTGTTCGAGTTGAACGATGCCCCCCCGTCCCAGCGCGGTGCCCTGCCGAGCCACCCACGGCGCCTCGACGCGGCCTGTGCGCAGCAGCCACTGGGCGAGCGAGGCGTTGAAGCTGCCGGTCACCGGATCCTCGACCGTGCTGCCGCTCTTGGGAAAGAAGGCGCGTACTTCCCACGCCTCGGGAGCTCCCGCGGGGTGCGGGCCTGCCACTCCGATGAAGAGCTCGGAGTAGCCGGGCCGCAGAGCGAGCACCGCGTCGGCGTCTTTCAACAGCACACCCACCCAGCCGGGACCGTTGTCGACCCATTCGATGTCGACCATCTCGCCACGGGCGATGCCCAGAGCCTGCGCGACCTGAAGCGCCATCGCCTCGTTCACCGGTCCGGAGCGCACCAACGGCGGCGCCGCGAAAGCCAGCCCGTGCGGAGTGCGTCGCAGCTCGATCAGACCGGCGGCGCATTGCTGCACGATGCGGTCGTTGCGCCGGGGAGACCCGCCGGTCTCCAGCCAGACGTGGCACGTGCCGAGCGTCGGGTGGCCGGCGAACGGGAGCTCCTGGGTCGGCGTGAAAATGCGGACCCGGTAGTCCGCGCCGGGCTCGGTGGGAGGCAGGACGAACGTGGTCTCCGACAGGTTCGTCCAGTTGGCCAGGCGCTGCATCTCCTCACCCGACAGGCCCTCGCCGTCCAGAACCACTGCCAGGGGGTTGCCGAAGTAGGGCACGTCGGTGAATACGTCGACCTCTCGAAAAGCTCGCCGGCGCCGGTTAACCGCCATCTCAGTCCTCCTCGCTCCTACCGCGTCGACTCTATGACGCCGCGAGGATGACTCTTTCGCGTAAGCTGCCGGCGGGAACGACTGTCTTGCTCTCATGACCATCGACCCGAACGGCGATCGCGCCCGCGAACGCAGGCTGGGGCTCGCCTACGCCTTCGCGACCTACGGCTTCTGGGGGCTTTTTCCGATCTACCTGAAAGCGGTGGCGCGGACTCCGGTCCTCGAGCTGCTCTGCCATCGCATCACCTGGGCGGCGATCCTGCTGGCTATCGTCGTCGGGCAGCAGAGGCAGATCGGCGAGGTGCTCGCCGCCCTCCGCGACCGGCGCACGCTCATGGTGCTGAGCGCCTCGACGGTCTTGATCGCGGTCAATTGGCTGGTCTACATCTTCGCGGTCACCCAAGGCCACATGCTGGAGAGCGCCTTCGGTTACTACATCAACCCGCTGGTCAACGTGGCGCTCGGCGTGCTCCTGCTCGGCGAGCGGCTGGAGACTCCGGTGCGCATCGCGGTCGGCATCGCCGCCGCGGGCGTGCTGTGGCTCGGCTTCCACATCGGCCAACCGCCCTGGATCTCGCTCGTCCTGGCGTTTTCTTCGCCTTCTACGGCCTGCTGCGCAAGATCGCGCCGGTGGGTCCGCTGATCGGGTTGACGGTGGAAACGCTGCTGCTGGTGCCTCTCGCCGGCGGCTATCTCGTCTACCTGATTGCCACCGGCCGGGCGGCATTTCTTTCCGGGCAGCCCGGCCTCGACGCGCTGCTGGTGCTGAGCGGCCCCTTCACCGCCATCCCGTTACTTTGGTTTTCCGCCGCGGCGCGGCGATTGCCGCTGTCGACGATCGGTTTCATCCAGTACCTGTCACCGACGGTGCAGTTCCTGCTCGCCGTGCTGGTCTACCGCGAGCCCTTCGACTCCGCCAAGGCTGTCGCCTTCGGGTTCATCTGGACCGCGCTGGCGGTCTTCGCCTGGCACAGCGTGCGCCGCCGGGCGCCGGAGCCGGTGGTGGACGCGTAGATCGGATGATCAGTCGCTGATCGTCACCACGCAGGTGGCGGGATTCTCCGGCCCCCCCTCCATCTCGACCACGAACCCTTGGGACCCGTCGTCTCCTTCGCTTTCGAGGTCGCCATCGGTCATGACGCATTTGTTGGGGACACGTTCGAGGCTGGCTACCTCGTCAACGTTTACATCGCTGTCGACAAAGTAGCCAGGCGTGTCCGAAGAAAACCAGCGATTGGCTTCGCCCACGTTGACGAAGAGCCGAGCGGTCCACGTCGCGGCTACTTCATCGCTGTGGATCAGAAAGACGATCAAACAGCCATCTGCGTCGCCACAGAAGCGCTCGACGGGGGCGAAGTCGATCCCGCGTATGGCTGCGGTTGAATCCACCTCGGCAACGAGGCGGCTCAGACTGACCTCGTCGGCGCGAACGGCGGCGGCCGACATCGTTCCGAGTACGATCAGGTATCGAGTGAGGAGTTTCGCGGACATCTTTGACCTCCTCCTGCCAAGCAGGACTGTCGTGGCCGAGAGCACGCCAGACAGGAGGCAAAGCGATCACCGTCAGTTCTTCAACAACCTTCCCAAAGCGTCCAGTTCGACCGCGGCCGGTAGTGTATCGCTTTCCGAGGTACCTTAACGTTGGTCTATGGTCCACTTGAAAAAAGGGAATGCGGAGATGTTTTGCCATACTTGGCCCGATGAGCACCCGCCGCGAGCCGCCGCCGTCAGATCCCGAGCAGGGGATCTGGCAAGGCAAGCGCATCGCGCGCCGCTTCGTTTCCCCGGACGGCTTCACCGTCCTGGTCGGCAAGTCCGCCTCCGATAACGATGCGCTGTCGCTTCGCTTGTGCGAGCCGTTGGACTTCTGGTTCCATCTCGCCGGCGATTCCGGGTCGCACGTCGTGGTGCGGAATCCGGACCGCCTCGACCGACTGCCGCGCGACACCGAGCGCTTCGCCGCCGGGCTCGCCGCCGGCTACTCGAAAGCCCGCAACGCCGGCCGCGTCGCCGTCCACGCTTGCCGCGGCGCCGACGTCTCGAAGCGCCGCGGCCAGCCGCCGGGTGAGGTTTCGCTGGAGCGCTGGACGACGCTCAACGTCGAGCCGCGACGGATCGACGAGCCGGCGCAGTGAGAGGCCCCGTTCCCTCACCCCTCCTGGTCGCGGGATACTCGCACCCGTGAAAGCGTTGATCTTCGAGGCCCCCGGCTGTATCGCGCTGGCGAATGTCGCCGATCCGAGGTTGCTCGAGCCGGGCGACGTGCTGGTGCGCCCGCACCGCGCCGCGATCTGCGGCTCGGATCTGCACGTCTATCGCGGGCGCGAAATCGGTCTCGACGCCGGCACGGTGATGGGCCACGAGCTCGCCGGAGAGGTCGTCGAGGTCGGTTCGGGCGTCACGCGCCTGCGGCTTGGCGATGCCGTGGTGAGCGCCTTCTCGACCAGCTGCGGTGACTGCTTCTACTGCCGGCGCGGGCTCACCTCGCGCTGCGAGCGCGGTCAGCTCTTCGGTTGGGTCGAGCAAGGTCGCGGGCTGCACGGGGTGCAAGCCGAGCTGGTGCGCGTGCCGCTCGCCGACACCACGTTGATGCGAGTGCCGAGCGGTGTGGATCCGGAGGAAGCGCTCCTGGCGGGCGACGTCCTCGCCACGGGATGGTTCGGCGCCGAGAGCGCCGGCGCCGGCCCTGGCGCCACCGTGGCGGTGGTCGGCTGCGGGCCGGTTGGCCTCATGGCAGTGGTCGCCGCCCGCCTGCAGGGTGCCGAGCGCATCTTTGCGTGCGACGCAGTGCCGGAGAGACTGGCGCTGGCCGAAGCGTTCGGCGCCGAGCGCCTCGACATCACGAATGGCGACGCCGCCGCGCGTATGCGGGACGGGACCGGCGGCCGCGGCGCCGACGCGGTGGTCGAAGCCGTGGGCACGCCCGAGGCGACGCGTCTGGCGTACGAGCTCTGCCGCCCCGGCGCCACCATCGCCGCGGTCGGCGTTCACACCGAAGAGCGCGTCGCGTTCTCGCCCGGCGAGGCCTACGCCAAGAACCTCACCTACCGCGCCGGCCGCGCTCCGGCGCGGGCCCTCATGGACCGCCTGCTGCCGCTCCTCGCCGAGAATCGACTCGGCCTGGGCCGCATCGTCTCGCACCGCCTGCCGCTCGCCGACGGCCCGCGCGCCTACGACCTCTTCGATCGCCGCCTGGAGAGTTGCACCAAGGTCGTGCTCGAGCCGTGAGCGTCCCATCGACCGCGCCTACGATGCGCGGAGGGTGATCCCCTGACTCTTGCCTTCGGACGTGTCGCGCAGAATCGAGAGACGGGGGAACTCAGTCGAACAAAACAAGGATGCACCTTCCGGTCATCGGAAGCCCCGACCCGGTCCCGGCCGCCAGGATGAATCCCGCCACGGAGTCATTGAAGGAAAGCGGGTCATCCCCGTCCGAGAACATGCAGGTCTGCATCCCGTTCGACTGGCTGAGGATCGACTGGGCAGTCCCATCGGCATCCGCGAGGATGTCGTTGGTGGATTCATAAGGCGTGGACGTCCAAAAAAGAGGAACCGTGAGCCCAGGGTAGAAGCGGCCAGACTTGGCGCGGACGCTGCCCGCCCTCTCCAGGCGGATCGTCACACCGCAACCGTCGTCGTCTTTACAGAAATCATCGATAACGTCCGGATCCACCGACTCCACGCTCGGTATCAGAGTAATAGTCAGTATGTAGCGACTCAGGGAAACCCCTTCAGCCAGCAAAGTGGTCGCGGCTAAGATCCCACACACACAGATCGCAACCGCGGGCGACACGAGTGAACGATTCGGGTTCATGTGGGCTCCAACCTAGAAACTTGTCTATATTGCTCCTCTTGCAAATATGGGGCAAGGGTCGCTGCGGTGGGACATTTAATCCTTATGTTTCAAATGTTTGCGGGCCTGTCACACCGGTCCCCGAATTGGGTGGCACCTCGAACCTGAGCTGCCCGCGCGGCACTCGGAGCTGTCCGAGCTTCCTGCGGCCGCGCGCCTATAATGCGCCGCGGGTGATCCCCTGAATCTCGCGTCCGGAAGCACGCTGCTCCACTATCGCCTCGCCGAGCCGCTCGGCGAGGGCGGCATGGGCGTGGTGTGGAAAGGCGTCGATACCACGCTCGATCGCGAGGTGGCGATCAAGATCCTGCCCGCGGCGTTCGCCGCCGAGCCGCAGCGGCTGGCGCGCTTCGAACGCGAGGCCAAGCTCCTCGCGTCGCTCAATCACCCGAACGTCGCGGCGGTCTACGGCCTGCACCGCGACCAGGGCGTGCACTTTCTCGCCCTCGAGCTGGTGCGCGGGCGCTCGCTGCGCCAGGCGATCGCCGAGGGCTTGCCGCCGGAGCGCGTGCTGCCGATCGCGATCGAGGTCGCCGACGGGCTCGCCGCGGCGCACCGCCAGCACGTCACCCACCGCGATCTCAAGCCCGACAACGTCATGATCGACGCCGACGGGCGGGCCAAGATGCTCGACTTCGGGCTCGCCAAGCTCGGCGGCCCGGCTTCGTCGCCCGACGCCGAGACCGTTCTCGGCGAGCCACCACGACGACGCGCGAGGGCACGCTGATCGGTACGGTCGCCTACATGTCGCCGGAACAGGCGCAGGGCAAAGCGGTCGATCCGCGCTCGGACGTCTTTTCCTTCGGCATCCTGCTCTACGAGATGGCGACCGGGCGGCGGCCCTTCGAGGGCGACAACCATCTCTCGATCCTGACCTCGATCCTGCGCGACACGCCGGCCCCCGTCACCGAGCTCGCGCCGGCGGCGCCGCGTGAGCTCGAGCGCATCGTTCGCCGCTGTCTCGAGAAAGACCCGGCGAAGCGCTACGCCGACGCCAGTGAGCTGCGCGACGAGCTGCGCGAGCTCGCCGGCCGCCTTTCGACTCCGCGAGGTCGCGCGCTCGCCGCGCAATCGCCGCGGCGGCGGTGGATCGCCGTCGGCGCCGTCGCAGTGCTCGCCACGCTGGCGGGAGTTTGGGGGTACCAGCGCAACGTCCGGCAGCGCTGGGTGCGCGACCAGGCGCTACCGGAGCTCGCTTCCATCGTCGAGCGCATCCAGGGACTTCAGGAAGGGCGCGAAAGCTGGGACGCCTGGGTCCTAACACGCGAGATCGACGCCAGGGCGTCGGGCAATCCGCTGGCCGAGCAACTGCGGCCGAAGTTCAGCCGCACGATCAACGTCACTTCCGAACCGCCCGGCGCCTCGGTCTACGTCCGCTACTACGACGACCTGCAGAGCGAGCCCATCCTGCTCGGTCAGACGCCACTCGAAAAACTGCGCCTATCCGCGCGGTTTCACCCGCGTACGGCTGACGCTGCCCGGGCACGACGATCTGGACGACGTGATCTGGAACTTCGATCTGGTCGGCGACACCTGGAGCTACCGCTTCCCCGCTCCTGGCGACGTGCCGAAGGATATGGCTCTGGTCCCGGCGGGAACCTTCGAGCTCTACCTCCCCGGCCTCGATCACCTGAAGCCGGAGCCGACGACGGCGTTCCTCATGGACCGCCACGAGGTCACCAACGCGGACTACAAGCGGTTCGTCGAGGCGGGTGGCTACCGGGAGGAGAAGCACTGGCAGGAGCCGTTCGTCGACGGCGAGCGCCGCCTCACCTTCGCCGAGGCGATGGCGCGCTTCATCGACTCGACCGGCCGGCCGGGCCCGGCGACCTGGGAGGTCGGAACCTACCCCGCGGGACGCGGCGAACATCCGGTCACCGGCGTGAGCTGGTACGAGGCGGCCGCCTACGCCGCGTGGGCCGGCAAGAGCCTGCCCACGGTCTTCCATTGGAATCGCGTCGCCTTCACCGTCGGCAGCTCGCGCATCGTGCCGCTCGCCAACCTGGGCGGCAGCGGCTCCGCGCCGGTCGGCAACACGCACAGCGTGAACCGCTACGGGGTCGAAGACCTCGCCGGCAACGTGCGGGAGTGGACCTGGAATGCCTCGGGCGACGCCGGCTCGCGTTTCATCCTCGGCGGCGGCTGGAACGACCCGGACTACGCGCTTCGCCGACGCCTACGCGCAGCCCGCCTTCGACCGCTCGGCGACCAACGGCTTCCGCTGCATCCGTTACCTCGAGGACGACGCGAACCGCGCCGCTCTCATGCGCTCGATCGATCGACCGTACGCGTGACTTCATGGCCGAGCGGCCGGTCGACGACGCGATGTTCGCGCAGTACCTGCGGCAGTTCGACTACGACCCCAAGCCGCTGGACGCCAAGATCGAGGAAGAGATCGAAGCGCCGACCGGGCGCCGGCAGAAGATCACCTTCGCACGCCGCTTACGGCGGCGAGCGCATGATGGCCTACCTCTTCCTGCCGCCGGCCGGCAGGCCGCCCTATCAGGTCGTGGTCTATTTCCCCGGCTCGGGCGCGATCAGCACGCGCTCGAGCGCAACGCTCGACCTGGGACGCCTGGACTTCATCGCCACCAGCGGCCGCGCGGTCATCTACCCGATCTACAAGGGCACCTACGAGCGCGGCGGCGAGCTCAATACCGACTATCCGGAGGAGACCACCGACTACAAGGACTACGTGATCATGTGGGGCAAGGATCTGCGCCGCTCGATCGACTACCTCGAGACCCGCCAGGATCTCGACGCCAGCCGCATCGCCTACTACGGACTGAGCTGGGGCGGCGCGATGGGCGCCATCCTGCCGGCGGTCGAGCCGCGCATCAAGACCAACGTGCTCTACGTCGCCGGCCTCGCCTTCCAGCGCGCGCTACCCGAGGCCGACGCCATCAACTACATCGGCCGCGTCAGGCAGCCGACCCTGATTCTGAACGGCGAGCTCGACTTCTTCTTCCCCCTCGAATCGTCGCAGCGCCCGATGTTCGAGCTGCTCGGCACACCGGCCGAGCACAAGAAGCGGCTGATCTTCCCCGGCGGCCACTCGGTGCCGCGCACCGAGATGATCAAGGAGTCGCTGGCCTGGCTGGACCAGTACCTCGGTCCGGTCACCAACCCGTAGCTCGCGGCGCAGCTCGCTCGCGCCGCCGCTACTCCGCGTGGTCCGGAGAGTCTCCGCCGTCCATCACCGTCAGCGGCTTGCCCTTGTCGCCGACCTGGAAGAGCAGGACCTCGGTGGGCTTGTCGGCGTACATGTTGCGCGCCTGCATGATCGTGTTCACGGCCTCGTGGTACACCTTGCCTGCGGTGAAGGTCATCCGCTTGCCCTCGATGTCCACTCCGAACTCGCCGCTCAGGACATAGACGAAGACGTCGCCCGTGTGATGGTGCCGCGCGCCGATCCAGCCCGGCGGCAGCTTCAAGTGCAGGACATGGCCCTGCTTGCCGGGGATGGCGAAGAGGTCCTCGCTCATCAGGTACCTGGTGTCGGAGCGGCCACTGGGGCGATCCCCCTGGCTGGTTGCGTGACCCCCAGTCGCAGCGAGTACAACGAGGGCGAGAGCGAGACGGCGGGCGAGCGGCTGTGCAGGGTGAAGCATCACGGCACCTCCTACCGAGAGGATAGCGCCCGCGCGCTGGTGACTCGCCGGCTCGCCGGCCGCGTCAGGTACGACACCACCATGAGCGCCAGCATCACGATCGGCATCGCCCAGATCGTCGCCGGCTCTCCTGTCGCATACGCCGACAGGGACGCCATTACCCAAGTGACCGTGACGCACGCGTACGCCCACTCCTTCACCAGCGCGAGCCCCGGCACGATGAGCACGATTCCAGCCAGCGGCTTGGCAATACCGAGCGCGATCCGCAGGAGCTGAGGCCAGCCGGCCTTGGCGAAACCCTGCACCACCTCCTCGCTGCCCGAGAGGTAGCTCAGGGCCATCAACAGGGACGCGGTGACGAGGGTGGTACTGATCCAGTAGGTGATCTTTCGAGCCATGGGTTCGTCTCCTCTTTCAAGCTGTCGTCATGCGCACGTAGTGCAGACCCACTACCCCGCTCGGGTACGGAGTCGCCTTCTGAAGAGCAAACGCCGTGTGAACCCCCTCCGGAAACAGCCGCTTGCCGCCGCCGAGAATGAGCGGATAGAGCAGCAGATGCAGCTCATCGACCAGGTCGTGCTCGAGCAGCGTGTGCACGAGCTGGTGGCTCCCATCGGTGATGATGGTCTTGCCGGGCGCCGCCTTGAGCTTGCGCACTTCGTCGACGACGTTGTCGCGGATGATGGTGGTATTGCGCCACATCGGCTTCTCGAGCGTCTTCGAGACGACGTACTTCGCCGGGGCGTTCATCATGTCGCCGAAGGGATCGCCCTCGGGCATCGGCTCGAAAGCGTTTCCGTGAATGAGGTAGGTCTTCCGCCCGAGTAAGAATGCATCGACGTCCTGCATGAGCGCGCCGAAAGCGGCGCCGATGTCGTCATGCCAGAAGGGAATCGTCCAGCCGCCGTGCCGGAACCCACCCTCCGTGTCTTCCTCGGCACCGCCCGGGGCCTGAATGACGCCGTCGAGGGAAATGAATTCTGAAACGATCAGTTTGCGCATTGTCGTCCTCCTATCATGACAACGAACGGGGGTGGCTCCGATCGACATGCCAGCCTTCATAGCCCTCGGGGCGTAGAAGTCTGTAGCGCCCCAGGTCCGCCCATGCTGCCGATCCCTTGGCTGCTGCCGGCGGTAGACGAGGAAGCGCGCTAGCGCAGCGGCGCTCCGCAACACCTGCTACCCTGCCGGGCATGCCCCGTCGTCTCGGCATCGTGCTCTCGGGCGGCGGCAGCCGCGGGCTGGTCCATGCCGGGATCCTGAAGGCGCTGACCGAGGCGGGCATCGCGCCGGTTTGCATCGCCGGCAACAGCTCAGGCGCACTCATCGGCGCGCTCTACGCAGCCGGCTACGCCTGCGAGGACATGCTGCGCTTTTTCGACGACACCAATCCCTTCAGGTTCTCGCGCTTCGCGCTGCGCAAGGCCGGCTTCCTCGACTCCGAGAAGATCATCGAGGACCTGAAGCGCTGGTTTCCCGAAACCTTCGAAGCGCTCGCCCTGGGCCTCTTCGTCGTGGCGACCGACCTCATCGCCGGCGAATTGGTGACCTTTTCTACCGGCCCGCTGATCGGGCCGCTGCTCGCCTCGGCCTCGATGCCGTTCGTGTTCACGCCGACCCACCATGACGGCCGGCTGTTCGTCGACGGCGGCGTGTTGAACAACTTCCCCATCGAACCGCTGCTCGGTCAGTGCGAAGTCATCCTCGGCGTCTACGCGAGTCCGCTGCACGATTCGAGCGGCGCGTTTGGCAGCTCGTTCGCGGTCACCCAGCGCGCTTTCGCCATCGGCATGCACCAGGCTTCGCGGAGGAAGTTCGCTCAGGCCGCGCTGGTGCTCTGCCCGCCCGACCTGGCGGGCTACGCTACCTTCGATATCAAGCGCCACCGCGAGATCGCCGAGATCGGTTACCAGGCCGCGATCGCGCGCATGGACGACATCGGCCGCCTTCTAGCGGACTAGCTATACTCCCGCCGGTTCACCGGCACTCCACTCGCTCCAAGGGGACTACGGTCATGAATGCGATCCTGCGCGCCTCGACGCTCTACCTCGCCCTCTGCGCCACCGCCTTCCCGCTCCCCGCCGAGGACGCCGCGCTCGTCCGGGCGCGCGCGCTGCTCGACCGCGTGCCGCTGGTCGACGGCCACAACGATCTTCCCGGGACGCTGCGCGAGGAGTTCGGCAGCGATCTCGCCAAGGTCGATCTCCGCAAGCGCGGCGCCACGGTGGACACCGACATTCCCCGGCTGCGCGAGGGCAAGGTCTCGGGCCAGTTCTGGAGCGTCTTCATCACTTCCGGACTCGAGCACCCGGCGACCACACAGCTCGAGCAGATCGAGTTGGCGCGGCGGATGATCGATGCATACCCGGACACCTTTCTCTTCGCCACCCGCGCCGCCGACGTCGAGCGCGCGCAGCGGGAGGGCAAGATCGCCTCGTTCCTCGGCATGGAGAACGGCCAGGCGCTCGAGAACAGTCTCGGCGCGCTGCGCGCCTACTACGCGCTCGGCGTGCGCTACATGACGCTGACCCACGGCAAGAACACCGACTGGGCCGACTCGGCGACCGACACGCCGGCGCACGGAGGGCTGACGGCCTTCGGGCGCGAGGTGGTGCGCGAGATGAACCGGCTCGGCATGCTGATCGACCTCTCGCACGTCTCGCCGGACGTGATGCGTCATGCGCTCGACGTCTCGGAGGCGCCGGTCATCTTTTCCCACTCGAGTGCCCGCGCCCTGGTCGATCACAAGCGCAACGTGCCGGACGACGTGCTCTCGCGGATGAAGAAGAACGGCGGAGTGGTGATGGTCACCTTCATCCCGCCCTTCGTCTCCCCCGAGACCGCCGCCTGGGGCAAAGGCCTGGAGTCGTCCATCTTCAACGCCAAGACGAGCGCCGAGATGGAACAGATGCAAAAGGACTACGCCGCCATCCACGGCCCGGCCCCGACGGCCACCTTGGCCCAGGTCGCCGACCACATCGAGCACGTCGCCCGCGTCGCCGGCCACGACCACGTCGGCATCGGCAGCGACTACTACGGCAGCACCGACCAGCCCAAGGGACTCGAAGATGTGAGCCGTTTCCCCGACCTCTTCGCGGAGCTCATTCGCCGGGGGTGGACGGAAGCGGACCTCGAAAAACTCGCCGGCGGCAACGTGATCCGCGCCCTCGCCACCGCCGAAGCTGCCGCGACCCGACTGGCCGCCCAGCGCCCGCCCTCGACGGCGACGATCGAGGCGCTCGACGCCAAGAAGCCCTGACCGCGGCTCCCGGGGTGCCACCCGATTCGGAGCTCCGTTGTTTCAATAGGTTGCACACCGCTCGCGCCCTTGGGTTAGAAATACTCATATAGTCATAGCTACTACCCCAACTCAGGAGGCGCGCCATGCGGTTCGTCCACGCTCGCTCTCAGACCGTCCCCACTGTCGTCGTCTGGCTCGTCGCGGTCTCTGTCACGCTATCTTCCGGCGCTCGGGGAGATGTGGTTTGGCGGCTCGCAGAGAGCTCGCGAGCCACGTCACCGGGAAACATCGCGAAGTTCGTGCTCGACGCCGGGAAGATGGAAGCCGCGCTCGCGCAAGCGCCCTTGCAGTTCTCGGCGGCGGCCGCGGCAGCGCCGGCAACCCTCGCGGTACCGATGCCGGACGGGAGAGTGGTCGAGTACCGAGTCGAGTCGTCACCGATCCTCCAGCCGGGAATCGCTGCCCGCTATCCCGGGATTCGCAGCTACGCGCTACGCGAGGCCGGCGGCCGCGGGCACGGCAGGCTGACCTGGACTGCGGCGGGAGCCCACGCTCTCATCGCGACGGAGCGTGGCCTGGTGCACGTCGCTCCCCTCGCGCTGGGCGGCGGGATGCACGAGAGCTTCTTCGAGGCCGCCTTCGCGCAACCGGCCGTGCAGTGCCAGGCGACGTCCGAAACGGCGCCCGCGCTGGGATCGGTGACCGCGGCGAGCGTCACCGGCCCGCGCTCGATCACGGCCGCGGTGGCCTCCGGCGATACCTTGCGTACCTACCGCCTGGCCGTCGCCACCACCGGCGAGTACTACGCCGGCCGCGGCGGCAACGACGTCAGCGTGTTGGCGTCGATCGTCGCCGAGATCGACAAGGTCAACGTCATCTACGAGTCCGAGGCCGCGATCCAGCTGGTCCTGATCGACGACACCGACGATCTCTTCTTCACCGACCCCACGACCGACGGGTACAGCAACACTGTGCCTTGCACCATGCGGGTCGAGAACCAAGGCATCGTCGACGGCATCCTCGCCGACGACGAGTACGACATCGGCATGGTGTTCGGCACCTCAGGGGGCGGCGGCTGCGCGTCGCAGGGCGTCTGCGTATCGGGCGCCAAGGCGACCGGCGCCTCGGGCATCAACGTCGGACTCGCGGTCGGGCACGAGAACTTCGGCGGTTATCGTCTCGTCGCCCACGAAACCGGCCACCAGTTCAGCGCCTCTCACACCTGGAGCGGGTCGCAAGGCAACTGCACGGCCGGCCAGTTCAGCGCCTCGACCGCCTGGGAGCCCGGCGGCGGCACTACGCTGATGTCGTACTCGGGAACCTGCGGCAGCGACAACATTCAAGGTGTCGTCGAGGACACCTACATGCACACCGGGACATTCGACCAGGTGGTCGCCTACACCACGACCGGCAACGGCAACGACTGCGCGCAGGAAACCGCGACCGGCAACGGTGCGCCATCGGTCGACGCCGGGCCCGACTACACCATTCCCCGACAGACGCCATTCGTTCTCAGCGGCGACGCCACCGATCCGGACGGCGACGCGCTGACTTACACCTGGGAGCAGCTCGACGTCGCCGCCGGGCAAGGTCCGCCCAACGTGGATGACGGCGTCGGTCCGCTCTTCCGCTCCTTCCCACCGGGCCCGAGCGCCGAACGCACGCTGCCACAGCTTTCCGACCTGATCGCCAACACCACCACCGTCGGCGAGTTCCTGCCCACCGTCGAGGGTCGCATCCTGACCTTCCGTCTGACCGCGCGCGACAACCTCGCCGCCGGCGGCGGGGTCGACTACGACACCGCGGTGCTCACCGTGGAGGGCGATCCCTTCGTACTGCTCGAGCCCAACGGCGGCGAGACCTTGCACGCGGGTTGCTCGACGGACCTGACTTGGGAGGTGGGAGGCGGTTCGATCGCCGACGAGGTCGACCTCCTGCTTTCGAGCGACGACGGCAATACCTTCACCGAGCTGCTCGGCGGAGTCGCCAACGACGGCGCGCAGACGGCGGACCTGCCTTGCGAAGCCGCCGCCGAGGCGCGCGCCAAGGCGCAAGCCGTCGGCAACATTTTTTTCGACATGTCGGATGCCTCCTTCGCCCTGGTCGCTGAACCGCCGGCCGTGGAGGCCGAGGCCACCGGCGGCGAGGTGGACGAGGCTTGCATGTTCACCGTGCCCTTCGAAGCGACGATCGCCGACGATTGCGCGGTCGGCGAGCAGGACGTCGAGGTCGAGGCCGAGCTCCTCACCGGCAACGCGACGCTCGGCGTTCCGGACGTCGAAACCGTGCAGGTCAACGCGTCCACGGTGACCGTGAGCGGCACCGTCCTGGTGTCCGATCTCACCGGCTCGCCGGCCACGGTGCGCGTCACCGTGACCGCCACCGACGCCTGCGGCTACCAGGAGGACGCTTCCGCGGACGCCGACGTCATCGACGCCACTCCACCGTCGATCGAGGTCGAGCTGACGCCGGCGCTTCTCTGGCCACCCAACCATCGTCTGGAGAACATCACGGCGACCGTGGTGGCGACCGACAACTGCCCAGGCGTGAGCTTCGCGCTCTCCTCCGTGTCGAGCGACGAACCGGACGATGCACAGGGCGGCGGCGACGGCCACACCACCGGAGACATCCGCGGTCTCCAGCTCGGCACCGCCGACCTCGCGTTCCTGCTCCGCGCCGAGCGCCAGGGCGCCGGCGACGGCCGCGTTTACACCGCCACCTATGTGGCGACCGACGGCTCCGGCAACGAGGCGGAGGACTCCGCGGAGGTCCGCGTGCCGCACGCAGCATCGGTGTTCAAGCCGTAAGGGCGGTAGCAGCGTCCAGCTCGGGGTGCTCACGCGAGAAGCTCGCCACCTCCGGAAGCCACGGCGCCGTTGTACCACCCTCGCGGACGCTCGCGGCCGGAAAGGCCACGAGGTGACATTCACACGGGGGGCGAAAGGAGGCCGCAATGGTCCATCCTGCGCTGCTCGCCGCTCTCCTCGCCACCGACCCCGAGCTCGCCGACTCCGGACCGCCGCCGGTCCGAGCCGTAACCCTCGACGTGCAAAGCATCACGGCGCAGAGTTTCGGTCTCGACACGCAGTACAAGGTGATCCCGGCTTCCGCCTTCGACCCGGATCGCTACGACATCCAATACTTTCGCCGCGGCCCCGACGGCTACCGTGGCCTCATCGGCGCCGTGCCTAACAATCCTTGGGGATTCGGCGCGCCGCTCGAGCTCCCAAACGGCGCCTTGATCGAAGCCATCTGCTTCCTGCTCGCCGACAACTCGGCAGTGGCAGACATCCGCGTCTCGGTCTGGAGGACGGAGGTAGACCTGGACCCGGAAGACCTGGAGCTTGTTGCGAGCACTCCCGCAGACGATGGCTACTTCACGGAGTGCTTCGAGTGGGCGCCACCGTTCCTGCGCTACCGCAGCTTCGCTGATCTCGACCACGACTTTATCGGCGGCTACGAGTTCTGGGAGCTGCGCATCCGCCTGAACTCCGCCAGCGATCAGCTTTTCCGCGGTGCGTACGTCAAGTTCCGGACCGGCACCAGCCCCGCGCCGGGCAGCCCAACCTACGACGACGTCCTGCCAGGCCAGCTGATCTACCCCTACGTGGAGGCGATGACCGCGGCCGGAATCACGATCGGCTGCACACCGGACAGTTTCTGCCCGAACGCTCCCGTGACGCGCGGCCAGCTCGCGCTGATGCTCGGCAGAGCGCTCGGTCTGCACTGGCCGTTCTGATCGTACGGACGGGCCTCACCCGCCACGCGGTTACGAATCGGGTGGGGTTACGAATCGGGTGGCACCTCGCGGGGAGTCCAAGGCTAGAGTTGCAACCCGGGCTGCGGCCCCGAGGGAGGAACCATGCGTCACCTGGGCATCCTGGCTCACAGCGTCGAGGGCGCCACGCTCTGTCTGCGTGCGTTTTGCCACCAGGGATTCCAGGACCTGGGCCCGCACGACCACCCGGACGTCACGCTCGACTGCATCGCGATGGCGAAGAGCATGCCGGCGTGGAGCGCCGGCGACTACGCCGCGATTCGCGCCATCTTCTCCACCGGCGCCGAGCGCCTGGCGCGCGCCGGCGCCGACTTCTTCGTCTGCCCCGACAACACCGCCCACCTCGCCCTCGAGCATCCCGGAGAGGACTTCGCGCTGCCGGGCCTCCACATCGCCGAGGTCGTCGCGACTCGCGCCGCCGAATCGGGCTACCGGAGAATCGGTGTCCTCGGCACCCGCTTCACCATGGACGGCCCGCTTTACCGCCGCGCCCTCGGCGAACGCGGCATGGCCGCGGAAACGCCGGAGCCCGAGGAGCGCGAGACGGTGAACCGGATCATCTTCGACGAGCTGGTGAACGGTGTCTTCACCGACGCCTCGCGAGCCGAGTACGTCCGCATCATCGAGCACCTCGCCGCCCGAGGCTGCGACGCCGTCGCCCTCGTGTGCACGGAGATCCCGCTCCTGGTGACGCCGGAGGCGTCCCCCCTGCCAACACTGGACTCGACGCGCCTGCTGGCACGGGCGGCGTTCGAGGTGGCGGTGGGACGGCAGCCGTTGCCGAGCTGGCGGGGAGGACTGAAAGGCCCTAACTCCCAAAGAACTCGTTCGTCATAAGGTACAGACCATGACCCCAGCACCTGTGCTCATGAAAATCCGGCGCGCACTCCTGGTCTCGGCTCCCCTCCTGCTCGGCACCACGTGGGCGACGGCTTCCCACTTTTACGCCGGGCTCTACGCCTCCCCCACCGGTGTCCTCGAGCTCCACCGCGTTCCCGAAAACGCGCTGCGGGGCTACCTGCGCGACGGCGTCCGCATCGCCGCGCTATCCCCGGTCGAAATCGTCGACGGCGCTTTCAAGGCCACCGCGACTTACGACGACGGCACCACCGCCCAGCTCAGCGGCCAGGCGAGGCTCGGCAAGTCGGTGGTCGTCGACGGCCGCGAGTACCTCTTCAAAGCCGCCGAAACGCCCGCCGACGCCGCCGTCCGCCGCGAGATCGAAGCGGCCTACGCGCAACTCGCGACCGCCATCGAAAGCAAGAGCTTCGAAGCCTTCCAGGCCCTACGGGTCCCGGAGTTCGCGACCATCCCACCGAACGGCACGCCGAGCCCCGGCGCCCGTATGGCCGACCGCGCCCGCGGTATGCTCGAGCGGATCCAACCGCCGATCTCGACCAAGAACGAAATTCTCGAGCTGACCGTGCGCGGCGAGCACGCCATCGCGACCGTGCGCCAGACCTTCATTCGCATGCAGACGGTCGAAGGAACGCTGCACAAGATCCACACCGAGGTGACACAGCGCGAGACCTGGACGCGCACGGCGCAAGGCTGGAAGCTGCTCTGGGTCGACGAGGTCCGGGACCACGTGACCTGGGACAACGGGCAGCGAGTGGGCGGGGGGGAATAGACCGCGGGCTATCTCTGTTACAATAGGCCTTCCGGACCAACAATGCTGGTCAGTGAGCCATCGCGGGGGCATTCCCGCGAACAAGTGTGTGAGTACGGTTCCGCCGGCTCACGAAAACAGGAGCAGTGGAAAATGCGTACTCAGGGCACAGTGAAGTGGTTCAACGATGCGAAGGGTTTTGGCTTCCTCACTCGCAACGATGGTGAGAAGGACGTTTTCGTCCATCACTCCGCCATCAGCGGCGCCGGCTTCAAGAGCCTCGCCGAGGGCGAGAAGGTCGAGTTCGATGTGGTCCAGGGCCAGAAGGGCCCGGCGGCCGAGAACGTCGTCAAGATCTGAACCTGCCGCACCGTAGGAACCCAGGCCGGCCGCCGCGAGGCGCGCCGGCCTGATTCTTTTCTGAGGCGCGTTCCCTAAAGCAAAAGGGCCCCTTGCGGGGCCCCTTGCCTACTGCGATACGGAGCGAAAGCTCAGACGACGAGCGGCGAGGTGACGTCGAACGTCTCCACGCGCGGCGTGCCGTCGAGCATCGGGGTGAGCTTGGCGAGGATCGCCGGGTACTGGGCGGTGTTGTAGGTCTCGGCGCTCGGCTTGTCCTCCCACACGCTGATACCGATCGTGTGGCGGCCATTGACCAGGGTCATCTCTTCCTTGAAACCCTGCTGCTTCTTGAGGAGCGGCAACACGTCGCTGGTCAGCAGGGCCTTGAACTCATCGGTCTTGCCTTCCTTGACCTGGTAGTGCACGTTGCGGGCGTATCTCATGGTGCTCTAGTCCTGACTCCTTGCTTGTTGCGGGGATTCCCGGAGTGCCGGAGGACGCTGCCTGCAAGGTATCGACTGCGCCGTACGTTTGGTACAAGTGCAAGATATAACAGATTTACAAAAATATCAAGATTTTAAAGAATTAATAATTTCCCACGGTTTCGGAATAGACGGCGGACCATCGCTGTTATGATGCCTACACCGAACCGACAAATTCGGATCAGTGGGCCTTCGCGGGGGCTTTCCCGTGAATAGTGTTGTGAGTACGGTTCCGCCGGCTCACGAACAGGAGCAGTGGAAAATGCGTACTCAGGGCACAGTGAAGTGGTTCAACGACGACAAGGGCTTCGGATTCATCACTCGCAACGACGGTGAGAAGGACTGTTTCGTCCATCACTCCGCCGTAACCGGCGCCGGCTTCAAGAGCCTCGCCGAGGGCGAGAAGGTCGAGTTCGACGTGGTCCAGGGCCAAAAGGGCCCGGCGGCCGAGAACGTCGTCAAGGTCTGAACCATCCCCCACCGTAGGACCAGGCCGGCGGCCGCGAGGCGCGCCGGCTTCATTCTTTTCTGGGCGCCCCCTGCGGCGACACCCGCGAGGGCGTCACTTCGCCGTCATCGCGCCTTCACACCCGGCGCGTAGAAAGAGATATGGATACCCTTGAAACCCGTCCACTACCCGCTGTGGATCCGAGCCCAACGGACAGCGGCGACCCCAGACTTCTTCCCGCCTACGATCTCTACCGGCGGCTGCGTCATCTGGTCGTCGGTCTCGAAGGCATTCGCAATCCCGAGGCCCTGGTCGGTCAGCTGGTGGCCATTTTCGTCGACAGCGCAACCACCGATCGTGAGCTGATTCGATCGGCTCACGCCTATCGCCGGCGGGCGCGGGCCTATGCCCGGCTGGCGACCCGCGGCGCCGGCGCACCCGCCTGGCTGAGCGAGGCGCTCTCTCTCGAGCATCCGCTCTGTCGCCAGGTGCGCGCCGACGGAGTCGCCACGACCCGCTGCGACACCGAGGCCACGACCCTCGCCGCCGTGGCCTTCGGCGTGAAGCGCGAGTACATCCTGGTGCTCGTTCTGGGGCGCGAGCTGCCGGCCGAAGAGACGGCGCTGTTTCTGGCCGCGCTGCGCTCGCTGGCCGATCTCGCCGTGCGCCACCGCGACATGGCGGTGGAGATCTCGCAGGCGCGGCAAGTCCAGACCTCGCTGCTCCTCACCGAGCCGCCCACCTTCCCTGGATACGAGATCGCTTTCGCATCCCGGCCCGCGGCCGTGGTGGGAGGCGACGTCTATGACTTTCTCGAAGTGCGGTCGGGCATCCTGGGCGTGGCCATCGGAGACGCCGCCGGCCACGGCATGGCAGCCGCGCTGCAGGCGCGCGACGTGATCGTCGGACTGCGGATGGGCGTGGAGGAGAGCCTGAAGCTCTTCAAGATGATGGAGAAGCTCGCCGCGGTGGTGCGCCGCAACTCTCCGGCCGGCCGCTTCATCTCGCTGGTCTACGCCGAGATCCACCGCAACGGGACGCTGGTGTACGTCAACGCCGGCCACCCATCGCCGATCGTGCTCCGCGCCGCGGGCGGCGTCGCGGCGCTGCCCAGTAACGGCCCGGTGATGGGCCTCAAGCTGCCTCCGATGACCTACGAGTCCTCCTTCGAAGCGCTGCATCCGGGCGACCTCGCGGTCTTCTACACCGACGGCATCGTCGAAGCGCTGGACCGCAACGACCACGAGTTCGGCGCCGGGCGCTTGATCGAAGCTCTGCGCGAGCGGCCGCAGGAATCGGTGCCCGACCTCGTCGAGCGGGTGTTCGCCACCCTCGACGTGTTCGGCGACGGCCTGCCGCAATCGGACGATCAGACCCTGCTGCTGGTGCGGCGGTCAACCACCGAGTTAGGCTGAGTCGACCATGTCCAACACCTCGAAGGGCCTACGGCCGATGACGCTCGCTTTCGTCGCGAGCTCGGCGTTCCTCCTGGCGCCGGCGGCCGGCGCCGAGCGGACGATTCCCTACGCCGACATGCACTCGATGTTCGCGCGCCTCGAGAAGCTCCAGGGCGGGAAGTACTTTCACGCCGACGCGCGCCTGAGCTCCAGCGACCCGGAGGTGCCGACGGCGAACCTGAAGCTCGTGATCCAGAGCAAGGGCGGCGACATCGCGGTCCCCATCGCCGCCGACGGCACGGCGAGCTTTCCGGTCCGCGCCGACCTTCTGGCCGAGAACCCGCCCGTGCTCACGAACACCGCCAAGGGCACCCTCCAGTTGAGCGTTGCGCTGCGCGTCGAGGCGCCGCCGGCCGAGCGATTCCGCTACGGGCTGATGGTCGCCATGCAGGAGGAGGCCGGCGCGATGATCCGCAAGCAGGGAATGATGGCGCGGATGCTGGCGCCCGACTTCGGCGCCCTGCTGATCCACTTTCCCGCCGGCACGAAGGCCACCGCCACGGTGGAGAGCGCGAAGGGCTCCGTGTCGATCACCGCGGATGCCGAAGGCGCGATCCGCATCCCCGACCGCCGCGACTGGCGGCGCGAGGATCCCTGGATCCAGCTCTCGTCGCTGCCCGAGCAGATCGCGCTCGAAGCCGACTAGCCCTGGTCCGGAATCTCCGGCTCGACGAGCCGCTTCAACATCTCGAGCGACTCCTGCCAACCGAGGTAGCAGGCCTCGGCCGGAATGACGTCGGGCACGCCCTCCTGCGTAACGTGGAGCTCGGTGCCGACGGAGACCTTCTTCAACTCGATGGTGACCCGCATCTCACCGGGAAGATTGGGATCGTCGAACCGGTCGGCGTAGCGCAGGCGCTCGCCGGGCACGAGCTCGAGATACTCGCCGCCGAAGGAATGGCTCGAGCCGGTGCCGAAGTTGGTGAACGACATGCGGTACGTTCCGCCCACTCGGGCGTCGTCGTGATGGACCTTGCCGGTGAATCCGTTCGGCGGCAGCCACTTCGCCTTGGCGTCGGCATCGAGAAACGCGCGATAGACCCGCTCGGGCGGCGCAGTGAGAACACGATGCAGTCGAATCGTGCTGGGCATGGGTGAAGCCTCCTTTCACCACTACGACGAGCGAGAGCATGCGATTTCGACAGCCGGCCCGCCGGGCGGACGTCAGCCGGCCTTTCGGCGCACCATTTCGTTGATCCAGATCGGGGCGAAGGGCGAGGTACACCCTTTCGATACGGGGTAGTCGCGATAGATCCCCAGAGCTTCTCCGATGGCGATGGCGCGCTTGCGATGCTTCGGGAAGTGGATTCCGATACCCGCCAGGCAGGAATTCATCGTCCACTGGACCTCCGGGGCGGCCTGCGGCATTTCGGACTCGATGCGGTCGAGGATCGCCGGCAGGTCGAGGCCGTCCGGACTCTTGCCGATTCGTTCGGAGGTCAGGCCCCAGCCCGCGCGAGCCGCCCACTTGTCTTTGGCGGTCATCCACTTCTGCCGAAGCGCCTCTTTGTCCGGGTGGTTCTTGACGACATAGGAGAGGAGCCACTCGGCGGCCTGCGCGGAGTCCACGGATCGAACCATTCGATCCATCGCCTCTCCCGACAGGTTCTTCGGCTTCAAGATCAGGATCGCTAGGAGCCGGGCATCGAGATTCCCGGTCTCCCAGAGCGCCATGGCCAGCTCGGGGTCGGACTTGATCTTCTTGGCCAGGGCGCGGATGTCGCCGAGCTTGACGCCGAACTGATTCTCGCCGGCGCCGTTGCGGATGTTCAGCGTGCGCACCTTCTCGTCACCGAGAGCCTTGAGCTGCGCGAGGGCTTCATTGGGAGTCATCGCTGTCCTCTTGGAGAGAGTGTGCCATGAAGTCGGCTGCATGCGTGGCCACAGCAGTTAAAATGCTCCCCGAGCGAGGGCCACGCATTTGCACGACAGCACGCCAGTTCACGCCACCCCGCACCGTTTCTCCCTTCTCCCGTGGACCATCGCCGTCGTCTGCCTGTTGGCGTCGGTCGGCCGCAGCCCCGCGGCCGGCGGGTGTGGGGACTTCCTAGCGCCTGCGACAACCCCTGCCGAGCGCGAGGCGAGCTGCCGAGAGCCCGATCTGAGTCTCTGGGACGAGGGACGCATCGCGGCGTGGCGCGAGACGCTCGACGACCCGCACCCGCCGGCGCTCGGTGTGTTGCGCATTCCAAAGATCGGCCTCGAAGTCCCGATCTTCGACGGCGTCGGCGACTGGGTCCTCAACCGCGCCGTGGGCCGCATCGGCGGCACGGCCCTCCCCGGCGACTCTGGCAACCTCGGCATCGCCGGCCACCGGGATGGCTACTTTCGCGCCCTCCAGGACATCGCGCCTGGTGACGAGTTGGAGATCGAGACTCCCGTGGGCACCGCCGTCTACCGCGTGCGGAGCACCTGGATCGTGGAACCCACCGAGATCTCCGTGCTCCAGCCCACGCCCGCACCGGCGGTGACACTCGTCACCTGCTATCCGTTCTATTACTTCGGACACGCTCCGCAGCGCTTCATCGTTCGCGCCGAGCTCGAGCCTCCGCCCCCGGCCGACGGACCGGGCTAATCCGCAGCACGTGCAATGACGGCAACGCGATGCACTCTGCTAGTGGCGGCTGGGCGGACGGTGCTCGCCGTCGATGCCGTGACCGGAAGAGCGACCACGATGTTCGACTCGCCGACGCATCCGGCCTGCCTGGCCACCGATCCTTGGCAACGCGGCCGGGCGTGGTGCGGCACTGAAGACGGCGTGTTGCGCAGCGCCGATGGCGGCGCCTCCTGGCAGAGATCGGGGCTCGACGGCGAGAGGGTGTCTGCGCTGGCGGCGAGCCCTGTTCGCCGTGACGTCGTCTTCGCGGGCACCGAGCCGAGCGCGCTATGGACATCGCAGGACGGCGGCGACCATTGGCTCCGCGCCGACGGGCTGCTCGAGCTTCCCTCCGCTCCGCGATGGTCGTTCCCGCCCAAACCCGAGACTCATCACGTCCGTTGGATCGGCTGCCATCCCAGTGACGCCGGGCGGCTTTGGCTGGCGATCGAGGCGGGCGCCCTGGTGACCACGCCGGACGGCGGGGTCACCTGGCAGGATGGAGTCCCGGGCGGCCCCTACGACACCCATCAGTTGGCGATCCACTCCCAGCGCCCACAATGGCTGCGCTCCGCGGCTGGTGACGGTTTCTTCGAGAGCCGGGACGGCGGCGCGACCTGGTCGTCGCCGGAGGAGGGCCTCGACGTGGGCTACCTGGTGAGCGTCGCTGTCGACCCGGGGGATCCCGAGGTCGTCGTGGTCTCCGCCGCTTCGAGCCCCTTCTCTGCCTATCGCGCCGGGCGCGCCGACGGCAGGCTCTACCGCCGCGCCGGCCGCGGGCGCTGGGAGCGCATCCTCACCGGCTGGCCCGACCCGCCGACCACGATCGCGCCGCGGCTCGCCTCCGGCCACGAACCCGGCGAGCTGTGGGCCGCCGATGAGCGTGGGGTCCATCACTCGCGCGACGGCGGGCGCTCGTGGGCGATGGCGTGCCCCTTCGATCCACTACCGACCGGAATTGCCGCGCTCGCTCTCTGCGGACCTGGCCCAAGGCGCTGACCGCCGACCTCGGTGACCCAAACTTGACATCACAGACAGTGATTTCAAGTCGGCGAACTCGGGCGCGATAAGTCGAAACACGAAAGCCGCCGGGAACCGTCGCCGATTTCGCTTGCCTCCACACCGGCTCGACATGGCGCACAGATGGCACAAGCGGCGGCACCAACGGCAGTTTGGCGCCGGGCCAAGAGGTGCTGACACTTCCCACTTTCTTAGGTTCACAATGCGCGCTCTCAGACGCGGACGAGGTCAACGGAACCGACAACGGTGCGGGCTTCGCGATCAGGGCCCTCGCCAACATCGACGAGGCCACCTTCTGCACGTTGACGGTGATCGACTAGGGCACGGAGGGCGCCCTCGCGACGGGCGGCCTATGGGAAGCTGGGCGAGATGCCCAACCCCAGCCCGTTCCTCGCAAAGTCTTCGATCCCGGCGACGAGGTCCTCCACTTCGGCAGGACAGGCCGCGGAGTTCTCCGACGCCGAGAAGGCATAGACCACCCGCAGTTGGGTCATGCGGCCGTTCAGGCCGTACCAGGTGATCCCGTAGCTCCCGGTCCACGGGCTCCCTCTCACGACGACGCATTCGCCGCCCCGCTTGCCGATCTGGGCGGCGTCGAGCGCCCGCTTGAGCTCGACCAATCGCGCCGGGGCCGCCTTGACGGACGATGTATCGGCCTCCCACGGGAAGAACGAGTGCTGGAGCGACACGCTGCCGACGCCGGTGCCGTCTCGGGCGACGAAGAAGGTCTCGTGGTAGCGATCGGTCTTGACGATCTGGAACTTGATCTCGGCTTTGACCTCGAGCAACGGCGCGAGATGGACGGCGCGCGCCGGCTGCGCGCTCAGCGATGCCACCCCCATGCAGGCGGCGAGGAACCATCCGGTTCTGGTCTTGCGCATCGCTCCCTCCGTTCGGTGGCGGTCGTCCCTACAACACTCTACGCAAGCGTGCCGCGAGGCGTTGAGCCCAGGCCCGACGCCTACCGCGAGCAGGAGTCGACAGCCGAGTCCTCGGCGAGAGAGGATACGTGCATCTGATTTCCCTTGGGAGGGTTCATGGAACGCAAGGCAATCATCGCGTTGCTGGCTTTCACTGTTCTCGCGGCTGGTTCCGCCCAGGCTGGCGACGTCAGCCTGAGCCGGGTGATCGTGAAGGTCCCCGACGTTTCCGACTTCATCGTGGACATCCCGAGCGACGCCCACCTATCAGTACTGCGGCGACGACGACGGCTGCGAGATCACCATGACTATGAGGATGACCGGCGGAGGGCATGTCTCGACCGCGAGGCTCTTTCTCGCCCCGCTCACCGGCGAATGGTTTACGTCCGTTCAGAGCACGTATCGCCTCGACGGCAACGCCAGTACCAACCAGGCGCTGGCCGTCGACATCGCCGGGACCGAGTGCAGAATCACCGACGTCGAGGGTGCGAGCGGCGACGACACGATCGGCTTCCGCGTGGAGCTCACTGGGACGGACGCCGCGACCTCGACGTGCACGGCGGTGATGAGCGACTAGCGCTGCTAAACGCCGGCGGTACTTGCCGCCTCCGAACATATCCTCGTAGTGGGCTTGACTGTCCTCTTCGTTCTCAACAATCGGCCGGCGCTTCAGCGCCCGACGAGGAGCCCTGCGTTGCCAAACGGATCTCTAACCTGGCGCCGTTTCCTCGACCACGGTCAAAGAGCCGGGCTTCTTCCCTTTCGCTCCCGGTCCAATCACGATCGCCACGTCGCGCCCGAGAGCGGTCAGGAACCGCAGCAGGCGCTCGGACGAAAACCGCTCCAGCTTGTAGTGCTTGAGCTCGGATACGTGTGGCTGCGGAATCCCCAGCAGTGCCGCCGCCCGCGTCTGCGTCAGGCCGCGCTCGGCAATCAGGTCGTTCAACCGCACGGCCAGTTGGACACGCAAGCTTTGCTCGGGCGCATCCGGCAAGCCCAGGTCCACGAAGACGTTGCCGCTCCCGGCCTCGACAAGTTCACGCTTTGCCATAGCGCGCCTCGTAGTCATCCTTCGCCGCACGCAACCTCCTTCGAACCAGCTCGACATCCGTTCGCGCCGTGCGACGACCCGAAGGCGACTTCTTCTGGAAACAGTGCAGGACGTAGATCGCCCGCTCGAAGCGCACTGCAAGCACCACGCGATAGGTTCCGTCGCGACCGTCGTCCACCAGCTCCCACGTGCCAGGCCCCTCGCCGTGCCACGCCTTCGCACCAACCGGCATGCGACCCAGTTGGATCGCGCCGAGCGCATATCCCATCCGGCGCCTGACGGCCACAGGGAAGCGCAATAGATCCGACTTCGCGGACCCGACCCAGTGCAGCGGCTTCTCTTCGAGGCGGGGCGGCCATCTCATGCGCAATATACCTCATTCGGTATGCGGGTTCGCCCTCCTTAGTGAGAGACGTAAAACGACCTGCCCGACCATGCAACGCCGATGTCGATCTGGCGTACCGTCATTCGTCGTCCCTATGGAGGAGATCCCAGGAATGAGAAAACTAGTCGTCGGCACCTTCCTGACCCTAGACGGCGTGATGCAAGCCCCCGGCGGGCCCGACGAGGACCGCGAGAGCGGCTTCCAGCACGGCGGCTGGATGGCCCCCTACGACGACGAGCAGGGCGGACAGATCATCACCGACTGGATCGCAGGCGCCGGAGCCTTCCTGCTCGGCCGCAAGACGTACGACATCTTCGCGTCCTTCTGGCCGCGAATCACCGACCCCGCGATGGCGATCGCTACCGCCCTCAACGGCCGGCCGAAGTACGTCGCGTCGCGCACCCTCGACAAGGTCGAGTGGAACAATTCCCACCTCCTCCGAGGCGACGTCGCCGAGGCGGTGGCGAAGCTCAAGGCCGGCGAGGGGGGCGAGATCCAGGTCCACGGCAGCGGCAATCTGCTGCAGACGCTGCTGGCCCGCGACCTGGTGGACACGCTGCGCCTCTGGCAGTTCCCCGTCGTCCTCGGCACCGGCAAGCGCCTGTTCGGCGAGGGCACGGTGCCGCGCGCCTTCCGGCTCGCCGACTCGATGGTCACGTCCACCGGCGCCGTGCTGCACGTCTACGAACGCGCCGGGAGCCCGAAGTACGGCACCTTCGGGGAAACCGGAGAGGTCGTCCTCTCCGACCAACCGCCGGCTGGGAGATGACATGCGATTCGATATCTACGTGAACTATCGCGGCAACTGCGAGCAGGCGTTCCGCTTCTACGAACAGCACCTCGGCGGCAAGATCACCGGAATCGTCCGGCATGGCGAGCAGCCCAATCCCCACCTGCCCGCCGAATGGAAGGAGAAGATCCTTCACGCCCGGATCGAGATCGCCTCGACGGTGCTGATGGGCGCGGACATTCCCCAGGCGGAACCCATGCGCAGCGCCTACCTGACCCTCTCGCTGGACCGCGCGGAGGACGCCGACCGCCTCTATGCCCTGCTCGCGGAGGGGGGCGAGATCTTCATGCGCATGGAGACGACGCCGTTCGCGAATCGCTTCGCGATGCTGCGGGATAGGTTTGGGACGTCGTGGATGCTGCTTCATCAACCTGCGGGGTCGTGAGGCCAGGCCTCGGAACAGATGGCGGGGTTTGCTATCTCGGGTACTACTCCGCTGGGTCCGTCGCGGAAGGATCGAACCCGATGCGACGCCGTCGCTGAGTGGACGGCGCCAGGAGGGCTCGCAAGGCGGCGAACATTTGCAGCAAGTCTTCATCGTGACCTGCCACCTTCCGCTCCAGCGCCGCCAGCTTGGCTGCCAGATCGGCATGCAGCCGAGTTGCGTCCCGCAGTCGAACGAACGCGCGAACGACGAAGACTGCCATCTCAACGGCGCGGGCGCTGTCGAGCACCGACGCGGCCATGATCGCGCCGTGTTCGGTGAACACCCACGGCGCTGACCGGCGACCTCCGTGGCCCAAACTTGACATCACAGACTGTGATTTCAAGTCGGCGAACTCGGGCGCGGTAAGTCGAAACACGAAGTCCGCCGGGAACCGTCGCCGGTTTCGCTTGACCGCTTGATTCAGCGCTGCCGTCGTAACGCCATAGACCGCGGCGAGATCGCTGTCGAGGACCACCTGGAACCCACGCAGACTCATGATTCGGAACGCTGGGTCGACTGTTCGCGTCGAACTTTCGCTCATACATATCCAGAGACGGAAACGGAGCCTTCGATCAGGCACCCCGACTTCGTCGACGGATCCGGTTGGGAAGGCGTCTACAAGGCGCTGCGCAAGAATGGCTACAACGTCTCGATCGTGCAGAACCCGACCACCTCGGTGGCCGACGACGTCGCCGCATCCCCGACCGCCGCGACTGGCGGCGCGAAGATCCCTGGGTCCAGCTCTCCTCGATGCCCGAGCAGATCGCGCTCGAAGCCGATTGAGCGCGAGCGACGGCCCGGGGAGCGCTCAGCCCTGGTGCGGAATCTCCGCCTCGACGAGCCGCTCGAGCATCGTGCTACCCTCGCTCGATAGCTGCCATTTGCATGTTGGCCATTCGGGCCATGTCGTATGCATCGACCTAGGAGGATGCGATGACTTCGAGAACTGCCGCGTCGCTCGCGGTCACAACGGTTGTCCTGTTCCTCCTTCCGATGCCAGCCCACACCGCGAGCCACGTGAACCTGAGCCGGTACGTGGTCGAGCGCGTGGTGCCCAGCGGTGAAGGCTTTGGCGACCCGGTCAGCGCCGATCGTATCCAGGAGCTTTGCGCCGACGAGGACGGTTGCTCGGTCGCGTTCCGAGTAGAGAGTGACCAGGGCGTGTTCGGAGCACTTCGCGTGGACCTGTTCTCTGGGACCTTCCCGCCGTTCAAGTGGAGGACCGCGAGCAACAACGGAACGGACGGCGACCTGACCTCCACCGATGTCGTTTCATTCGGCGCAGGTGGGGCCACTTGCATCTTCCGCGATGGTGACGGCTCGAATGACGGCGCAGCTGGCTTTGAGCTCTATTCGGAGTCCGTACTAGGCACTGTAACCTGCGGGATCGTGATCATCGACTGATCTTCCGGCTCCGCGAGGACCAGCAGCACGAAGGCCCGGCCAGCGGCGCGAAGACCCCTGGGTCCAGCTCTCGTCGATGCCCGAGCAGATCGCGCTCGAAGCCGACTAGCCCTGGTCCGGAATCTCCGGCTCGACGAGCCGCTTCAGCATCTCGAGCGACTCCTGCCAACCGAGGTAGCAGGCCTCGGGCGGAATGACGTCGGGCACGCCCTCCTGTGTGATGTGGAGCTCGGTGCCGACGGAGACCTTCTTCAACTCGACGGTGACCCGCATCTCACCGGGAAGAACGCCTTAGTTTGCTGTCAGCACTTCTACAACCACCACCGTCAGCACTCTGCCCTCGGTGGACTGCCCCACCTCGTGAGACTCGACACCTAGGCCGCGCTACCAATCGAGCAACAGTCCGTTTCGTTTCTGCATCAGCGCGTGGCCCTCGCTCGGCGGCTCGTCTTTGTCCTGTTTTACTTGGTCGGGACGCCGAGACTTGAACCCGGGACCGTCTTAGACGCATTTCGGTACGCCTCGTGAAGTGACTGCGCCTTCCGGTTCGTAACTACGGGCGCCCAGGCCTGCACAAGGCCCATGCGTGCCGACCTTTTGGCTCAGTTCGGCCTAGCACTGCCCTGAGCCAGCGTGGGAGTCACGTGAGATTTCAAGGAGTTCTCGGCACCTTCAACGCTGCCATGCTCAACCACGTGCACAAGCGAGGCGTCATGAAGAAGGTAATGCGCACAGCGACCTTGGTTGCATTGCTCATCGTGGGATCCATCGGTTTCGCACACGGCGAGGCGTGGGGAGAGGCTCGATTCCGCGAGGAGTTCGTACAACGGATACTCACCTCGTTGCTCAGTGATGAGGACGGACTGCGGGAATTACTCAAGGAGATGCCGAAAGGCGCGGATCTCCATAGCCATCTGTCGGGAGCCGTCACGACCGAGCGCCTGATTGAATGGGGAGCCGAAGACGGATTGTGCGTCAGCACTGCCACGTTCACCGCAGCGCCGCCACCCTGCCTGCTAGGGAACGTACCCATGGCCTCGGGCGCTATTTGATTCGGACCCTGTACCACAACTTGCTCGCTGCCTGGTCCATGGAGGGATTCCGGGGTGGCTTGCGCAAAGCCCACAGGCACTTTTTCGACACCTTCTCCAAATTTCGCGAGGTTCTGAGCGCTGCGCGGACCGACGATGCGATCGCCGACGTACTCTCCATTGCCGGAAAAACCACCAGAGCTATGTGGAGTCTTGTACGCCCTCAAATCCGGGAACGTGGGGGCCTTGGGCGATAAATATACCCAGCCTGGGGATCCGTGGAACAGAGCGTATCTGCTCGAGAAGCGCGAGGACATCATGGCCGATTCCGAGTTCAGTGACGCCCTCGACGATGGGAAAGCCTTAATCGAAAGCTCACTCGATGGCGCCCGTGCTTTGCTTCGCTGCGACACGCTAAGGCCCGATCCGGGCTGCAACGTGGACACCCGTTTCATCCTCGCGGCCAACCGCACGCACAGTCGCGGCTTTGTCTTCGCGCAGTGGGTTTACCCTACGAGCTTGCCCAGGTCGCCCCGCAGGTGGTGGGCCTGAACCTCGTCGGGCCGGAGGAGAATCGGAAGTCGCTCAGGTACTACGAAGACGAAATGTTCGCACTGGACGTCCTGCGCCGCTTCAATCAACGAGAGCCTGGGCGGCGCCCCGTGCATATCTCGCTCCACGCGGGCGAGCTGATCCCCAAGTGCTGCCCGCGACGCTCGCAGGGCAACGGCATCTCAAGTTCCACATCCGCCATGCCGTGGAGATAGCTCACGCAGAGCGGATCGGGCATGGCGTGGATGTTCTTGGTGAGACCGCCGGGGACGGCTTTTGGATCTGCTGCGGGACATGCGCACCCAAGACGTGATGGTGGAGATTTGCCTGACGTCCAACGCTATTCTCCTCGGCAAAAATGGTCAAGGCCACCCCCTCAACACCTATCTCAAGCATCGTGTGCCGACGACACTCTCCACGGACGATGAAGGGATTTTCCGCATCGACATCACGGACGAATACGTGCGGGCCATCACCGTACAGAAGCTCCCTTACCAGACGCTCAAGAACATGGTGCGCAACAGCCTGGAGCACAGTTTCCTTCCAGGGGCGAGCCTGTGGAAGATCCGTAGCCGCTATGTCGAGGTGACAAACGCCTGTGCGGACGACGAGATCGGCGATCCGTACCGTCTGCCGACTGCGCGCAACTGCTCGGCGACAGCGAGCGTGCCGCCAACCAGTGGAACCTCGAAGCCGAATTCAAATCGTTCGAAGAAGCCCTGGTGAATCAGCAACTCAATTGAAGTAAGAGAACGGCGGTGCGCCTTTTGATGCAGCGACAGATTCGTCCGGACCGCTCCTGACTTCGCCTTCGTGGCAGCGGTGTCCTCCGGCGACAGCCGGCCCGTGGGATCCGGTTGGGAAGGTGTCGCTGATCCGCGCCTTCCCCCGACCCTGCAGGGGCGCGCTACCATTGGACGAACATGCCCGAGATGCGGACTCTATGCATAGGCGTCGACGTCACGTGGTGGGGCGGCGGCGGAACCAGCGCTAGCCGATGGGAGACGATCGTTGCGGCGATTTTGGACAACGACGGTCCGCCGCTGATTCGTCGCGTTCATCTCGGCGATCACCCCAATCCTCACAGCGCGGACCTCACGGAACCGAACTTTGACCGCCACGGCGCGGCTCTCTGCTCCGCCATCGCCGACGTGTTCCGCGAGTTTCCCGGTGCCGACGACGTCATCGTCGCGCTCGACTCCCCGCTCCATTGTCGCCCGCGGCCGGACCAGCTCCCTCGAAAGCGAGCGGTGAGGAAAGGCGCAGAGCATGGGCTCTCAACAGCGCCAGTCTGAATGGGCCCTCAGGCAGTACATGAGCAGTTCTCGGCCCTCAGCGCACGCAATGGAACGATCACCTGAAGGTCCAGGCCGGCAGTCCGATCCCGAGCCGCATCGAGTGCGTCATCAGAGGCCTGGCAGCGTTACCCGGCGTCGAGCTCAGGGTCCACAATGCCCCTTGCGAGATCGTCCGTGGCGTGATCGAGATCTTCCCTTCTGAAGCCATTTGGTCGCTGGGCGTCCTCGGCGCCTACGCCGGATTCGATTCGGCAACTGTTCGCGCGTACAAGGCACGCCAACCCAGGTTCCTTGATCTGACGGAGGCGGACGCTGTCGCGCGACGGCCCTTGGCGGGCTTTCTTCCTCTGCTGACGGAAGCCGGCCTGCCCGAACGCGCGGTGGCAGGCTGGGTCGATCACATCGCCACGGAGGCGATCCGCTTGGCCGCGACGAAGGACGGCAGCATTCGAAAGTCGAAGTGCTTCGACGACATCATCGACAGCGGAATCGCGTTCTTGACGGCCGCATCATGCGCAGTGGGGCAATTCCATCAATGGGGGGATGGAACGACGGCATTATCGTGGTTCCGGGCGGTTCCCTCGCTTCCCCGTGACGAGCAGTCGGACATACCTTTCTCGCGCGACTAGCTCCGCGCTTCGGGCACCGCCGGCTTGAGTCAGCTGGCTCAGAAACGATTACAAGATAATTCCTACGGCGGCGTCGTGATCACCGAGGCCGGCAACGAACCCGAAAGTCGACGCCCTGATCTACATCGCCGCCTTCGTGCCCGACAAGGGCGAGTACGTGCAGACCCCGATCGCCAACCCAAAGCCCGGCGCCCCCGTCCCCCGCGCGCAGATCCGGGCTGAGTCATCGCTGAGGCGTGCCCGGTGCCAACAGAGCTAATACCTGATTCTTGCCACTTCCAAATCGGCTGTGCACCTCAACCTCGACGGTGCGAGTCCCGGGCGGGCCGTCGAGCGGGGCCCCCTGCTCGGCCGGACGCAGGCTATGCGATCCTTCTCGCGCTCGACGTACAGATACTTCTGGAAGCCCGCGAAGACCTTCCCGATCTCTTCCGGCCTTGCCGAGGTCGGCGACGGCGTCGGCGATGGAGTTGTGGTACTTCAGCCGCAGCAGCGGCGTCAGCTTCTCCTGGTCGAGTTCCTCCACGCCGACGCTCACGTAGTGCGACAGCACGAAGTCGAGGAAGGCCTGCTGCTTGCTGTTGAAGTGGGTGCTGATGTGCGACCTTGGCGCTTGGCCGCGCGCTCCTCGCGGGTGAGCGGCGGCAGGGCGTAGGCGACGTAGGCCAGCACGTCGAACAGGTCGCTCTTCTCGGCGTCGATGATCTTCTGCATCTCGGCCAGTTGCTCGCCGCCGAAGCCTTTCTCGGCCAGGCCCTGCAAGCAGCTTCGTGCGCGTGTCCGGGGCGCTCCAGAGCGCGCGCAGCTCGGCCTCGTCCTTGAAGAACTCCGGCAGCTTGCCGAACAGCATCTCCATGAACTGCTGCGCCGACATCGGCGTGCCGTCGGGATGCCAGAAGCGTCGTCGCCATCATGTGCTGGATGGTGCGCTCCTTGCCGTCGGCCAGCTTGACCTTGATCTTCTGCCGCTGCGGTCGGTTCCGGTCGGCGTCTCGCGCGGCTCCGGTCGGGTCGGCGCCGTCGGCGCGGCGCTCGGCTGGCTTCCTTCGGCTCCGGCTCCATCGGCTCGCCGTCCCATTCCGGATCGCTGAAGTGGTGATGCGCCTTCACGAAGTCGTAGATCGTGAAGTAGTCCTTGCCGTCGTAGAGCCGCGTGCCGCGGCCGATGATCTGCTTGAACTCGATCATCGAGTTGATCGGCCGCATCAGCACGATGTTGCGGATGTTGCGGGCATCCACGCCGGTCGAGAGCTTCTGCGACGTGGTCAGGATCGTGGGGATCGTCTTCTCGTTGTCCTGGAAGTCGCGCAGGTGCTGCTCGCCCAGCGCGCCGTCGTTGGCGGTGACCCGCTGGCAGTAGTTCGGGTCGGTGCTCGTCTTCATCTGGTTGATGAGGTCGCGCACGGCCAGCGCGTGATCCTGCGTGGCGCAGAACACCAGCGTCTTCTCGCTCTGGTCGATCTGCTCCATGAAGATCTTCACGCGGTGCGCTTCGCGCTCCTTGATCTCGATGATCTTGTTGAAGTCGGCTTCCGTCGTAGCGCTTGCCGGCCTCGATCTCGCCCTCGACCAGCTTGTCGTCGGGCGTGTAGACGTACTCGTCGAGCGTCGTCGAGATCTGCTTCACCTTGAACGGCGTCAGGAAGCCGTCGTTGATGCCGTCCTTCAGCGAGTAGATGTAGACCGGCTCGCCGAAGTAGGCGTAGGTGTCCACGTTGTCCTTGCGCTTGGGCGTGGCGGTGAGGCCGAGCTGCACGGCGGGGGCGAAGTACTCGAGGATGCCGCGCCAGTTGCTCTCGTCGTTCGCGCCGCCGCGATGGCACTCGTCGATGACGATGAAGTCGAAGAAGTCCGGCGGATACTCGCCGAAGTAGGGCGACGGCTTGCCGTCCTTCGGCGGGCCGCTCATGAACGTCTGGAAGATGGTGAAGAACAGGCTGCCGTTCTTCGGCACCTTGCCCTTCTTGCGGATGTCCTCCGGCTCGATCCGCACCAGCGCGTCCTCGGGGAACGCGGAGAAGGCGTTGTAGGCCTGGTCGGCGAGGATGTTGCGGTCGGCGAGGAACAGGATGCGCGGGCGGCGCGTCGGCTCGCGGCTCAGGTTCCAGCGGCTGTGAAACAGCTTCCAGGCGATCTGAAAGGCGATGAAGGTCTTGCCCGTGCCGGTGGCCAGCGTGAGCAGGATGCGCTGCCTGCTCGTCGGCGATGGCCTCCAGCACGCGCTCGATGGCGATGTCCTGGTAGTAGCGGCTCGCGAACGTAGCCGCCCTTGTCCTCGAACGGCACGGCGGCGAAGCGGTCGCGCCAGGCGTTCGCCTCGGCGAAGGTCAGCGTCCCAGAGTTCGTCCGGCGTCGGGTAGCGCGGCAGCTCGCCTTCCTTGCCGGTCTGCATGTCGATGCCGTAGATGCCCTGGCCGTTGGTGGCGTAGGTGAAGCGGATGGCCAGCTTGCCGGCGTAGTCCTTCGCCTGCGCCACGCCTTCGGTCAGCGGCTCGTCCCACGCCTTGGCCTCGATGACCGCCAGCTTGCGTGTTGCGATAGACCAGCACGTAGTCGGCGGTGAGCGCCTTGCCGCGCCGGCCGTGGCCTTCGATGCGGCCCGGCGTGATCGGATACTCGCGCCGGATGCGGCTGCCCTCGACGACGCCCCAGCCCGCCGCCTTCAGCGCGGGGTCGATGTGCTCGGCTCGGGTCTCGGCTTCGTTCATGGCAAGGGCTGTCACTCTGAGCTACAGTTGCCCGCTGAAGGCTTGGTGCAGCAGCGACTTCTTCAACGCCTCCAGCGCGGCGAGCTTCCGCTCGTAGAGGTCGGCGAGGCGTTGGGTTTCTTCGCGGCAAGCGTCATCGAGCTTCGGCGATCGATGCGCTTCTGCTCGTGCTCGAACGTCGGCAGCTGGCAATCACGGATGAGCTTCGCAATGCTGCTTTGACTAACGCAGTCGATGTCCGGCTGAGCCGCTCGATCGCCATGCTGATGAGTCGCTGATCTGAACGCTGGTCGTAGACACCAGAACAGATAATCGCGATTCACGATCGTCTTGGCTGAACTTGAAGCAATGATCGTGACGATGCCAGCTGTCGCCCACGAGTACGCCATGACCAGATGTGCCCGTTCGCGTGAGCATGACGTCGCCTGCTTCGCTGCGACGTATCTTCGGCGATCATCAGTCGTTCGCCATCGAAATGATCGTGCCGATCGTGCTCGACGATGTCGCCGATTCGCAGTGAACGGAACTGCCGTCTTCGCGAGTAGTCGCTTCGTGTCGGCGCTGATGCAGCATGCCGTCGACGAATCGTCGCACACGTCGCCCAGCGTTGTCTCGCACCCACCCCTTGCCGCGCTGGGTGAAGACGGATTGGAGGTGGCTTTCGAAGAGGGCGCGGGCGTTTTGGAGGTTCTTTTCGGCGTTGGCTTTGGCGGTGGCGATGCCCTCAAACGCTTCGTCGAGGATGCCGACGATCCGCTGCTGTTCGGGGAGCGGGGGAACGGGAATCTGAATGCGTCGAGAGCTGTCGCTCAGTTGACGCTGGCATAGTCGCGCCCGTCTGCAAGTCGCGTCGATGCTGTCACTGAAATCGCTGATCGAAGATAGTAGCAGAGAAACTCGGCGATCGAGCTTGCGCTGTCGGCGTGAGCGACAAGCTGCCTGATGCAGCACATGCTCGTCGCGATCGTCGGCACGATGGCAATCTTGCCGATCGTGGCCGCATCGTCGACCGAATCAGAATGTCGCCTTTCGACGAACTTGCCGTGCGCAGCTCGGTCGATCCTGCTTCGCGAGTCGACTGGATCTCGCTCGATATCGAACGTCGCCGTCGAGATCATCGACGTTGACACCGTCCGATGTAGTCGAGCTCGCTTGCGTGCGATGTGCCGCCGTTCGTCGACTGTCAGCGCAGACTTCGCCGAGCGTCTTTGTCTGCCACCCCTTCTTCATAGCAGCGCCCTGATGTTCGCCAGCACTTCCGCGCTCTCGGCGTCCAGCGCGGCGATTTCGTCCATGATCGCCTGCGGGCTGCGGTGCGCGACTTCCTCGCCGCCGTTCGGGTTCTTCACGGAGAGGTCGAAGGTCGTCTGGTCGATGCTCTTGGCGTCCACGCTCCAGACTCTTGGGCGAGTCGGCGAAGGTCTTTTGCAGCTTCACGAACTCGGCGAGGTCGTCGTCGTTGAGCGGGTTGGTCTTGCCGAGGTTGCGGCCGGGGTCGAGCTGGTAGAACCAGACCTTGCGCGTCGGCGCGCCCTTCTCGAAGAAGAGCACCACGGTCTTCACGCCCGCGCCCTGGAACGTGCCGCCGGGGCAGTCGAGCACGGTGTGCAGGTTGCAGCTTTCCAGCAGCAGCTTGCGCAGGCTCACCGAGGCGTTGTCGGTGTTGGAGAGGAAGGTGTTCTTGATGACCACGCCGCCGCGCCCGCCGGCCTTGAGGATCTTGATGAAGTGCTGGAGGAAGAGGAAGGCCGTCTCGCCGGTGCGGATGGGGAAGTTCTGCTGCACCTCCTTGCGCTCCTTGCCGCCGAAGGGCGGATTGGCCAGCACCACGTCGTAGCGGTCCTTCTCCTGAATGTCGGCGAGGTTCTCGGTGAGCGTGTTGGTGTGGACGATGTTCGGCGCCTCGATGCCGTGCAGGATCATGTTCATGATCGCGATGACGTAGGCGAGCGACTTCTTCTCCTTGCCGTAGAAGGTGCGCTCCTGGAGCGTCTTGAGGTCCTTGGTGGTGAGCTTGCCGCTTGGCCTTGAGGTAGTCGAACGACTCGCACAGGAAGCCCGCCGAGCCGACACGCGCCGTCGTAGATGCGCTCGCCGATCTTCGGCTGCACGACCTGGACGATGGCGCGGATGAGCGGGCGCGGCGTGTAGTACTCGCCGCCGTTGCGCCCGGCGTTGCCCATGTTCCTGATCTTGGCTTCGTAGAGGTGCGAGAGCTCGTGCTTCTCGGTCTGCGAGCGGAAGCGCAGCTCGTCGATGTGGTCGATGATCTCGCGCAGGTTGTAGCCGCTCTGGATCTTGTTTTTGATCTCGCCGAAGATCTCGCCGATCTTGTATTCGATGGTGTTCGGCCCGGTGGCCTTCTGCTTGAAGCCGTGCAGGTAGGGGAAGAGCTTGCCGTTGACGAAGTCGCGGAGGTCGTCGCCGGTCAGCGCCGTGTTGTGGTCGAGCTTGCCGTCCTTGTCCTTGGGCGCGGCCCAGCTTTCCCAGCGGTAGGGCTTGTCGAGGATGTAGGTGTATTTCTTGCCCTCCAGCGCGGCTTCGTCGGCCTTGTCCTGCTCCAGGCCGTCGAGGTATTTCAGGAACAGCAGCCAGGAGGTCTGCTCGGTGTAGTCGAGTTCGGTCGTGCAGCCGGCCTCTTTCCGGAGGACGTCGTCGATGTTCTTGAAGGCTTGTTCAAACATAGGGGGCTATTCTGGCAGAGCTTGCAACCCGGACCAGGCGGCACGGTCGACACCGGCGCCAAATCCCGGTCCTTGGCCTGCATGAAGGCGAAGCCCCCGCCGCTCAAAACGAGAATCAGTTTGCGCCGGGCCGGCCTATCGCAGGGGTCCCGTCAGCCGCCGCCCTCAACCCCGAACCTCTGAAGGTGCCACCCGATTTGGAAAGACGCCTCGCAGCGGATTGAAGTGTTCCCTAAATGCTTGATTCTGCCCACTTTCTTGGCAAGGTCACGCCAACTCCATCGACCTTCCGAATCGTATGGTCCTGCGATTTGCCTGCACGCCGAAGCGCGGTAACGGGGCTCCAGCCGTGCACCTTCCGGGTCACTTGGGTTACAGTGGCTGTGACGCGATGGGTACCACAGGCCCGCCAACGACAAGCACGAAGGCACGCGTCGTGCTCAAACAGGCGGACTTCCAGTACTCCGGCAAACTGGAACCGCCGTCCCCCCGCGTCACCAGCGAATGGGTCGAGCTAGTTCAGAACCTCCTGACGCGGCTCGATGATTTTGCACCCCAACTCGAAAACCTTGCTGTGAACCAGAGCCTCGACGACTTGGCTCAGTCGCGTGTTTCCATGAATCTGCTTGCTGGCTTCTGCACGGTGCAGATCACTCCCTTGGGCGCTGATGTCTGGCTTCGTGGGTCGGGAGACTTCACAAATACACCGAACGTTCCGTTACAAATACCCGCGGAAGAACTCGCGGGTCTCTTCAAACTGTCTGCGACATCGTGAGCGGCATAGCGACTCGCAGCCGATTCGTGTCACATTCATTTGGGATGCAGGTGCACGCGAGTACGCTGGATCGTAGCCCGGAACAGATCCTCGAGCCGTTTGTTCACGCGGCCCCGTCGGCGCTTGGAGAGACCATCTCTGCGGGCGTTCGATATGGCTTTAGAACGGCCGTCAATCGATCCATTGGTTGGCTCGTTGCTGAGCCCTCGGCCGTAACCAAGCCGGGGATATTCCTCAGCTTCTCGGCAACGTTTGAGCACACGCCCGTATCCGAAGCATTGCGTGAAGCGAGGGCATTGGTCGCGGCGGTACTAGCGTCTCCCGATTGCCCTTTGGTTCTGGCAGATGATCGCTGACACCAGACGTAACTGGGTGACTATGTGGCCCGAGCATCAGACGTGACTGACTCGCGGCCCCGCATGACCCAATTAACATACTCGCAGCCGATACCTGCGCCACAAGTGTACGAGCGAAATAGGCTGCGTCCCGGCGTTGAACTACTGAAGAAGTTCCAGCTGATTGCCCAAATTCGCAAAATTGAGTCGCTTGCAGCGGGGTGGAACACATATGAGTCGGAGAGCGCTAGTCCTCTCGCAGTTAGAAGGGCTTTGAGTGTGCTGGATTGGCTCGCTGAGCTCAAGTGGATGCCCACCAGAGCTGTGCCCCTAGCAGATGGAGGCGTAGCGCTGTTGCTTTCTACCAGGCCACACTACGTGGCTCTAGAGTTCGACAACGACGGGGAAGTGATCGGCGCTTTCTCCGACCGACTGCAGCGCCACCATGCGTGGGAAATCACGTGGGCGCAAGACAGTCTCGAACAGGCGCTGAGGCGTTTTCGCGAACTGGCTCATGAGTAATGTGCCTACACACCTACTACGCAACGGCAGGCCTGTAGATGCTGTTTTTGAAGCCACGGAAGGCCTTTTCAGACGTGTTGGGCGTGGCCAACTGGACGAACTCGGTGCACCATTGCCAACTTCGTTCGAAATGCCGGCCTTTTCGGTGAATCGAGAGAAGTACAGCACTGCGACCGATGTCATCCTTAATCATCCTGACAACGGCATTCTCGCCTTTCGAGTCGCGGACATTCCCCAGAAACTACTGGCGCTCGACAGCCGCAGCTTCCATTTTGGAGTGGAGCACGACCCGGAGGAACAAAACTACGCACATTCCGAAGTGCGGGCCAGGTTTAGGCGCGCTTCAGAAGCCTCCACCCGCCGTTCGCACAGAATTCAGAATGCGCCTCTGCGCAAGGATGGTGGTGGTCAAGCTGCCGGTTGAAGCCTGACAGCGCCCAGCCTTAGCGGATGGTAGTGGTCGCGTCATGGTATTCGAAGGGCGATCAGCTTCGTGCCCGTGACCTCCGTGCGAGCGATCACCCCCCGCAAACTTCTCATACCGACTCCTCGCCCGCGGCTCCACCCTCCCCCGCAACCCCGCAAACTCCGCCTCCCCGAGCCTCGGCAGCACCTCCCGCGCATCCTCCCGCGCCCGCTCCAACCACTCCCGATCCGCCACGATATTCGCCACCCGAAACGTCGGAATCCCCGCCTGCCGCGTCCCGAGTAGATCCCCCGGGCCGCGGATCTCGAGGTCGGCTTCGGCGATTCGGAAGCCGTCGGTGGTGGCGGCGAAGACTTCGAGGCGGCGTTCGCCTTCTTCGGAGAGGCGGCCGTGGAGGGCGATGCATCGCGAGGCCCGCGTGCCCCGGCCCACGCGGCCTCGGAGTTGATGGAGCTGGGCCAGGCCGAAGCGTTCGGCGCTTTCGATGACCATCCAGGTGGCCTGGGGGACGTCGACGCCGACTTCGATGACGGTGGTGGAGATGAGGACGCGGATCTCGCCGGCGGCGAAGGCGCGCATGATCTTTTCGCGCTCGGCGGCGGGGATGCGGCCGTGCAGGATTGCCGAGCTTCGCTTTGCTCGCTCGTATTGGGGAGATAGAAGCGCTTGCTTGCGGGTGCTGCCGGGGTCGAGGAACTCGCGCACCTTCTCCCCCATCGCCTCGACCGAGGCGGCTTCGATCTCGTCGCTCTCCTCGATCAGCGGGAAGACCACGTAGGCCTGGGCGCCGGCGTCGAGCTCGTCGCGGAGGCGTTGGTAGACCTCGCGGCGCGCGGACGTCGCCAGGACTTCGGTGGCGATCGGGGTGCGGCCCGGGGGGAGCTCGTCGAGGACCGAGAGCTCGAGGTCGCCGTAGGCGGTGAGGGCGAGCGAGCGCGGGATCGGGGTGGCGGTCATCACCAGGACGTCGGGGCGGTTGCCCTTGCGTTGCAGGAGCTGGCGCTGGCCGACTCCGAAGCGGTGCTGCTCGTCGATCACCGCCAGGCCGAGGCGGTGGAACTCGATGCCCTCCTGGATGAGGGCGTGGGTGCCGACCGCGAGGTGGACCTCGCCGCGGGCGAGCGCCCGGCGGTCGGCGGCGGAGGGGCCGGCGCTGCCGGTGTAGAGCGCGATGCGGTAGCGCGAGCCGAGCAGGCGCTGGAGATTCCCGAAGTGCTGCTCGGCGAGCAGCTCGGTCGGGGCCATGAAGGCGCCCTGGCAGGCCGCTCTCGATGGCGAGCAGCAGCGCCAGCGCCGCCACGATCGTCTTGCCCGAGCCGACGTCGCCCTGCAGCAGGCGCAGCATCGGGTAGGGGCCGCGCAGCTCGTCGGCGATCTCGCGCATCACCCTCTTCTGCGCGGCGGTGAGCTTGAACGGCAGCACCTCGCGGGCGAGCGCGCGCACCCGGTCGTCGATCGTGTAGGCGTGGCCCTTGGTCTCCTTCACCTCGCGGGCGCGCAGCAGCGCCAGCTCGAGCTGCAGCTCGAGGAACTCGCCGTAGATCAGCCGGCAGTGGTACGGGCTGCGGCGCGAGTTCAGCAGGCCGACGTCCTCGTCGTCGGGCGGCGCGTGGAGCGCCGGGATGGCGCGCGAGAGCGGCGGCAGCGCGTAGCGGCGCAGGAGCTCGGCGGGCAGCGGGTCCGGCACCTCGCGCTCGAAGTCCACCTTGGCGAGGATGTCGGTGAGGATGCGGCGCAGCGCCGCCGGCCCGAGCTTCGCGGCCGAGGGATAGATCGGCACGATGCGCGCCGAGTGGATCGCCTCGTCGGCGCGCTCGCAGGTCGGGTTGAGCAGCTCGAGCCCCGCTTTCCCCGTCCGCACCTGGCCGTGCAGCAGGTACTCCTGGCCCTCCACCACCTGGTTGGCGAGATAGGGCCGGTTGAACCACATCACCGGAATCGCCGACGTGCCGTCGTCGGCCAGCCCGCGCACGATGGTCAGCCCGCGCCGGCGGGTGCGGATCACCCGCACGCCGCGCAGCTTCGCTTTCAGCGTGCGCCAGCCGGGGCCGGCGATCGCCGCGACCGTGCCGATCGTGCGGCGGTCCTCGTAGCGGAACGGGAGGTGGTAGACGAGATCGCCGACGGTTTCGAAGCCGGATTGGGCCAAGGCGTCGGCGCGGGTGGGGCCGACGCCTTTGACGAAGCGGAGGGGGGTGGTGAGGTCCAAGACGAGGCGGAGTTTAGCGGGTCTGCGGGCTTGCTTTGGGCTGAGGTAATGCCGGCGTTCGTGGTTCAGATCCTTCGCTTCGCTCAGGATGACAATTGGACCCGCGTGCCCCTGGGTGTCATCCTGAGCGCAGCGAAGGATCTGGACCACGGAACTTCGAGAACCGGGGCGCCGAAGCAGAGCGCCCCATCCGGCTCAGCGACGCGGCCGGATCTTCAGGTTTGCGAACGCCCCCGGCTGGCTGTCGACCCAGAGACCGACGCCCCCGTCCCGGGCTGGGACGAGCCGGTCGACCGAGAGGGACGGCTCGGAGGCGCCGTCGACGAAAACCGCGACGTGCCGCGCCGTCACCTCGACCCGGGCGTGAAACCAGCCGGCCGGATCGGGCGCCGGATCGAGCGGCTTCTCATAGATGCCGGTCTTTTCGGCCCGGAGCCGGTCCCAGGGGAGATCCGGTTGAGCGACGTACTGCACGGCGTGCGCGTGGTGGTCGGGATCCGCCGAGCGGAAGTTGAACGGCCGGAAGTAGACCGCCTCGTAGGTCGTTTGGTCCACGACACCGAACGCGATGCCGAGAAAGCTCCGCTGAGCTTCGCCGTTGCCGCGCAGGTCGACCTCGATGACGCCCTCGCGGAACTTCAGTCCGGAGACCAGCGCGAGGGCGAAGTTGCTGCCCTGACGATTGCCGCCGATCGGCGCCAGGCGGGCGACCCGGACCCCGCCATCGACGCCAGTAACCGTCTCGCCGTTGAGGACGACCCATTGCCCGGGCTCGCCGAATCGGGCGAGATCCGGTTGGATGGTCGCGCATCCGGCGAACACGACGAGGCTGGCGACGGCGAAAGTGCGCGACGAGGTGAGCATGGCGAGATCGAACCCTCCGCTCTCGCCTACGCAACGCCGGGCCGCAGGTTGCCGGGCGGGGCTTTGCTACGCCAGCTCCGGTTCGGGTCGTTGTCCTGGCGTGGCAGGCCGAGAATCACTGCCTGGCGGCTACTCTGTCGGCCGGCGCGGGCGGTGGATTCTCGTTCCAGATGTCGGCGACGCATTGCCAGCGTCCGCCGGCGGTCTTGCGCCAGACGGTGAGGCCTTGCCCTCGATGACCACCGCGTCGCCCTTCTCGCCGGTGAAGCTCACGCGATTGGTCTCCACCAGGTAGCCCAGGCTGCCGTCGGCCGAGATCGATGCCGACTGCGGCTCCCAGGTGATGCTGAACCCGGGGATCCTCAGGCTCTCCTCCACGAAGGCGCGGATCGCCGCCTTGCCGGTGATCGCCGCCTTGTTCGGCGGCAGCACCACGGCGTCGTCGGCCCAATAGGCGAGCATGGCATCGACGTCGCCGGACGCGGCCGTCTTGGCCCAGTCTCGGCTGGTCTGCATCAGGGCCTTCTCGTCGCCGGTTTGCCCCTGCGCGATCGACGACAGCACGGCCAGCGCCGTGAAGACGAGGGGAACGAGTCTCTTCATGATCGCTACCTCCAGGACTACTGCACCGCGGTGTAAACGAATTCGAGAGCGTAGATGGTCATGGCGTTCGTCCCGCCGATTCTGCCCAGCGCGAACGATACCCCGGAGTCCGCAGCGAGGGCGTCGAGCGGGATGTCGCACAGATAGACGTCGCCCGCCGTGCCGCCGGCGTCGCAGTCGAGAACGTTGAGGTTGTCGGGCTGAGCCGTGCCGTCTACAGGCAGGACCCGGTAGGAGAGAAACCAGTCGTTGTTGTGCGCCGCCCCGCGCTCGCTGACCAGGCGAAGCACGCCGCCCGTGGCGTAGTCGGGAGGCACCGCGAAGGTGCTGCACACCAACTGGGTGTCGATGTTTCCCCCGTCGATGTCCCAGGTCAGGCGCATGCTGGCGTCGCCGTCGGGCTTGGTGAAGTCCGGCGAGGCATCCAGGCCGCTGGTGAAGTCGATCGGCGCCGAGACCGTGCAGTTGAGCAGGCTGGTCAGCGGGACCGGCTGCGCGCGCTCGGGGTCGGCAATCTCCGACGCTTCGATCGCCTGGCCGAGCAGACTCACCTCCCCGGAGGCATCGGGGAGACTGATCGGTGCGGGGGCTGGTGGGGTCGGTGACTGCGAGAACGGTGTTGTTCGCATTCGACGTGGCGCCCTCGAAAACGAGCGGCGATGAGCCGGCGAGGGTGATCGTCCCCGCCATCGTGCCGCCTGCCAGCTGCAGGAAGGCGGTCGAATCGAGGCCGTCGAGCAGGTCCGCGGTCACGTCCCACTGAGCGGTGCCGCGCATCACCTTCTCGAGATAGACGGCGAGCTGGCTGCGGGTCACTGCGTTGTCGGGGCAGAAGCGGCCCGCAGCGCACTCGGTCGCGATCTGGTCGGCCACGAATTGCTTGATGAACGGACAGAGCGTGCTGGCGTTGGGAACGTCCGAGAAGAGCGGCGGCTCGTCGTCGCACTCCGGGAAGTCGTAGGCCGCGGCGTCGGCGATGAAGCTGGCTCCTGTCCCCTCTCCCTCCGGGAGAGGGTTAGGGTGAGGGGGGTCGACCATGGCGACGGTGGGCTGTGCCCCCTCACCCCGACCCTCTCCCGGAGGGAGAGGGCCAAGACGACCCTCCGCGAGCCAGCGCTCGAGCACCCGCTCCACCGCCCGCTCCATCCGGCGATCGAGATCGTCCGGAGCGACCTCGTGAACCCGAAACAGTCGCGGCGCAGACCACGGCTCCGCGTCCCCTATCCGGCGCACCGTCCAGGCGTAGCGGCCGGAGGCGAGGCAACGATCCGCGGCCGGAGTCCACGAGGTCGCGCCACGCGGGACGCGCTGCCGCAATTGCGGCTCGCCTTCGAGAACGCCGCTTTCGGTCATCGGGTAGACCGAGATCTCGAGATCCCCGCCGTTCGCGTCGCCCGCCCAGCTAAACGTCGGGCATGCCGCCGCGGGGACCATCCGTCGCTCGTCCCCGGGCGACACGGCGATGGGCACCTGGGCGACGGCGGCGAGAGGAGCGCTGAGGAGGATGACCAAGCAAAGAAACCGGGAGTGGGGAGCGATCACGCAGTGCTCCTTTCAAGCGAGAGCGAGGTCTGCGAAAAGGTACTGCGGCGGGAGGCCCGGTGTAAAGGGCTGGACCACGGCGCTGCGGTTCACCACTCCGGCCCGTCGACGCCCGGTCCTTGGAGTACCATCGGCTTGGCCAACCACCGGGAGGAAGTCATGAGACATCTCGCCGCGATCTGGGGTTGCTGTGTCCTCGCCCTCTCCGCTACGACCGCCGACGCCACCTGCACCGTCGAGCCGCGCGCCGGCGGCAAGCTGCGGCAGTTCAGTCCGGCGCAGCATCCGCTTCCTGGCCGGGAGAGCACCGAAATCACCATGGAAGTCGATCTCGAAACGCCCACCGGCGAGTGCATGGTGGGCATCGGCCTCGGCGGAGGGTATTTCTCGTCGGTGCCGCCGAGTGTGGTCGTCGAGAGCGCCGTGCTCGAGCGGCTCGACACCAGCGAGCCGCGCAGGAGGAGCGTCGTGCTGCCGTTCATCGCGCAGAGCCGCGGCGCGTTGTTGTGGAATTTTCCCACTACGCTCCCCGATGCGAGGTGGTGGGGATTCACCGGCGAGCTGCCCGCATTGAGCTACCCCCTGCAGCCGAACGAAGTCTTCGTCGTGCGCTTCGTCGTCAGCTTCGAGCCCGAGGACATCAACGACTTGAGAGGGAGAGAAGAGGGCGTCCTGGTGCAGTTCTCCGGCGGCGGTGTCCTGCCGGACGGGTCGCCCGATCTCGGCGCCGGCGGGCCGGATCCGACCGTCTATTCGGAGGTCCGCCAGCTCGGCGAATGTTTCCCCACCCAGAGTGCGCTCTGTCTGAACGGGGGGCGTTTTCGCGTCGTTGTCGACTGGCGCACCGCCGCCGCCAGCGGCCACGGCCTGGTGGATGCGTTCGCCACCAACGATGTCTCCAGCAACCTCACCTTCTTCGAGTCCTCGAACGTCGAGCTCACAATCAAGATTCTCGACGGCCGGCCGCTCAATGGCCACTGCTGGGTCTTCCATTCCGCCATGACCGACGTCGGGTACACCCTGACCGTCACCGACACGCAGACCGGGCGGACCAAGACGTACAGCAATCCCTTGGGACAGGCGGCGCGCCCGGTGCTCGACACCAGCGCGTTCGAGTGCGGCTGAGCCGGGAGTGGTTCAGATCCTTCGCTTCGCTCAGGATGACAATTCAAAGGCTGGTGTTGTCATCCTGAGTGAAGCGAAGGATCTGGACCACGGTTTCCGGTAAACCGCTCCCGCCACAATCGCAGCCCGCGTTACACTCTCGTCAACTCTTGGACGACACCGCTCGCCCGCGCGCCGATCTAGCGGCCTTTGACGAAGCCCTCGCCGGGCTCTCCGCGCACCGGCCCCTACCCGAGATCCTGGCCGACATCCTCCGTTCAGCCGCCAAGGCGCTGTCGGCGCCGCACGGTTTTCTCAGCCTGACGCTCGACGAAGCCGCCGAAGTGAACGCCGGCATCGGGCGCTGGTCTTCGGCTCCGCCGGCGGACATCGAGCGCGACGTGCGCGAGCGGGGCGGCGCGCTGCGGGCGGGGAACGAAGTGGCGGCGGTGCCCATCCAGGCGGGCGCGAACGTGGTCGGCGTGCTCGGCGTGGCGGCGGATCCGGGCGGCGCGCTCGATGCCGGAGCGATCCCCCTGCTCGGGCGTTTCGCCCAGCTCGCCGCGCTGGCGCACGAGACCTCGCACCTGTTCGACACCGAGCGCGAGGCGCGCGAGAGCGCCCAGGCGATCACCGCGGCGTCGCGCGCGCTCTCGGTCAGCCTGAGTCTGCGCGACGTGCTCACCGCGATCCTCAGCGAGCTCGGCAACGTGGTGCCCTACGACACCGCCTCGGTGCAGCAGCTCCAGGGCACCCGCATGGTGGTGGTCGGCGGCCAGGGCATCGATCTCGACCATTTCCTCGGCTACGGTTTCGACGCTGTGGGCGGCCGCACGCCCAACAGCGAGGTCCACCGCTCCGGGGCGCCGGTGATCGTCGACGACATCCTCGGCGAACACGGTTATGCCGATTTTCCGGCCCACGCGCACGCCATGAGCGGCGTGCGATCGTGGATGGGCGTGCCTTTGATGTTCGCCGGCCAGTGCACCGGCATGATCACCCTCGACAAGTACGAGACCGCGTTCTACTCCCCGCACCACGCCCGCACGGCGCTCTCCTTCGCCGCCCAGGCGGCGATCGCGATCGAGAACGCGCGGCTCTACGAGCGCAGCCAGCACGAGATCGCCGACCGCCGCAAGGCGGAGGACGAGCTGCGCAGCGCCAACTGGCAACTGCAGATCCGCATCGCCGAGGTCGAGGCGCTGCAGATCAAGCTGCGCGAGCAGGCGATCCGCGACCCGCTCACCGGGCTGTTCAACCGCCGCTACCTGACCGAGACACTGCAGCGCGAGCACGCCCGCGCGGCGCGCTCGGGCGCGCCGCTGGCGCTGGTGTTGATGGACGTCGACCACTTCAAGCAGATCAACGACGAGAGCGGACACGAATCCGGCGACCGCGTCCTGCAGGGCCTCGGCGCGCTGCTCGCCGAGCTCAGCCGAAACGCCGACGTCGCCTGCCGCTTCGGCGGCGAGGAGTTCGTCGTCCTGCTCCCCGACGCCACCGGCGCCGCCGCCGCGGCCCGCGCCGAGCAATGGCGCGCGGCGATCGCGCAACGCAACTTCGGCGGCGAGGAGCGCGAGTTGCGGGTCACGGCTTCGATCGGGGTGGCGGCGTTTCCCGCGCACGCGGCGACGCCGGACGAGCTACTGAGGATCGCGGATGTGGCGTTGTATCAGGCGAAGCGTGAGGGGAGGAACCGGGTGGTGCTGGCGCGGTGAGGGCTTACGGCTGAAACACCGTCTCCACCACCCCGAACCGCACCTCGTCCCCCGCCTTGATCTCGGCCGGCACGCCGGTCTCGAGCCGCACGCCGTTGACGAAGGTGCTGTTCATCGTGCCGATCTCCTCGCCGACGAAGAACTTGCCGCCGCGGCGGTAGATCTTGGCGTGGCGGCGGCTGATCGAGCGCTGCTGGTCGACCGGGCGTGAGGTCGATGTCGGGATAGATGCCGGTGACCGGGTCCTTGCGGCCGATCGTGGTCTCGGGCCCGGCGGCGAGCTGGAACTCCATGCCCGACTTGCCGTGGACCAGCCTCTCGGCGCGCCTCGGCCGGCGCCTGACATCGTGCCCTCGGCGATCGCGCGCCGGCGACGTCGCTCGGACGCGGCTGGTGCCCAGGGCGCCGCGCAGCAGCTCGTCGGTCTCGCGCAGGCGGCGCGACAGCTTGCGCATCATGCGCACCGCGATCTCGGGGTTGGCGCGCAGCATCTGGTCGAAGGTCGAGCCGTTGATCTGGAGCAGCGTCGAGTCGGTGACGGCGCGCGCCGAGGCGGTGCGCGGCAGGTCCTCGAGGATCGCCATCTCGCCGAAGAAGTCGCCCTTCTCGAGCACCGCGAGCGGCTTGCTCCTCGCCCTCGAGCTCCTTGAGGATCTCGACCTTGCCCTCGTGGATGATGTACATCTCCGTGCCGAGGTCGCCCTCGCGGAAGACGTACTCCCCGGCCTTGATCGACGGGATGAGGCTGCGGCGGCCGCTGCCGCTGTCTTGCCGGTGGCTCTTGAAGACCGGTTGTTCATCGCTCAGCCGATCGTGCCAGCCGGAGGGCTCGTCGCCGGCGAGGCGCGCCGGCAGCCCGAGCGGCAGGGTCCAGTTCGGCGCGCATGACCGGCCGGCGACGCCCCAAGCGAGGGCCCGGGCAGAGCCGGCGAGGCTCTCGGCGACGCAGCGCCAGGCCAGGCCACTCCGGCCGCGCTCGTCGGGCTGCGCATCGGTCCACGATGGCCGACGATCATGCCCGCGATCTCTTCGCAGACTACCCGACAGCCGCAGGTGGGTCAACATTCGGTCGACGCGGTAGAGCGGCTCGTTGACGTCCTCCCAGAACAGCGATCGCGCCGTCGAGATCCGGGAGCGCACGGCGTGCCCAGCGTCGCGGCGAGCAGGCTGAGGCAGCCGCCGAGCAGCGGCCCTCGACGCGCTCCGCCGCGGCGCAGCCAGCCGGCGAACGGCAGCTCGAGCGGCGTAGCTCGCCGGCGAGCGCCGCCGAGCAGCGACTCGCTCTCCTCGCCGGCGTCAGCCCGCGCGCCAGCTCGGCCGGCCACCAGCGGGCCGTGGAAGGTCGACCAGCCGCAGCCGGCGCACGATCTCGAGCAGGAACGGCGTCAGGTCGGAGTAGCCGACGTAGGCGCGCGGGCTGCGCGCCGAGCGAGCGTCCCAGTCGATGCCGGGCAGGACGCGCAGCAGGCCGTGGCCGCCGCGGGCGAAGAAGATCGCCGTCAGAGTCGGGATCGGCGGCCAGCTCGTGGAAGGCGGCGAGCCGCTCGTCGTCGTCGCCGGCGAAGAAGCCGCGTGCGGGCGAGCGAGGTTGGCCGCCGAGCACCGGCTCGAAGCCCAGCCGGCGCAGCGCCTCGAGGCCGGCCGCGAGCCTCTCGGGATCGACCGGGCCGGACAGCGCCGCGACGCCGACGCGGTCGCCGGGGCCGGACGGGAGGCGGGAGTTCGAGGGATCAGCGGGAGATCAAAGAGGCCGGAGAGCCCCGTAAGCCGAGTTCTGTCTCCCGGCCGAAGCCGGGTGAGCGGTCATTCCTCTGGGACCGGCGTTGCCGCCGGCCTCCAGCAACCTACCCGGAAGACGGCCCCGGCGCGCCGAAGCTCCGATCGGGGCGGGACGGGCGGCCCGCGTACCGCTCCCCTATTTGGTCTTGCTCCGCATGGGGTTTGCCGTGCCCCGCGCCGTCGCCGGCCGGGCGGTGCGCTCTTACCGCACCGTTTCACCCTTACCGACGTCCGGCCTCCCGAGGACCGCCGGCGGTCTATTTTCTGTTGCACTTTCCGTCGCGTCGCCGCGCCTCGCCGTTAGCGAGCATGCTGCCCGTTGGAGTTCGGACTTTCCTCTCCGCCCTGGCCTTACGGCCTTGACGGAGCGACCGCCTGGAACTCTCCGGCACCGCGAAGTCTACCGCATTCGCGGTCGCTACGAACGCTTGAGCAGGCTGCGCAGCCGCTCGAGGATGCCGGCGCCCGTTTCCTGGAACGCTTCGCGCTTGGCTTCCTTCTTCGCCTCGGCGAGGCGCTCCAGCCCCGACAGCGCCTCGGGATGGCCGGGCAAGGCGACGATGGCGGCGCGATAGGCGTCGACGGCGCCCGGGCCGTCGCCCCACTCTTCGAGGATCTTGCCCAACAGAGTGTAGTAGCCGGCATCGTTCGGCTTGAGCTCCAGTGCCCGCCGCAGGCTCGCCGCTGCCTGGCCCAGCCAGTTGGCGTTTTTCGCCTGGCAGGCGGCGAGGAGAGCGTAGTACTCGGCGCGGGGATCCAGCTCGACCGCCTGTTTGAGCAGCTCGACCGCGAAGTGGTAGTCCTCGGCCTGCACCATCTCGCCGGCCTGGTCGAAGCTGCGCTTCGCCTGGCGGATCTTCTCGGCCTCGCGCTCCGCCGGGTCGATGTCGGCGTGCACGCCGGTGATTCCCATCGCGCTGTTGTACAGCACCCGTTTCGCCGGGTCGCAGAGAGTCAGGTAGGCCTCGACGGCACGCTCGAACAGGATCTTCAGCGCGGTCGAGCCGCCGGCCAGCTCCAGGCGGTCACCGTGCGACGGGTGCACCACCCGCGCCAGCTCGACGAACGCCTTGTGCACGGCGTCGTCGCTCGCGCCGGGAACGACGCCGAGCAGCGAATAGTGATCGAGTGAGCCGAAGCTGGCGAGCAGCGAGCCGACCCGGTCCCGGTGCTCGCCCACCATCAGGCGCAGGGGGCGGGCCTCGAGGTGCTCGGCGATCCGGCTCTCCAGCTTCGGTGTCGCCGACTCCCCGCCGGGCTCCGCTTTGGAGCCCGCAGGCGGCGCGATGAGTCCGACGGCGCGCAGGCGGCAGAGACGGCCGAGCGCGTCGTGCCGCGGCAGGCCGCTCTGCGCCACCACCTCCGACACCGCCACCGCCGTGGCGAGCCGGGTGAACAGAAACGCGTCCTCGGGCTCGATCCCCGGCAGGCGACTCATCTCCTGTTCGCTGGCGGTCGCCTCGAATCGCGCCGACTCGCCGCCCAGGATGTCGAGCAGCTTGCGCGCGTCGCGCCCGTCGGTGGCGGCGAGCAGCAACACGCTCGCCGTCGGGCAACGCGCAGCCCACGCCGCGTCGGGATCGAGCGCGCCGCGCGACACCTTGACCTGCGGCGACGCCCAGCGCTGCATGGTTTGAAGCAGCAAGAGGGGCCGCTCGCGTTCGGGCACTGCGTCGAGGCGCGCGGTGAGCGGATCATCGCGCCGAATCTGCAGCTCACCCCCCGACGAACGAAACAACTGCCGCCCGCCGGCGTGGTCCACCGTTATCCGCGCCGGCTCTTTGGTGATGTAGAGCTCGCGCACGGCCTGAAGTACAGGCTGGCCCGGGAAGGGAGTGAGCTCGATCATGGCGTCTCGGAGGGGATTCTATTAGAGGGCGCTACCCCCTTCGAATTGTCATCCTGAGCGCAGCGAAGGATCTGGGTGGGGGGTTGCACAGTCGCGGGCACAGATTCCGTCTCTCTAGGTCGTGAAGCAGAGAGAGTACTTCGTCTATGTGCTCGCGAGCCGAAGCCAGGCGCTCTACGTCGGAACCTACAGTTTCGTGGGTGACGCCCTGCGGCGCGAGAAACAGATCAAGGGCTGGACTCGAGCGAAAAAGGTCGCCCTGATCGAGAGCTCCAACCCTGATTGGCGGGATCTCGCAGAGGACCCCCACCCAGATCCTTCGCTTCGCTCAGGATGACAGCGAAGCGGCTTGGACTCATCCGAGCTGCCGAGCTGAGCCGACACCCCCGCTGTCATCCCGGACCAAAAGGAAACTGTCCCCTTTGTCAGCGACAGCGAAGCGGTTTGGACCTTTTCCAGCTGCCGAGCTGAGCCAACGCCGTCCCGCTGTCATCCTGAGCGCAGCGAAGGATCTGGGTGGGGGCCGTTCGGCTGCCCTACGACCGTCCCCTCCGCCGCCGGTCCCTGCAGCTGCTCCCACACCCTCGACCCGGTCGCCCGACCCAGCGCCGCCTGCAGCTCCTCGAGAGTCGCCGCACGGACGCCGGTCACGCTCCCGAAGCGCTGCAGGAGCAGCTTGCGCCGCCGCGGGCCGATGCCCTGGAGCTCGTCGAGCCGGCTGCGCAGGGTGCGCGCTTCGAGCGGCGGGCGCGGTGGCGGGAGACGGCGAAGCGGTGGGCCTCGTCGCGCACTTGCTGGAGCAGCCGCAGGCCGGGGTCGGCGCGCGGCAGGCGAAGCGGTTCGGGCAGCGCCGGGCAGGTAGATCTCCTCCTCCCGCTTGGCCAGTCCGACGATCGGGGTCTCCTCCACTCCCAGCTCGGCGAGCGCCGCGAGCGCGGCGTTGAGCTGGCCGCGACCGCCGTCGATGAGGATCAGATCGGGCATCGCACCCGTCTCCTCCAGCCGCCGCCGATAGCGCCGCTCTACCGCCTGGCGCATGGACGCGAAGTCGTCCGGCCCGGGAGCGCGCGGATATTGAAGCTGCGGTACTCGCCCTTGCGCATCCGGCCCTCTTCCCAGACCACCAGCGAGGCGACGGTCTCGCCGCCCTGGAAGTTGGAGATGTCGAAACCCTCGATGCGCCGCGGCGGATCGCTGAGATCGAGATGGCTGCACAGCGCCGCCGCCGCCCGGCGGCCGGACCCTCGCCGCGGAAGCGCCGCCGGTACGCCAGCTCGGCGTTGCGCATCGCCAGCTCGACCCGCTCCGCCTTGAGGCCGCGCGACGGCATGCCGCAGGTAGACGCGCTCCCCCTTGCGCTGCGGACAGCCACTCCTCCAGTGCCTCGCTCGCCCTCGATCGGCACCGGCAGGTGGATCTCCTTGGGGATGAAGGTCGTGCGGTCGTAGACCTGCGGCAGCAATCTCGGAGAGCAGCCGCTCGGGCGCGACCTGCGCCGACGCCCTCCCAGAACAGCTCGCGGCGGTCGAGCACCTGGCCGCCGCGCATGACCAGGATCGACCACCGCGGCGTTGCCGCCGCGAGTGGTACGCCGTAGACGTCCACGTCCTCCTCGTCCACCGAGGAGAGCTTGCGGCGCTGCGCTGATCGCCTCGACCTCGACGAGCGCGTCGCGCAGCTGCGCCGCGCGCTCGAAGTCGAGGGCCTCGGAGGCCTCGCGCATCTCCTGCTCGAGCCGCCTGACGCAGCTGGTCGTTGCGCCCGGAGAGGAAGAGCCGCGCCTGCTGCACCGCCTCGTCGTAGGTCGGCCTTGGTGGTCAGCCCGGCGACGCAGGGCCCGAGGCAGCGGTGCATGTCGTAGTACAGGCAGGGCCGCGGCAGCGGCCGTCGATCTCGATGCGGCAGACCCGGACCTGGAACAGCTTCTGGACCAGCTTGATCGCCTTGCGCGCCAAGCCGGCCGGGCAGGAAGGGCCCGAAGTACTCGCCGCCGTCGTCGCGGATGCGGCGGGTGAAGGCGATGCGCGGGTACTCGTCCTGGAGGGTCAGCTTGAGATAGGGATAGGTCTTGTCGTCCCGCAGCAGGATGTTGTAGCGCGGCTTGCGCTGCTTGATCCAGTTGTTCTCGAGCAGCAGCGCCTCGGCCTCCGAGTCGGTGACCACGAACTCGACGTCGATCGCCTCGGCGACGCATCGCCAGCCAGGCGCGGCTCGTGGTCCTCGCGCGAGGTAGTTCGACCACCCGCTTGCGCAGCGACTTCGCCTTGCCGACGTAGAGCGCCTTGCCCGTCGGCATCCTTGAAGATGTAGATGCCGGGCCGGTCGGGCAGCTCGCGGATGCGCTGCAGCAGGGACTCGGCGACACTCATCTGACACAGCCTACCGCGTGGGCCGGTGCTACCATCGCTCTCGTCCATGAGCCACGAACTCAGCGCGGCTGCGGTCCCCGCGGCCCCCGCCGCGCAGCCCGGAATCATCAACTGCGCCGCCTACGCCGGCGGCCGGCGGGTCGAGACGCTCGAGCTCGACGGCATCGCCTCGGCGCTCCAGCGGCCCGACCGCTTCGTCTGGCTCGGCCTCTACGAGCCCGACGAGGAGCTGCTGCAGCGCGTGCAGAAGGAATTCGGACTGCACGACCTGGCGATCGAGGACGCCCACGCCGCCCACCAGCGTCCCAAGCTCGAGCAGTACGAGAACTCGCTTTTCGTCGTGCTGCGCACCGTGCAGCCGGGCGAGGACGGCTCCCATTTCGAGTTCGGGGAAACCCACGTCTTCGTCGGCCTCAACTACCTGGTCACCGTGCGGCACGGCTCGCTGCGCTCGCACGTCGGACTGCGGGCCCGCTGCGAATCGACCCCGGCGCTGCTCGCCAAGGGTCCCGGCTTCGTGCTCTATGCCCTGATGGACTTCATCGTCGACCAGTACCAGCCGGTGGTCGAGGCGCTCGAGGATCGTTTCGAGGACCTCGAGGAGCACATCTTCGCCGAGGACTGTTCGCGCCAGACGACCCGCGCCATCTACGGCTTGAAGCGCGACCTGGTGGCGCTGAAGCGCGCGGTGCTGCCGCTGATCGAAGTCTGCAACCGGCTGATGAAGTTCGACCTCGAGGTGATCTCGACCGCCGTCCACCCGTACGTGCGCGACGTCCACGATCACGTCACCCATCTCAACGAGCGCATCGACAGCCTGCGCGAATTGCTCGGCACCGCGCTCGAAGCGAACTCGTCGCTGATCAACGAGCAGCACACGGTGCACACCAAGCGCCTCGCCGCATGGGCCGCCATCCTGGCGGTGCCGACCATGGTGGCCGGGGTCTACGGCATGAACTTCGAGCACATGCCGGAGCTCCACATGTCGTGGGGCTATCCCCTGAGCCTCGCCATCATGGGCACGATCTGCATCGGGCTTTGGGTGGGCTTCCGGCGTTCGGGGTGGCTGTAGGGGACGTTGCCGCACTACAGGCGTCGGTGGTGGCCCGGCAAAGGTGGTACAGATCCTTCGCTGCGCTCAGGATGACAATTTGGCCGTTTGGTGAGGCCGTTTCGTAGTGTCATCCTGAGCGCAGCGAAGGATCTGTACCACTTCTCCTCAGACACCACGCAAGACCGTAGCAAGATCCCTCCACTCAGGATTCACCGCTTCGATCAGCTCGAGCTTCCGAGCGCGACTCCACCCCTTGAGCTGCTTCTCCCGGCGTAACGCATCCCGGACGTCCCGACAGGACTCGCAGTAGACCAGCCGGCGCGCGTTGTAGCGGTGAGTGAAGGCTCCGTTCCTGCCCTGCTCGTGCTGTTCGAGGCGGCGCAGCAGGTCGCCGGTCACACCGATGTACAGCGTGCGCCGGTGGCTGGCGAGGATGTAGACAAAATAGGTGGTCTCCATGCGGATAGAGACGTAATCGGGCGCGAGCTGCAGGCAAAGGGGAGTGGTCTAGATCCTTCGCTTCGCTCAGGATGACAATCGCAAGAAAGGGTCATCCTGAGCGAAGCGAAGGATCTAGACCACAACCGCCGCCTCTCCCACATCCGCCGAACAGCGCCTACCCCCTCCGCACCCGCACGCCGCCGTCGATCATGGCGCGCATGGTGGGCTCGAAGAACACATAAGGCGGTAGCGAGGCGGGCTTCGAGATCTCGTCGAGGCCGGCGGCCTCTTCCGGCGGCAAGTCGAAATCGAGGGCGTGCAGGTTGTCGTCGAGCTGATCGAGCTTGGTGGCGCCGATCAGGGTCGAGGCCACGGCGGGCCGTCGCGTCACCCAGTTGATCGCCACCTGCGCGGGGCTATGGCCCACTCTCCTGGCAGCTTCGACCAACGCGTCGGCGATCTTCCAGTTGCGCTCGCTGAACAGCTTCTGGAAACCGGGGTTGGCGGAACCGCGCACCGCCGGCAGGCGGCCTTCGCCGATCGCCTCGGTGCCCTGGTGCCGGTACTTGCCGGTCAGGAGCCCGCTCGCCAGTGGGCTCCACGGACAGATGGCGGCGCCCAGAGCCAGCGCGGCGGGCACATGCTCGCGCTCGAGGTTGCGCTCGACCAGCGAATACTCGAGCTGCAGAGCGCACACCGGCTCCCACCCGCGCCAGTCGGCGAGCGTTTGGGCACGGCCCAGATACCAACCCGGCACGTTCGAGAAGCCGATCGCCCGCACCTTGCCGGCGCGCACCAGGGCGTCGAGCGTCGACATCACCTCTTCGGCCGGCGTGTTGCCGTCCCAGGCATGCAACCAGTAGAGGTCGACGTAGTCGGTCTTCAACCGGCGCAGCGAGCCCTCGAGCGCGCGCAAGATGTTCTTGCGGCCGTTGCCCCCGGCGTTGGGATCGCCCGGCGCCTGGTTAAAGGAAAACTTGGTGGCGATCACCGCCCGCTCGCGGCCGCCACGCTCGGCGAAGTAGTCGCCGATCATCTCCTCGCTGCGCCCGCCGGTGTAGCCGTCCGCGGTGTCGATGAAGTTGCCACCGGCGTCGAGATAGCGCTCCATGATCGCGAACGCCGTCTCGCGCGGGCTCCCCCACCCCCACTCGGTGCCGAAGGTCATCGTCCCCAGGCACAGCGGACTGACCCGCAGTCCGCTGCGCCCGAGCAGCGTGTAGGTCGCCAGGCTCGAGATCGCTCCGCTCATGATGTCCCCTTTTCAGCCGGCGTAGATTTGGAGCTCGCGGAGCTCGCTTGCAGCTTGTCGCGCAGCATGGCGGCTTCTTCGAACTCGAGGCGCTTGGCGGCGGCGCGCATCTCCTTTTCCAGCCTGGCGATGCGTTCGGCGAGGGGAATCTCGTCGGAATCCGCGACTTCGAGGAGGTGCGGCGGGGCGACGTCGTGGTAGTCGAGGTTGGCCATCTGCACCAGTGGGTTGTGGATGTCCTTGAGGATGGTGCGCGGTTCGATGTTGTGCTCGCGGTTGTAGTCGGCCTGCTTCTCGCGCCGGCGGCGGGTCTCGTCCATCGCCCGCTTCATGGAGTCGGTGTGGCGGTCGGCGTAGAGCACGGCGCGGCCGTTGAGGTTGCGCGCCGCGCGGCCCATGGTCTGGATGAGCGACGTGTCGCAGCGCAGGAAGCCCTCCTTGTCGGCATCGAGGATGGCCACCAGCGAGACTTCCGGCAGGTCGAGCCCTTCACGCAGCAGGTTGATCCCCACCAGGACGTCGAACTCGCCGCGCCGCAGGGCGGTGAGGATCTCGACGCGCTCCAGGGTCTCGATGTCGCTGTGCAGATAGCGCACCCGGATGCCGAGCTCGGTCAAGTACTGGGTCAGCTCCTCCGCCATGCGCTTGGTGAGCGTGGTCACCAGCACGCGCTCTTTGCGCGCTGTCACCTTGCGGATCTCGCCCACCAGGTCGTCGACCTGCCCCTGCGCCGGACGGACCTCGATCTCCGGGTCGAGCAACCCGGTGGGACGGATCACCTGCTCGGCGATGAGGCCCTTGGCGCGCTCGAGCTCGAGCGCCGCCGGCGTCGCCGAGACGTAGATGCGCTGGCCGACGCGGGCGTCGAACTCCTCGAACGACAGCGGCCGGTTGTCGAGCGCCGAGGGCAACCGGAAACCGAAGTCGACCAGGGTCTGCTTGCGCGCCCGGTCGCCGTGCATACATGCCGCGCACCTGCGGCAGGGTCTGGTGGCTCTCGTCCACCACCAGCATGAAATCGTCGGGGAAGTAGTCGAGCAAGGTCGGCGGCGGCTGGCCCGGCAGTCGTCCCGAAAGATGGCGCGAGTAGTTCTCGATTCCGGAGCAGTAGCCGAGCTCCTTGAGCATCTCGAGGTCGAAGCGCACCCGCTGCTCCAGGCGCTGGCGCTCGAGCAGCTTGCCCTCCGCTTCCAACACCGGCAAGTGCTCCTGGAGCTCGTCCTGGATGCCGGCAATGGCGCGCAACATGCGCTCGCGCGGCGTCACGTAGTGGGTCTTGGGGTAGACCGCGATCTTCTGCAGGTTCTCGAGCACGTCGCCGCGCAGGGTGTCGAAGCGGGTGATCCTCTCGACCTCGTCGCCGAAGAATTCGACGCGGATGCCACGCTCCTCGTAGGCCGGCAGGATCTCGAGCACGTCGCCGCGGCTGCGGAAGCTGCCGTGATAGAGGTCGAACGGCGTCCGTTCGTACTGCATGTCGACCAGTTGGCGCATCGCCGCGTCCATGCCCCGCGCGTCGCCGACTTCGAGGAACTGCAGCATGCCGAAGAACGACTCGGGGTCGCCCAAGCCGTAGATGCACGACACCGAGGCGACGATCAGCACGTCCCGGCGCTCGAACAGCGACTTGGTGGCCCGCAGCCGCAGGCGCTCGATCTCGTCGTTGATCGAGGTCTCTTTCTCGATGTAGGTATCGGTGGCCGGGACGTAAGCCTCCGGCTGGTAGTAGTCGTAATAGGAGACGAAGTACTCGACGGCGTTGGAGGGGAAGAAGCTGCGGAACTCCTGGTAGAGCTGCGCCGCCAGCGTCTTGTTGTGCGAGAGCACCAGGGTCGGGCGGTTCACCTTCTCGACGAGCTTGGCGATGGTGAAGGTCTTGCCCGAGCCGGTGACGCCGAGCAGTACCTGTTCCTTGACGCCCTCCTCGACGCCGCTCACCAGCTGGCGAATGGCTTCGGGCTGGTCGCCCTGAGGAGAGAAGGGGGATTCGAGACGGAAACGGTCCATCCGGCAATTGTATGAGGAAGGGCCTCCCTGACGCTGCGGCCAAAACCGGTGCAGAATAGGACGACAACGCTTCCCAGGGAGACCAACCATGATGGCAGCGAGCCGATCCGCGTGGGTACTGCTGGCGCTCTTCGCAACCGCCGCCTCTGCCCAGGCCCAGATACCCCTCCCCCAACGCTGGTGGGGCATGACCGTCCTCCCCGAGGGGGTCGATCCCGGGCTCACGGCCGACCAGTTCGAGATTCGAGTGTCGACCCTGAGCAGCGACGACGAGATGAAGGACCTCGTCAAGGCTTTGCGCGAGGGCGGCCAGATGGCCTTGCGCAACAAGATGTTCGGGCTGATGCCCAAGGGGTGGGTCAAGTTCGGCAAGCTGGTGGGAGCGGAAGTCACCGTGATGCGGGTGACCGATCTGCCCGACGGCAGAAGGCTCCTGCGGGTTTTCAGCGACCATCCGCTGCGGCTCTACGACAAGAGCGATGCCGCGGGCCCGAACCAGCAGCATCCCTTCGGCTACATGGAGCTGTTCGCCGACTCCGCGGGCAATGTCACGGGCACCCTGGTCGCCGCGGCGAGCCTGGCTCTGGACGACGAGGGCCTGAAGATGGAAAGCGCGGGCGTGCCGGCGATCCAGCTCAAAGAAGCGCGCACCGATTCGCCGCCGAAGCGCTGAGACCGCTCTTTCCCCCGTACTATGATTCTCCGCGCGCCGGCGACACCGGCGCGCAGCTTTCCCCTGTGGTTTCCGCGAGAGGAGACGCGATGCAGCGACGTACACCACTTCGCCTGACGCTCGCCGCCGGGTTGGCGATCGGCGGCTGGTGCGCCGGGACGGCGCCCGCATCGGCCGCGGCGAAACCGGCTGCCAAGAGCGCACAAGGCGTCAGCACGCAGGTGCCGGTCGAGGAGCTCACTCTCGACAACGGCATGAAGTTCCTGCTGGTGCGCAAGCCCGAGCAGGCGACGGTCAACGCCGGCTGGGTGGCGCGGGTCGGCTCGGCCAACGAGCGGCCTGGAATCACCGGCGTGGCCCACTTCTTCGAGCACATGATGTTCAAGGGCACGCGCACGGTGGGCACCAAGGACGCGGCGCGCGACCAGGAGATCATCGACCGCCAGGAGGAGCTGCAGGAGAAGATCCGCGGCGAGTACGCCAAGCAGCGCGCGCGCTACCGCAAGGGTGAGATCGACGACCCGTTCGCGCCGGCCAATCGCACGAAGGAGCTCGAGGCCCTGGAGGCCGAGTTCGCCAAGCTGGTCGAGGAACAGCGCGGGCTGATGGTGAAGGACGAGTTCGACAAGATCTACACCGAGGCCGGCGCCTCGGGCATGAACGCCACCACCAACTCGGACTCCACCGTCTACTTCATCACCGTGCCGGCCAACAAGCTGGAGCTGTGGTTCTGGATGGAATCCGACCGTCTCTTGCAGCCGGTGTTCCGCGAGTTCTACTCCGAGCGCGACGTGGTGCAGGAAGAGCGCCGCATGCGCACCGATTCGACGCCGACGGGCAAGTTCGACGAGCAGCTCAATGCCATGTTCTGGACCTCCCATCCCTACAACTGGGAGACCATCGGCTGGATGTCGGACCTCAAGACGCTGTCGATGGCCGACGCCAAGGACTTCTTCGAGACCTTCTACGCGCCCAACAACATCACCGTGGCGCTGGTCGGCAACTTCGAGATCGCCGAGGTCAAGGCGCTGGCCGAGAAATATTTCGCCCGCATCCCGCGCGGCCCGCGGCCGGTGCCCGACGTGGTGACGCTGGAAGTGCCCCAGCTGGCCGAGAAGCGCATGAACGCCGAGTGCGACTGCCAGCCCCAGGTTTCGGTGCAGTACCACGGCGTGCCCTTCGAGCACAAAGACTCCTACGCCCTCGACGTGCTGACCGGCGTGCTCAACGGGCAGACCGGCCGGCTCTACAAAGACCTGGTGTTGGACAAGCAGATCGCCACCTCGGCCTCCGCCGGCTCGCAGAACCTGCGCTACGAGGGTTCTTTTGGCTTCAGCGGTGAGACCAAGGGCGAAGCCAGGCCGGCCGACCTCGAGGCGGCCTGGCAGAGCCACGTCGACCGCGTGCAGAACGAGCTGGTGCCCGCCGAGGAGCTGCAGAAGGTCAAGAACCAGATCGCGGCGGACTCTTATCGCCGGCTCGAGAATCCGTTCTTCCTGATGATTCAGCTGCTGTTCTACGACGGTTGGGGAAACTGGAAGTACCTCAACGAGTCGCCGGCGAGGCTCATGGCGGTGACCGCGGAGGACGTCCAGCGGGTGGCGAAGAAGTACCTCACCGTGGAGAACCGCACCGTCGCCGACTATCGGCGCAAGGCCGGCACCCAGGCCGAAGAGGTGCCGCCGGAGCTCGCCGATCTGCCGGCCGAGATGCGTCAGGGGATCATGGCGCAGATCAAGCAGATCCAGGCGATCGAGGACAAGGCGCAGCTCGAGCAGGTGATCGGCGCCATCGAGCAGCAAGCGGCGCAGGTGCCGCCGGACATGAAGAAGGCCGTCGACGCCATCCTCAAGGCGGCCAAGGACCGACTCGCGGCGCTTGCCGCGGCGCCCGCGAAGGAGGGTCAGTGATGCTGCGCAACGCGAACCGGCGTGCGACTTTGAGTTGGGTTGCGGCGGCGGCGCTCGCCATGCCGTCGTTCGCCGCCGATGCGATTCCGCCCCGGCCGGAACAGATCACCTTCGGCGAGCTCAGGTTCGAAATCCCCAAGGCCGAGACTTATCGCCACACCCTGCCGGGCGGCGTCGTCGCCTACGTGGTCGAGGACCACACGCTGCCGCTGGTCAACGTCTCGCTGAACCTGCGGACCGGCGCCTTCCGCGAGGCCGACGAGGCGGGCGTCGCCAGCCTCACCGGCTCGATGCTGCGCCAGGGCGGAACCGCCAAGCTCTCGCCGGCCGACTTCGACGAGCGCGTCGATTTCATCGCCGCCAACATCTCCAGCGGCGGCGGCGACACCGGCTCGAGCGCCGGCCTCAACGTGCTCACCTCGGCCCTCGACGAGGGCCTGCAGCTGTTGTTCGACATGCTCAAGACGCCGCGCTTCGACGAGCAGCGCCTGTCGGTGGCCAAGAGCTCGATTCTCGAGGGGATGAAGCAGCGCAACGACGACCCCGACAGCATCGCCGGCCGCGAATGGGGCTGGCTGATGCGCGGCCACGATTGGTACGGCTCCCGCCAGATCACCAAGACGCAGCTCGACGCGATCGACCGCCAGGACCTGATCGACTTCCATCGCAGCACCTGGGGCCCGGAGGGCCTGGTGATCGAGGTCTCCGGTGACGTCAACACCAAAGCCATCCTCGACAAGCTCGGCAAGCACCTCGCCGGCTGGCGCGCCGAGCAGAAGGCGCCGTGGCCACCGGCTCCGCCGACCCACACGCCGCAGCCCGGGCTCTTTCACGCCGAGAAGGACGTGCCGCAAGGCAAGATCTTCATGGGCACGCCGGGCCTGCAGTGGAAGGACTACGGCGATCCCGAGATGTACGCGGTGCAGGTGATGAACGACATCCTCGGCGGTGGCGGCTTCACCGCCCGCCTGGTCAAGCGCATCCGCTCCGACGAGGGCCTGGCCTACGGCGTCAGCTCGAGCTACGGCATCGGCGCTTTCTGGCCCGGCACATTCCGCGTCAGCTCGGCGTCGAAAAACGAGACCGTGGCCCTGGCGATGAAGATCGTGCTGGAGGAGATCGAGAAGATGAAGCAGGCGCCGCCCTCGGAAGAGGAATTGCGGGTGTCGAAGAACTCCTTCATCGACACCTTCCCGCGCCAGTTCGAGTCGCCGGCCGACATCGCCGGCACGTTCGCCAGCGACGAGATCGTCGGCCGGCCGCATGACTACTGGACCAAGTATCGCGACCGCTTCCAGGCGGTGACCGCGGCGCAAGTTCTGGCCGCGGCGCAAAAGCACCTGCATCCGGAACAGATGACCATCCTGGTGACCGGAAAGTGGGCCGAGATCGAGGCCGGCGACGCCAACAAGCGGGCCGCGATGAAGGACTTCCACGGCGGCAAGGTCGAGCATCTGCCGGTGCGCGACCCACTGACTCTCGAGCCGATCTCGAAATGACCTCGCGATGGTGACCTCCAGGTGAGGTAGCGATGCGGGTCCTGGTCACCGGCGGGGCCGGTTTCATCGGCAGTCATGTGGTGGAGCGGTTGTTGGCCGCCGGCCATGCGGTGACCGCGCTCGACGATCTCTCCACCGGCCGGCGGGAGAACCTGCCCCCCGGCTGCGAGCTGCTCGAGGTCGACCTCTGCCAGCCGCAGGCCGATGTCGCGGTGCGCCGCGCCGCGCCCGAAGCGGTTTTTCACTTCGCGGCCCAGATCGATCTCCGTCGCTCGCTCGAGGATCCGGTGGCCGACGCCGGGCAGAACATCGTCGCCAGCCTGCGCCTCCTCGAATCCGCGCTCGCCGCCGGCGCCAGTTACTTCGTGTTCGCCTCCAGCGGCGGAGCGATCTACGGTGAGGCCGACGGACCGCAGGACGAGAACCATCGCGAAGCTCCGCTCTCGCCGTACGGCGCCGCCAAGCTGGCGGTGGACAAGTACCTCGGCGTCTATCACCACCACCGCGGGCTGGCGACCTGCTCGCTACGCCTCTCGAACGTCTACGGCCCGAGGCAGCAGGCGCGCGGCGAGGCCGGGGTGGTTGCGGTCTTCGCCCGCTGCCTGCGCGACGGACGGCCGTTGCCGATTCACGGCGACGGCGCGCAGACTCGCGACTTCCTCTACGTCGACGACGTGGCGCGCCTGGCGCCGCTCCTGATCTCGCGGCCCGCCGGCGGCGTGTTCAATCTCGGCACCGGCATCGAGACGTCCGTCGCGACTCTGGCGGCCACCGTGCGCGAGCTCACCGGCGCCGGAGCGCCCCCGACAACAGGCGCGCCGGCGGTGCCGGGAGAGCAGCGGCGCTCCGTCCTCGACGCCGGCCGCGCGCGCAGGGAGCTCGGCTGGCAGCCGGAGGTCTCGCTGACCGAAGGACTGCGGCGCACCCTGGCTTGGTTCGGCGCCCGCCGCGAGGCCCTGGCGTGAGCGCCGCTCCGGCGCTGGTGGTGATGGCGGCCGGCGTGGGATCGCGCTACGGCGGCCTCAAGCAAGTCGATCCCGTCGGACCGGGCGGCGAGTTCGTGATGGATTACGCGGTCTACGACGCCTGGTCGGCCGGCGTCGAGCGCGCCGTGTTCGTCATTCGCCGCGAAATGGAGCACGACTTTCACCAGCTGCGCGGCGCTCGCTACGCTTCGCGGCTGCGGGTCGAGTACGTCCATCAGGAGCTCGCCGACCTTCCGGCCGGCTACACCGTGCCGCCCGGCCGCACCAAGCCGTGGGGTACGGCGCATGCGGTCTACGCCGCGCGGCACGTGGTGGACTCGCCTTTTCTGTGCATCAACGCCGACGACTTCTACGGCCGCGAAGGAGTGGCGGCACTGGTCGAATTCCTGCGCCAGGATCCACCCGCCGAGGCGCCCGAGACCCACGCGATGGTGGCCTTCCGGTTGCGCAACACGCTCTCCGACCACGGCACGGTGGCGCGCGGGGTCTGCGTGATCACTCCGGACGGATACCTCGCCTCGATTCGCGAGCACACCGCGATTGCCCGCCGCGGCGGCGGCATCCACGAGAAGGTGGGCGCCGGCAACGTCAGCACGTTTTCCGGCAACGAGCGGGTGTCGATGAACCTGTGGGGTTTTCGCCCGACGCTGTTCGCCGAGTTGGAGCGCGGCTTCAGCGAATTTCTCGAGCGGCACCACCACGACGTCAAGGCGGAGGTTCAGCTGCCGCGGGTGGTCGACGAGATGGTGCACGCGCGGCGCGCCATCGTGCGCGTGCTCGATACCGAGGCGAGCTGGTTCGGCGTGACCTATCGCGAGGATCGCCCGGGAGCCGCCGAGCGGCTGCGCGACCTGGCGTCCCGCGGCGTCTATCCGACACCTCTGTGGTCTTGAGCAGGACCTCCGCGGTGCCGGCCGCCGAGCTGCTCGCCGTCGGCGCCGCCTTCGGGCTCGGCGAGTTGATCGAGGCCGCGCCCCACGGGTCGGGTCACATCCACGACACTTATCGGGCGCGATTCGAGGGCGCGCCCGGCGGCGAGGCGCTGCTGCAACGCATCAACGAGCGTGTCTTCCCCGAGCCCGGTCTCTTGATGGCGAACATCGAGCGCGTCACGGCGCATCTGCGCGCCCGGCTCGGCGACTCTCCGGACGCCGGCCGCCGGGGGCTCACCCTGTTGCCGGCGGCGGCCGGCGGCTTCACCTGGCGCGATCCGCGCGGCGGTCTGTGGCGGGCGTTTCGCTTCATCGCCGGAGCGCACGCCAGCGAACGGGTCGAGCGGCCTGCACAGGCCCGCCAGGCGGCCCTGGCCTTCGCGCGCTTCCAACGTGATCTCGTCGATCTGCCGCCGCCGCCGCTGCACGAAACGCTGCGCGACTTTCACCACACCCCGCGCCGCTTCGCGGATTTCGCCGCCGCCGCGACGGCCGACGCGGAGGGCCGCGCGGCGAGCGCCGGGCCGGAGATCGACTTCGCGCAGCGACGCGAATCCCTCGCCGCCCTACTCCACCCCGCCTGGCTCGAGGCGACGCGGTCCGGGCGGGTGACGCACAACGACACCAAGCTCAACAATGTGCTCTTCGACGACGGTTCCGGCGAACCGCTCTGCGTCGTCGACCTCGACACCGTGATGCCCGGGCTGCCGCTGCACGACTTCGGTGACTTGGCGCGCTTCGCGCTCATCGGCGAGGAGGACCGGCTGGACCTCGAGCAGATCGCGGTATCGGAAGAGTTGTTCCAGGCGCTCGCCCAGGGTTGGGCCGCGGGATCGGCGCCGGACGCACGGCAAGACCTCCACCATCTCGTGACCGCCACTCAGGTGATGACTTTCGAGTGTGGCTTGCGCTTTCTCACCGATCATCTGACCGGCGACACCTACTTCAAGATCCATCGCCGGGGCCAGAACCTCGACCGGGCGCGGGCGCACTTCGCCCTGGTGCGGGTGCTGGAGCGGGACGAGGACTCGTTGCGGCGCTACTGCGACAAGCTGGCGCGCTAGGCCGCGCGCCGAGCCGGCTTCGTTTCCCGCCGCGCGGTGCCTTGGCCGGGCGGCGGCGGTGATCCGTCCGGGGCTTCCGCGGGCGGCGGCTCGGCCGGCGGCGCCTCCGGAGCCTCGGCCGGCGACTCGAGGCCGCCCATCTTTTCCAGCGCCTCGGTGAGACTCAAGAACTTGTCATGGGTCACCTTCTCGCGCGGATTCGAGGCCGTCGCCAGAAGCTGCGTCTGCAGGGACTGCAGGGCCACCGGGTCCATCTTGCCGTCTCGAATGCGGGTGACGGCGGCGGCATAGGCGGCGTCGAAGCGCTCGCGGTCGGCCGGCGACACGTCGTCGGCGAGATTTCCAAGCACCGCGGCCCGGGTGCGATCGAGACTCCAGATCAGGAGGTCGCGCGCCTTCATCACGAACACCAGTCCGCCGATGCCGAGCAGGAGAAAGAGCACGCCGCAGCCGATCAGCACCGGCTTGCTGCAGCCGCCGGCCCGCGGCTGCACGGGCGTCGGCGCGAAGGGTTCCTGGACGGGCTGCGGCTGGATCGGCTCGGACATGTCTCTCCCGCGCTCCGTCGACGCGGATGCGCGCGGCTACTCTGCCATAATGACGGCGTGGAATTCGATCCCCGGCCGCCGGCGACGCCCACGCCCCCGCCGGCGCCCAGTAAGACCAAACCACTGAAGTGGATCGTGCCGCTCGCGGTGGCCATGGTGCTCGGCGCTGCGCTGGGCATCGGCGTCGCGGCCGCCATTCACGTCCCGCGCGTCGACACGCTCGCCGACTTCACGCCCAGTCTCATCACCCAGCTCTTCGACCGCAGCGGCAAGCCGCTCGCTTCCTATGCCCGCGAGCGTCGAATCATGCTGCGCGAGGACGAAATTCCCCAGCTGCTGCGCAACGCGCTGGTCGCCGCCGAGGACCGCAACTTCTTCCGCCACGGCGGCGTCGACGCGCTGGGTGTGGCGCGCGCCGCGCTTTCCAACCTGCGCTCCGGGCGCATGGCAGAGGGCGCCTCGACGCTGACCATGACCCTGGCGCGCATGCTGTACCTCAAGCCCGAGAAGACCTGGAAGCGCAAGGTCGAGCAGACCTTCGTCGCCGTCGAGTTGGAGAAGAACTACAGCAAGGACCAGATCCTGACCCTGTTTTGTAACCTGGTCTTCCTCGGCCACGGCAACTACGGCATGGAGTCTGCGGCCCGCTCGTATTTCGGCAAGTCGGTCGCCGAGCTGACACTCCCCGAGGCCGCGACCCTGGCCGGCATCGTGCAGCAGCCCAGCCGCTTCAGCCCGCTGCGCAACTCCGAGGCCACCACCAGGCGGCGCAACTACGTGCTGCGGCGCATGCTCGAGGAGGGCTTCATCGATCGCGCCGAGCACGACGCCGCCGCGTCCTCGCCGCTGCTGGTGGCGCCTCCCCAGCCCGCCAAGGCCGAGCCCGGCCCCTTTTTCGCCGAGGAAGTTCGCCGCTGGCTGGAGAGCAAATACGGCGGCGACGCGCTCTACGGTCAGGGCCTGCAGGTGCACACGACGCTCGACCTCGACATCCAGAGCGCCACCGAAGAGTCGCTGCGCAAGGGCCTCCTCCGGCTCGATCACCGCAAGGGATGGCGAGGCGTTCTGCGCCACCTCGAGGGCGACCTCGAGGGTCAGGAGCTGCCTAGCTGGGCTGACTGGACCGGGGCCCCCGGCGCCTGGGCCGAGGGCGTCGTGCTGACCAGCGCCGGCGACACGGCCACGGTGAAAATCGGCGAGCGCAATTATCCGCTCACCCGCAAGGGCATCGAATGGACCGGCCGCAAGCGCCCGATGGAAATCCTCAAGCCCGGCGACGTGGCCTGGTTCCGGCTCGCCCAGCCCGAGAGCGACGGCAAGGCGGGACGCGCCGTGGAGGCCGAGCCGTACCTGCTGCTCGAGCAGGAGCCGCAGCTGCAGGGCGCCGCGATCGTGCTCGAATCGGCGACCGGCGCGGTGCGCGGACTGGTCGGCGGCTGGGCATTCGAAAAAACCAAGTTCGATCGCGCCACCCAGGCCCATCGCCAGGTCGGCTCGGCGTTCAAGCCGTTCGTTTTCGGTGCCGCGCTCGAGGCCGGCTTCACTCCCGCCGACACACTGTTCGATGCTCCGGCGGTGTTCATGGGCGCCGACGCGCGGCTCTCCTACAGCCCGCGCAATTACTACCGGAAGTACTTCGGCATCATCACCCTGCGCCGAGCCCTCGAGCATTCGGCCAACGTCGCCTCGGTGAAGCTGCTCGATCTGATCGGCGTGCAGCGGGTGATCGACTTCGCGCAGCGCTGCGGCATCGAAACCCAGCTGCCGCCCTACCCCAGCCTGGCGCTGGGCAGCGCCGACCTGGTGCCGATACAGGTTGCGGCGGCGTACGCAGCGATCGCCAACCAGGGTGTCTACATGGAGCCCTATTTCGTCGAGCGCGTGGCGAGCCACGATGGACGCGCCATCGAAGCTCACCTTCCACGGGCGCGCAAGGCGATGGAGCCGTCGGTCGCCTACGTGCTCGGTCACATGATGGAGGGCGTCATCGACCGCGGTACGGCGGGTAGCGCTGCCAATCTCGACGTCGACCTGGCGGGCAAAACCGGCACCACCGACGAGTACTCCGACGCCTGGTTCATCGGCTTCACGCCGCGCTACACCATCCTCACCTGGGTGGGCTACGACCAGAAGCGCACCATCGGCCGCAACATGACCGGCGCGGAAGCCGCGCTACCCGCCTGGCGGATGATCGTCGAGCACGGCCTCGAGCGCGGCTGGATCACCAAGGGCGAGCGCTTCATCCCGCCGCCCGGCGTCGCCAGGGTGGGCATCGAGTACAGCTCGGGCCTGCGTGCCGTGCCCGGCGCTCCGCGGGTGATCGAAGAGGCGTTCGTCGAGGGCACCCAGCAGGAGCGTCTCTGGGAGCCGCGCTGGGCGGGCATCATGGCCCTGCCCTGGTTCCAGCAGCGCGCCTTCTACATCCCGCGCGAGGGCGAGAGGATGCCGGAGCAGATCACCGACTGGGCGCTGGTGCAGGAGGCGTGGGAAGAGAAGGCGAAGGGGAACTGAGGCGGCAGGCAGACCCGCCCCCAGATCCTTCGCTACGCTCAGGATGACAGGGAACCGGCGGTAGCTTCGAATGTCATCCTGAGCGTAGCGAAGGATCTGGGCGCGGGTCAGGCCTTCGCCGGCTTGCGCGCCACCATCCCGTAGTCCTGAAACCCGAACAGCAAGTCGTCCAGCCGGTCTCGCAGCCGCAGGACCTCCTCACCGAGCTTCTGCGCGTCCTGGGGAAAATCCGTCAGCTTCAATTCGGGCAGCGTCTCGGCAGGATCGAAGGGCGAAAAGTCTAGCCGCTCGATCTGCTCGAACCCCGCACCTTGCAGGAGGTGTTGCAGACGGTCCGGATGCACCGGCCGGAGGTGGGTCGGATCGAGCCAGAAGTTTCGCGCCGCGACCACCAGCGAGAGCGGATTCGGCGTCTCGATAATCAGCACCCCGCCCGGCGCCAAGGCGCGCCAAGCCAGCCGCGCCAGGCGCTCGAGCGAAGCCGGCGGCAGGTGTTCGATGACGTGGAAAGACACCACCCCTGCGAGTTGCGCCTCGGGCTGAGCCGCGAGGTATTCGAAGAGATCGCCTTGCTCGGCCCGCAGGCCCTGCTCGCGGCAACGCTCCACCATCTGGACGCTGCCGTCGACGCCGCGCGCCGCGATGCCGTGACGGCCGAACACCGCCAATGACTCGCCGCGCCCGCAGCCGAGATCCAGCACCTCGCCCTTGCCCTCGAGGTACGGCAGGTAGCGCGCGATGCGCTGCTCGATGTCCTCGGAGGTGCCGCGGAAACGGTCCTCGAGCTCGAGGTAGCTGATCTCCTTCGCTGCCGCGGCGAGAGCCGGCGCCTGGGCGGTTTCGGCCAACGCCAGGGCGGCGCCAAGGCGGGCGTGAAGATCGTGCGCCAGGCGGCGATGGCGGTCGAGTTTCTGGTCGACGCGCGCGAACAGCGCGTCGGTGTGCAGCATGATGTCGTGCACGCCCTGCGATCCCAGCGCCTCGAGGTGCTGCACGCGGCCGAGATGGTCGCTCTCCGAGCGCCGCAGCTCGCGCAGGTGCTCGATCAGGATCAGGTTGAAGATCCGCTGGCGTTCCCAGAGGTCGTTCTGCGGCGGCTTGACGAACGGGCGCAGCAGGCGCTTCCAGAGAACCAGCAGACCGCCCCAGAAAGCGCGATGGCTGCGAACCGGGAACTCGCGGTCCCCGGCCCACAGCCATTGCCAATCGGCGAGCTCGCGAGTCGGCTCGCCGAGAAAATCATCGAGCGATGGCGCGCGCCGCTCCGGCTTTGCGTCCGCGTCGTGCGCCATCGTCTCGAGTCCGTGCTTACTCTTCGGGCTCCACCGAGACGGTCACCTCGGCCACGACGTCGGGATGCAGCTCGACGCGAACCTGATGATCGCCCACGGTCTTGATGCCGCCCTCGAGGTCGAGACGGCGGCGGTCGACTTCGAAGCCCTTGGCCTGCAACGCCTCGGCGATTTCGCCGGCGGTGACCGAGCCGTAAAGCGTCTGGTTCTCGCTCACCCGCTTGCGGATGGTGATCTTGACGCCCGCCAGATCGCCCGCGATACGCGCCGCGGCGTCCTTCTCGGCGGCGTGCTTCTGGTCGATCTTCTTGCGCTGCTGCTCGAAGTACTTCTGGTTGCCGGTGTTGGCCACCAGCGCCAGGCCCTGCGGCAACAAGTAGTTGCGCGCGAAACCAGGCTTCACTTCCACCGTCTCGCCGCGCTTGCCGCGGTGACGGAGATCGCTCAACAGAATGACTTTCATCGCCTCTCTCCTAGTCCGCGGTGTAGGGGATCAGCGCCAGATGCCGGGCGCGCTTGATCGACTGCTGCACCATGCGCTGGTGACGCGCGCAGGTGCCGGAAATGCGCCGCGGCAGAATCTTGGCGCGTTCGAGGATGAAACCCTGCAGCAGCTTGGTGTCCTTGTAGTCGACCCAATCGATCTTGTCGACGCAGAACTTGCACACCTTGCGGCGGCGGAAGAACACCTTCTTCTTGGGGCGCTCCGCGGCGCCGGCCCGTCCTGCCTTGCCACGCGGCTTCATGCTTCCTCCACGCGCGGCACCGGCGTGCCTTCACGCGGCGGCGGCAACACCATCACCTTGCCGTCGGTGCGCACGGTGAGATAGCGCAGCACCTTGTCGTTCTGACGCAGGCGGTGCTCCACCTCGGGCAGCGGGTTCTTGCCGTTGGTCTCGACGACGAGCATCACGTACTTGCCCTCGCCGAGCTTGTCGATCGGGTACGCCAGCTTCCGGCGTCCCCAGCTCTCTTCCCTGGTCACCGTGGCGCCGCCAGCGGTGATCATCTTTTTGTAGTCCTCGGTCAGCTGGACCATTTCCTCGTCGGTAATCCGAGGATCGGCCAGGATGACCAGCTCGTAAATGCGCATAGTGGGATTGACCTCCCTATGGCCATTCGGCCCCCGAGGGGGCAGAGAGGAACGTGGGCCGCGATTCGCCTCGCGGCAGGTGCCGGCACTGCGCCGGCAAAGGAACGGGTATTCTACGGATTCTGGGCGGAAAGGCAAGTCCTCACCGTGGGCCGGCCACCCTGTGCTACCCTTTCGCCCTCTCAGCGACTCGTAGTGAACCCCGGCCTCCATCCTCAACCCGAGCAAGCGGTTGCAACGCCCATCCGGCGCGACCTGCTGGTAAGCCTGCTCATCGGGCTCTCTTGCCTGCTGGTCTACAACGCCAACGGGCGAGCGATCAGCGCCGGGGACACTTACCCGGCGCGTTACCTGCCGTTTGCGATCTGGCAGCACCACACCGTCCTGCTCGACCCGATCGCGCCGATCACCGCCCAGGGCCGGGGCGACAGCGCGTTCTGGATGGTGCCGGTTGGCGCTGGCCACACCATCTCGCTGTATCCGGTTGTGTTGCCGGTGCTCGTCGCGCCGCTCTACGTGCCCGCGGTCGGTTACCTGCGCCTGCAGGGTTGGACGGAGGCGCGGATGGACCACGTGGCGAGGGTCATGGAGAAGCTCACCGCCTCTCTCGTGGCGGCGCTCTCCGCGTCGCTCCTCTACTTGCTGCTGCGGCGTCGTGCCGAAAAATCGATCGCGCTCCTGCTCACGCTGGCGTATGCCTTCGGCACCACCACCTGGGTGATCAGCAGCCAGGCGCTCTGGCAGCACGGGCTGGCTCAGCTGCTGGTGATCGGCGCCCTGCTGTTTCTCACCGCGCCGTGCACCACAGCGCGCGCGCTGGTGGCGGGTTTGCTGTGCGGGCTCATCGCCGCAAACCGCCCGCCGGATGCCATCCTCGCGGCTGCGCTGGGCGCCTATGGACTGTTCTGGGCCGGCCGCCGGGCGGCGCTGCTCGCCTCGGCGGCGGCGCTACCGATGGGCCTCGTGCTGCTCTACAACCTCACCGTAGCCGGGCACGTCATCGGCGGCTACGGGCTCGCGGGCAAGCCCGCCGTCTTTCAGCACGATCTGCTCCCGGGCCTCGCCGGATTGCTGTTCAGCCCGACGCGAGGACTTTTCGTCTTCTCGCCCTTCCTGCTTTTCCTCGTCCTCGCCTGGCGGCACCTGCCTCGCGCCCGTGGCGAGCGCGTTCTCACCCTGGCATCGAGCGTCGGCGTCGTCCTCCAGATCCTGCTCTATGCCAAAACCGACTGGCGGGCCGGCATCTCCTGGGGTCCGCGCTATCTGACCGACCTCCTGCCGCTGCTCTGCTGGATGCTGGTACCGGTCATCGCTTCGCTACGCCGCCTGGGCCGTACGTGCTTCCTGCTCGCCATCGGCGGCGCCGTCGCCATCGAGGCCATCGGCGCCTTCTGTTACACCGGGGCCACGGATGCCGTGGTCTTCGCCAACAGAAGCGGCCCCGACAAGATGCAAGCGGCGTGGGACTGGCGAAACGCACCGTTCATCGCTGCGTTGCAGGATGGCCTTGCGCCGGCAGACCTGGCGATCGAGCTGCGCGGCAACCTGGACGCCATCGAGGCCGACGGACGCGCGACTTCAACTGTAGCGGTCGGGCAGGAGGTCTTCGTCAGCGGCTGGGCGCTCGCCGGCAATGCTACGCCCTTCAAAGTGGCCATCTCCGTCGACGGTCGTCAACCGGTCTCCACCCACACCTTTTTCGAACGCCCTGACGTTCATGGCACGCTGGGCGAAGAGAGCCACGCTGGCTGGCGGATCCAGATCGACCCGGGCAGCCTCGCTCCAGGGGAGCACGTCGTCGCCGCTTTCGCCTGGGCCTCCGAGAGGAGCGGGCCCTACTACTTGACGGAAGCCAAGCTGACCGTGCCGATGCGCGGCAATCTCGACGCCATCGAGGCTGGCGGCCGCGCGACCTCCGCAGTCACCGCCGGCCAGGAAGTGAACGTCGTCGGGTGGGCGCTGGCCGGCCACGCAACGCCCTGGCAGGTCGCAGTCGTCGTCGACGGCCGGCGAATGGGCGCATCACGTAACGTTCTTCGACCGGCCCGACGTCCGCGGCACGCTGCACGAAGAGAGCCCCGCCGGCTGGCGAGTCCGCTCTGGACACCGCCGGCCTCGCTCCCGGCGAACATCTCCTGGCCGCCTTCGCCTGGGCCTCCGAGAAGGGCGGCCGCCACCTCCTGGCGGAGCGCAAGCTGACCGTCCTGGCGGAGAACGGCGAGGCCGGCGAAGCGGTGAACGCCGTTAGAACCGGAGGCAAGAGCCTCGGCGACGCCTTCCGGACGGCAGCGGCGCGGCTGCGTGAGCATCAGCAGGCGCCGGCGTTACTGGCTCACCGCCCACACGACCGCGACGCGCTTCGAGGAGCCGCGCCCGGAGATGAACACCTTCCTCACCGCTCTCCTGGTCGACCTGCTCGATCCGCTGGCGGCCGCTGGCGGTCTTCGGCGACAGCCTGCGATCGCGCGCGCCAGCACCTCACCGGCCAGATCGAGGCCGGCGGGCTGGTGCGCTACCACGGCCTGCCGGACGGTCCCGGCATCGGCACCCTGGGGTGCGCGATCACGCCCGACACCGACGACACGGCGCTCGTCTGGAGGCTCGCTCCGCGGCGCGACCGCCGGCGGCTGGCGGCCGCCCTGGCGACCCTCGACCGCTATCGCACCCGCGAGGGCCTCTACCGCACCTGGCTCGCGCCGCGGGAGGCCTACCAGTGCCTCGACCCGGGCAGCGATCCGAACCCTGCCGACATCACCATCCAGATGCACCTGCTGCAGACTGCTGGCCGACGGCGCAGCCGCCGGCCGGCCGTGCGCTCTGCGAAGCGCTCCGCCCGGTCGTCGACCAGGATCGGGTCTGGGTCTACTATCGCATGGCGCCGCTGGTCCCGATGCTGCGCCTGACCGACCTCCAGCGCGCCGGCTGCGCGCTGGAGCTGCCCGAGTCACGGATGCGGACGCCGGTGCCGGCGCAGGAGATCTGGGTGTCCGTCGTCCGGCTGCTGGAGCGGGCACAGGTACCCGGGCGCGCACCCGCCGACGCGGCACGGAGCTCGGACGCTGCTGCGCCAGCTGGCCAAGGACGACTTCGCCCTGCTGCGAAAGAATCCGCCGCTCCTCTACCACAACGATCTCACCGCGACGGTCCCCAGATACTACTGGTCGGAGGACGTCGGCTACGCGCTCTGGCTCAGGCTTCTCATGAACATGCGCACATCGGTGCATCCACCCGTCCCGGCGGCTAAAGCTCCTGCGGTTCGCTACCTGTCCTGCCTGCGCCTGCCGGACATCCTCGTTCTCCAGGGCTCGCCCCTGCTCGGCGCCGCCTTCGCGATCCGCCAGCCGGGAGCAACGCAGGTGGGCCCGCTGGCGACTCCTCGCCGTCGCCAACTTCTTGCCTGGTGGCGCACATCTTCATGCTCAACGACTGGTCCGGCCTGACCACCGACCTCGCCGACCCGAACAAGGCCGCCGGCGTCTTCACGGCCCGAGGCGTCGGCCGCAAGGCGGTCGGCGGTCTGGCGGCCGTCCTGCTGGTCGCTGAGTCTCCTCCTCTTCAGCCGCCTCGGCCCGACCACTCTCGGCCTGGCCCTGGCGATCGCCGCCCTGAGCGCCCTCTACTCCCTGCCCCGCTTCAATTGGAAAGGCAGACCGCTCCTCAACTCGGCGGCCCACCTGGCCGGTGGCGTCCTCCACTTCCTGCTCGGCTACTCCCTGGGGAACGCCATCGACGGTCGCGGCCTCGCCACGGCCACTTTCTTCGGCCTGACCTTCGCCGCCGGCCACCTGACCCAGGAGATCCGCGACCACCAAGGCGACGTCCTCAACGCCATCAGGACCAACGCCGTGATCTTCGGCCAGCGCCGCACCTTCGCCGCCAGCCTGGCCCTCTTCACCCTGGCCCACGCCGTCCTTCTCCTCCTGGCCCTCCAGGGCATCCTTCCGCCGTCCCCTGGCAGCCCTCGTCGCCCTCTATCCCCTTCACTTGCGCTGGTCGCTCAAGGCCTTGCCGAGGGCCTCACCTACGCGAGCATCCGCCGCCTGCAAGCACGCTATCGCGCGCTCTACGCCATCATCGGCCTGGCGATGGTGGCGGCTCTCTTCTAAGGCCGGAGCCCACTGGCGGCCGCTTCAAGACATCGGCGCGCGAGAGATCAGTGAATGCGGCTGCCCCGCGCCTCGTGGTCTTCGTAGCCGTGCGCCAACACGAAGTGATACGCCGACATGCGGTCGTTCTCGCTCTCCTGGATGAGATCGAAAGCGAACTCCCCTTCGCGCTCCCCGGTCGCCCATTCCACGTAGGCGACCTGCTCGGCGTCGATGAAGATCTCGCCCACGATCCGCTTGCCATGCAGCACCTGCACCAGCAGCGCGCCGTCGTCTTCCACCCCGAAGGCCCAGTGGAGATCGTCATCGTCGTAGACCACGGCCTCGGGCGTGCCGGCGCGCAGGATGCAGCCGTGGTGCGCCTGCAACCAATTCCAGAAGGTGTCGAAAGCTAGCGTCGAGGGCATCCGCGCGGGTCTCCTGCCGCTATCCTACCGCCTGCTATGCGCGTTGACTCGCTTCAAACGCTGCGACGCTTCGTCGGACGTGCCTGGCTCGGCTGTCTAGTGCTGCTGCTGCTCGCGACCTGGAGGAAGGGACAGCTCGCGCCGCCGGAAGAAATGCTGCCTGCGCTGCGCAACGAGCCGACGCAGAGCGCGACGGCGAGAGCGCCGTTCGAGTTCGACTACCGCGGGCGCTCCTGCCGAGTGCGCCCGGTCGCCGAGTACGAGATCTGGGGTCTGGTGGTCAGCCACAACGACATTCACAGCGTGGCCGACATCTACCACGATCGCTCCTCGGTCGACACCAAGGATCTCTGCGTGGTGTGGGGATCCAACCTGTCGCACGGCGACTACCGCGAAGTGGAGTTCGACAGCGGTCCCTTCACCTGCTACTTCGAGTTCAGCCACGGCGTGCGCTTCGACATGAGCGAGGCGAGCAACAACCACCTGATCACCGACCGGGAGGAAGTGCGTGAGCGCATCGCGGGCTTGAGAGTCGGCGACCAGATTCGCCTGCGCGGTCTGCTGGTCGACTATCAGATGGACGACTGGGAAGACTTCTGGCGGCAGACCAGCACAGTCCGCCAGGACAGCGGCTGCGAGGTGATCTTCGTGGAGGCCGTGGAAGTGCTGCGCCGCGGCACGCCCGGCTGGTATCGAGCCGCATCGCTGGCGTGGATCGGGTTGTTCGCCGGGGCGGCCGCGTGGGTCGTGCTCTTCGCGCTGGAAGCCGCCCGCGGCACGGGCAGCGTCGGCAGAATCTAGCAAACCTCTTGGGGGCCAGGTCTTGAAATAACTGTCATTTCAAGACCTGACCCCAAATTTGAATTCAGTCGTTGAACTTGTTCATGGTGGCCTGATGGCCCTCGGCCAGCCAGCACTCGCAGGCGTCGGCGGCGCGGGCGACCAGCTCGGTCACGGCTTCGCGTTCGGTCCGGCGGCGAACGGTTCGAGCACGTAATCCGCCAGCTCCTTCGCCGGCCGACGGAATCGTCCGCCGGGCCCACGCCCAGGCGCAGGCGCGGCACCTCGGTCGCTGCGCAGGTTCTCGATGACCGACTCCATGCCGCGGTGGCCGCCGGGGCTGCCCGACGGGCGCAGGCGCAGCCTGCCGAGGGGCAGGCGGACCTCGTCGTAGACCACCAGGACGCGACGACGGCTCGAGCTGCCGGCGCTCGACCAGGCAGCGGGCGGCGTAGCCGCTGCGGTTCATGTAGGTCTGGGGCATGGCGAGCAGGACGTCCGCCGTTCTCGCCCGACGACGAGGCGCACTCGCCGCCGCGCAGGATGCACGCCGCGCCGGCGCGCCAGCTCCTCGACCACCCGGAAGCCGACGTTGTGGCGGGTGTCGCGTACTTCGCGCCCGGATTGCCCAGGCCGAGGATGACCGCAGGTCTGCCATCGTCGCGCGCCGCCGATAGTCAAGACCCCGCACCCAACGGGCACGGGTCGAGAACTTCGGCGCCCGGAGGCTCTTCTTCTTCTTTTCTCGGGCTTCTCTTCGGCGCCCTCCTCGTCCGTCTTGCCCTTCTTGATGACCTCGGGCTCGGCCGCCGCGGTCTCGAGCAACGCCTCGGCCGCCGCGCCTCGTTCGACCACGCGCTCGTGCTGGCCACCGACACGATGACGCGGTCCGGGCTCGTCGAGCAGCGTGACGCCCTCGGGCAGCTTCGAGGTCCTTGGCCTCGACGTGCTGGCTGACGTGCAGCTCGGTGACGTCGACCACGACTGTGCTGCGGGATCTCGGCCGGGCAGGCACTCGACCTGCACCTCGCGGGTCGACGAAGTCGAGCATCGCCGCCCTCGTTCTTGACGCCGTAGGCGGTGCCCATGCAGCTCGATCGGCACCTTCACGCGCACCTTCTCGGTCATCAGCGATGCGCTGGAAGTCGATGTGCGACGACCTGGCGGGTGACCGGGTCGATCTGCATGTCGCGGATCATCGCGTGGCGGCTCTTGTCGGTGCCGGCGAGCTTGAGCAGGAAGATCGGGTTCTCGCCGCCGCCCTTCTTCAAGATGTCGACCAGGATCTTGCGGTCCACCTGGATCGGCACGGTCTCCTTGCCGCCGCCGTAGACCACGGCCGGGATCTTGCCGGCGCGGCGCGGGCCGGCGGTTGGCGCCCTTGCCCGGTCTTCGCGCTTCTCGACTTCGATGGTCACTTCGCTCATGGAGTCTCCTTCCCTTCCGATCTTCCTCGCTAGACGAACAGCGAGCTGACCGAGCTGTTCTCGTGGATCCGGCGGATGGCCTCGCCGAGAAGCGGCGCGACCGACAGCGGACTGCAGCTTGCTGCAGCGCGGCGAGCTTCTCCTCGACCGGCGTGGTGTTGGTGATCAGGACGCTGCTCGAGCGGCGAGTCGGCGATGCGCTGCGAGCGCCGGGCCCGGAGAGCACGCCGTGGACGCCCGCCGCGAGCACCCGCTGGGCGCCCTTGGCGCTTCAGCGCGTCGACGGTCTTGGTCAGCGTGCCGGCGGTGTCGATGATGTCGTCGACGATCAGGACGTTGCGGCCGTCGACGTCGCCGATGACGTGCATGCACCTCGGCCTCGTTGGGCGCCGTGCGGCGCTTGTCGACGATCGCCAGGCCGGCCTCGCAGGCGCTTGGCGATGGCGCGCGCGCGCTCGACGCCGCCGGCGTCCGGCGAGACGATGACCAGGTCCGGGATCTCCAGCTCGCGGATCGCGTCGAGCAGCACCGGCGCGGCGAACAGGTGGTCCACCGGCATGTCGAAGAAGCCCTGGATCTGCGCGGCGTGGAGGTCCATGGTCAGCACGCGGTCGGCGCCGGCGCGGAGATCAGGTCGGCCACCAGCTTGGCGGTGATCGGCACGCGCGGCTGGTCCTTCTTGTCCTGGCGCGCGTAGCCGTAGTACGGCAGCACCGCGGTGACCCGCGACGCCGAGGAGCGCTTGAAGGCGTCGAGCATGATCAGCAGCTCCATCAGGTTCTCGTTGACCGGCGTGCAGGTCGGCTGGACGACGAAGACGTCGGAGCCGCGCACGTTCTCGTCGATCTGGCAGAAGGTCTCGCCGTCGGAGAAGTTGTAGGCGCGACACCTTGCCCGGGCTCAGGTTCGAGGTAGTCGCAGATCTCCTGACCAGCGCCGGATGGGCGCGTCCTCCGAAGATTTTCAGTTCGCCGTACATGATCCCCTCGCTATGGTGCAGAGCAGTACAGACTCCGACGCGACCGGCCAGGCCCTCGACGTAGCGACCTGTCGGATCTCTGCTGGCCTACTCGGTCTGGTTGGGGCGGGAGGATTCGAACCTCCGGATGCCAGATCCAAAGTCTGGTGCCTTACCACTTGGCGACGCCCCAGTCTCGGCTGCGGCGCACCGGGCGCGCTCCAGCCGCTCATCGGCTGACGGCAGGCTTACACGGTCCAGAAGGAGTCGCGGAGGTGCATGTCCTCGACCTCTTCGCGACGGTCTTCTCCGGCGACGGGCTCGCGGCATCGGGCGCGGCCGCGAGGCCATCGGCGCTCGTCGCCGCTCCCGTGCGCGGCGCCGCCACGCTCGCGGACCGGCTCGCCCCGCTCCTCGAGCGACGCGGTCGTACTCGCCCAGCACCTTGTCCTCGATCATCCGCCGCGTCTCGTTGTTCAGCGGATGGGCGACGTCCTTGAACTCGCCGTTCTTCTTCTTCCGGCTGGGCATGCTGATGAACAGCCCGTCCTTGCCCTGGATGATCTTGATGTCGTTGACCATGAAGCAATGGTCGAAGACGATCGAGACGAACGCCTTGAGCTTCTCCTCCTGAATCGGAAAAACCTTGACCTCTGTGATCTCCATGGCATCTCCCTCAAGCGATCAGACGTTGGGAGTGAATCGAAGACCGGTTCAAGAAGCGCGACCTCAGGAGACGCGCGTTCGCCGGCAACTGTGGGCACGGTTCCGCGTCACCGGTCCAGCGGGCCACCAAGCACGCCCCGCTACCCGACAACCGCACCCCCCCGAACCCTCCCCGTATGAGGGAATCATACACCTCTGCGACGCCGCTAAAGCTTCGGAACACAACATCTTGCAAATCATTCCATAAGTGAAGATTCCAAACGCTGCGCGGGTCGCCGCCCTGGGCAAGCGCGAGGACGTCGCCGGCGAGCGGAGCCGGCGGGCCGTCCGGCAGGAGACCGAACACCTCGCCGGTCGGTACGGCGATATCTGGCACCGCGATCCACACCTCCTCCTCCGGCAGATCGGATATGGGAACGATTTCGTCGCCCCGCCCGACGCCCAGCGCCGTGCCGCCGACCAGGAAGTACGGCACGTCGGCGCCGAGCTCGCGCGCCAGCGGCCACAGCTCGCGCGGGTCGGCGGGCAGGCCGGTGAAATCCCGCAAGGCGAGCAAAGTCGTCGCGGCGTTACTGCTGCCGCCCCCCAGCCCGCCGCCGGCCGGGACATTCTTCCGCAGCTCGATGCTCAGTCCTCCGAGCCCTCCCCAGCGAGAGAGGAACTCCGACGCGGCGCGATGCACCAGGTTCTCCGGCCCGGTGGGCAGATCGGCGCCGCTGACCTCGAGGCGCACGCCTTCTCCGCCGGGCTCGAAGCGGAGGACGTCGTGCAGCTCGACGGTCTGAAATACGGTGCGCAGCTCGTGGTAACCGTCGCCGCGCTTGCCGACGACCTGTAGGTGGAGGTTGATCTTCGCGAAGCTACGGTAGGCGGGGCTCATCGCATCTTCCTTGCGCGAAAGTCGCCGGCGGCGCGCCGCCCGCCGGCGAGCCGCCCAACGGCTCGCGCAGGGTGCGCCGCCAGCGTAGTTGGGCGCCGTCGCGGCGCGACGAGAGCACGTGCTCGCCCTGCTGGACACGAAACCAGAGCACCGGCTCCTCGCCGTCCCAAAGCGTCCAACCCGGCGACTCCCCCGCCGCGATCGTCCACCGGCGGCCGCGGCGGTCGCGCACTTCGGAGGCCTCCACAGCGCCCTCGCGCGGGGTCACGGGCAAGCGCCCGAGCAGCAGCGCAGGAATGGCGCGCAGCGGCAGATCGGGTAGCCCCAGCTCCGGCAGGGCGAAGCTGTCTCCCATCTCGCACCAGCGCTCGGCGCGGAAATCGATCCAGCGGGCTTCGCTGCCCTCGGCGGCGAGATTCCAGAGTTGCCGGCCGAAGGCGTCGCTGGCGGCCAGCTGATAGTCGTTCTCCGCCGTCAGGCGAAGCACCAGGCGCAGCGTTCCGCTGCCGCGTTCTCCGCGATAGTTCACACGGAACAGACTCTGCTGGCCAAGCTCGGAGGCCGGAATGTCCCAGGGCGCGGCGCCATCGGCGCGCGGCGCCACCGGCACCGTCGCACAGCCCGCCGCGAGGACGGCGGCCACCGCCAACCGCGCCGCGGCTTTCACTGGGTTCAGGAGCCGGAACGAAGCTCGGCCAGCTTGCGCCGCACCTCGGCGGCGTTGTCGGCTTCGAGGCCGAGGGCCTTTTGGTAGGCCACGAGGGCCCGCCCGCGATCGCCGAGCGCGCGATACACGTCGCCGAGATGCTCGAGGATCGTGGCGTCTCCGGGGAGCAGTCCCGCGGCGCGCTCGAGATGGTCGCGCGCCTGATCGTACTCGCGCCGCTGGTAGTGCGCCCAGCCCAGTGAATCGACGTAGGCGCCGTTGGCGGGGTCGAGATCGACCGCGCGGCGGGCCAGGGACAATGCCTCGTCCAGGCTTTCACCGCTCTCGGCGAACATGTAGCCGAGATAGTTCAGTGCCGGCGCGAAATCCGGCTGCTCGGCGAGCAGGCCGCGAAAGGCGGTGATCGCCTCCTGCCGGCGGCCGGCGCGCTCGTAAGCCGCGGCCAGGCGGAAGTTGATCTCGCGCGACTGCGGATCGGCCCCGCGCGCCACATCGAGGGCGGCGATGGCCTGCGGCCACATATCGAACCGTTGATAGACGTCCGCCACCAGCAGCCGGGCGCGCGCATCGCCGTTGCGGCCGAGCTCGGTCAGGATCGCTTCGGCCTCGTCCCGGCGATCGAGACGCAGGAGAACTTCGGCCCGCTGGGCGGTGAGCGCCGCGCTCGACCCCGACGCGCGGTCGAGCGTCGCCAACGCTTCCTGCCCCTTGCCCTGGCGCGAAAGCGCGTCGGTATAGATCAAGACAGCATCGGAACGCAGCCCGTCGTCGGCCGCCTCGAGCAGCGGCTCGACGGCTTTCGCGGCCTCACGCCAGCGCTCGGCGCGACTCCAAGTCAGTCCCATCTGGAGGCGCAATGCCGCCGCCTGGTCGAGCTTTCCCGCGGTGTGCAGGCGCTCGGCCGCTTCGCTCAACACCGCAACCGCATCGTCGACCTTGCCCTGACGCTCGCGCACCCGCGCCACCGCGACCGCGAGCTCGGGATTATCCGGCGCTTTGGCGCGCAGCGCCTCGAGCTCACGCAGGGCATCGTCGTTGCGCGCCTCGGCTTCGAACAGCAGCGCGCTCAGGTAACGGCCGCCGAAAAAATCCGGCTCTGCCGCCAGCACCGGTTCGAGCTGCGCGCGGGCGCCGGCGAGATCGCCGATGCGATAGAGCTCGAAGGCCAGGCGCCGTCGCAACTCGAGCCGCGCCGCGTCCTCGGGTGGCGCCGCGGCCAGCAGCTCGGCGGCGGCGCGGTGGTCGCCGCGCTCGCTCAACAGGTCGCCGAGGGCGAGACGCGCCTCGAGCGCCGCCGGATCCACCGCCAGCAGCTCGCGCAGAGTCGACATCGCCTGCTCCTGCTCGCCGGACTTGATCAGCGCATCGACCAGCATCGGCACCAGCATGCGGCTCGGCGGGTGGTTCTGGATCGCCTCGCGAAACACCGCCGCGGCGTCGCTGTAGCGCTCCTGGCGCAGGTACAGCTGGCCAAGCGCGGTCATCGGACCGAGGTCGGAGGGATCCTGCCGCCGAAGTTGCTCGAGCAACTGCCGTGCGGTTTCGAGCGCCTCCGGGTCCGACTCCGCGATTGAAAGCTCGATGTCCGCCCGCAACCGCAGGGCGTCGCGATTCTCGGGCTCCAAGCGCTGCGCCACGGCCGCCTGTTCGCGCGCCAGCGGCAGCAAGTCGTCGCCCTCGCCGCGATTGCTGCGCGAGAGTCGCAGCAACAGATCGCCGTACTCCAGCCGCAGGTAGGCGTCGTCCGGCTCGAGCGCCACGGCGCGTTCGAAATCGGCGAGCGCAGCCTGCGGGTCCCCCTCCATCGCGGCAAGCTTGCCGAGGACGAAGCGATGCGCCGCGGACTCGCCCGCGACTGCCGGTAGCGAGGCTGCCAAGTACAGCGCGAAAGCGGCGAAAAGCCGGCGTGACTTCACCTCGTCAGGATAGAACGCGACCGCTCGCTTTACAAGCCGGGGGCGGCGCCTCTATAATCTCCCGGCCTTCGGTAACTAACGAATCTGCAATAACTTAGACGACGAGTGGCCATCGCCAAGCCGAAGAAGTTCGGCCAGATCCTTCTCGAGCACGGCTGGGTCACCAAGGACCAGCTGCAGCGCGCTTTGCAAAACCAGAGCGTGGTCGGCGGCCGCATCGGCACCTGCCTGCTGGAGATGGACGCGCTGCCCGAGGATCTGGTGATGAAGGCTCTCTCCGAGCAGCACGGCACTCCCCCGGCTACAGTCGAGAATCTGCGCAACATCCCCGAGGAGATTCACAAGCTGCTGCCCGCGCGGGTCGCCCGCCGCTGCCGCGCGGTGCCGTTCCAAATGGTGGGAACCCAGGTCTTCATCGCCCTGCTCGACGTTCGCAATCTGCAGATCCAGGACGAGCTGGCTTTCGTCACCAACAAGCGGCTCAAGGTCTTCGTCGCCAACGAAGCCCGCATCTACGAGGCGCTCGAGAAGTACTACGGCGAAGAATGCCCGCAGCGCTTCAGCCATCTCATCGATCGCATGAACCGCGCGCGCTATCTCTGGGATCGCCCGGATGAAGGCCGAGCGTCGACGCCGGCGAGCCAATCCTCGCGGCTCGCCAGCGAGGCCGCGGCGACGCCGCGCTCGATCACCGGCACTTCATCGGTGGCCTCGTTCACGGAGCCACCGAAGGCCGCCGAGCCGGTCGCCGCCGAGCCGGTAACGGCTGCGGCGACGGCCGAGCCGGTAACGGCTGCGGCGACGGCCGAGCCGGCAGCGGTGCCCACCCGCCAGCCCCCGACCTTGAGCATTCCGCTAGATCCCGAGGAACGTGCCGCGCTGCGTGGCGCGCCGGCAGCGCCCCCGGCGCTCACCATGCGCGACGTCGAAATCCAACTGCTGAATCCCAAGGATCGCGATGACGTCGGCAAGACCTTGCTCACCTACCTCAACCAGGATTTTTCGCGCGTCATCCTCTTCAAGGCAGTGAAGAACAACGTCGAGGGCTGGATGGGACGCGGTGCCGGCGTACAGGCCGACACGCTGGCCGCCTATTCGGTGCCCTTCAACCAGCCGTCGGTGTTTCTCAACCTGAAGCAGAGTGGCCAGTACTTTCTCGGCACCCTGGCTCCGATGCCGGCCCATCGCGACCTGGCGCGCACCTGGGGCGGCGAAGTGCCGGGAGAGAGCCTGGTGCTGCCCGTCCGGATCAAGGACCGGGTGGCCATCTTCGTCTACGTGGACAATGGGGCGAACGGCCTTTCCGGCCTCGACATGGAGGGCTGGCAGCGCCTGGCGGCCAAGGCCGCGATCGCCTTCGAGCTCTGCATCATGCGCAGCAAGCTCAAGCAGGCATGAGGGTTAGCGTTTGACACCCCCCGCCCTGGTTGCTACACTCCCGCCCGCTTCGGAGCCCCGATGATCAAAGCCGATATCGTCAATCGCGTGGCCGAATTGTCTGAAGTCTCGCGGGTCAAGGCGGCACAGGCGGTCGACACGATCATCGAGGCCATGAAGGAGGCGCTGTGCTCCGGCAAGCGCATCGAGCTGCGTGGCTTCGGGGTCTTTCAGGTGCGCGACCGCAAGAAGGGCGTGGGCCGCAACCCCAAGACCGGCGTCGAGGTGGCCATCACTCCCGGCAAGACCGTGCGCTTCAAGCCCGGCAAGGATCTCAAGAACCTCTAAAGCGGCCCCGCCGTTGCCGGACCCTCTGAGACAGGGCAGGTGATGGACCAGTTCGGGCCTCCCGAACGCGATCTGCTGACCGTCGGCCGGCTGCCGGAGCTGGCGGACGCGCCGCCCTACGGTTCCCAACCGCGCCGGCCGCGCTACCGATTGGCCGCCGTCCTCTTTCTCGTCACCCTCTTCAGCACCACCACGCTGGGCGCCGCCTGGCACTTTTTCACTCGTACCGACGTTTCGACGGATCTCCTTCCCTGGATGACGCCGCGCATGATCCGCGACGTCTGGACTCAGCCGGCTGTGCTGACTCCGGGGCTGCAATTCGCGCTGGCGGCGATGTTCATCCTGCTGGCGCACGAGCTCGGACACTACGTCGCCTGCCGCCGCTACGGTCTTCCCGCCACCCTGCCGTACTTCCTGCCGGCGCCGATGGGCCTCGGCACGCTGGGCGCCTTCATTCGAATTCGAGCGCCGCTGCGCGACAAGCGCGAGCTCTTCGATGTCGGCGCCGCGGGCCCGTTCGCAGGGTTCATCGCTCTCTTGCCGTTCATGGTGCTGGGTATCGCCAAGTCGACTCCCGCGGCGCTCGAGGTATCTCGCGATCCCAACCAGGCCGTGGCTCAGATCTGGCTGCCAGGGAGCGGGCTGCTCTGGGAGCTGGTCGTGCGGCTGTTCCACGGGCCGCTCCCGCAAGGCGTGATCCTCAACCTGCACCCATTCGCGCTCGCCGCCTGGCTGGGCCTGTTCGCCACCATGCTCAACCTGTTGCCGCTGGGCCAGTTGGACGGTGGGCACATCCTCTACGCTGCGATCGGCCCCCTGCAGCGCCGGCTGGCATGGCCGTTGTGGATCGGGCTGTGCGCCCTGGGCTTCTACTGGCCGGGCTTCCTGATCTGGAGCGTGGTGACGCTGTTGGTCGGCGTTCGACATCCGCCGGTGATCGACGAAGCGGCGCCGCTGGATCCCGGGCGGCGATGGCTGGCGTGGGCTTCGCTCCTGCTCTTCATCCTCTGCTTCATGCCGGTCCCCCTGCGGGTGGAGTTCCTCCAGCCCTGACCTCGAGCACGAAGGTCACCGGACCGTCGTTCACCAGCTCGACTTCCATCGCCGCGCGGAAGCGTCCGGTCTCGACTGGAAAACCGCGTCCACGCAGGCGATCGACCAAGCTCTCCACCAACGGCTCGGCGATGTCCGGCCTCGCGGCCCGATCGAAAGACGGCCGCCGTCCACGCTCGAGCGAGCCGGCGAGGGTGAACTGAGACACGACCAGCAGCGCTCCGTCCACAGCGCGCAAATCGAGGTTCATCCGACCTTCGCCGTCCTCGAAGCAGCGCAGGCCGGCGAGCTTCTCCGCCGCCCGCTCGACCTGCTCGTCGCCGTCGCCGTGCTCGATTCCGACCAGCACGAGAAGGCCGCGGCCGATCGCGCCGACGGTCTCGGCCGCGACGCGCACCTCGGCGCGGCTGACCCTTTGGATCACCAGGCGCATCGCGTGCTAGCTTAACCGGGCATCTCGATCAGACAGGAGACGAGTTGACCGCCATCGGTCGGACTCTTGGCCACTACCGGCTCGACGCGCTGATCGGCGCCGGCGGGATGGGCGAGGTGTATCGCGCCAGCGACCTCGCCCTCGGCCGGACCGCCGCGGTCAAGGTCCTGCCGGCCGGCGTGGCGCCCGAGCTGCGGCAGGTTCTGCGGCACGAGAGCGAGGCCGGCGCGCGCCTGCAGCATCCGGCGATCGCCTCGATCTACGAGGCCGGCGAGGACGGCGGCGTGGATTTCATCGCCATGGAATTCGTCGCCGGCGAGACTCTGCGCGCCCGCCTGCGCCGCGGATCCCTGCCGGCCGACGAGGCGACGGCGATCGCCGCGGGAATTCTCGAGGGCCTCGCTCATGCCCACGCCGCCGGCGTCATCCATCGCGACGTCAAGCCCGAGAACGTAGTCCTGGTCGAGCGCGGCCGGCCCAAGATCCTCGATTTCGGCATCGCCCGCCGCTTGCCCAGCGGCGACGATCCGACGATGCGAATCGATGACAGCTTTCTCGCCGCCCAGTCGGCGGTCGCGGGAACCGCCGGCTACATGGCGCCCGAACAGTTGCGCGGTCAGCCCGTCGACGGCCGCGCCGACCTCTTCGCGGTCGGAGCCACGCTGTTCGAGATGCTCGCCGGCTGCCCGGCGTTTCCCGGCAGCACGATCACCGAGCGCATCGCGGCCACGCTGTCGGAAGCGCCCGCCGCGCTTCCCGTCGCGGCGGGGCTCAACGCCATCTTGGCTCGCGCCCTGGAACGCGATCGCGAGCGCCGGTACCCGACGGCGCGCGACTTCCTGCGCGATCTCGCCGGCCTCGCCGACGGCGAGGCGCTGTCCTCGTTGCCCAACACCGTGGCGGTGCTGGATTTCGAATGGCGCGCCGATAGCGGTGAAGAGTCCTGGGTTTGCGGTGCCATCGCCGAGTCGCTCGCCGCCGACCTCGCCCGCGCCGGGTTGCAGACGCTGCCGCGCGCGCGGGTGGCGCGCGCCAGCGCCGCCACCGCCGACCGCGACCCGGCGCGCATCGGGCTGTTGCTCGGCTGCCGATGGGTGGTGCACGGCAGCGTGCAGCGCATCGGGCCGGCGCTGCGAGCCGTCATGACGGTCAGCGAAGTGCACACCGGGCGCGATATCGCCAGCAGCAAGGTCAACGGGGTGATGACGGACCTGTTCGCGCTTCAGGACCGGCTCGCCGAGGATGCGGCGGCGGCGATGCGTGTCGAAGTGCCGACTGCGCCGTCCGACGTCCCTCAGCTCGACGCTTACGAATGCTACGTGCGCGGCCGCGAGGACTGGCTCACCATGCAAAAGGCGGGGTTCGAGAGCGCCCACGAATGGTTCGAGCGCGCCATCGAGCTGCAGCCGGATTATGCCGACGCCCTGGTCGGACTCGCCATGGTGCACGACATGCGGTTCACCTTCACCACCGACCGCGCGGAGCTGGAGTTCGCTCGGGGTTTCTCGAACCGCGCGCTCGCAGCACAGGCCGACCACGAGCAGGCGCATGTCTGGCTGGCCTACGCGATGCTACGTCTCGGTGAGAGCGCGGAGGCCATCCGCCTGCTTACTCGCGCCTCCGATCTCGATCCCCGCGACGCCTATGCCAGGTACTTCCACGGCTGCCTGATGAGCGAGGCGCGGCGATTCGATGACGCGTTGCGCTGTTATCAAGACACCGTGGCGCTGGCGCCCGAGTTCGGATTCGGTTGGCTGGGCCTCGGCAATACCCACATGGAGCTCCGCGCTTTCGGCGAGGCGGACTGGTGCTTTGCCAAAGCCATCCAGAAGGAGCGCGGCGGCCGGCACGCCACCTCGGGCGCCGGCGCCGGCCTCGCCGAGAGCCTGCGGCGGCAGGGCCGGCTCGACGAGGCGCGCGCCGAAGCGCTCGCCGCCGTGGCGCAGTCGGAATCCAGCGATCACATGTATCGCGACACCTTCCGCGCCCTCGGGCTCTGCGTTCTCGCCCGAACCGCGCTCGAGCAGCGAGACGAGGCGGCCGCCGTCGCCGCCTGCCGCCAGGCGGAGACCCACTTGTCCGGTCGCCGCCACACGCTGGGCGGCGGTTACCTCCTGGTGCAGGCGATGGCCTGTCGCGCCCGGGCCGAGAACGACCGGGAGCTTTGCAGGCGAGCCGGCGATCTGCTGCTGCGCCGCGACAGCATGGACTGGTCGTGGTTCTGGCTGTGCACGGCCCGCGAAGCCGGCGAGGATCTCGCCAGCGCGGCGCGGCTGCTGGGCGTGTAATTTCAGGCGCGCGCTGAGCGCGCGAGGAGGCTCGAATGGATCTCGTGGTCGGAGCAACCGGCGCCGTGGGCGGCGCCATCGCGATCGAGTTGCGCCGGGCGCAGCGCGAGGTGCGCGCTTTGCTTCGCAACGCCGCTAGCCGGCCTGAGGGCGCGCGGTTGAAAGCATCCGGCATCGACCTCGTCGACGGCGACCTGCGCGCGCCGGACTCGCTCGGCGCGGCGTGCGCGGGCGTGCATACCGTCGTCTGCACCGTGACCACGATGCCCCACGGCAGCGACGACGGCCTGCGCCGCGTCGACCGGGACGGCGTTCTCGCCCTGATCGATGCCGCCGCGCGTGCCGGCGTGGCGCGTTTCGTCTACCTGTCGTATTCCGGGGGTATCGAGCAGCCATCGCCGTTGCACGAAGCCAAGCGGGGGGCCGAACGCGCCCTCTTGGCGAGCCCGATGGAGGCGGTGATCCTGCGGCCCTCCTTCTTCATGCAGGCCTGGCTGGGCGGACACGCCCTCGATCGCCAGCGCGGCGTGTTTCGCGTCTGGGGCGCCGGCACGGCGCCGGTCAGCTTCGTCTCGGCGCAAGACGTCGCCCGCCTGGCCGTCGCAGCGGCGTGTCGTGACGAGCCCGGCGGCCGCACGCTGGAGATCGGCGGACCGGAGCCCACCACGCCGCTCGAGGCGGCGCGCATCATCGGCGACGCGCTGGGCCGGCAGCTCGAAATCGAGCACGTGCCGGAGCCCGCGCTGGCCGCCATGCAGGCCGCAGACGACCCCCTGCAGTCGAGTTTCGGCGCGCTCGGGCTCGCCTATGCCCACGGCGACGCGATCCCCAACGCCCGCGAGACTGCCGCGGGCTACGGCGTACGGTTGACCTCGATTCCCGAGTACGCGGCGACGTTGAGCGCCCAGGGTTAGGAGCTGCGAGCGCCGGGCTGGAAGCGGTAGCCCTCGCCAGCCTCCGTGATCACGTAGCGCGGGGATTGGGGATCGGGTTCGAGTTTCTGGCGCAGGCGGTGCACCAGTTGCTTCAACAGCTGGCGGTCGGCTTCCCCACGGCTGCCCCAGATGTGGACCAGGAGTCGGTCGGCCTGCACGGTCTCTCCGGCGCGAGCCACCAGGAACTGAAGCAGGCGCAGTTCCTTGGGCGTCAGGCGCACCGCGGGGCGGCCCTCGACCACCGCCATTCGCCGTTCGAGGTCGACTGCCAGGTCGCCTGCGGTCAAGGGCTCCGGCCGCTCGACGCCCGCGCGCCGCGACACGGCTCGCAGACGAGCCAGAAGCGTGCGCGGCGAAAATGGCTTGGTCAGGAAATCGTCGGCCCCGAGATCGAGCGCCTTGACCACGTCCTCCTCGGCCGACCGCACCGAGAGCACGATCACCGGGCGTCTGGCGTCGCCCTCTCCGCGCAGCACCGGCAGCGCCGTGAGTCCGTCGGCCGACGGCAAGTTGAGGTCCAGGATGACCAGATCCGGACGTTCCTCGGCGGCGCGGGCAATCGCCGCCGGCGTGTCGCCGGCCTCGACCACGACGTAGCCCGCGTCGCGCAGCGCGAAGCCGAGCACGGCGCGCAAGTCGCCATCGTCGTCGACGATCAGCACCTTCATGCCGCGTCACCGAGTGGCAAGCGCGCGCTGACCAGGGTCTCCTCGCCGGCGCGGGTGACCCGCAGCTCGCCGCCGTGGCGTTCGAGGATCGAGCGGCAGAGCCACAGACCGAGGCCGCTACCGGCCTGCGGCGGCTCGGCGGCGCCGCGGCGAAAACGCCCGCCCGGGCGCGAGGGAGATGGAAACCCGGGACCGCGATCGGCCACCCAGAGCTCGAGGCCGTCCTTCTCCAGCGCCACGCCCAACCGCACCGCGCTCGCCTCGGGGCCGTACTTCGAGGCATTGGAGAGCAGATTCACCACCACTTGCCCCAGCCGCTGAGGGTCGCCCTGCACCGTCGGGAGCACGGGCGGCAGATCGAGCTCGATCGTCTGCCGGCGACGCGCCAGGAGCGGCTGAGTCATCGCCACGGCCTCTTCGATCACTTCGTCGAGATCGACGTCGACGCGGCGAATCGCCAGTTGACCCGACTCGATGCGCACACTCTCCAGCAAGTTGTCGATCAGCCGCCGCAGCCGGAACGTGCCGGCTTCGAGCGCCAGCACCAGGTCGAGGGCGCGCTCGTCGGTCGCCGCCACACGCTCGCGCAGCAGCTCGAGCGAAGCGCCCTGCGCCGCCAGCGGTGTCTGCAGCTCGTGCGCGAGATCGGCCACCGCCGCATCGCGGGCCCGCCGCGCGACCTCCAGGGCCGACTCGTGGCGCAGGATCACCACTTGCATGCCGCCGGCGGTGCCCCCAGCCGCATTGGGGGCAGGCGCCGCGCTGCTGACCACGAACGGGTGCGGGCCGCCATCGGCGAGGCGCAGCGACTCCACCGCCCGCGCCGGGCCGCGGAAGCGGGCGTGCAGGATCGGGCAGGCGGCGTCGCAAGGCAGCACGCCGTCGAGCGGCTCCGGACGGAGCAGGTCGCCGCAGAACATGCCCACCGCCTGCGCCGGGTCGACGCCCAGGATTCCCGCCGCGGGCGCGCTGAGGAAACGCACGCGGCGCTCACCGTCGACCGCCACGACGCCTTCGGCGATGCCGCTCACCACTGCTTCCATCTCCGATTGGCGGCGCCCGAGCTCGCTCTGATCACGCTGCAACCGGCGGCGCATCGTTTCCAGGCGATCGGAGAGAAAGTCGAGCTCTCGCGCCGGAGGCACCCGGTGATCGAGATCCCCGGCGCCGATCGCCTCGGCGGCCGCCGAGAGATCGGCGACGTCTCCGGCCAGGCGCGAGGCGAGACCTGCCGCCACCAGCGCGGCGGCGAGCACCACGATAAGCGAGATGGCGAGCGCCCTCCAGGCGAGGCTGCCAAGGCTCGCCTCGGCTTCGAGGCGCGGCACCACGGCGTCCAGCACGCCCACGATCGCGCCATCCGGCGCGGTGATCGGACGAATGGCGTAGGCGCCGTCGGCCGAGTCCCAGCCGCTTCTCGGCGCTCCCTCGATGGCGCCGTGCAGCGCCGCGGCGCGGCTGCCGCCCACGATCTGGCCGGCCTCGCCCGGCGCGAGGAGCCGGACGTTTCGCTCGACCGGCGAACCGACGATCTCCAGGCCGCGCGACACTGCGACGCTCACCTCTGCGCCAGGCGGCCGCTCGACTGCCAGCAATCGCCAACCCTCGGCCGCGCGCTGCAATCGCCAGCCCGGCTCGCGATGGCCCGTCGGGTCGATGGCGCCCACCACAGTCCACTGGCCGCCGCTGCTCACCGCCACGCCATCGAGGCCGGCGGCGGTGCGGAAGCGGTCGAGCTCCGCGCGGGAGGGATCGCCGGCCGCGATGCTTCGCGCCAGATCCGGAGTGTCAGCGAGCAGCCGCGCGGCGCGCTCGATCTCTGCGCCGCGCAGGGCGATGGTCTCGGCCGCCCTCGCCGCCACGCGCTCGGCGCGGGCAACGGCCTGATCGCGGGCCAGACGCTCGGCGTGGGACCAGACCACGGCGAAGACGCCGGCGGCGACCGCGGCGACCAAACCCACCGCGGCGAGCGGCAACAGGACGCGCAGCCGCCAGCTTCGCATCCGAACAGGCTACCTCAGGACTGGCGCACGCGGCGGCCGCTCCAAGCCTGCGCCACCAGCGCCACCAGCGCCATCACGGTCAGCAGCGAGGCCACGGCGAAGGCGGCCGCGAACTGATATTCGTTGTAGAGGATCTCGACGTGCAGCGGAATGGTGTTGGTGCGCCCGCGAATGTGCCCCGACACCACCGAGACGGCGCCGAACTCTCCCATCGCGCGCGCGGTGCACAGCACCACGCCGTAGATCAGGCCCCAACGGATCTTGGGCAGCACGACCAGCCGGAAAAGCTGCCAGCCGGAGGCGCCCAGCGTCACCGCCGCCTCCTCCTCGGTGGCGCCTTGCGACTCCATGAGCGGCACGAGCTGCCGCGCCACGAAGGGCAGCGTGACGAAGAGGGTGGCGAGGACGATGCCCGGCACCGCGAAGAGGATGCGCACGCCGTGCTCGGTCAGCCAAGGTCCCAGCAGCCCCTGCGCACCGAAGAGCAGGACGAAGAGCATGCCGGCCACCACCGGCGAGACGGTGAACGGCAAGTCGATGGCGGTGATCAAGAGGTTACGGCCGCGAAAGCGGAAGCGGGTCACCGCCCAGGCCGCGGCGAGGCCGCAGAGGGCGTTGATCGGCACCGCGATCGCGGTGACCAGGAGCGTCAAGCGCACGGCCGCTAAGGCTACCGGGTCCTTCACCGCCTCGAGCCATACCTGCGCACCTTTGGAGAACGCCTGCGCGAAGACGGCGGCGAGCGGCACCACGAGAAACAACGCCAGGTAGAAGAACGCCGAGCCGGCGATCAGCCAACGCAGCCACGCCGGTTCGGCGCGCGGATCGAGCTTTCGGCTCATCGCGAGCGACCTCATCGCAGCGCCATTGCCGGCCGGCCCTGGGCCAAGCGATTGAGCAGCAGCAACAACCCGAAAGAGGCCAGCAGGACGACCAGCGCGATGGCGGTGGCGCCGGCGTAGTCGTACTCCTCCAGCCGCACCATGATGAGCAACGGTGTGATCTCCGACTTCATCGGCAGGTTGCCGGCGATGAAGATCACCGAACCGTATTCGCCGAGCGCGCGGGCCAGGGCGAGGATGAAACCGGTCGCCGCGGCTGGCAGCAATTCAGGGAGCACGACGCTGCGCAGCGTCTGCAGGCGGGTCGCTCCGAGGGTTGCGGCCACCTCTTCGAGCGCCGGCTCGAGATCGCGCAACACCGGCTGCACGGTGCGCACCACGAAGGGCAGGCCGATGAAGGCGAGCGCCACACCGACTCCGAGCGGCGTGTAGGCCACCTTGAGGCCCAGTGGCTCGATCAGCCGTCCGATCCAACCGTTCGGGGCGTAGATCGCGGCGAGCGCGATTCCCGCCACGGCGGTAGGCAGCGCGAAGGGCAGGTCCACCAGGCTGTCGATCACTCGCCGCCCGGGAAACCGGTAGCGCTCCAGCATCCAGGCCACCAGCAGGCCAAATACCAGATTGAGCGCCGCCGCCGCCACCGACGCGCCGAAGGTCAGCTTGTAGGAGGCCAGCGCGCGCGGCGAGAAAGCGAGCTCGACGATGCGGCTCAACGGCAGGCTGGCGGTTTTCAACACCACCGTCGACAGCGGCACCATCACCAGACAGCCCAGCCAAAGGAGCGTGACGCCCAGCGACAACCCGAAGCCGGGCAACGGACCGCGCGAGCGCCGGCCTCGGCTCACTGCACGCCCTCCTGGATCTTCTCGTACTCGCCACCCTCGGCGAAGTGTTTGGCGTGGGCCGCCTTCCAGCCGCCGAAGGCTTCATCCACGGTGAAGGTCTGGACGGTGGCGAAGCTCGCGGCGTGCGCAGTCGCGGCCTGTGCGTCGCGCGGCCGGAAAAAGTGCTTGGCGGCGATCTGCTGTCCGGCCGGCGAGTAGAGATAGTTGAGATACGCCTCGGCGACCTTGCGTGTCCCCTTGCGATCGACCACCCTGTCGACCAGCGCCACCGACGGCTCGGCGAGCACGGTGAGCGACGGCGCCACGATCTCGAACTTGTCCTTGCCGAACTGCTGGAGGGTGAGCAGTGCCTCGTTTTCCCAGGCCAGCAGGACGTCGCCGATGCCGCGCTCGACGAAGGTGACCGTGGAGCCGCGAGCACCGGTGTCGAGCACCGGCACGTTGCGGAAGAGCGCCGCGACGTACTCGCGCGCCTTGAACTCCGATCCCAGCGTGCGCTGGGCCCATCCCCAGGCGGCGAGGTAATTCCAACGCGCGCCGCCCGAGGTCTTCGGATTCGGCGTCACCACGCCGACGCCGGGCTTCGCAAGATCGGGCCAGTCGCGGATCTGCTTCGGGTTTCCCTTGCGCACCAGGAAGACGATGGTCGAAGTGTACGGAGTGCTGTTCTGCGGCAGCCGCTTCTGCCAGTCGGCGGGCAGCAAGCCGGCGCGGGCGATGGCGTCGATGTCATAGGACAAGGCGAGCGTCACCACGTCCGCTTCGAGCCCATCGATCACCGAGCGCGCCTGCTTGCCCGAACCGCCGTGGGATTGCTCGATGGTGACCCCCTGTCCCGCGGTCTCCTGCCAGTGTTTGGAGAAGGCGGCGTTGAACTCCTGGTAGAGCTCACGAGTTGGATCGTACGAAACGTTGAGCAACGACACCGGCTTCTGGGCCGCGGCGGACGACTCGACAGTCGCGGCCAGGGCGGCGGCGGCGAGGATCAAAGAGGCTCTCATGAACGGCTCTCCTTTCGCTCTCAGAAAGAAATCTGGAAACGGGTGAGGACGGTCTTCTCGTCCGGGCGGTCGATGCCGCCCGCGCCGCCATGCTCGAACTCGACCAGGTTGGCGTCGAGCATCCAACGTACGTTGCGCACGAGGTTCCAGGACACCACCAACGAGTAGAGATCGGCCCGGCCGGCCGAACGCGTGGGATCGGCGAAGACCGGGAACGCGGCGTCGTCGATCGAAAGCCTCGAGTAGCGCGCTCCCACGATCACCGCGCCGTGGCCCCCGCTACCCCATGGCCGCCTCGGGTCGACGCCGCGAAACGAGTTGCGCTCGCCGGTCACCACCCAGGAGGTGTTGACCGTCAGCCCTTGCAGGTCGATGTCGTCGCTGATCTCGCCTCGCCGCACCGCCTGGCGCTCCGCGGTGTACTCCACCAGCAGCCCGAACGGCCCGCGATAGAGCCAGGCCTGAGGGATGAGGCGGGTCCGCCGGCCGTCGGCCACCACTGTGCCAGGTACCGTGCCGTCGCTGCGATAGCTGAAGAATGTCTGATTGCCGCTGCTGCGGTAGCTCGGCAAGCCCGGTGAGGAAGGCGAGCCGACGGTGTCACCGTGGCTCACCGCCACACCGACTCCGAGATCGACCGCCGCGGGCGCGTCGGGGTTGCGAAAGGGTTGCCAGAAGATTCGCCCTGCGACGTCCTTGCCGTCGCCGCCCGCGTTGTCGGCGATGGCACCGTCCACGGAGCCGTTGAACAAGCCGGCTTGATACTCCGAGCTTGCCGCCGGCGAGCTCGCCGCCCACCTGTACGCCGAGGTCGCGCTGCGGCGCCAGCGCGTTGGCCGCGCCGCGTTCGATGAACATCAGGTCGGTCGCCGACTGCAGCCGTTCGAGCGACAACGGCGGCTTGAACTTGCCGGCGCGGACGCGGAAAGCGTTGCTGAAGCGGCCCTCGACATAGCCGTCGAAGAGCGTGCTCGAGGTGCCGCCGAAGTCCGGCATGATGCGGAAGTCGAAGATCTTCCACACCGTGCCCTCGACGATCGGCCGCGCGCGACGGATGACGAAGGTGTCGGTCAGCGGCAGATCGTCGTCGTCGAAGTAGAAGCGGCCGTCCATTTGCACGTAGCCGCGCAACCGCAGGGCGAACGCCCCATCGGCCGAGCGCAGCGAATAGCCGTCCTTCCCTACGCTCACCGTGGGACGATTCTTGGCGGCTTCCGCCTCCTGCTCCTTTTGCAGCTCGAGCTTGCGCTCGACGATTCGCAAACGGGCGTCGAGGTCCTCAGCGGACTCCTCGGCCGGCGCCGGGCTGGGGTCCTCCGGCGGCGTTGGCGGCTCGGTCTGCGCCGACATCGGGACGCCGCACAGACCGCAGGCGAGCGTGATGGCAGTAGATGTTTCAAGGCGTTTTCTCCGGACTCTCGGCCTCGCTCCGGCGGTCCGGTTGCAGCCTGGTCGATAGGGACGTTTCGTGCTCGCCGGCTCCCGTAGTCGGGTCGTCGTCGAGGCGGATCTTCTCGTTGCGCTCCACGCGCACCAGGCGGCCGTCGTGGACCACTGCGGTGATCGAGCCGAAGCGCAGACCGCGTAGCGCGTCGAGCACGGCGCGCTCGCCCGCGCTCAGGCCGGCGCCGCTCACGCGGTGCTCCGGCCGGCCCGGCCGGCGGCGCGCACCACCAGCACGGTGACCCCCGACGCCGCTTCGAGCAACTGCCGGCCGCGGCGTCCGAGGTGCAGTTCCTCCTGATCGTCGGGAAGCGGCGCGCCCACCACCAGGAAGTCGTTGCCCGCCGAAAGGCGGGTCCGTACCGCTTCGCTCAGATCCCCGGTTTCCACTGCCGCCTCGGCCGGCACGCCGGATCGCTCGAGGGTGCGCACGCAGGCCGCGAGAAAGCGCTCCGCGGCGCGCCGCTCGGTGTCGCGCGCCTCCGCGTCCACCACGGTCAGCACCGTGGCGCGCGAACCCAGATGGCGAGCCAATCGGCCGGTGAACGCCACGTCCTCCTTCCCGGGCTCGCCCACCGCCACCGCGACCAGCAAGCGCCGCGGCGGAAGCGAGGCGGCGTTCGGAGGAACCAACAGGAGGTGAGACTCCGGCGCCAGGCGCAGCAGGCGCTCGGCATCCTCGGCTTCACCGGCCGCCATCACCACCAGGTCGACTTCGTCGCGCGCCAACCGCGACAGCAAGCCGTTCTCATCGGCGACGCGCTCGCAGCCGGGTCTGCGCCAGCCGCGCCAACTCGGCGGCGTGCTCCGCGGCGTGGCCGTCGCCCAGCGCCACGATCCGCAGTCCCGGATGCTGCAGCGCGTGCAGCCGACGGACTCCCACCCACACGCGGTCGCCCACACCCAGCGGCTCGCTACGCGCGGCGTGCTGCGGACGGGTGGCATCGACCACCACGTGGGTATCGCCGAACAGCGGCGGCGGATGAATGACCCGCACTCCCTTGAGCGCCGGCACCTCCACCCGCAGCCGTTCGAGCGAGCCGACGAACGACGACTCGCTCACTTCGCCCTCGCCAATCGCCGCCGCACCGAGGTCCTCGCGGCGGCGCGCCAGCGCGACGTCCTCCGCCCGCACCAGGACCTGCAGACGCGGCGCGGCGTCCTCGACCCGCACCTCGCCAGCCAACGGCAGATCGACGGCACCGAGCTTCACCCCGGCGCCCGCGCCGCGCCCGACCCAGAGATTGCCGCCGCCGAGAAAGACGGCCGAGAACTCAGTCTGCGGCCGCAGATAGAGATCCGCCGGCGTGCCCTCCTCCACCAGGCGCCCCTGCGCCAGGATGGCGATGCGGTCGCCCAGATCGAAGGCCTCTTCCTGATCGTGGGTGACGAACAACGTGGTCAAGTGCAGCTCGCGCTGAATCGCCCGCAAAGAGACCCGCAGCTCGCCGCGAATGCGGGCGTCGAGGGCGCCGAACGGCTCGTCGAGCAGCAGCACCTTGGGCCGGTGAGCCAGCGCCCGGGCCAGAGCCACGCGCTGCTGCTGTCCACCCGAGAGCTGACCGGGCATCCGCGCGCCGAGACCGGCCAGGCCCACCAATTCGAGTAGCTCGTCGCGCCGAGCCCGCCGCTCTCGGCGCGGCGCATGCCGCACGCGGAGTGCGAATTCGACGTTCTCCGCCACGGTCATGCGCCGGAAGAGCGCATACGACTGGAAGACGAAGCCACAGTCGCGCTCGCGCGCCGGCACCCCCGCGACATCGCGGCCGGCGATCTCGATGCGACCGGAATCCGGCTCGACCAGCCCGGCGGCGAGGCGTAACAACGTGCTCTTGCCGCTTCCCGACGGACCGAGCAGAACGCAGAGCGTGCCGCTCTCGACCTGCAGCGACACGTTGGACACCACCGGCCTGCCCTCGTACAGCTTGCCCAGCTGCTCGAATCGGATCGCCATCGCCGATCAGACTAGGGCCTGGCGGTGACGTCGTCAGTCGCAGCGGGGTTCCAAGAAATACCCCGAATGTCACCGCCGTCGTGCCTGCCGGCGGCCCTGCGATTACGTCTCTTCTAGACGAAATGAACGCCGCCAACGCTGTGATAGCTTGGCCCACTCGAACGGAGATCACGACATGCTGAACAAAGTCCTGCTCATCGGCAATCTCGGACGCGACCCCGAGATGCGCTCGCTGCCCTCGGGGCAGCCGGTCGCCAACTTCAGCCTCGCCACCTCCCGCAGGTGGAAGGACCGCGACGGCAACAAGAAGGAAGAAACCGAGTGGCACAACATCGTGGTCTTCGGCAAGCAGGCCGAGATCGCCGGGCAGTACCTGAACAAGGGCAAGCAGGTCTACATCGAGGGGCGCATCCAGACCCGCAACTGGGAGAAGGACGGCGTGAAGCACTACCGCACCGAGGTCATCTGCGACAACTTCCAGATGCTCGGCGGTGCCGGCGGCCGCGGCGCGAGCCAGGGCCAGGACACCGGTGGAGCTCCCGCGGAAGAGGGCGGCGGCTACGGCGGAGGAGCCGGCGTCGAGGACGACGACATCCCATTTTGATGCACTTCCTAATGCTGGTCTACACCGACGAAGCGCTGCTCGAGGCCCTGCCCTCGACTGAATTCGATTCCTTGATGCGCGGCTGCTTCGAGCACGCCGACGATCTTCGCTCCGCGGGCAAGGTACTGGACTCGCAGCAGTTGGAAGCCCCGGGGACGGCGCGGACGTTGCGCGTGCGCTCCGGTCGCGCCACCATCGTGGATGGGCCCTTCGCCGAGACCAAAGAAGTGCTCGCCGGGTTCAACGTCCTCGAAGCCGACAGTCTCGAAGAGGCCATGCGCATCGCCCAGGAATTCCCGTGGTCGCGGTTCGGCAGCGTGGAAGTCAGGCCGATGCGCAACCTCGACATGGTGCGGCTACAGGTCGGCGCGGCGCCCGCTCGCGCCGGCGCCGGTTGAGCCCGTTTAGCTCGCCGGCGTTTCGAGCGCCGCGTTCAGGCGCCGCAATCCCGCGATGACGGCGCCGAGATCCGCCACCGGTGCGCTGCGCCGGACCTGCGCGGTGTGTCGCCGATAGCTCGACAGTCGCTTTCGCGCCTCCTCGCGGCGGGCGGCCAATCCGGCCCGGCCCAGGGTCCGGGCGACCACCGGCAGCGCCTCGAGGCTGTGAGCACTGCAAATCGCCAGCGCGTCGCAACCGGCGGCGAAGCATTCGGCGGCGAGGTCGGCCAGCTCGCCGCGCGCCGCCAGCGCCTTCATCTCCATGTCGTCACTGAACGCCACGCCGCGAAAGCCCAACTCGCGGCGCAGCAGATCGTCGGCGATCGGTCTCGAGAGAGTCGCCGGAACACCGCTGGCGTCGAGCGCCGGATAGCTGGCGTGATTGATCATGACCGCACCGGCCGCGGCTCCGAGCCGCGCGTAGGGTCGTAGGTCGCGCTCCAGCTCGCGGCGCGAGAGGGCGATCGGAGCGCCGCTGGTGTGAGTATCGGCACGCGCCTCGCCGAGTCCCGGAAAGTGCTTGAGGCAACCGCCGACCCCGGCCGCCTGGAGTCCGGCGAGGAATTGGCGGGCGCGAGCCACCACGGCGCGCGGCGTGGCGCCGAGGTAACGTCCGTCGAGAGCATTGCCGGCGTGGCCGCGATCGAGATCGACCACCGGCGCGAAGTCGACGTCGAAATCGAAATACCGCAGCGCGCGGCCCATCCACAGCCCGGCGCGGCGAGCGTCGGCCGGCGGAGCGGACGCCAGGCGATCGGCGGCCGGCGCCGGACCCACCAGCCCGCGCAGGCGATGCACCCGGCCGCCCTCGGCGTCCAGACAGAGGAGGGCGCTGGGAACGGCCGCTCGCAGCTCGCCCACCAGGCTGCGGAGCTGCTCCGCTGTCTCCAGGTTTCTGCCGAAGAGGATGATGCCTGCCGGCGCATGGCGGCGCAGGGCGCGGGACTCCGCCGGTAGGAGCCGGGTACCGGCGACCCCGACGACGATCAGGTCCGCCGCGCTACTCACGAGCCGCCGCCGAGACGCGTTTTCAGGCTGTGCAGGAGGTTCAGCGCCGCCAGCGGTGACAGCCGCGCCAAATCGACCTCTTTCAGCACACCGGCCACCACCTGCGCCGGCGGCGTGAACAGAGTGAGCTGCGCCGGCGCGGCGCCCTCGGGCGTGCTGCCGCGGGCCAGGCGCGGCCGCCCGCTGAGGTCGTACTCCTGACTCTCGAGGTTGTGCAGGACCTCCGCCGCGCGATCGACGACGCTCGGCGGCATGCCCGCCAGCCGCGCCACGTGCAGGCCGTACGACTTGTCGGCGCTCGCCCGGCACCACGCGGCGCAGGAAGACGATCCGGTCCTCCCACTCCTTCACCGCCATGGTGCGGTTGACCACCCGCGGCAGCAGCGCGGCGAGCTCGGTCAGCTCGTGGTAGTGGGTGGCGAAGAGGGTCTTCGGCCGGCGGTGCTCGTGCAGGTGCTCGACGATCGCCCAGGCGAGCGACAGGCCGTCGAAGGTCGCCGTGCCGCGGCCGACCTCGTCCAGGATCACCAGGCTCTCGGTCGGTCGCGTGGTCGCAGGATGTTGGCGGTCTCGATCATCTCGACCATGAAGGTCGACTCGCCGCGCGCCAGGTCGTCGGAGGCGCCGACGCGGGTGAAGATGCGGTCGACGGCGCCGATCTCGGCGCTCTCCGCCGGCACGAAGCTGCCGGCCTGGGCCATCAGCACGATGAGCGCCACCTGGCGCAGGTAGGTGGACTTGCCGCCCATGTTGGGGCCGGTGAGCAGCACGATCTGCGCGCTCGGCGTCGAGCTCGGCGTCGTTGGGCACGAAGGGCTCCCGCGCCAGCTGCTCGACCACCGGGTGGCGCCCGTCGCGGATGTCGATCGCGCCGCCCGCCTCCCCCACCCGCGGCCGGGCGTAGCGCTGGCGGGCCGCGGCGTCGGCGAAGGCGGCCAGCACGTCGGCGGTGGCCAGCGCCGCGGCGAGCGCTCCGAGACGCGGGGCCTGCGCCGCGATCCGCTCGCGCAGACGCGCGAAGTGCTCGGCCTCGAGCGCGAGCTGGCGCTCTTCGGCGGAGAGGATCTGCTCCTCGAGCTCCTTGATCTCGGGCGTGACGTAGCGCTCGGCGTTGACCAGCGTCTGCTTGCGGATGTAGTCCGCCGGCACCAGGTGCTGGTTGGCGCGCGTCACCTCCAGGTAGTAGCCGAAGACCCTGTTGTAGCGGATCTTGAGCGACGCGATGCCCGTGCGCTCGCGCTCGCGCACCTCGAGGGCCAGGATGTGGCGCTTGCGGTCGCGGGCCAGCGAACGCACGCGTCGAGCTCGGCATCGACGCCCTCGGCGATCACGCCGCCGTCTTCGAGCGAGGCGGGCGGCGACTCCGCGAGCGTGCGCTCGAGGTCGCCGGCGAGATCCGCCAGCGGATCGACGGCCGCCATCCGGGCGAGCAGTGGCGCGGCGCAGGTCGACAGGTCGGCGAGCAGTCCCGGCGCCTCGCGCAGTCCGCCACGCAGCGCCGCCGCCTCGCGCGGCGACAGCGTGCCGAGCACGGCGCGGGCCGCCAGCCGCTCGCAGTCCGGCAGCCGGGCCAGCCGCTCGCGCAGGCGGTCGCGCAGCGCCGTGCTCGCCAGCAGCTCGCCCACCGCGTCGTGGCGCTCGGCGATCGCTTCGGGCAGGCGCAGCGGCCGCCGCAGCCACTCCTTGAGCAGGCGGCCGCCGCCGGCGGTCAGCCGTGCGATCGAGCACCGCCAGCAGGCTGCCGCGCCGTCCACCCTCGCGCTGGCTCTGGAAGACCTCGAGGTTGGCGAGCGTCGTCGGATCGAGCACCACCGTCTCGCTTCGTTCGCGCACCGCCAGGCCGCGCACGTGACCGAGCGCCGAGCGTCTGGGTCTCCTGCGCGTAACGCAGCGCCGCCGCGGCCGCGCGTACCCCGGGCTCCGTATCCTCGAGCCCGAAGCCGCGCAGCGTCGCGACACCGAACTGCCGGCGCAGAATTTCGGCGGCGGGCGTCGCGTCGAGGGCGCGATCCACCGTCGCCACGGTGTGCGCCAGGCCGCGCTCGGCGATCCAGGCCGCGACCTCGGCCGGCAGCCCGCCCTCGTCCGATAGCGCCTCGCGCGGCCGCAGCACCGCAAATCCTCGAGCGCCTCGGCGAGTCGTGTTCCAGCGGCGCACGAAGAAGGCGCCGGTCGAGACGTCGAGGAAAGCGCCGGCGCCGCGGCCACCGTCGAAGGCGAGCGCGACCAGGAGGTTCTCCTCCTTGCCATCGAGCAGCCCGGGCTCGCTCACCGTTCCCGGAGTGACGACTCGCGTGACCTCGCGCTTCACCAGCCCCTTGGCGGTCGCCGGATCCTCGACCTGGTCGCACATCGCCACCTTGAGGCCGGCGCGCAGGAGCTTGCCGATGTAGCCCTCGACCGCGTGGTACGGAACGCCGCACATCGGCGTCTCGTTCTCCGTGCCTTTGTGGCGGGCGGTGAGCGTGACCTCGAGGATCGGGCGCGGCGCGGCGAGCGTCCTCGAAGAACATCTCGTAGAAGTCGCCCATGCGGTACAGCAGGATGGCGTCGGCATAGCGCGCCTTGAGCTCGCAGGTAGTGGCGCAGCATGGGAGTCAGCTCGGCGGTTTCGGCCATCGGCGCGCAGTCTAGCAACCGGCTCCGGCCTATACTGCCCGCCATGCCCGCGCCCGCCACCGACGCGCTGCTGGTGTCGCTCGATGCCGGCTCGCCGCTGGTCAGCGTGGCGGTTGGCAGGGCCGGCCGGGTGATCGCGCAACGCTCGGTCGGCATCGAGCGTTCGTCGGAGGCGCTGCTCGGCTTGATCGACCAGGCGCTGCGTGAGGCCGGGGGGGAGGCGCGCGATCTCGGTGGCGTCATCGCGCTGCGTGGACCCGGCAGCTTCACCGGCTTGCGCGTCGGACTGGCGACGGCGCTCGGTCTGTGCGATGCGCTCGGCATTCCGGGCGCCGCGGCGCCGACGTTGATGGCGCTCGCCGTCGCCGCTCCGCGGCAAGCGTCAATCGTCGCGGCCGCGGTGAACGCGATGCGCGGCGAATGGTTCGTCGAGCGCTACGCCGCCGGCGAGCCGCCGCGCTCGCTCGAGCCCCCGCGTATCTTGCCGGCCGCCGAACTGGGACGCCTGGAGGCGGACTGCGTGATCGGATTCGGGCTTCCCGCCGAGCATCAGGGTCTGACGATCGCAGCGCCGCCGCTCGCTCCCGCGGCGCTCGAGCTCGCCTGGCGTGGAGCCTTGAGCTGGGAGGTTCGAGATCTCGTTCATCCGCTGTACCTGCGGGAACCGGCGACCACGCCGGCCAAGGCGTGACCGCCGGCGAGCTCGAGATCCGCGAGGCGGAGGTCGGCGACCTGGGGGCCCTCGTCGAGCTCGAAGCCCACGCCTTCGCAGATCCTTGGACACCACCGCAAGTTTTCGCCGAGTTGGGGGATGGCCACGCTTTCGTCCTCATCGCTCTCGGCGGCACACCCCGCGCCCCGCTGGGATTCGCGGTCTTCCGGCACATCGCGGGCGAGGCCGAGTTGCTGCGCCTGGGTGTGGCACCGCCGGCGCGCCGACAGGGTGTCGGGCGCCGCCTGACCGAGGCCGGACTGGACCGGTTGCGCGAGCTCAGATGCGACGGCTGCTACCTCGAGGTCCGCACCAACAACACCGGCGCCATCGCGCTCTACGAGTCCCTCGACTTCCGCCGCACCGGCACCCGCCGCGGCTACTACAGCGACGGCACCGACGCCCTCCTGATGAAGTGCGAATTCGGCGTCACCTGACCCATTGGTCGAGGTGGAGGTCGGTCAGGGGAATGGCCAGGGCTTGGAGGAGCTCGTCGTCGGTCTCGTCGACGCCGAGGTCGGTGGCGGCGGCGGCGGTGTGGGCGAGGACTTCGGTCGCGATGTCGTCGCCGGCCGTGGGGGCGAGCGGTGGCCGGAGCGGCCGTGGCTGCCAGTCCTCCGCGACGCACTGGCGCAGCCAGCGATCGTAGCCGGCCGCCGAGGCTTCGAGGGTCCACGCGGCGGCGAGCCGGCGCGCGTTGTCGCCCATTTCACGCCGCACGTCCGGCCGGCGCGCCAGTAGCTCGAGCAAAGCCGTCAGGACCTCCACTTCGTCGCCGCCAGCATCGACCAGTGCGCAGCAGCCCGCCGGGATCTCCGCAAACGCCCCGCCGCGCGTCGCGATGACCGGCTTGCCCATCCCGAGCAGCCGCACGAAGGTGCCCGAGGTCTCGCCGCCGGTCGGCCAACGCAAGTTGACGGCGATATCCGCCGCCGCCATCCACTGGAGGAACGGACCGAGCTCGCTGCGTCCGACCCAGGTGACGGCCGGTGTGTGCGCCTGCTCGGAGTCCCAGATGTCGTAACGCGGCGCGACCTCGCCGACGATGACCAGGCGAGCCGCCGGCGTTGTCCGGCGCAGGGCGGCGAAAGCTCGCAGGAGGGCCTCGAGCCGTTTGGCCGGCGTGATGTAGCCGAAGGTCGCAACCACGATTTCATCCGGCCCGACTCCCAGCGCAGCGCGCGCCGCCGCCGGCTCGAGCGCCACGCTCTCCGGCACGGCGAGACTCAGGTGATGCGGGACGACCGAGACCCGCGCCCCGGTGCGACTGCGGTGGATCCGCCCGCGGCAGTACTCGTTGTGAACCAGAATCGCGCGGCTGTGGTCGGCGATCGGCTCGAAGAGCGGAAACGAGTACGGATCGACCGGCACTCCGGTGTCGACCGCGCGCCTCCCCGCCTGTTCGCCGCCGCGCCCATAGGCGTAGCGCATGGCCTCGACGAACCCCGCGCGGTCGCCGCGGCCGAGGGTGCGTTGGCGCACCAGATGATGCAGCACCACCTCGTGCAGCACCACGACACCGGGATGCCGCATCGCCAGATCGTAGATCCAGCCGTGGTACGTCCCGTCGTTGCCGATCTGGTAGAGCGCCACGTCGTAGTCACCCCGCGCCAGCCGTTCGGCGAGCTCGACCGGCCTGCGTACCGGCAGGCCGCGCGTCGTCTCACGGCCTGCCTCGATGCCATCGGCGATCCCCAGCTCGAGCTCACACAGCGCCGCCAGGTGCGGCAGCAGCTCGGCGCTGTAGTCGGCAATTCCCGAGCGCTCGGGTGGCAGCGGCGAGACGTAGACGACGCGCATCAGCCGGCGCCGTTCCCGCCGGTGAGTGCTTCGATGACCCGATCCCAGCCGATTTCGCGCACCCGTTCGGCGCCCGCCCTGCCCAGGCGCTCGGCGAGGCCGCGGTCGGCATGCAGGCCGTCGATTCGCGCGGCCATCGTGTCAGCGTCCGTGGCCGCAACCGCGTAGCCGTTGCGGCCGTCCTCTACGAACTCCAGCACGCCGCCGGAATCGGTGGCGGTGAGCATCGGCCGCGCGGCGCGGAACGCCTCGACGGTGACGTAACCGTAGTCCTCGTCGTAGGGGGCGTAGAAAACCGCCAGCGCTTCGCGGTACTCGCGCAGCAGCGTTTCGTCGTCGACCCAGCCGAGAAAGTCCACCCGTTGCTCGATGCCGAGCTCGCGCGCGAGGCGCTCGAGGGACTCGCGCTCGGGCCCTTCCCCCGCGAGTCGCGCTCGCACGCTCGATTTGGTGCGCGCCAGCGCGCGCAACAGGAGATCGAAGCGCTTGGTGGGATCGAGACGTCCGGCGGCGAACACCACGTCGCCGTACGCGCCCGAGCTCAAGCGGCCGTCGAGCGCCGGCGGCGGGTAGAGCGCCTCGGCGTCGAGGCCGTTGAAGCGCCGCAGCCGCTCGGCGACGTTGCGCGAGATGGCGAAGCGCCGTCGCGCCTCGCCGAGCGCCCGCCGGTCCATGGCGCGCAGCAGCTCGAGAGTGCGCTGATCGCGCGGCGAGTCGTCGAAATCGCTCCAGCGGGTGCCCTTCCAATCGTAGGCCTGGCGCACCTGATGCACCAGCCACACGCTCTTGTTGGGATGCTTGACGACGTAAGACGGGAAGCGCGTGGCGATCACCAGATCGACGCGCTTGCCCCAGACCTCGACCAGATCCACCATCCGCCAGGCGAGCCCGCAGCGCAACAGCTCGGCGCGGCTCGACCAGTTGTAGGGAATCGTCACCTGGTCGACTTCGAAGCCGCGGCGGTCGAGCTCGGCGCACAACGACTCGACCAGCAGCTCGGCGCCGCCGCGCGCGAACGGCACCTTGGCGCCGCAGACCAGGACGCGCATCAGGGACCGGGGGTTTCCTCGCCACGACGCTCCAGGGTGGCGAGACGGCTCTCGAGATCGCGCAGCCGGCGCTCGCGCTGCTCCGCCGACACCAGGAGTTCGCGCAAGAGCTCCGCGGCGGCGCGGTTGAAGCGGTTCTGCTGCTCCAGCACCGGCCGGCTCCACCACTTGAGAAAGAGGTGGAAGAACGCCTTGCGCGCAAACACCAGAAGGCCGCCCAGCAACGGCCGCGGTGAAACGGGCTGCGGTTCGCGCACGTACTCGGCGGCGCGCAGATCGAGCAGCAGCGCGGCCGACTCGCCCTCGAAATCGCCGAGCGTGGCGAGCTCGGCTTGCCGCTGACGAACCGCGGCGCGGGCCCGCTCGACCGCCTCGGCGACACGCTCGCGCGAGGCCTCCGACTCCTGCATGCGGTTCGAGACGGCGGACTCCGCGGACATGGGGGCTCGTTTCGAACGATATACTTTGCCCCCATGCCTGCCAAGCGAGCGCCGCGGTCGGCCGAGCCGCGCGACTCGCACCCATCCGGAGAATCGCCCGTTTCGTTGCCCGCGGAAGCGATGTCGGAGGGCTTCCTGCGCCGGCTCCCGAGGCGCTTGCGGCGGCTTCTGTCGCCGCGCCGCCACCTCGAGGTCTGGCGTTGGATCGGCGGGCAATGGAGCTCAATGCGCCGTCGCCGCCGCGAGCCGCTGCTGACCGTCGGCATCGACGTCAACGCGTTCTACGAACCGCTCACCGGCGTCGGCTGGTACCTGCATCAGATCCTCGCCCACCTCGCCCGGCGCGAGGATCTGCGGCTGCGGCTCTACGGCCAGGCGCTGGTCGACGATCCGGGCCGCGGCCCGCTGAGCCCGCCGCCGTCGGGGCCAGCGATCGAATGGGTGCGCTTCGACCCGTTAGGGGCGCCGTTCCTCTTCCATGGCCTGGTGTCGAGATTGGTGCGAAAGCTATCGCCGTGGTTGGTCCGGTACGACCACAATCGCGTGCTGCTGGCGCCGAACTACCTGCTGCCGCCGCTCTTCCGCCGTAGCGCGGGGCATCGGGTGGCCGTGGTGCACGACCTCGCGGTGCGCAAGCTCCCCGATACCGTGCGGCCGGACACCCGGGTGGCGCTCGAGCGCAATCTGGCGCGTGCACTGGGCGAGGCGACCTCGATCATCGTGCCCAGCGAGGCGGTGAAGGCCGACCTGGTGGCGCTCGCCGGCGTGCCGGCACGGCGCGTGCACGCCATCCACCACGGTCTGGGAAGCACCAGCGGGATCGCCGAACCGCTGCTGCCGGAGGGCGTCACGGCGCCGTTCGGGCTTCACGTCGGCACCATCGAGCCGCGCAAGAACCTCGGTGTCTTGCTCGCGGCCTGGAGGGGCTTGTTATCGAGTCATCCCGAGGCGGTACTCGTCCTCGCCGGTGCAACGGGCTGGCACGACGGCGCCATCGCGCCGGAATTGGAGCGTGCCGAGGGCGAGGGCTGGCTGCGCCGTTTGGGATACGTCTCGGCGGCGCAGCTCGCGGGCCTCTACCGGGCAGCGACCCTGGTCGCCGCGCCCTCGCTCGACGAAGGATTCGGCCTGCCGATAGTCGAGGCCCTTGCCGCGGGCAGGCCGCTGGTGCTGAGCGACATCCCGGTATTTCACGAGATCGCCGGCGACGCCGCGAGGTACGCGCCGGCCGGGGATCCCGGGGCCTGGAGCGCCGCGCTCGATCAACTTTGGAGCGACGACGAACTGCGAGCGGAGCTGGGGCGTGCCGCCAGCGAGCGGGCCGCGTTGTTCGACTGGGATCGCGCCGCCGAACGGACCGCGGCGGTGCTGCGCGACGCGGCGGGACAATAGTCCCGGCTCCCGGCGCGTCTCCGCCCCGGGAATTCGAAGCTCCGCAGGAAAGCGAACCACGGCAGAGCCGACTCGGAGACTGGCTCGCCGCCACCCTGATGGCGCTGGTGAGCACCGGCTGGTTCTTCCGCGCCGTCTTCGTCTCGCGCTTCGCCGACGTGCCCGGCGATCTCGGGGACTCCCGGCTGCTCAACTTCCTCCTCGAGCACGGCTGGCTCTGGCTGCGGCGCGACCCGTTGCATCGCGAGCTGTGGAGCCTGCCCATCTACTACCCGGCGGACAGCCACAGCTTCGCGTACGCTGACTTGCTGCTCTCGTTCGCGCCGCCCTACTGGCTGGCGCGCGCCGCGGGGGCCGATCCACACACCGCCTACCAGCTCTGGATTCTGGTCACCGGCGTGCTGAGCTCGCTGGCGGTCTTCGCGCTCCTGCGCTGGGGTCTGCGCGTCTCGCGCTGGGCCGCCGCCGTCGGCGCCAGCCTTGCCACGTTCGCCGCCTCGCGTCTGTTTCAGATCCAGCACGCGCAGCTCTGGCCGATCTTCTATCCCGCGCTGGGCCTGCTGGCCGCGGTCGCCTACGCCCGCGAAGCCTCGGCGCTGCGCCGGCGCTGGCTGCTCGCGGCCGTCGGGCTCTGCGTCGTGCTGCAGTTCTACGGCGGCTTCTACAACGGTGTGTTCATGCTCGTCCTCGGCGCCGCCTTGTTGGCGGTCGCGGCGAGCCCGCGCGACCAGCGACAGTTCTGGCGGACCCGAGTGCGCACCGATGCCTGGCTTCTCGCCACGGTGCTGGTGACCGCCGCGGCGTTGCTGGCGCCGCTCGCCATCCAGTACTCGCGTGTCGAGGGCGAGGTCGGCGGACGAAACTGGGGCCACATGAAGCCTTTCCAGCCGCGGCTCGCCTCGTGGCTCTACCATCCGCCCGCGGCGCCGTTTTCTGGCTGGGAGGAACGCCTGACGTTGTTCAACTCGCTGCCCAACCGCGACGAGCACGCGATCGGTCTCGGCTACGTGACGCCGGTGCTGCTCGTCGCCGGTCTCATCGCCGGACGGCGGCGGCAGGGGTTGCGCAACGCTGCCTTGGCCATGGCGATCGTGATGGTGGTGATTACGCTCTGGCCGGGCGGCTTCTCGCTCTGGAAGTACATCGCCCGCAACCTGCCCGGATTGAGCGCGGCGCGGGTCACCGCCCGGCTCGGCCTGCTCCTTCCGTTGCTCGCGGCGGCCGCCTTCGCCGTGCTGGCCGATACTCGCGGCCGCCGTTCCCGGCCGTGGATCTACGCACTCGGGTTCCTGGCTCTCGCCGAACAGAGCGTTCGCATGCACGTCTTCGACAAGCGGGTCTCGCAGCGCTGGGTCGCGGACCTCGCGTCACGAGTCGATCCCGCGGCCGCGGCCTTCGTGGTCTCGATCCAGCGCCCCGGCTTCCCGCAATGGATCGTCCACCTCGATGCCATGTGGGCTACGACCTTGGCAGGACGCCCGACGGTGAATGGCTACACCGGCAGCACGCCGCCCGGTTGGGGAGGCCAGTTGTGGGTGGCGCGTAGCGCTTCGAAGCTTCAACGCGAGCGCTTCACGACCGACCTCGCGGCGTGGCTCTCAGGGCAGGGCGTGGCGCCGGCGTCGACGCAGTGGATCGAGCTCGATCCGCGCTACCGGCGGGGCCAGCGCTGAAGCGGCCACGTTGCCGCTCGCGCTGACAGCGCCAGAAGCACCGCCAGCGGCACCAGCGCCTGCACGAGAAAGCGATTCCAGGTCACCGCAGCGAGCCCCGTCGAAGCCGGGTGGACAGCGTAGGCCAGAATGGCGAGTGCCAACGGGGCGGCGGCCATCACCAGCCACGGTGCCCGCCCCCGGCGCGCCCATCCTCGGTGACCCAGCGCCAGGAGCGGTGGCGCAATCCACCACAAAATCGACCAGTCGTGCGGCGACACCATACTGCGAGCCATCTTCGGGAGCGCCGCGCGCAGCCCACCCACCGCGGCTGCAAGGTCGGCGCGCTGCAGGAGAATGCCGTAGTCCTCGTCGCCGCGCGGCGCGATCGATGCTTGCCAGCGGAGCAGCAGCGCCAACCCCGCCACGACGACCATCGACGCGCCGATCCAGGCCGCGCTTCGGCGGCGCTGCCAGCGTGACCCGCGCGCTGCGGCGACGAGAGCACAAGCCACCAGCGCGGCGATCGCCAGCCAGCGCCCCTCGGTCTTGACCCACGCAGCGCCGGCAAGCAGCAGCGCGCCGGCCAACGCGTCGCCCCACGAACGCGCGCGGAGCGTCAGGACGCAGCCGCCACCGTACAGCGCCGCCAGCGGCAGGTCGCTGTAGGTCCCGGCCGCGCCGCCGTCCGGACTCCAGGCCGGGAAGCGCAGCAAGGCAACGCCCAGGACCGCCCCCCAGGCCGCCTTGTTTCCCGCCCAGCGCCGCGCCGCCGTCCACACCACGGCGAGGAGCGCGGGCAGCATCAGCGCGTAGAGCATCCGAAAGGGCTCGGCGCCATCGCCCTGGCGTGAGAACGATATGGCCGCGCAGTCCGCGACCGGCGCGAGCGGCGGATAGTCGGGATGACTGACGTACCACCGCTTCTCGAGCAGGACGGCCGGCTGAACGCTCTCCGCGGCGCAGAACCAGCGGGCCGCGGACACCCAGGTCATTCGGCCGTCCCAATCCGCGACCGGCCGGCTCGCGACCCGGGCGGCGACTGCGCTACAGACCAACGCGATCAGTGACGCAGCGACGACTCTCCACCACTCCCAGCGAGGACCCGCAGGCTGAGCCTTGACCGTCACCGGCGGCAGGCGGCGAGCGACGAGCCGCACCGCGATCACGACGATCCCCGGCGCCAGCGCGAGGGTGAGGAATGTGGCTCGCCGCAGCGGCAAGGTCACCGTCTGGTCTAGGGCGAAGGCCGCCCCCGCGGTCCAGGCGTAACCGAGGACGAATGCCCAACCGAGCCGCACCGCGAACGGCTGGCCGCGGAGGCTGGGCGAGACGTCGCTCCAGGCCCAGCCGGCGACCAGGAACAGCGCCGCGGCGAGCAAACCGCCTGCGGCGTCAGCGAACATCGCCACCTCGCGCCAACCACTCCACGAACTCGTCGTGGCTCATGCGGACCGGCGCCCGATCGCCGGGCAAGGCCACCACGCAATCCGCCGGCTTGCCGCGCAGCTTCGAGCGAACTCGCTCGGGACGTCCGAGGTCAGCGACAAACCCTCCGAAGACCGGCCGCCGCGGCGCCAGGTCGTAGCGCACCCAGTTGCGCGCGCCCTCCAGCTCGGTCCCGGCGTCGAACAGCAAGTAGTCGCGGTCGACCGGCAGCTCGGCCCGCAGCCGTTCGATGCCGTCCGCGTAATTCCCTCCGAGGACACGCCGGCGCGCTTCCCGGGGCGATTCGCCGCGCGCTTCGAGCGCCTCTCCGAGCGCGCGCACCGCGTTCGCCACGGCGCCGGGGACCGCCGCCGCGAAGAAAAGCGCCAGCAGGGCGATCGCGAGCCGGCGCCGCAGGTTCATCGGGCCTGTGGAGGAAACCCTTCGCCGGCCTCGGCCTGCTCGGTCTCGTCGCGCTCCTCGACGAGCATCTCGACGCGCCGCTCCGGCTCGAGCTGGCGCTGGATCTCGAGCAGACCGGCGCGCATCAACGACCCGCGCTCGCTCTTGCCGTAGATGCGCTCCTGCCGCTTGCCCTCGAGCACGATGAGGACGACGAGGACCAGCGCGCCGGCGAGAAGCCAGCCCGCGGTGGACACTACGAGCCCAGCCGCAGCGCCAGGGCGACGGCCGCGGGCAGCGCCTGCACGAACAGGATCGAACGCTTGGCGGTGGCGGCGCCGAAGATGCCGGCCACGATCACGCAGACCAGGAAGAAGATCTGCACCGGCCGGCCCAGCGCCGGTTCCGCGCACAGACCCCAGATCAGGCCCGCGGCGAGGAATCCGTTGTAGAGACCCTGGTTCATGGCCAACGGCGCGGAGGCCTCGGCGAGCTCGCGCGTGAGCCCGAACGTCCGGCGCCCGAAGGGCGTCTTCCAGAGGAACATCTCGAGGATGAGGAAGCCGATGTGCAGCGCCGCCACGAACCCCACCGCCACATTCGCCGCCAGGTTCATCTCTCGCTCCTCACCATGCCGCGCGCGAACGCTAGCACGCGCTCACCAGTCCTTGGCCGCGAAGTAGAAGGCGTAGAAGCCGATCCAGGCCACGGCATGCGCCAACCGCAGCCGCGCCGGTGTCCAGCCGCGCAGCGGCCAGCGAGCCGCGCCGGCGAACAGCAGGCTCACGAGCACGAATCGAAGCAGCCGGGCCGGGACGCTGATAGCGAGAAACCGCGACAGTGACAGCCCTCGCGCCGCCGACTCGACGGCGTAGATCTTGTACGGCGTGCCCGACAAGGGACCCAGGAACACCGCCCACGCCCCGCGCACCGCGATGTCATCACCCACCTCGGCGATGGCGGCGCTGGAGATCGCGGGCACCGTCTCCAACGCCCGCTCGGCCGCCGCCAGGTCGCGCTGCGCCCAGCCGTACATCAAGGCGCCGCCGACCAATGCGCCGGCGAGCGCCCAGCCGCACGCCCGCAGCGCGCGGCGGATATCGTCGAGCGCCACCCGCGAGAGCAGGACGTCGGGCACGAAGAAAAACAGCGTCGCCTCGGCGAAGCCCCAGATGGTGGCGATCGCTTCGACTCGCCAACTGCGACGTTGCGGGGGCTGCGGCGACGAGGTCAGTCGAACTCCCGCTTCGGGGGCGCTTGTTCCGCGCCGACTCGGCCGGCCACGATCTCGGCACGGAAGTAGTTCTCGCCGCGCACCGCCCCGCCGGCCAGCCGGCGAAGCATCGCGACCTGGCCGATGTGAGTGAAGGCGTCCGCGACGGGTCCCTGGAAGAGGGATTCCTCGGTTACCGCCAACGGCTCCGGACGCTGCAGCAACGCATCGAGCCGCTCCAGGCCGCCGAAGAAGCGCTCTACGTCGGCAGCCCAATCGCCCGTCCCCGAGTCCTTCCAGACTTGCCGGCCCTCGACGATCGAGACCGCCCAATCGAAGAGGTCGCCGACGTGGGCGAGAATCTCGCCGGCGCTGCGCGAGCCCGGCCCGGCGCGGAACGAGCCGAAGCCGGCGGGGGCATCGCGCAGGGCCTTCCCGCCGCGATAGGCGAGCGTCGCCAGAGTGTGACGTAGAAGCTCCCGCCTGCCGTCCATGAGCTGTCCCTCCCTGGGATCGAGGCCGCCATTCTCACCGATTTGCCTCGCCTTGATCCCCGTCCCGGGCCGGGTGTATTCTGCCGCCGTCTCGAACGGACGCATGCGTCGCCGCACCCTCCCTGCTCCAGCCCCCCAGCCACCGCGGCATCGCCCGGCGGCGATCGCCGAAGCCAACCCGCGCCCGTCCGCGAGGACGCGCACTGCTGCCCAAAGGAGGTCCGTGTCATGCCGAACCGGGACGCTCTGAAGGAGGAGTTGATCAAGTCCGATGAGGAATTCCGCCGCCTCGTCGAAGAGCATCAGGAATTCGAGAGGCGGCTCGACGAGATCTACCACAAGTCCCTTCCCTCCCAAGAAGACGAAATCGCGGAAAAACAGATCAAGCTGCACAAGCTGGCCCTCAAGGACCGCATGGAGCAGATCCTGCGCGAGCGCGCCGCCGGGGTCGCGGTCTGAGCTTCGCCAAGGAGGGCTGGCCGTTCGTCGCGCCGTGCTGGATCGCCGGCGCGGCGCTGGCGTGGTTCGGCCATCCCGCCTGGGCGGCTCTCCTGCTCGCCTTCGGGTTTCTGGTCCTGCTCTTTTTCCGCGATCCGCCGCGCAGCTTCGCCGGCGACGCGGACACCGTGGTGGCGGCGGCCGACGGCGTCATCACGCAGATCGGCACGCTGACCGACGATGCGGTGGGGCCGGGCGAGTGGCAGCGCATCGTCACCTTCCTCTCGCCGCTCGACGTTCACGTACAGCGAACGCCGGTCGAGGGTGAAGTGGTCGTCGAGCGTTTCACCGCTGGCCGCAAGGCGCCGGCCTTCAAACCCGACGCCGATCGATACAACGAGAATCACCTGACGGTCTTCCGCCGCCCGAACGGCGATCTGGTGGGATGCCGCCAGATCGCCGGCGCGGTGGCGCGCCGGGTGGTCTGCTATCTGAAGCACGGCGAGAAGGTGCCACGCGGGCAGTTGATGGGGGTCATCAAGTTCGGCTCGCGGGTGGACCTCATCCTGCCGCCGGGCTATCGCGTCCTGGTGCAGGTCGGCCAGCGCCTGCGCAACGGCGAAACCCCGGTCGCCGAACCGCGGGGATAGACTCCCCGCCGTGAGCGCCATGATGAACGGAGTCGGCCAGCGATTCCGGCGCGGGGCCTACCTGCTGCCCAGCGCCTTTACCATCGGCAACATCATGCTGGGCTTCTACGCCGTCGTGCGCGGATATCGCGGCGACTTCGCCACGGCTGCCCTCATGGTGATGATCGCCGGCGTGATCGACGGCCTCGACGGCCGGATCGCGCGGCTCACCGGAACGGACAGCGAATTCGGCCGCGAGTACGACTCGCTGGCCGATGTCTTCACCTTCGGCGCGGTGCCGGCGCTGCTGGCGTATCTTCTGGGGCCTCGAAGAGCACGGCCGCCTGGGCTGGCTGATTCCCCTGTTCTTCCTGGTCTGCACCGCCACCCGCCTGGCCCGCTTCAACGTGCAGACCAAGGTTATCGACAGCCGCTACTTCGTCGGCCTGCCCTCGCCGGCCGCCGCGGGCGGCGTGGTGTCGGTGATCTTTTGGGCGCCGGACAACGAGTGGAAACCGTGGACGCAGGCGTTTCTCGCTGGAGCACTGATCGCTCTCGGGGCCCTCATGGTCTCGACCTTCCGCTATCGCAGCTTCAAGAAGGTCAATCTTCGCCAGCGCTGGACCTACCGCATCGTGCTGCCGGTGGCGGCGGTGCTGCTGGTCGCCGCCTATCACCCGCAGGCGTTCTTCCTGGCGGCGGCGGTGGCCTACACGGTCTCTGGGCCCCTCGGTTGGCTGATGGGCCGCATGACGCGCAAGTCGACGCCGCCCGTCGCCACTTCATGACCAAGCTCGCTGTCGTTCATCCGACCACGCTGCTCGGCAAGGAACTCCGTGAGCGCCTCGATGAGCCCGGCGCGCTCGGCGACGACCTCGTCCTGCTGACCACCGACGAAGGGGAGCTGGGGACGCTGACCGAGGTGCGCGGCGGTGCCGCGATCGTGGGCCGCGCCGACGCGTTGGCGCTCGAGGGGATCGACGTGGCGTTCTTTGCCGGCCCCCGGCGGCCAGCCGCGAGCTGCTGGCCGCGCTGCCTGCCGACACCACCGCTATCGTGCTGTCGCCCGACGCCACGCGCTCCGACGGCATCCCGGTCGATCGCCGGCGTCAACCTCGAAGCCGCGCAGCCGGGCCAGGTCCTGATCAGTCCGCACCCGGGCGCGATCGCGCTTGCCCATCTCCTCCACCCGCTCGCTGAGCTCGGCCTCGAAGAGGCCAGGGCGACGCTGGTGCAGCCCGCCTCGATGCGCGAAGAAGCGGCGCTGCACGAGCTCTTCGAACAGGCCCGCAAAGCCCTGAACTTCGGCAAGCAGCAGCCGGGCATCTTCGGCCACCAGCTGGTCTTCAACCTGCTGCCCATCGACGGCGACGCCGACGCCCTGGTCGGTCAACTCAACTCGACGCTCGGCGAAGACCTCGACGTGGCGGTGCAAATCGTCCAGGGCGGCGTCTTCCACGGCTTCTCGATTTCGCTCTACGTTCGCTTCGCCAGCGACCCAGGAGGCAGCGGCTGCGCGCGGCGCTCGGCCGCGCATCCCACGTCGAGCTGGTGCGCAAACCGCAGCACCTCGGCCCGCTCGATGCGGCCAACCAGCCCGAGGTGCTGGTCGGCCGCCTCCATCCCGACCCCCGCCACCCCGGCGGCTACTGGCTGTGGGCGGCGATGGACAACCTCACCCGCGGCGGCGCGTTGAACGCTCTGGCGATCGCGGAAGCCGTGCTCGGCTAGCGCACACTCGCGACGCGCGAGTCCCGCTCATCTGCGATCGAGGGTGGCCGACAGAAATTTCTTTATCTCGTCGACCACCGACTCCGGCAGCGGCCGCTTCCCATTCGCGCCCGTCACAACCATCGAATGATCCATCCCCGGCACGGTGAGCAATCTGGCCGCGCCAGGGACGTTCGCGTTGACGAGCGCCACGAGTCGGTCGTGATCGACCCGGTGCATGACGAGGTCCGCTTCCCCCCAGATCGCCAGCGTCGGGACCCGAACAGCCGCCCAGCCGCGTGACGCGTTGATCGCCTGGAGTTGGTGAAAGAACACCGCCGGCCGCCCGTACTGGTGCGCCGGCTCGTCCTCCCAAACGCGCGCGAGCGCAGGCTTTTCCTTGATCACCTGCGCAGGGGTCTTCTGCTCGAGCAGAAAGCCCGTGTACAGCTCGATCAAGGCCGCGACGCGCTCGGTGACCTCGCCAGGAAGCATTCCGGAGTGTTCCATCTGGAGTCGCTCGAACTCGATCAGCCGTTCGAACCAGCTTCGAACCCAGCTGTTGATCACGACATAGCCGGCGACCGGGCCGTCGCCCGCGACCAGGGGCAGGAACGCTCCCGAGAAACTCTGTCCCATGATCAGAATCCGCGAGGGATCTACCCACGGATGAGCCCTGAGGAATGCGAGCGCCGCCCGGCTGCCTTCGATCTCGGTTTCGAGATCGGTCTCGCCGCAGTCGCCCTCGCTGTCGCCCACCCCCGGCTTGTCGACGCGCAGCAGGACAAACGGGGTCTCGGTGGCAAGCCGCTGCAGCAATTGGTCGATTCCCGGCGCCGCTCCCTTCGGACTTTCGACGGAGTCGCAGCTCAGCCACGGCACGAACAGGATGGCAGGACGCCGGTCCGTCGACCCGTCGGGTCGGGTCAGAATCGCGCGTTGTAGCGGACCCTTCGGGTTGCGGACGGCCGTGTAGACCACTTCGACGCCAGGAAAGGCTTCCAGTGGAAGACCCGAACGGCGCGGGAGAGTGGCTGTTTCTGCTGCGACAGAGGAGGCGCTGAGGGCGAACAGGAGGGTTATGGATACGAGTGTGCGCATGATGTCCTTTCCTTGCGGAAGCACACCCCGCCGGCCTCCCTCCTCTGAAGAATACGGCCCCTTCAGCGTTAGGTTATCGCTGACCTAGCCGCCTTCGCCCCCGATCGGGTTCTCAGTCACCACGCCACCGCGGCGGGCGAGGTAGTCCTCGACGTAGAGCAAGTTGGCCTCGCCGGCGCGGTTCACCAGATCGAGCAGGGTCTTCATGCTGCTCACTTCCTCCAGCTGCTCGGTGACGAACCAGTCGAGGAAGCGCAGGGCGATGTAGTTCGACTCGCCCTGCACGATCTCGACCAGGTCGTAGATCTGCTGGGTGACGGTCATCTCCCACTCGAGCGACGCCTGCACCGCGTCGGCGGCGGACTTGAAGCCCAGCTTTGGCGACTCGACCTGGGGGATCGCTACCTTGCCCTCGACGTCGATCAGGAAGCGCACGAACTTCATCGCGTGCTCACGCTCTTCGCTCGGACTGCTTGTAGAAGAACTTCGCCAGCTCCGTGAGGCTGGCGTCGGCGAAGTAGGCGGCGATCGCGACGTACTGGTTCGACGCGCCGAGCTCGTTGCCGATCTGCTGATTGAAAGCCTGGACCACCCGGTCCGAGGCCAGCTTGCCCATTTTCTTGGCCATCTTCATCTCCTCCGTGTCGCGTTCAGCATTCGATGACGTTCAGCGCGAGGCCGCCGCGCGAGGTCTCCTTGTACTTGGTGCTCATGTCGGCGCCGGTCTCGCGCATGGTCTCGATGACCTTGTCGAGCGAGACCTTGTGCGAGCCGTCGCCGCGCATCGCGAGGCGCGCGGCGTTGATCGCCTTCACCGAGCCCATGGCGTTGCGCTCGATGCAGGGGATCTGCACCAGCCCGCCGATCGGATCGCAGGTCAGCCCGAGGTTGTGCTCCATGCCGATCTCGGCGGCGTTCTCGACCTGCTCGTTGGTGCCGCCGAGCGCCGCCGCCAAGCCGCCGGCGGCCATCGAGCAGGCGACGCCGACCTCGCCCTGGCAGCCGACTTCGGCGCCGGAGATCGAGCGTTCTCCTTGTAGAGGATGCCGATCGCGCCGGCGGTGAGCAGGAAGCGCACGATGCCGTCATCGTCCGCGGCCCGGGAGTGAACTGCGGCGGTAGTAGTGGCCGACCGCCGGCACGATGCCGGCCGCGCCGTTGGTGGGCGCCGTCACCACCCGGCCGCCGGCGGCGTTCTCCTCGTTGACCGCCAGCGCGAAGAGGTTGACCCAGTCGAGGCCGTGAGCGGGTCCTGAGCACCGCTGCGTCGGGCCGCGACGAAAGATCGCGGTGGAGCTGCGGCGCCCGCCGCCGCACCTTGAGGCCGCCGGGCAGCACGCCCTCCTGGCGGCAGCCGCGCTCGACGCAGGCTCGCATGGCCGTCCCAGATGCCGCAGCAGCCCGGCGCGGATCTCGGCGTCGCTGCGCCAGACCTGCTCGTTGTCCAGCATCATCTCCCAGATCGCTGCCGCTCTCGGCGCCCGAGGCGCAGCAGATCGTCGCCGCTGCGGAAGGGATACGGCAGCGGGGTGCGATCCTCGACCAGGCGGTTCTGGCCGGCCTCGTCCTCGTTGACCACGAAGCCGCCGCCGATCGAGTAGTAGATCCGCGACAGGACCTCCGCGCCGGCATCGTCGAAGGCGGTGAATCGCATGCCGTTGGGATGCAGCGGCAGCGATTCGTCGCGATGGAACACCAGATCGGTGCCTCGGCTCGAAAGGGATCTCGCGCTGGCCCAGCAGCCGCAGGCGGCGCCCGGTTCAGAATCTCGCACCACGCCGGGGCCCGATGCGATCCGGATCGACGCCCTCGGGGGTCTCGCCCTCGAGACCGAGCAGCACCGCGCGGTCGGTGCCGTGGCCGCGCCCGGTCAGCGCCGAGCGAGCCGTAGAGCTCGGCGCGCACGCGCGCGGCGCGTGCGAACACGCCCGTCCTCGTTCCAGCCGTTCGCCGAAACGCCGCGCGGCGCGCATCGGGCCCACCGTGTGCGAGCTCGAGGGGCCGACGCCGATGGTGAAGAGATCGAAAACCGAGATCGCCATCCGATTTCTATAATACGCGACCATCGACGCCTCGACCGCGCAGCACACGGCGCCTCCGGCGCACAGGATCCCCTTGTGGATCGTCCTCGGCCTCGCCCTGGTGCTGCGGCTGTTCCACTTCGCCGCGATTCAGGACGACCCCTTCATCGCCCACCCCGTCCTGGACAGCCAGGAATACGACCGTTGGGCACGTGCCATCGTCGGCGGGCAGCCGCCCGCTGAGGCGTTCTTTCAGCCGCCTCTCTATCCCTACTTCGTCGCCACCGTCTACCGGATCTTCGGCTCCACCCCAAATGCGGTCTACCTCACGCAGATCGCCCTCGCCGTGGTCGGCTGCTGGACGCTTTACCGGACCGGACGACGCCTGCAGGGCGAGAGGGTGGGGCTTGCGGCGGCGGCGCTCTGGGCGACCTATCCGGTTTTCGTGCTCCACGACGTCCAGCTGCTGAAGGAGTCGCTGGCAGTCACCGCAGTGGCATTCCTGCTCTGGGCGCTGAGCGAGGCGCGTGCCGAGGGGCGCGTCGCTACCTGGGCGCTGGCGGGTTTGTGCGCCGGCGCGCTGGCGCTACTGCGCGAGAACACCCTGCTGCTGTGGCCGGTGCTGGCGCTCTGCGCCTGGCAACGGCAGGCGGGCAAGTGGGTGGCGGCGCGGCGCGCCGCCGCGTTTCTCGGCGCCGCCGCCCTGACCCTGGTTCCGGTAGCCCTGCGAAATGCCAGCGCCGGGGGCGGCTTCTTGCCCACCACCTTTCAGGGCGGCGTGAACTTCTACATCGGCAACAACGCCGGAGCCGACGGCACGTACCAGCCGCTAGTGCCCGGCAAGCAGATTCCGGCGCTCGAGCGCGCCGAGTCGGTGCGTCTCGCCGAGCAGTCGGCCGGACGAAGCCTCCGTCCCGCCGAGGTCTCGAGGTACTGGCTGGGCGAATCGCTGCGCTGGGCGCGCCAGCATCCAGCGGACTTTCTCGAGCTGCAACTGCGCAAGCTGCGGCTCTTCTGGAGCTGGTACGAATGGCCCGACGCGGTGGATCCCTACTACCTGCGCGCGCAGTCGCCCGCCCTGCGCCTCCCCTGGCTCGACTTCGGCGGCATCACGATCCTCGCTCTGGCCGGACTGTGGATGCTGCGTCGCGATGCTCGCGGCTTCGGCGTCGTCCTGATCTGGATCGCCGGATCGATGCTCGCGACGACGCTTTTCTTTCTCTTCTCTCGCTACCGGCTGCCGACTGTGCCTGGCCTGATGCTGATCGCGGCTCTCCCGCTGGCGCGCGCGGTGCAAGCGTTGCGCGACCGCGATCGCAGAATGACCGCCGCATTCGCCGCACTCCTCGCCGTCGCGATCGTATTCCCGCGCCTGCCAGGCTATGGCCCGCGATGGGACCTGGTGCACTTCAACCTCGGCCGCATTCACCAGGAAGCTGGCCGGCCCGACGAAGCACGCAACGAATACCTCCAGGCCCTCGAAGCAAACCCGAGCGACTTTCTCTCGTGCCTCAACCTCGGCACGATCGCCGCACGCGCCGGCAAGTACGAGGAGGCCCGCGGCTGGTTCCAGCGCGCCGTCGACATCGAACCCCGCTCCGACGACGCGGAGGCCAACCTGGGAGGGGCGCTCCTCGCGCTCGAAGACTTCGAGGGCGCGCGACAGCACCTCGATCGGGCGAGGCAACTCAATCCGCGCAACAGCTTCGCTGCCAGGAACCTCGAGCTTCTTGGCCGGCGACGGGAATAGCCGGTTGTTATACTGAATGAGCCGCAGCAAGGCTTCTGGAGAATTCCACCGCATGAGTCAGGTCCCGCTGTCCGAGAATCACCACCGCGTCGTCATCCTCGGCTCCGGCCCGGCCGGTCTGACCGCCGCGCTCTACGCCGCCCGCGCCGACCTCGAGCCCTTGGTTCTCGAGGGCACCCAGCCCGGCGGCCAGCTCACCATCACCACCGACGTCGAGAACTACCCCGGCTTCCCCGAGGGCATCCTGGGTCCCGAGCTGATGGAAAAGATGCGCGAGCAGGCGCGGCGCTTCGGCGCCGAGCGTCGAAGTTCGAGGCCGTCGTCGACGTCGACCTCGACCACCCGTCCCTTCACCCTCACGCACCGACGACGGTCGCGTCTACCGCGGCGACGCGCTGATCATCGCCACCGGCGCCACCGCCAAGCTCTGCGGCATCCCGTCGGAGACCGAGCTCATGGGCTACGGCGTCTCGGCCTGCGCCACCTGCGACGGCTTCTTCTTCCGCGGCAAGGAGATCGTGGTCGTCGGCGGCGGCGACACCGCGATGGAAGAGGCGACCTACCTCACCAAGTTCGCCTGAAGGTGACCGTCATCCACCGCCGCGACGAGCTGCGCGCCTCGAAGATCATGCAGGACCGCGCCTTCGCCAACCCCAAGATCGCCTGGATCTGGAACACCGAGGTGCATCGAGATCCTGGGCAGCCGCGAGGACGGCGTGCACGGGCGTGCAAGCTGCGCGACACGCGCACCGGCGAGATCTCCGAGCTGCCCGACCCAGGGCGTCTTCGTCGCCATCGGCCACCAGCCGAACACCGAGCTCTTCGCGCGGCAAGCTCGAGATGAACGACGGTCGGCTACCTCACGGTGCACGATCCCACGCACCAAGACCAACGTCCCCGGCGTGTTCGCCTGCGGCGACGCCACGGACCCGATCTACCGCCAGGCCGTCACCGCCGCCGGCACCGGCTGCCGGCGGCCATCGACGCCGAGCGGTGGCTCGAGGAGCTGCACGACTGATGAGGCGACGTGCCAAGACGCCGACGACCCTCGGCGAGCTCAAGGCGTCCGGCTACCGGCCGCGCTCCGTCAAGCAGGAGATCCGCGACAACCTGCGCGCAGCGCTGACGGCGCGGCGAGCCCGCTCTTCCCCGGCATCCTCGGCTACGACCGCACGGTGATCCCGGCCGTCGTCAACGCCCTGCTCGCCGGTCACGACTTCATCCTCCTCGGCCTGCGCGGGCAGGCCAAGACCCGCATCCTGCGCGCGCTGACCACTCTGCTCGACGCCGGAGGTCCCGGTGCTCGCCGGCACGGAGCTCAACGACGATCCGCTCGCGCCGATCTCGACCTGCGGCCAGCGCCTGCGTCGCCGAGGCCGGCGACGACGCGCCGGTCGAGTGGCTGACCGCCGAGCAGCGCTACAACGAGAAGCTCGCGACGCCGGACGTCTCGATCGCCGACCTGCTCGGCGACATCGACCCGATCAAGGCGGCGACGCGCAAGCTCACCTACGCCGACCCCGAGGTGATCCACTTCGGCATCGTCCCGCGCACCAACCGCGGCATCTTCGCCATCAACGAGCTGCCCGACCTGGCGCCGCGCATCCAGGTGGGCCTGCTCAACATCCTCGAGGAGCGCGACCTGCAGATCCGCGGCTTCCCGGTGCGCATCCCGCTCGACATCCTGATGGTCTTCTCGGCCAACCCGGAGGACTACACCAACCGCGGCACGCATCATCACGCCGCTCAAGGACCGCATCTCGTCGCAGATCCTCACCCACTACCCGCCGGACGTCGCAGATCGCCGCCGACGATCACCCGCCAGGAGGCGTGGACCGAGCGCGACGGGCCCGGCGGTCGTCGATCCCGGACGACGTTCGCCTGCTGGTCGAGGAGATCTCGCATCGCCGCCCGCGAGAGCGACCTCGTCGACCAGTCCTCCGGCGTCTCGGCGCGCGTGGCCATCTCGGCGCATCGAGCTGCTGGCCTCGAACCTCGAGCGCCGCGGCGCTGGCGACCGGCGACGATCCCGTGCACCCCGCGCCTCTGCGACCTGCCACATGCTGCTGCCGGCCATCACCGGCAAGGTCGAGATGGTCTACGAGGGCGAGCAGCAGGGCGCCGAAGTGGTGGCGCGGCAAGCTGATCGGCCAGGCGGTCGAAGAAGCTGTTCGACGCCAGCTTCCCCGAGATCGGCAAGGAGCTCGGCAGCGGCGGCGAGGACGACAAGGGCCCCTACGCCCCGATCGTGCGCTGGTTCGCGGACGGCAACGCGGTCACGGTCTCCGACGAGACAGCCCTTCGCCGAGCTACGAGCCGAGCCCTGGCCGCGATCCCCGGCCTGATGGACCTCGCCGAAGCTCGCGCCGGCACGCCGCGAGGAGCAGGCCTTCTGGCCGCCGAGCTGGTGCTCGACGGGCTCCACCAGCACCTGAAGCTCGCCCGCCACGACCTCGACAGCGGGTGAGCTACAAGGAGATGCTGAAGTTCCAGCTCCTGCGGCCGCAGAAAGCCGGCCGCGGCCGGGGCGAAGTCAACTAACTCGCGCCGCATGGCGCGCGGCCAGGCCGCAACGGCGAGTCCTACCGCCGGCGGAAGAACGGCGTGCAGAACACGTTCGAGCAGTGCGCCACCTTCAGGCTGCTCGCGGTCTGGTCGCGGTAGCTGATGATCGGCAGGCCGTCGGCACCGATCGTGATCGAGGTGTACTGGCCGACAGCGTTCGGCGGATCGTCCACCGTGGTGATCGACTCGTTGTTGCCAGCACACGCCACGTCGTTGCAGTGCGCCACCTTCAGTGCGAACGCGGTCGAGTCTCGATAGCTGATGATCGGCAGGCCGTCGTCACCGATCGTGATCGAGGTGAAGAGGCCGAGTTCGTTCGCCGGATCGTCCACCGTGGTGATCGTCTCGTTGTTGCCAGTACACGCCACGTCGTTGCAGTGCGCTACCCTCAGTGCAAACGCGGTCGAGTCTCGATAGCTGATGATCGGCAGGCCGTCGGCACCGATCGTGATCGAGGTGTAGTCGCCGACATTGTTCGCTGGATCGTCGACCAGGGTGCTCGTCTCGTCGTTACCGGTACACGCCACGTCGTCGCAGTGCGTCACCCTCAAGGCGCCCGCGTCCTGGTCCTTGTGGCTGATGATCGGCAGGCCGTCCGCGCCGATCGTGATCGAAGTGTATTCGCCGACAATATCGGCCGGATCGTCCACCGTGGTGCTCGTCTCGTCGTTGCCCGTGCACGCCACGTCGTTGCAGTGCGTCACCCTCAGGGCGCCCGCGTTCACGTCCCGATAGCTGACGATCGGCAGGCCGTCGGCACCGATCGCAATCGAAGTGTAGGTGCCGACATTGTTGGCCGGATCGTCCACCGTGGTGATCGTCTCGTCGTTGCCAGTACACGCCACGTCGTTGCAGTGCGCCACCTTCAGCGCGCCCGCGGAAAGGTCCTGATAGCTGATGATCGGCAGGCCGTCGGCGCCGATCGTGATCGAGGTGTACTCGCCGACGATGTTTGCCGGATCGTCAACCAGGGTGCTCGTCTCGTCGTTGCCGCTACACGCCACGTCGTTGCAATGCGTCACCCTCAGGGCGAACGCCGTTTGGTCCTTATGGCTGATGATCGGCAGGCCGTCGGCGCCGATCGTGATCGAAGTGTACTCGCCGACGAGGTTCGCCGGATCGTCCACCGCGGTCCGGCTGTTGCCGGCCGGGGGCGCCACCACGTTCGAGCCTTGCGCCGGCGACCACGTCGCCGTGCCACGCATTGACGTCTCGAGCGCCTTCGCGAACTGCCTACGGGTGACCGGGCTATCCGGACAGAACTTGCCGCCACCGCAGCCGGTCGTGACTCCGTCGCGGCCGAGCTGCTCGATCCAGCGGCAGAACGGATCGCTCGACGGGACGTCCGTGAACATCTCCCCGCCCGCCGCACAGACTCCGGGGGTGAAGGCCTCGCCGGTCAACGCCCGCGGCACCGAACCACTCGGCGCGCCGCCTACCGTTGAGACCGCTGCGGCGTCACGAAGAGACCGGTAAGCCAGATGCGGCCACCGTGGCCAGCTCACGTTTCGCTGGACCATCGGGCCCGTGATTGGCCTCGCCCTCCACCCGAAACAGCGCCGGCCGCGACCATCTCGTCACGCGTCCAGCACCGGTTTCCTTGATCGCCCCACCGCCCAGCCATAGCGGCCCGGAGCCAGGCACTCGCCCAGCTCCGGCGTCCAGCCACTCGCGCCGGCAGGAAGCTCCACTCGCAGCACGGCCTCTTCCGCCGGCTGGCGAGCCTGTCCACCTCCACCCACCTCGTACACCACAGCTCGTACGCCGTGGCTTCGGGAACCGCCCCCCAGTCGAAACGCGGACAACCCGTTGCCACGCGACCGTCGCGGACTCGCCCGCCAGGCGAGACCAGAAGCGGACCCGGCCACACGCTTTGGCTCTCCGCCCCGGCGGCCCCCGGCGCAGTCGGAAGCAGCACAAAAGACCATTGCGAGGCAAGCATTGACTAAGCGCTGATGGTTCGCATCGCCCCTACCGCCGGCGGAAGAACGGCGTGCAGAAGACATTCGAGCAGTGCGCCACCCTCAGAAAGTCCTCTTCTATATAGCTGATGATCGGCAGGCCGTCGGCACCGATCGTGATCGAGGTGTACTGGCCGACAGGTTCGCCGGATCGTCCACGATGGTGATCGTCTCGTTGTGCCGGTACAGGCCACGTCGTTGCAGTGCGCGACCCTCAGGCGAACGCGGTCTAGTCTCGATAGCTGATAATCGGCAGGCCGTCGGCGCCGATCGTGATCGAGGTGTGGAAGCCGACAAACTCCGCCGGATCATCCACGGTAGTGATCGTCTCGTCGTTACCAGTGCACAAAACGTCGTTGCAGTGCGCTACCTTCAGTGCAAGCGCGGTCGCGTCTAGATAGCTGATGATCGGCAGGCCGTCGGCACCGGTCGTGATCGAGGAGTACCTGCCGACAAAGTTCGGATCGTTCACGGTGGTGATCGTCTCGTCGTTGCCAGTACAGGCCACGTCGTTGCAGTGCGCCACCTTGAGAGTGCCCACGGACTCGTTGTGATAGCTGATGATCGGCAGGCCGTCGGCACCGATCGTGATCGAGGTGTACTGGCCGACGGAGTTCGCCGGATTGTCCACGTTGGTGTTCGTCTCGTTGTTGCCCGTGCACGCCACGTCGTCGCAGTGCGTCACCCTCAGCGCGCCCAAGCTGATGTTTCGATGGCTGATGATCGGCAAGCCGTCGGCGCCGATCGTGATCGAGGTGTGCTCGCCGACAAAGTCCGCCGGATTATCCACGGTAGTGATCGTCTCGTTGTTGCCAGTACAGGCCACGTCGTTGCAGTGCGCCACCTTGAGAGTGCCCGCGGACTGGTTGAAATAGCTGATGATCGGCAGGCCGTCGGCACCGATCGTGATCGAGGAGTACCTGCCGACAGAGACCCCCGGGACGGCGTCCACCGTGCTGACCGTCTCGTCGTTGCCCGTGCACGCCACGTCGTTGCAGTGCGTCACCCTCAGCTCGTCCTGTAAAAGTAGGCTCCCATAGCTGATGATCGGCAGGCCGTCGGCGCCGATCGTGATCGAGGTGTACCGGGTAGAACCCGGATTGGCCGCGACGGTTATGCTGTTCCCGGCCGGCGGCGCCACCACATTCGACCCCTGCGCCGGCGACCACGTCGCCGTGCCGCGCATCGACTTCTCGAGCGCCGCCGCGAGCTGCCTGCGGGTGACCGGGTTGTCCGGACAGAACTTGCCGCCACCGCAGCCGGTCGTGAGGCCATCGCGGGCGAGCTGCTCGATCCAGCGGCAGAACGGGTCGCTCGACGGGACGTCCGCGAACATCTCCCCGCCCGCAGCGCAAGCTCCAGGCGTGAAGGCCTCGCCGATCAACGCCCGCCGCACCGAACCAGCTCGGCGCGCCGCCTGCCGGTGAGACCGCTGCGGCGCCAGAAGCCACCGGCAAGCCAGCTCCGGCCACCGTGACCGGCTCACCTTTCGCTGGACCATCGGGCCCGCGTGGGACCGCTCCGCTCCACCCGAAAGAGCGCCGGCCGCGACCATCTCGTCGCGCGTCCAGCGCCGGTTTCCTCGATCGCCCCGACCGCCCAGCCGTAGCGGCCCGGGGCCAGGCACTCGCCCAGTTCCGGCGTCCAGCCACTCGCGCCGGCAGGAAGCTCCACGCGCAGCACGGCCTCTTCCGCCGGCTTCCGGCTAGCGTCCGGCCCGCTCACCTCGTACACCACCACCTCGTAACCCGCCGCGCCCTGGACCGCCGCCCAGTTGAACCCTGGGCAGCCGCTGCTCACACGCCCCTCCTCGCCCCGTCCCCCGGGCGAAACGAGCAGGGGACCCTGCCACACAGACTCCTGTCCCACCGGCTCGGCACCTCTCGCCGGGGCCGCGAATGCCAGTAAACACATTCCCAGCAGAGCTCCGCTGAAACGTCGCTCGATGTGCACTCTCGCCTCCGTTGCTAAGTCGCGGCGATCCTACACCGCGTGAGCGACCCGCACCGGCTCGACCGGCGGAGTATGCTGGCGGCGTGCGGCAACCCGATGCTCGACCTCGATCCTCATGTCCTCCGCGAGGTCAACTAATCGCGTGCTCAACCGCCGCGATCTGATCAAGGGCACCGTCGCCTCGGGCGCCGTCCTGGCGGCGGCCAAGAGCCTGGCCAAGACGCCGACCGCGATGAAGCACGCGGTGGTGGTCGGGGCGGGCGTGTTCGGCTCGTTCACCGCCCTGGCCCTGCGATCCCGTGGCTGGCGGGTCACGCTGGTCGATCCCTGGGGGCCGGGCAACGCCCGCGCCAGCTCCGGCGGTGAAACGCGCGTCATCCGCGGCGTCTACGGCGCCGACCGCACCTACACCATGCTCGCCGCCGAGGCTTTCCAGCGGTGGCGCGCGTTCGAGAGGCCACGTCGGACGCCAGTTCCTGCACCCGACCGGGGCGATCTGGCTGGTGGTCTCGGAGGACGACGCGTTTCTCAAGCAGGGGGCGCCGCTGGTACGCGAAGCCGGGCTACCGGCGCGCGAGATGACCACCGCCGAAGCCGCCAAGACGTGGCCTCAGGTCGATTTCACCGGCGTGCGCTGGGTGCTGCACGAAGAGCACGCCGGGTTCCTGTTGGCGCGGCGCGCCTGTGCGGCCGCGGTCGAAACCCTGGTCGCCGACGGCGCCGAGTACTTGAACGCAGCCGCCGAAGCTCCGGTTATCGGCGGAAAAGAGATGGAATCGCTGCGGCTCGAGGACGGGCGCGCCCTGACCGCCGACGCCTACGTCTTCGCCTGCGGGCCCTGGCTGCCGAGGCTGTTCCCCGAGCTGCTCGGACAACGCATCACACCGACCCGCCAGGACGTCCTCTTCTTCGGCCCGCCGCGAAACGATCGGCGCTTCGATGAAGGACGCATGCCGATCTGGATCGAGATGGGAGAAAGGCTCATCTACGGCATCCCGGGCAACGAATCGCGCGGCTTCAAGGTTGCCGACGACACGCGCGGTGAGCCTTTCGATCCCACCAGCGGCGAGCGGCTGCCGCTGCCCGAGAGCATCGCCCGGGCGCGCGAGGTGCTGCGCCGCCGCTTCCCCGCCCTCGCCGATGCGCCTTTGGTGGAGACGCGAGTCTGCCAATACGAGAACACCCCGGATCACGACTTCATCCTCGACCGCCACCCGCAGGCGCCCAACCTCTGGGTCGTCGGCGGCGGGTCGGGCCACGGCTTCAAGTTCGGTCCCGCCTGGGGCGAGCGCGCCGCGGCGACCATCGCCGGAGAGCGCAACGTCGAGCCCAAGTTCTCCCTCGCGCGCTTCGCCGGCTGAGACTCGTACATGCGCCACCAGTACCTCCACCTCGATCCCGACCTCATCCGGCAGCTGCTCGCCGGGCTCGATCTGCTGCGGGTGTTTCAGCAGCTCGTCCTGGCCTCGAGCGGCGACGTCGAGCAGGCGATGGAGTGGATGCGCTACCTCCAGCAGCAGGGCTACATCGACGAGGGCGTCGACCTCGAAGCGTTCTTTCAGGCTCTCGAGGCCGAGCAACTGGTGGAGCGAGGCAGCGAGGGCGGCTTGCAGATGACCGCGGGCGGCGAGCGGCGGATCCGTCGCTCGGCGTTCGAGGAGATTTTCGGCGCCCTGAAACGCGGCGGACCCGGGTACCACCCGATCCGAGCTTCCGGAGAGGGCTCGGAGCGCCAGCCCGAGACCCGGCCCTACGAGTTCGGCGACGAGATCAACCGCATCGACGCGGTGAAGTCGCTGCACAACGCGCTGCGCCGCACCAAGGGCGACTTGGCTCTCGCCGAGGAGGATCTCGAGGTCTTCGAGACCGAGCACCTGACCTCGTGCGCGACGGTGGTGGCCATCGACGTCAGCCATTCCATGGTGCTCTATGGTGAGGACCGCATCACGCCCGCCAAGACCGTGGCGCTGGCGCTCACCGAGCTGATCACCACCAAGTATCCCAAGGACGACCTCCAGGTCATCTTGTTCGGTGACCGCGCCGAGCGCATCGAGCTGGGCGCCATCCCCAAGGTGGAGGCCGGGCCGTTTCACACCAACACCCGCGAAGCCCTGCAGTTGGCGCGCGGCCTGCTGGCGCGGCAGAAGCAGCCCAACAAGCAGATTTTCCTGATCACCGACGGCAAGCCTTCGGCGATCACCGAGGACGACGGGCGGATCTACAAGAACCCGTTCGGGCTGGACATGCGGATCGTCAACAAGACCCTCGACGAGGCGGATTTCTGCCGCCGGCAGAAAATCGTCGTCACCACGTTCATGCTGGCGACCGATCCGACGCTCACCGAGTTCGTCGAGAAGCTGACCCAGATCAACCGCGGCCGGGCGTACTTCGCCTCGCCCTACAACCTCGGGGAGTTCATTCTCGCCGACTACATCAAGAACCGCCGCCGGCGAGTCCACTGACTCGCGGGACAGTCAGTCGCTGAGCGCTTTCCAGGCGACGGCGAGGGCCGGGATCAAGAGCCAGAGCAGGCCCTTGATGAGGAAAAACATGGTGCCGGCGACACCGAGCTTGCGCACCCAACCGGGCACCGGACAGCGGCGCTTCCTCTCCGTTTCTCCCGGCGGGAGCTCGGGCTCGCTCATGCCGCCGGGATCATACCTCTCAACGCGGCCCGCCGGTTATCCGTTTGTAGAGCTCCCCCGCCTGCAGGGACGCGTTGCTGTCCAGATTGTTGACCAACGCCACCGTCTCCTGAGGCACGGTCGACGGGTAGTCGCGTAGGAAGCCGGACAGCGATTCCCCGCGCTGGAGCTTCACCACGTCTACCCGCTGCGGCTGCACGTTGAGCACCCGCGAGTCGGTGACGCGGTCGAAGCTCGCCAGGGACGAGGTGACCGCGTCGCTGTAGGAGCGCGCGCGATCGGCCAGCGTGTAGCCGAGGATCTGATAGACCCGCCCGCGATGGGTCACCCAGGCGGCGAGCCCGCTCAACTGGCCCTCCTGGGTAGTAGCGGAGAACGCGTACGACTCCGCGTCCATGCCGCCGATGCGGTCGCGCCAGCGCTCGCCCACCTGAACTCCCTGCTGCGAGAAGAACTGCCGCGCCGCCTCGCGCGGTGACGAGCCACCGCTGAGGCTCAAGGCGATGATGGCATCCTGCTGCGGACTGACCGCTGCCACCACCGACTTTTGGTTCTGGAGCTTCCAGCCCTCCGGGAAGCGGACCTGGAACTCGAGCTCCGGGTGATAGAAGGTCGCGCCATCGAAGTATCCCTCGCGGGGATTGTTGCCGAAGACCACGCCGTCCATGCGCTGCAGATAGGAGTCGCGCGACACCGGCCGGCCGGCCCAGTCACCGCCCAGTTGGGCGATCTGGCCGCCGATCGTCTCGCGGCGCGAGGCGGGGTCGGGATGGCTCGCCAACCACTGCGGCAAGCGACCCGCGGAGGAGGTACGGCTCACCCGGTCGAGCAGCTCGAAGACCTCGACCATCGGGCGCGGGTCGTAGCCCCCTTGCACCAGGTACTTCAGGCCGAGATCGTCCGCTTGCCGCTCGTCCGTGCGGCTGAACTTGAGGAACATCAGGCCGAGGCCCTGCTGCGCCAGATCGCCATAGGGGCGTGCCTCGGGCACGAAGATCATCGCCAGCTGGAGTCCCAGCCCGGCAAGCTGCTGCTTGGACATCTGGCTCACCGAATGCCGCGCCGTGACGTGGCCGATCTCGTGACCCAGCACCGAAACCAGCTCGGCCTCGCTGTTGAGGTGGGTGAGGATGCCGCGCGTCACGTAGATGAAGCCTCCGGGCAGGGCGAATGCGTTCACCGAGGCGTCGTCGACGACGCGAAACGTCCAGGGCAGGTTCGGCCGCTCGGAGGCCGCCGCGAGCTTGGAGCCCAGGCTCTGAACGTAGCGCTGCAGATCTTCGTCGGGGTAGAGCCCGATCGAGGCGGAGACCTCGCGGTCGGCCTGGCGGCCGAGCTCGATCTCCTGCGCCTCACTCATCATCGCGAGCTCTTGTTTTCCGGTCACCGGGTTGGTGGCGCACGAGGTTACCGAAACCGCCAAGAAGACGACGAAAAGCAGAATCGCGCCGCGCTCGAGCGCTGGGCGTCGCGTGTGTAGGATCATGGCCATTCTCCCTTCCGATGGCCCGGCTCGCAGGCTGGGAGCGCGGGTGACGCTACAATCCGCATATTCCAGGAGCAAGCCTCATGCCCGATGTCGCCCAGCGCGCCGCCGCCCGCCTGCCCCTCGCCCTGCTGGCTGTCGTCGCCGTGATCTTCCTCTGGTCCGGCATCGGCCCCAGGGAGCGCCTGACCTGGTGGCTGGAGGTTCTGCCGGTGCTGGTCGCCGTGCCGCTGCTCCTCTTTACGTGGCGCCGTTTTCCACTCACCTCCCTCGCCTACGTCCTGATCGCCCTTCACGCCACGATCCTGATGGTCGGCGGTCACTGGACCTACGCCCAGGTGCCGCTGGGATTCTGGATGCAGGAAGCTTTCGGGCTGGCGCGCAATCATTACGACCGGCTCGGCCATTTCGCGCAGGGTTTCGTGCCGGCGATTCTGGTGCGCGAGGTGCTGCTGCGAGTCACCCCGCTGCGACGCGGCGGCTGGCTCTTCTTTCTGGTGTGCTCGGTTTGTCTGGCGATTTCTGCATTCTACGAATTCACCGAATGGTGGGCGGCGTTGGCCGGAGGCGAAGCGGCTGAGTCGTTCCTGGGCACCCAGGGCGACGTCTGGGACACCCAGTGGGACATGTTCCTGGCGCTCTGCGGATCGGTTCTCGCGCAGCTCACCTTGGCTCGCTTGCACGATCGCCAACTCGCCAAGATGGGGGTTTGACCGGCGCTCAGCAGCGGCGCAGCAGGACCACGGTCGAATCGTCCTTCGCCGGCTCGCCACGCGAAAACTCGCCGAGGGTAGCGAGCAGCGCATCCGGTAGATCTCCCAGCCGGTCGTCGCGCCGGGTGGCGAAGAACGCCGCCAGACGATCGAGCCCGAACTCCTCGTCGCTCGGGCCTTCGCGCTCGGTGATGCCGTCGGTATAAAGGACCAGCAAGTCGCCCGGCGACAACTCGACCGTGCCCTCGCGGTAAGAAGCGCCCGGCAACAGGCCCATGACCGGGCCGGTGCCCTTGAGCAGAGCGGTGCCCGCCGCGCCGACCACCACCGGCGGGTTGTGACCGGCGTTGACGTAGGAGAGCCGGTGCTGAGCGAGGTCGAGCACGCCGACGAAGGCGGTGACGAACTTGCCCGGCGCCGAGCTCTCGAGCAGTATTTCGCTGACCCGGCCGACGATGTCGGGCAGCGGAGTGCGGTCGCGCAGCAGGGTGCGCAACGAGGCCTGGAATGCCGCCATCAGGAGCGCCGCTCCGACACCCTTGCCGGAGACGTCCGCCACCACCAGCGCGAGCTCACCGGGCGCGCGCTGCGCAAAATCGTAATAGTCGCCGCCGATCTCGTAGCACGAGCGGGAAAGCGCGGCGACCTCATAGCCCTCGAGCACCGGGTCCGCCTGCGGCAGCAGGCGGCGTTGAATGTTGGCGGCCACGGCGAGCTGTTCGTCGAGACGCTCCTTCTCGATCTGCTGGCGCACCAGCCGCAGATTCTCCACCTTCACCGCCGCCATATTGGCGATCAGGCCGAGCAGCCGCAGGTCGTTCTGCGAGAACGCCCGCTCGGCGAGCAGGTTGTCGACGTAGATCAGACCGGTCACTTCCCGGTCGTTCCACAGCGGCACGCACAGCACCGAGCGGATGCCGTGGAGCCGGATCGACTGCGCGCTCTCGAAGCGGTCGTCCGACTGGGCGTCGAGGGTGAGGATGGCGCGGCCTTCGAGCGCCTGCTGGACGATGGTGCTCGAGATCTGGAGCGCCGGCTGCGCGGCGGGCTGCCGCACCACGCGGGGGTCGAGCTGGCCGTTTTCGCGGCGCAGCAACAGGGCGCCGCGCTGCGCCGGCACGGCGCGCAGCACGATATCCATGATCACTTCGAGCAGCTCGTCGAGCTGATAGTGCCGGATGAGCGTCGCCGCGGCCTCGTTGAGCGTCGGCCACAGGCTGGCGCCGACCTCGGCGCGCACCTCGCCCGAGCGCGAGTCCTCGGCGAACTTGCTGAAATTGAGGTCCTCCCGGCGCAGGATGAACGTTTCGTCGCGCCGCAGCTCGCCCGACGGCGCTTTCATTTGCACCGCCGGCCGCGCCCGCTCGGCGAAGCGCAGCACGACATCGCCGACGCGAATCTCGTCGCCGTCGGCGAGCGGCGCAGGGCCGTTCACCAGCCGGCTGTTGAGATAGGTGCCGTTGCGGCTGGCGCAGTCCTCGAGCGAGTACCCGCCGCCGTTGAGCGAAATGCGCGCGTGGGTGCGCGACAGCGACAAGCTGGGAATCGAGAGGTCGCTCATCGCCGAACGGCCGATGGTGACCGCGTCCTTACCGAGCGGAAATTCATACGGAGCGAGATCCGGCTGCTCGACCCAGAGAGACGGCATAGCGGTACGGCGGAGTTTATCCGGTGGGACTCTCGTTGCCAGCCCGTACGGCTCGCGACGGGGCGGCGTCGTTCCGTTCCAGCATGCGCTCGAGGCGCAACACGCGATCGTTCTTGGGATCGCGGCCCTGGGCCTTGCGCAGCCAGCCGCGCGCGTCCTTGGCGTTGCCCGAATTGAGCCGCAGCAAGCCCATCGCGGCGTAGGGCTCCGGGCTCTCGCGGTCGAGGCTCAGGGCGCGGCGGTAGTAGCTCTCGGCCTCCTGCAGACGTCCGTAGCGCAGGCTCAGGTCGCCGAGGTCGAGAAAGGTGAAGGGATTGCGGTTGTCGCGCCGGGCGGTCAGCGCCAGGAGCTCGTTGGCCTCCTGCTCCTGTCCGCGCAGGCGGAGCAGGGCGGCCAGGTTCTGGTAGGCCGAGAGCGCGCTGGCGTCCGCCTCGAGAGCCCGGCGGTAGGCCACTTCGGCGCCCACGACGTCGCCGGTGCGCCGCCGGGCCACGCCGAGGTTGGTCCAGGCGCCCGCCAGATCCGGCGCCAGCTTCGCCGCCGTCTCCAGCCACTCCAAGGCCGCCTGCTCGTCGCCGGCGCGGAGGAACCCGGCGCCGCGGTTGGTGTAGTACATCGCCACCGCCACGAGATCGGTGAGCTCGCGGGTTTCGCGATACTCGCGTACCTCGCCGGGAGTGAAATCGAGAACCAGGCGGTCCGGCGGCCGGCCGTAGGCCGCGGTCATGTGGTCCGAGACCACCACCAAATCGCCCTCGCGAGCGAAGCTCTGCAGGTCCTCCACCAGCAGGAAGTAGACCTCGACGCCGAGCTCGCGCGCCATGCCGACGAACAGGTTGGTGAAGGCCAGGCAGTTGGCCTTGCGGGTGCGAAAGACGTCCTCGGCGGTGATCGTGAGGTCGGCTTGGTAACTGACGCCGAGGCCGGCCGTCGAGACGATCGTGCGCAGCAAGCCCTTGAGCCGTTCCTGCTCCGTTCCGGCATGCTGGACGTTGTCCTTCAGCCAGGCGTGCATGTCCGGCGTCAGATTGAACGGCACGATCACCTGATCCGGATCCAAGCCGCGGTCGCGGATCTGGTCGCGCAGCTTCTGGTGCGCTTGCGCACCGACGGTGGTCGTGGCGCATCCGGTCAGGCCTGTGGCCAGCCAAGCTGCCGCAAACGCCGCCGCCAACCCCCGCCGCATACCCCTCATTCTAACTCTCGCCGCCGGAGCCAAAGGGCGTTCGTCCCAACCAGCGAGCCGCCTGCGACACGCCGAGAGCCCTCGCTCCCGCCAGGTACCCCAAGCCGAAAAGAGGCAGGACCCCAGCCGCCAACAACAGCGGGTGCGCCGGCGGCAAGAGGGCCCAGAGCGCGGCTGCCGGCAACGCCGCGAGCGCCGCGGCGGCTGCCATGCGACCCACCGCCCGCCACGGCAGCGCGAAACCCGGAAGCCGGGCGCCCAGCCGGCGGCGCAGCACAGCGAGCTCGAACCACGCCGCCATTCCCGTGCCGAGCGCCAACCCGACGGCGCCCAGCCGCAGCAGGCCATCCGGATCGCCCAGCCCAAGGTCCCGGCCCAGCGACACCCGGTCCAGCATCAACATGGACGCGGCGCCGACCGTCGCCGAGAGCAGGACCCGCCCAACGGCGGTACGCGAAGGTGTCGCGGTGTCACCCAGGGCGTAGAAGGAGTTCTGCAGCAGCCGCGAGAACGCCCCGGCGAGCAGGCCGAGGGTATAGGCAGCGAGCACCAGGTAGACCAACCAGGCGTCATCGGCGCCGAAACGGCCGCTGCCGTAGACCGCGTATACCACCACGAAACCGAAGCCCAGGTAGGCCACCGCGGTCGGTACGTTGAAGAAGGCCACTTGTTGCAGCGCGGCCTCGAGACGCCGCCGCAGCTCCTCCCCACTGCCGGAACGCTCGGCGAGCTCCGGCATTTCGGCGGCGGCGATGGCGCCGCTGAAAAGTGAAGCCGGCAGGAGATAGAGCTGCAGGGCGTTCGAGAGCGCCGCCACGGCGCCGGGGAAAAGAAACGAGGCCAGGAAGAGGTCCAGATACGCGGCGATCTGCACCGCGCCGCGTGCGCTGACCACCGGCGCAAAGGCCCGTACCGCTTCGCGCACTCCGACGACCTGTCGCGACAGCGAGGGCCGGAAGCCGCCTAGCAGTCGAAGGGCGAGCGGCAGCTGCACCGCGAACTGCAGGACGCCTCCGATCAGCGCGCCGATGCAGGTAGCGACGAGAATCGCGTCGTCGCCCGCGTGTCGCACGCCGCCGCTCCAGATCAGCGCGCCGAGAATCGCCAGGTTCCAAGCCACCGGCGCGGCATAGGACAGGAAGAACCGGCGATGACTGTTGAGCACGCCGAGCGCCCACGCGGAGAGCACCAGCACACCGGTCATGGGGAAGATCCAACGCACGCAGCGCACCGCGAGCTCGAAGCGGTCCACTTCCGCGCCCGCCGCCGCGTCCTGGGCGAAGCCGGGCGCCAGCAGCGCGACCAGCGGCCGCGCCAGCAGGACTCCCGCTGCCGAGAGCAACGCTGCGGTCGCCCCGAGCAAGCCAAATATGGCGCCTGCGAAGCGCCTGGCGTCCTCGTCCCGCCCCTCTTTCAGCAGCCGGGTGTAGGTGGGAATGAAAGTCGCCGAGATCGTCCCTTCGCCGAGCAGGTTCTGCAGCAGATTGGGACCGCGCAGCGCCGTGCGAAAAACGTCGGCGTGCGGCCCGAGCCCGAAGAAATGCCCCAGCATGCGGTCGCGCACGAATCCCGCGAGCCGGCTGGCGAGGATGCCCAGCCCGACATAGACCGCCCCGCGGCCGCGTGCTCCCGCCATTGGGGCGCGAGGCTAGCACTGCGAGATAATCCAGGCGATGCCGATCTACGAGTTCTACTGCCCCGACTGCCACACCGTCTTCAGCTTCTTCTCATCCGCCGTCGACACCGCGGCCAGCCCCGCCTGTCCGCGCTGCTCGCGGCCGGGACTGGGCAGGCGACCGTCGCGCTTCGCGGCGATCACGGCGTCGGCGAAGAAGGACGACCAGGGAGAGGAGCCCTCCCCTTTCGATAACGTCGACGAAAACCGTCTCGAACGCGCCATGGATTCGTTAGCCGGCGAGATGGAGGGTCTGAGCGATAACGAGGCCGAGGACCCGCGCCACCTGGCGCGCTTCTTCCGCAAGTTCGGCGAAGCTTCGGGCCTCGAGCCGGGACCGAAGATGGAAGACATGCTCCGCCGCCTCGAGAAGGGCGAGGATCCCGACGCGCTCGAGGAAGAGTACGGCGGTGACCCGGAGGCGAGTGACGAAGACATGCTGGGCGATCTCTTCCAGCTCAAGAAGCAGGCCCAGGCCCGCCGTACCAAGCGGCCGGCGGTCGACGAAACGCTCTACTTCCTGTGACCGTCCGGCAGCGGCTTTCCGTCTTGGCGCTGGCGGCGGCGTGCGCTTTCGGTTGTGAGCCCGCGCCGCAGCCGGCGGTCGAGGTACCCACCCAGCCTCCGCGGCCGGCCAACGTCCTCGTCTACTTGGTCGACACGCTGCGCGCCGACCACCTGGGCTGCTACGGCTACGACCGCCCGGTGTCCCCTGCCATCGACCGATTGGCCAGCGAATCGATCCTGTTCGAGAACGCGGTCGCGGTCTCGTCCTGGACCCGACCCACCGTCGCGTCCCTTCTCACCGGACTCTCACCCGCCGCGCACGGCGTCCGGAAGCTCGAGGACGCGCTCGCCGGAACCGCCGAAACCCTGCCCGAGATCCTCTCCGCCGCTGGCTACGCCACCGCCGGTTTCAGCCCGAACTGGCACGTGTCCACGAAGACCGGCCTGGCCCAGGGCTTCGCTGACTTCGAGTTCTTTCCCGACGACACCGGGTCCGAGTCGCTCACGCGCCGCGTCCTGGCGTGGCTGGATCGCCAATCCCCGGAGCGGCCGTGGATGATCTACGCCCACGCCCTCGATCCGCACGCGCCCTATCAGCCGGCGGCCGATCTCAAGCGCCAGTTCGCGGCCGCCTCGTCACGGCCGGAGGCCGGCTCTCACGACGACATCGTGGCCACCCTCAAGCAGCGGCGGCGCGATCGCGGCGACCGCGTGCGCGAGCTGCGCGACCTCTACGACGCCGAGCTCGCCGACACCGATCGCCAGTTCGGCCGTCTGCTCGACGCGCTGCGCGAGCGCGGGTCATACGAGAACAGCATCGTCGTCTTCCTCTCGGATCACGGCGAGGGCTTCGACGAGCACGCAAAGCTCGGCCACGGCAACACCCTCTATGGTGAGCTGCTCAACATCCCCTTGATCATCAAGCGCCCCGGTCAGCGGGCCGCCGGGCGCGCCGGCGATCTCGCCTCGCAGCTCGATATCCTGCCCACCCTGCTCGCCGCGCTCGGCCTGCCGCGGCGCGCCGTGCCGGGCCGCGACCTGCTGTCATCCCTCGACGGCGAGCCGGCGCCGGTCATCGCCCAACTCACCTACGAGCGCCGGCGCGGGTTGGCTCTGATCACCCGCGAGTGGAAGTACATCGAGCCGCGCTCGCGCCGGTTCGGAGCCGCGCGCGAGCTCTACTCCCGGCTCGACGACCCGCTCGATGCCAACGACCTCGCCGCCACACAGCCGGAACGCCTGGCGGAGATGGCGCGCCTGCTCGCCGCCCAACTACAACCGGAGGTCGAGGCGCCGCAGGTCGAGACCGACGCGGAGGGAGAGCGCGCGCTACGCGCGCTGGGCTATCTCTAGGGCCTTCTTGGCCGAGGCCTGAACCATCGAGACCATGGCCATCAGCCCCATCGACTTGCCCATCGAGAGCTCACGGCCGAAAATGCGATAAACGATGTCACCGGGCACCTCGGCGACCTCGTCGAGCGGCGCGCCGGAGAGCGTGTCGCCGAGGATGACGGCCATCGCCTTGGCGGAGATGCCCTGCGGGTTCTCCACCGCGAAGTGGAAGTCGAGCGTCCCGTCCGGTCGCGGCTCGGCCCAGACGAAGGCCTGCGACTCGCAGGCCGGCACCTTGTGCTGGTCGCTGAAGGGACGCCTGGCGAGGCGCTCCGGCACGTCGCGAAAGCGCTCGGCCACGCCGATCAGGGCGTCGATGCGCTCGCTGCGATCGCTGAGCAGGTCGAGGTCGCCGAGCAGCTCGTCGAGGCGCGCGGGCAACGGCATGTAGGGACCTTAACGCATCGCAGGCCGGTGGTACACTCGCGAGCCTCTCTCGAAGGAGATCCCGATGAGCGAAATCACCCAACGCGGCTACGTGCGGCCCGACGCCCTGGTGTCGACCGACTGGGTCGCTGCGCACTTGCAGGACCCTGCCGTCCGCGTCGTCGAATCGAACGAGGACCCGCTGCTCTACCCCTCCGGCCACATTCCGGGCTCGGCCGAAGTCGACTGGACGCGCGATCTCAACGACCCGGTGCGGCGCGACTACCTCCAGCGCGACGGCTTCGAGGCCCTGATGAGCCGGCTCGGTGCCTCCACGGACACCACAGTCGTGTTCTACGGCGACAAGAACAACTGGTGGGCCTGCTACGCCTTCTGGGTCTTTCAACTGTTCGGGCACGGCAACGCCAAGGTGATGGACGGCGGACGCCTCAAGTGGGAGAAGGAGGGCCGGCCGCTGACCCGGGAGGTGCCGACGTTCGCGCCCAGCTCGTATCGCGCGCCGGATCGTGACGACACCAAGATCCGCGCCTTCCGAGACCAGGTGATGCGCCACGTCGAGGCCGGTCTGCCGCTGGTCGACGTGCGCAGCCCGGAGGAATTCACCGGCGAGCGCTTGCACATGCCGGCCTACCCCAACGAGGGCGCCCTGCGCGGCGGCCACATCCCGCGCGCCCAGAACGTTCCCTGGGCGCGGGCAATCAACCCCGACGACGGCACCTTCAAGACCGCAGCCGACCTGCGCGCCATCTACGAAGGCGAGAAAGGCCTCAAGCCGAGCGACGACGTGGTGGCCTATTGCCGGATCGGCGAGCGCTCCAGCCACACCTGGTTCGTGCTCACCTACCTGCTCGGTTATCCGCGGGTGCGCAACTACGACGGTTCGTGGACCGAGTGGGGGAACCTGGTTGGTGTCCCCATCGAGCGCCCCTGACTAGAACCTGCCAAAACTAGGTTGCTGGTTCTTCGCTGAATCGGCGGGACAACAGCAGCGCGAGCTCGAGCGCCTGCTCGTAGTTGAGCCGCGGGTCGACCTGCGAGCGATAGGCGCGCGTGAGGTCGGCCTCGGTGAGGCCGCGCGCGCCACCGATGCATTCGGTGACGTCGTCGCCGGCGAGCTCGAAGTGGACGCCGCCGAGCACGCTGCCGAGTTCGCGGTGCAGATCCCACGCCGCGTCGAGCTCGCCCAGGATGTTCTCGAAACGCCGCGTCTTGATGCCAGTCGGCAGGGTTTCGGTATTGCCGTGCATCGGGTCGCACACCCATAGCACCGTGCGGCCGCTGTCGCCCACCGCGCGCACCAGGGGCGGCAGCGCTCCGCCGATGCGGCGTACGCCGAACCGGTGGATGAAGGTGAGCCGCCCCGGCTCACGCCGCGGATCGAGAATCTCGGCCAGCTCGAGCAAACCCTCGGCGCTGGTCTCGGGACCCACCTTGATCCCGATCGGGTTGGCGATACCGCGGAAGTATTCGACGTGGGCGCCGTGCGGGTCCGCGGTTCGCAGTCCGATCCACGGGAAGTGGGTCGTCAGGTTGTACCAGCCCGGGCGATGCGGCACGCGCCGGGTCTGGGCTTGCTCGTAAAGCAGGTGCAAGCCCTCGTGGCTGGTGTAGAAGTCGACGCGGCTCATCTCCGCCAGGCGCTGGCCGGCGAGGGTCTCCATGAAGCGCAGCGACTCCGCGATCGCGCCCACCCGGCGCTGATACTCGGCGGCGTGCGGCGAGAGCTGGGCGAAGGCGAGATCCCAATACTCCGGATGGTGCAGATCGGCGAAGCCGCCGTCGATCAGCGCGCGGATGAAGTTGATGGTCAGGCCGGCGCGCTCGTAGCCCCGCAACAGGAGGGCCGGGTCCGGCGTGCGGTCGTCGTGGGTGAACGGCGGCCGGTTGATGAGGTCGCCGCGATAGCTGGGCAGGTTTTCACCGTTGCGCGATTCGCGATCCTCCGAGCGCGGCTTGGCGTACTGCCCGGCGAAGCGGCCAACCCGAATCACCCGCTTGCGCGAAGCGTGCACCAACACCAGGCTCATCTGGAGCAGAATCTTGAGCTTGCTGGCGATAGTGCTCGACTCGCAGTCGTCGAACGACTCCGCGCAGTCGCCGCCCTGCAGGAGGAAGCGCTTCCCCACCGCCGCCTCCGCGAGCTGGAGCCGCAGCTGCTCGATCTCCCATGAGCTCACCAGCGGCGGCAACCGGCTCAATTGCTCCAGGATGGCGTCGAGCGCCGCGCGGTCGGGGTACGACGGCTGCTGAAGAGCCGCGCACGACTGCCAGGAGGATGGCGACCATTCGCCCATGAGGGCCGCGATTATCGCACCGTGGGGAGAGGAAGCGTCGCCGGCGCGCCGTCAGAACGGACGCGCCGGCGGGGATCAGGCCGGCGAGTCGAGGTAGCGACGCAGGAATTGCCGGTCGTTGGGGTCGAGACGCACGAACTCGACGCCGATCTCGACGCCGCGCTCAGCCTGGTTCTCGTAAACCACCTGCGCCACCGCGGTGATCACCCGGCTGGCGATCGACATCGACAGGTCGAGCGTCGAGCCGACGCCGAGCGACTCCGGCACGACGAAGCAACAGCCCCCCAACCCGACCAGGCGCGTCTTGCCGAAACCCTCGCCGGACTGCAGCGAGGGCCTCGAGATCAACACCACGACCTCCGCATTGAAGCGAGGGAAGCGCCGCAGATTCTGACCCGCGCTCATCGCCGGTTCTCGAAGCGCGATCAGCCTTGAACCTTGAACGCCTTGGTGCCGGTGCTCTTGCCGTCGACTAGAACGTCGAGCGTGTAATCACCGGCCGGCCACCCATCGGGCTTCGAAATGTGGAACTCGGTGACTCCGGCGCCGGACAGCTGCTGCGACGACTCGCTCACCACTTGGCCGTCCTGATAAGTGAAACGGGCGGTAATGGTCGCGGTCGGCGCGCTGCCGGTGGTGACGACGGCGGCGTAGATCGTGTCGGCCGGCTTGAACACCGCGGTGGGCGCGGTGACCCGTTTGTCGGCGCCGATCGCCGTGCCGAGCTGCACATCGCTCACCTGCACGCCCGCCGGAGCGGGGGCCGGGGCCGGCGCGGTAGCCGGGGGCGGCGGCTCGGGGGCCGGGGCGGGCTTCTTGCACGCCGCGGCGCTCAAGCTGGCCATCAACACCACGGCCGCCAAGGCGGCCATGCTCCGCTGGATCTTCATCGTGCGCTCCCTTCGGTCTTGATCTCGGGAATGGTGAGCACCTGGCCGGGCTTGATGAGGTCCGGGTTGGCGCCGATCACCGTCTTGTTGGCTTCGTAGAGAACCTTCCAGTTGTTGCCGTTGCCGAGGTACTTCTTGGAGATCTTCCACAGCGTGTCGCCGCTCACCACCGTGTAGGTCTTGACCGCTTTGGTGGTGAGATCCGGCGGCGGCGCCACCGGCGGCGGCGCAGTGGTCGACTGGCCTTTCTGCACGTTGGAAAAATCGGCCTTGGGCTTCGGTGGTTGATCTTTCTTATCGAACAGACCCATCGTGTTCCTCCTTTTCCCAGTAGCACTTCCCAGCCAGTCTAGCGCAAGCAAACCGAGGCGGCGCGGTGGGAAGCCATGCTGATAACGTCGCCCCGCTTCAGCAAGGAGGACGAGATGGCGGGTCTCGAGGGCAAGACGCTCTTCATCACCGGCGCCAGCCGGGGCATCGGCAAGGCCATCGCGCTGCGCGCGGCGCGCGACGGCGCCAACATCGCGATCGCGGCCAAGACGGCGGAGCCCCACCCCAAGCTGCCCGGCACGATCCACGACGCGGCGGACGAGATCGAAGCCGCCGGCGGCAGGGCGCTGGCGCTCCAGGTCGACATCCGCGACGAGGACCAGGTCGCAGGTCGCGATGGCCCGCGCCGCCGAGGCCTTCGGCGGCATCGACATCCTGGTCAACAACGCCAGCGCGATCTGCCTGACCGGCACCGCTGGCGACGCCGATGAAGCGCTTCGACCTGATGGTCGGCGTCAACGCCCGCGGCACCTTCGCTTGCTCGCAGGCGTGCATCCCGCACCTGCGCCGCGCCGCCAACCCGCACATCCTCAACCTCTCGCCGCCGCTCGACTTGAACCCGCGTTGGTTCGCGATCACGTCGCCTACACCATGTCGAAGTACGGCATGAGCATGTGCGTGCTGGGCATGGCCGAGGAGTTCCGCGACGACGGCATCGCGGTCAACGCCCTGTGGCCGCGCACCACCATCGCCACCGCCGCCCTCGCCATGCTCGGCGGCATCGTGCAGCCGCGCAACTGCCGCACGCCCGAGATCGTGGCGGACGCGGCGCACGCCATCCTGGTGCGCCCGAGCCGCGAATGCACCGGCAACTTCTTCCTCGACGAACAGGTGCTGACCGCCGAGGGCGTGCGCGATTTCTCGTCCTACGCGGTGGCGCCCGGCGAGCCTCTGCTGCCGGACCTCTTCCTATAGTGGCGTCAGCTGCGCTGAGACCCGGGACCGGGCACGGTGATCGCGAGCGTGGCGCGGTCAGTGGGCTCGAGCTTCATGAACTCCACGCCCACCCGAATGGGCTCGTCGGCGTGCAGGAGCTCGTAAACCACTCGTCCGGTGGAGCGAATGGTGCGTCCACCCTGGAGGCTGATCAGGAGGGCCAACGGCGAGCCCACGCCCCAGCCCTTGTCGCTCTCGAACATGCAGCCGCCGAGGCCGAGCGTCTTGATGCGGGTGATTTCGGAGGCATTGTCCCCCAGGCGGCGCACCACTACCGGGGCGATGAGTGGAACCCGCGGAAAACGGCGCTTGCGGGGGACTTGTCGCATCAGGCGCCGCCCGGGCAAGTCATAGCGATTTGTCTATAGTGTAGCCGACCCTCAGGCGAAATGCACGACCTCGGCACCGAGCTCACCATCCGCCAAACCTGGGACGGCCAATCGGCGCGCGCCGACGAGGTCGTTCGGCTGCGCCTGCGCCGCCGTGGCCGCGGCCTCGAGGTCGACGTCGAAGCGCCGTTCCACGGTGATACGCCGCCTCCCGCCCTTCCGGGTCCGACCGACCGGCTGTGGGAGTTCGAAGTCGTCGAGCTATTCGTGGCCGGCGGCGACGGTGAGCCTCCGCGCTATCTCGAGATCGAGCTGTCGCCGCACGGGCATCACCTGGTGCTGCGCTTCCTCGGCGTCCGCAACGCGGTCGATCGCGCACTCCAACTCGCCTTCACCGCTGAACGCCAGGATGGCCGTTGGACCGGCCGCGCCGTCATACCGGCCCACTACCTGCCGCCGGAGCCGTGGCGCGCAAATGCCTTCGCGATCCACGGCGCCGGCAGCGGACGACGCTTTCTGGCGGCACATCCGCTGCCGGGAGAGCAGCCGGACTTTCACCAGCCCGGCCGGTTTCCAGCCCTCAGTCTCTCAAGCCAAGACCTCTAGTCTGCCGGCACGATCTGGAAGACCTTGCCCGTGGTTCCACTGGGGCCGAGAGTGAGCTTCGCGAGAACGTACATCTCACCCCGCGAGTCCTGTCCGAAGCCGAGCAGGTAGTGGCCGAGGCGACCGCCCGGGAAGCCCTCCACTTGCAATTCCTGGATCTTCCAGGGACCGTCCTTCCGCTCCTTCGCGATCAGCAGCGTGCCGTCTCCCGGCACGAAACCGCGGCTGAAGTCGCCGAACACGTAGCGTCCGCGCAATTGCGGCACCGAGCGGCCGCGATAAACGTCGCCGCCGACCACCACCACGCCGATACCCTCGGCCCCGGGATTGTCGATGTGGGCGTACTCGATCACCGGGTCGATGAGCGGCACGCCGTCGTCGGTCTCGTCCGGACACGCCTCGAGCGACACCGTGTTGTCCGCGGCGTTGAAGCAGTGCGTGCCCTCCTTCACGTTCCAGCCGAAGTTGCCACCCCTGACCGCGAGCGAGACCTCTTCCCACAACCCCTGCCCGGCGTCACCGACGAACAACCGGTCGCCATCGAAGGCCATGCGATAGGGATTGCGGAATCCATAGGCCCAGATCTCGTCGAGGCCATCGGCGCCGACAAAGGGATTGTCCTCCGGAATGGCGTAGGGCTCGACGCCGTCGACGTTGATTCGCAGGACATTGCCCAGCAGGTTCGCCTCGATGTCCTGACCATTGCCGCCGGCGTTCACCGCATACCAGTCTTCGACATGGCCTTCACCGACGTCGTCGGCACCGCCGCCGTCGCCGATCGAGATGTAGAGATTGCCGTCCGGCCCGAAGGCGATCGTGCCGCCGTTGTGGTTGAACTGCGGTTTGTCGACTTCAAGGATCACGCGCTCGGAGGTGGCGTCCGCCAGGTTGGAATCGGCGGCCGAGACGTGGAACTCCGAGATCACCACGGTTGAATTCCAGCCCGCCGGCGCGCCGGCCCGAAGTGGAGCGTTGTAAAAGACGAAGAAACGGCCGTTATCCGCGTAGTCCGGATGAAAGGCCAGACCGAGGAGCCCGCGCTCGTCGAACCCGGTCATCAGGGGCACGAGCTTGGCGGTGAGGTCGAGAAAGGGCGCCGGCAGGAGACTATTTCCGGCCACGATCCGAATCGTTCCGGCCTGATCGACGATGAACAGCCGGCGAGTATCGTCGGGCGGCTCGACCAGAGCGACGGGCGACGTGAGCCCGCTGGCGAGCAGCTTCAATCCGATGCTTCCACCCTTGGGCACTGCGACGACGGGCGCGGCGACCGCAACGAGTACACAACAGAAAGAGATCCAGCACGCGAGTCTCTTCATCAGCTTGACTCCAGGCCCGCGAAACCCAAGATCCCGTGGCTGCAGTCCGCGTCTCCGGCGGCGGGCCGGACACCAGGACTCGGACAGGCAGTCCGCGAGAGGAAACCGCAACACGCAACTTCCTGCTGTTGAGTCCCCGGAGTGCCGCCGGCGGTTCAAAGCCCGCGCGTCATCGGGAGTTGCCCGGCGGCACGATCTTGAATACCTTGCCGGCGTGCGTCCCGTTTACCAGCTCAGCGTGCCACCGACGGGCAGGATGCGGTGCGGCGGATGCGGAACCGGGGCCAACGCCGCTTGCCGTTCGAGCTCACGCGGCGGCTCGTCGACCGCCTCGTCCGAGAGATCGAACGTGCCCCAATGCACTGGCACCAGGGCGCGTGCTTGCAGCTCGCTCGCCGCGCGCAGCGCCTCGGAGGGGTTCATGTGCACCGGCCCCATGAACCAACGCGGTTCGTACGCGCCGATCGGCAAGACCGCCACGTCGAGCGGAGCGAAGCGGCGGCCGAACTCCGTGAAGCCGTGAAAGAACCCGGTGTCGCCGGCGAGGAAAACTCGCGACAGCTCCGTTTCGACAAGCCACGAGCCCCACAGCGAGGCGTTCTCGGCCATGCCTACCCGGCGAGACCAATGCTGCGCTGGCAGCAGGGTGAATCGCCAGCCGCCGAGCTCGGTCTGCTGCCACCAGTCGAGCTCACTCACCTTCTCGAAACCGTGCCGCACGACCAACGAACCCAGCCCCAGCGGCACCAGCCAGGGCATCGATTTCGGAAGTCGCGCGAGCGTCCACGAATCGAGGTGATCGTAGTGACTGTGCGACAGCAGGCCGATGGCGTTGCCTGGAAGGCTTTGCCACGGCAGTCCGGGCGCCGTGAGACGGCGTGGCAACAGCGCGCGGGGCCCGAAGTGAGGATCGATCACCGCCACCGTTTCGCCCTCGTGCAGGATGGCTGTCGCATGCCCCACCCAATGGAGCGCAGGACGCTCCGCTAGGCGCGCAAGCGAGCTGCCGTCGTTCTCCACCCGCGGCACCGCGGCGGGCCGCCGCGTGCGCGCCGGAGCCCGCCGGCTCTGCCAACGCAACACGTCGAGCGGCGAACGGCGCGGCAAGCCCCATGGGCAGAAGAAACGTCCGTCGCGCAGATGCGGCGCGAACAGACCGTCTGCGGCTCCCGGACCGCTCATGGTCTGCGAGCTTGGCACAGCGCCATCTGGTGCGGTTCTTGCTGCTTTCGCTGGTGCGGGGGGGAAAAGGAGAACTTATGACTGGACGAACCCGTTGGGCGAGCGTTTGGCTCGCCGCGGCGCTGGTGCTGGTCTCTACGGAGGCCTTCGCACTGACGCCGAGCGACTTCCGCAGCGACATGCGCAAGCTCTGGGAGGACCACATCACCTGGACCCGCCTCTACATCGTGAGCGCCGTCGGCAACCTTCCCGACAAGGACGCCACCGCGAAACGGCTGCTGCAGAACCAGACTGACATCGGAAATGCGATCAAGCCTTTCTACGGAGCCGCCGCCGGCGACAAGCTGGGCGCCCTGCTGAAGGATCACATCATGATCGCCACCGAGGTCATCGACGCCGCGCAGAAAGGCGACAAGGCGAAGCAGGACGACGCCGCCAAGCGCTGGGGCGCCAACGCGGACGACATCGCCACCTTGTTGAGCGGGGCAAATCCCAAGCAGTGGCCGCTCGGCGAAATGAAGAAGATGATGAAGGAACACCTCGACCTGACGACCGCGGAAGTCGTGGCGCAGCTGACCAAGGACTGGACGGGCAGCGTGGCGGCGTACGACAAGGTGCACACGCAGATCTTGCACATGGCGGACATGCTCAGCTCGGGCATCGAGAAGCAGTTCCCGGATAAGTTCACCGGCTGACGCAGCCCGGGCTGGAGCCATATCCGGCGGTATTGGCCGGTGAACGTTGGTGGTCCAGATCCTTCGCTGCGCTCAGGATGACAATGCCACGCTGAGAGTTCCCGCCGGCAACTTGTCATCCTGAGCGCAGCGAAGGATCTAGACCACTGCTGCCCCGACGACTATCGAGGCCGCAGTTGGTCTCGAATGGTAGGATTCCCAAGCCGTGGAATTTCCTCGCAAACCCACCATCGCAGTGCGAGTCGGGCCGGTCGTCGTGGGCGGCGGCGCGCCGATCGTGGTGCAGTCGATGACCATGACCGACACCGCCGACGCCGCCGGCACGGCCAAGCAGTGCATCGAGCTCGCCCAGGCGGGTTCGGAGATGGTGCGAATCACGGTCAATCTGCCGGAAGCGGCTCGCGCCGTGCCCGAGATCAAGCAGCGAATGCTCGACGCCGGTGTCACCGCGCCACTGATCGGCGACTTCCACTACAACGGGCATACTCTGCTCACCCAGTTCCCGGACTGCGCGGCGGCCCTCGACAAGTACCGCATCAATCCCGGCAACGTCGGCTATGGCAAGCGCCGCGACGAGCAGTACGCCGTGATCTGCAAGATCGCCGTCGAGCGCTCGAAGCCGGTGCGTATCGGGGTCAACGCCGGCTCGCTGAATCAAGAGCTGGTGATGGCCAAGATGCAGGAGAACACCGATCGCGATCTCGGCCTGACCTCGGAAGAGATCCTCAACGAGTGCATGATCCTCTCGGCGCTCGAGTCGACCGACCTCGCCCAACAGGCGGGGCTGCGCCCCGACCAGATCATCATTTCCTGCAAGGTTTCGCGGCCGCGCGACCTCATCGCGGTCTACCGCGAGTTGGCGACGAAGACCGAGCAACCGCTTCATCTCGGGCTCACCGAAGCTGGCATGGGCGCCAAAGGCCTGGTGTGGTCGGCCTCGGCGATGGGCATTCTGCTCGCCGACGGCATCGGCGACACGATTCGCATCTCGCTCACTCCGCGCCCCGGCGGCGACCGGCGCGACGAGGTCTACGCCTGCCAGGAGCTGCTACAGGCGCTGGGGCTGCGCGCCTTCGCGCCCTCGGTAACCGCCTGCCCGGGCTGCGGCCGCACCACCTCGACCACCTTCCAGGAGCTCGCCGAGCGCATCCAGGGCTATGTGCGCGAGAAGATGCCGGAGTGGAAGGTGCGCTACGAAGGCGTCGAGACGATGACCGTCGCGGTGATGGGCTGCGTGGTCAACGGCCCGGGTGAATCGAAGGCTGCGAACATCGGCATCAGCCTGCCTGGCACCGGCGAGGCACCCACCTGCCCGGTCTATGTCGACGGTGAGCTATTCGCCAACCTGAAGGGCAGCTACGACGAGCTCGCCACCGCTTTCCGCCAACTGGTGGACGACTACATCGCCACGAAGTACCCGCCGCGCGCGTCAGTGATTGCGCCGGCGTCCGTCGTTTCCTGACGCTCGAGCACCACGAACCGGGCGAGGAATGATTCTCGCTCGCGCATAACGTTGACAACCCGCCGCCGGAGGTCTATACGGGGTTCAAACGTTCGTTTGGTGTTTTCGGAGGGGCGAGGGACCAGCGCGGTGGGGGCGATCGGCGCGGGCGGACGGAAGACCGCGGGTTCCATTTGGCTGCGGCGGCTGGCCGAAGTCGCAGTCACGGCTTTGGCGTTTACCCTCGCCAGCAAGTTCTCGGCGCTTTTCCAACAATCCAGCGGCGCTTCGTATCTCTTCGCTCCCGCGGGCGTCATCTTCGCAGCGGCCGCAGCCTTCGGCTGGCGCGGCGTGGCTGGCGTTGCGATCGGCACGCTGTTCGAGCGCTGGGGCGGCGCCACCACGCTCGCCGGGGCCCTGGCGTTCATGGTCGTGCACAGCGGCACGGCGGCGATCACCGCCGCCGGCATGCGCGAAATGGCCGGCGGGTCGGGCCGCCGGCTGCAGCGGGCGTTCATCTTCGGTTCCCTGATCGCCAACCTCTGGTCGGCAATCGCCGGACCGCTCGTGCTGCAGTACCTCGGCCTCGTGCCGCGCACGCTGGAAGCATTCGCCGATACCGCCCTGCCCTGGTGGATCAGCGACATCGCCGCCACCTGCGTCCTCGGCGCGCCCCTCCTGCTCGTGGCGCGGCCGGAGATGCTGCTCACTCCCCCGGACCGCGAGCTCTTGAGCGCCTGGATCCGCCGTCCGCGTGGCGGCCTGAACTGCATCCTCCAGGCCCTCTTCGGCGGCCTCGCGCTCTTCCTGGTCGGCCACGACGGCCAGGGCGCCTTCCCCCACTGGCTCACCGTGCCGCTGTCGTACCCGACCGCGCTTGCCGCGCTCCAGGGCGGCGTCGGGCCGGCGATGCTGATGAACAGCCTCACTTCGCTGATCTACCTGGTGATCTACGTCACCTCTCCCGGCGCTACGGTCGCCAACTTCGAGACCGTCGCTCCGGCCTACGCGACGGTGGGCTTCTTCACCCTCTTCGCCTGGGTCGGCGGCCCGCTCGCCGGCCGCAACAAGCGCCTGCTCGGCCGGGTGCGCGAGCAGCAGGCCCAGCTCGAGCTCGACTTCGAGCGCACCGTGGCCTCCCTCGCCGCGGCCATCGAAGCCAAGGACGCCTCGACCGAGGGCCATGTCCAGCGCGTGGCCCAGCTCTCCGCGATGGTCGGCCGGCATCTGGGAATGAACGACGAGAGCTGCGCGCCCTGCGCTACGGCGCCCTCCTCCACGACGTCGGCAAGATCGGCATCCCGGAACGCATCCTCAACAAGCCGGGCCCGCTCACCCCGGAAGAAAAGCAGGAGATGGAGCGCCACGTCGAGATCGGACTGCGCATCGTGCGCGACATCGAATGGCTGCGCGAAATCGAGCCGATGATCCGCTACCACCAGGAGCGTTGGGACGGCAGGACCGCGCGGCGTCAACTACGCCGGCTACTTCGGCCTGCGCGGCGAGGCCATCCGATGGGCGCCCGCGTGCTGTCCGTGGTCGACGCCTTCGACGCCATTACCCACGATCGACCGTACCGCCGCGGCAAGCCGGTGCGGGCGGCGATTGCCGAGCTCGAGCGCGAGGCGGGGCATCAGTTCGATCCGCGGGTGGTCGAAGCGTTGGTTTCGATCGTGCGGCGGGAGCAGCTCGTCGTGGAGTCGGGGCCGCATGCAGCCGCGACGGCGCGGTAACGCAGGCCCACCTCGGTCATCGCGTATCGCAAAGCAGGTAATATCGGCCGCACCCATTTCTCGATCAATCCGCGTCGCACTCGGGCGACGCGCTGATCCGACAGCACGGGAGCGTCCATGACCACACCTGAATCGCCGTCCCCTTCGCGCCGGAACGCCCTCGCCCTCGCCGGTCTCGGGCTGGCAGGTGGCGTCCTGGCCCTCGGGTTCACGCGCGGCGGGAGCTGACGATGCAACGAGCGCGGCGGCCAAGCCGCTGTTGATCGCCATCCACGTCAGCGACGCCGACCATTGGGGCCCGACGTTCTCGAATCTCAAGAACCTCACGGCCATGCGGCCGGATGCCAAGCTGCGCGTCATCGTGGACGGTCCCGCCGTTTACGTCCTGCCGGGTACGACCGACCTCTCGCCGATGTTCAGAAGTTCTCCGGCCTCGGCGTCGAGTTCCAGGCCTGCAACAACGCGCTGACCGAGAAAGAAATCGCGCCGGTCTCGCTGCCCGCCTACATCCAGGTGGTTCCCGCGGCCGTGATCGCTCTCGCCGAGGCCCAGTACGCGGGCTTCGCCTACATCAAGCCGTAGGCTTCCGCCCGTGTTACCGCTGCTTCTGCTGTTCGGCGCCACGGTTGCGGCGGCGGAGTCGAAGCCGCCGATCCTCGACATGCACTTGCACGTGCGGAAGGCCGACTTACATGGGCCCCGAGCCGCCGCCGATGTGCACCCCGTTCGCCGTGATGCCGCGATGGAACAACGCGAAGCCGATCGGCGAGGGACTCGAGTTCAACGCGCCACCCTGCGCGACACCGATCCTCGCCGCCGACCACCGACGAGCAGGTGATGCGGGAGACCCTCGCGGCGATGGAGAGACACAACATCATCGGCATGGTCAGCGGCGAGCCCGAGCTCGTCGCCGGCTGGAAGGCGGTGGCGCCAGAGCGGATCATCGTCGGGCTGGACCTCCGGATCGGCGCCGACTGCGAGCCACGCCGCATGTGAAGGCTCGCTCCGCGGCGGAGGTTCGGGAGCTTCACCGGAAGGGCGCGTTCGAGGTGCTCGGCGAGGTCATGGCGCAGTACGAGGGCCTGGCGGCCAACGACCCGGCCCTGGAGCCCTACTGGGCGCTCGCCGAGGAGCGGGACATTCCGGTCGGCATCCACATGGGCCCGGCGGCCCGGGCGACCCCTATTTCGGCAGCACGGGATATCGCGCCCGCAACAGCAGCGCGCTGCTCTTGGAGGAGGTGCTCGTCCGACACCCCAAGCTGCGCGTCTACATCATGCACGCCGGCTATCCGTTGCTGGACGATCTGCGCGCGCTGCTCTTCACGCACCCGCAGGTCTATGTGGACATCGGATCATCGTCTACACCGAGCCGCGGCCGGCGTTCTACCGCTACCTGCGAGGGATCGTCGAGGCCGGCTACGGCGACCGCGTGATGTTCGGATCCGACCAGATGATCTGGCCCGGCATCATCGAGCCCGCCATCGCAGACCATCCAGGAGGCGCCCTTCCTGACCGACAACAGAAGCGCGACATCCTGTACAACAACGCGGCGCGCTTCCTGCGTTTGTCCGACGAGATCACCGCCCGGCATCATCGGCAGTAGCTCTACCGGCGACCGGCACGTAAGCGGCGCCCCCCCGGGGCGCGTTTGAAGCTCGCTGCGCTCGGCGGTATCGTGTCGGCAAGACCATGATCCTGTTCTCCCGCAGGAAGGAGGGACCGGCACATGGCAACCAGGTCCGGCGGCTCGCGAAAGACGTGGGCGGAGACCCGCGAGCAATGGCCGCTAATGTCGCTGTACGAGCGCTTCGAGCAGGTCGTGGCGATCGTTCTCAGTCTGGTCATCGCGGCCATCATCGCCCTGGCTCTGGTGCAACTCCTCATCCGTATCGTTCCGCTCGTGGTCACCGAGCCATCGACCCGCTCGACCACGAGGTCTTTCAGTCGCTCTTCGGCATGATCATGACGCTGCTCATCGCGCTGGAGTTCAAGCACTCGATCATCAGGGTGGCGCTGCGTAGCGCGAGCATCGTTCAGGTCAAGACGGTCATCCTCATCTCTCTGATCGCGCTGGGTCGCAAATTCGTCATCCTCGACATCCAGGCTACGAGCGCCGCCACCATCGCCGCGCTGGCAGGCGCGACGCTGGTGCTCGGGATCGTGTACTGGCTATTGCGGGATCGCGACGATCGTCTCGGAGCTGCTACGACCGAGGCTGCGGAGGAGGAGTAACGCTCACGCGCCGAACGCCACCGCTCCTCGACGGAGGGAAACTTTTCATGTCGACTGAACCGGAAGCCCCGCGCTCTATAATGCTCGATGGCCCTGACGGACGCCCTCGCCCGGCCGCTGCGCGACCTGCGCATCTCGGTCACCGATCGCTGCAACTTCCGCTGCAGCTACTGCATGCCGCGGGAGGTCTTCGGGCCGGGCTTCGCATTCCTGCCGCGCGCCGAGCTGCTGACCTTCGAGGAGATCGCGCGGCTGGCGGCGCATCTTCGTCGCGCTGGGCGTCGAGAAGATTCGGCTGACCGGCGGCGAGCCCTGCTGCGGCGCGAGCTGCCCGAGCTCGTCGGCATGCTGGCCGCGATCCCGGGGCTCGAGATCTCACCCTGACCACCAACGGCTCGCTGCTGGCGCGAGCAGGCCGAGGCGCTCGCCGCGGCGGGCCTGCGGCGGGTCACGCGTCAGCCTCGACTCGCTCGACGAGGACGTGTTCCAGCCGCATGAATGGAGTCGACGTCCCGGTCGTGCGGCGTGCTGGCCGGCATCGAGGCGGCGCGCGCGGCCGGGCTTGCGGCCGATCAAGATCAACGCGGTGGTGCAGCGCGGCGTGAACGATCACACGCTGGTCGATCTCGCGCGGCATTTCCGCGGCAGCGGCCACGTGCGTGCGCTTCATCGAGTACATGGACGTCGGCAACACCAACGGCTGGCGGCTGGACGAGGTGGTGCCGGCGGCGCGAGATCGTCGAGCGCATCGACGCCGAGCTTCCGCTCGAGCCGGCGGACGCGAGCTATCGCGGCGAGGTCGCCGAGCGCTGGCGCTACCGCGACGGCGCGGGCGAGATCGGCGTCATCAGCTCGGTCACCCAGCCGTTCTGCGGCGATTGCACGCGCGCCCGGCTGTCGCCCGAGGGCAAGCTCTTCACCTGCCTGTTCGCCAGCGACGGCCTCGACTTGCGCGCGCCGCTGCGCGCCGGCGCCAGCGACGAGGAGCTCGCGGCGATCCTGCGCCGTGCCTGGCGGGCGCGCGACGACCGCTACTCCGAAGCAGCGCTCCGTCGCTCACCGCAGATTCCGCGCAAAGTCGAGATGTCGCACATCGGCGGCTGAGCCGCCATCATCCCTTTCGGAGGTTCGCATGGCCGCTCCCGAGCAGAGCTTCGCTCACCACACCCGCATCGTGCCGGCCGTACCACTACGGCATTTTCGGCATTCTGACGATCAACCTGCTGTGGCAGTTGTGGCGCCTGTTCACCCGCTTCGGAATCGGACCAGGTGATGGCTACCCTGGTCGCGATCGCACTGCCCCTGATCGCGCTCTACGCTCGAGTCTTCGCTCTCCGGGTCCAGGATCGAGTCATTCGTCTGGAGGAGCGCCAGCGCCTCGCCCAGGTCCTGCCCGAGGACCTGCGCGGCCCGGCCCGCGAGTTGCGCATCGAGCAACTGGTGGGGCTGCGCTTCGCCAGCGACGAAGAGCTGCCCGAATTGGTGCGCTGGGTGCTGGCCGAGAAGGTGCGCGACCGCAAGGCGATCAAGAGCCGGATTCGCTCCTGGCGCGCCGATCACTCGCGCGCCTGACCGCGGTTCGTCCTTGTAGACTTCCGCCGTGACACTCGCCCCCACCATCTCCGCCGATCTCGAGCGCGAGCTCCATGCCTTTCTCGCTCTCGAGGCGCCCGCTCTCATTCATCGCCTGCGGCCCGCGGCCAGCCTCCAGGAGCTCGAGGCTCAGCTGCTGCAGCTGGTGAACGAGTCGGGCCCCCACCCGGCATTGGCCGGCTTGGAGCTGTGGCCCGGCGTGACGCACGATCAGGCGACGACGTGGTCCCGCGAAGCCGCGGCGGCGAGCGTGCGCGGGTTTTTCGAGCGCCAGCGGGTCAAGGCTTCGCTGCCGCCCGAGGAGCGCCTCGAGGTCCTGCGCACCATGCACCTCACGCGCGCCCTCGACGAGCAGCTCAAGAGCGCCTTCGACCGCAAAGAGGTTCGCTGGGGCTCCCACCCGTCGCCGCAGAAGGGCTTTCGCTCGCTCGGCCAGGAGGCGATCGCCGCCGCCGCGCTCCGCCTGCGCCGGCCGCCGCAGTATTCGCCGGGGGCGGACTACAAAGGCGACGTGCTCAGCCCGTTGATCCGCGACCTCGGCGCGGCGCTCATGTTCGCGCCCGATCCGCTGCCGGTGATCCTCACCCAGTACGGCCTGCGCGGCACGCCGATGGGCGGCCGCGACCTCCACATCGGCAACCTCGACTGGGGCGTGCTGCCGCCCGCCGCGCCGCTCACCATCGCCACCCAGACCGCGGTCGGCATCGCCTGGGCGATGAAGAGCCGCGGCGAGGAGCGGGTCTGCCTGGCCTGCATCGGCGAGGGCGGCTCGAGCCTCGGCGAATGGCACGAAGCGGTCAACCTGGCGGCGGTGAAGAAGCTGCCGATCGTCTTCGTGCTGCAGAACAATCGCTGGGCGCTGGGCACCCACGCCTCGGAGCAGTCCGCCGCGGCGCGTTTCGCGCTGCGCGGCGCCGGCTACGGCATGCCCGGCGTGACGGTCTTCGGCAACGATGCCGACGAGGTCGCGGCGGCGTGCGCCTGGGCCGCCGAGCGGGCGCGCGCCGGCCAGGGCCCGGCCCTGATCGAGCTCGATGACCTACCGGCGCTCGGGTCACGCGCACCACGACGACGACCGTTTCCACGGCACCCCCACCGTGCCGGGTTACGAATACGAGGCCGAGCGGCAGCGCTGGGAAGCCGCCGATCCGATCGCTCTCTACGAAGAGCGTCTGCAAGCGCAAGGCGTGATCGACGCGCAGACCGCGCGGTCGCTGCGCGAGGATGCGGTCACCCGCGTCGCCCAAGCCGCCGAGCGCGCTGCGGCGGCGGAATGGCCGACGCCTGAGGACTATCGCGAACGCGTCTTCGCGCCGCGCCTCCAGCCGGCGCCGCAGCCCTCGTCGCCGGCGCCGACGCGCCGCATGTCCTATGACGAAGCGGTGCGCCAGGCGCTCGTCGAAGCCATGGAAGACGACCCGAGCGTGTTCGTGCTCGGCGAGGACGTCGGCGGCCGCTACGGCGGCGCCTTTGGCGTGACCCGCGGACTGGCCAAGCAGTTCGGCGAGCAGCGCTGCCTGAACACTCCGATCGCCGAGTCGGCGATCGTCGGCTGCGGAGTGGGCGCGGCGCTCGAGGGAATGAGGCCGGTGGCCGAGATGCAGTTCGCGGACTTCCTCGCCAGCGGCTTCAATGCGCTGGTCAATAACGCCGCCAAGCTGCACTGGCGCTGGGGCCGCGCCGTGCCCCTGGTGGTGCGCCTGCCCTACGGTGGCGCCACCGGCACGGGCGAGCGTCTTCTCGGCGGCGGACCGTTTCACAGTCAGTGCCCGGAGATGTGGTTCGTGCGCACGCCGGGCTGGAAGATCGTCGCGCCTTCGACACCGCGCGACGCCAAGGGCCTCTTGAACGCCGCACTGCGCGACGCGAACCCGGTGCTCTATCTCGAAGCGAAGGGTCTCTACGGTTTCTTCCGCACCGACCTGCGCGAGGACGTCCCCCTGGGCCGCGATTTCGAAGTGCCGATCGGCAGCGCCGAGGTGCGCCGCGAAGGGCGCGACCTGACCATCCTCACCTACGGCGCGATGGTGTGGACCGCTCTCACCGCCGCCGACCAGCTCGCCGCCCAGGGCATCGAGACGGAAGTGATCGACCTGCGCTCTCTCGTACCGCTCGACGAGGCGGCGATCGAGGCCTCGGTCAAGAAGACCAGCCGCGTTCTCCTGCTCCACGAGGACACCCGCCGCGGCGGCTTCGGCGGCGAGCTCGCCGCGATCCTGAGCGACCGTCTTTTCTACTTCCTCGACGCCCCCATTCGCCGCGTCGCCGCGCCCGACACCCCGGTTCCCTACTCGCCGCCGCTCGAGCACGACTACCTGCCGAAGGCGGAGCAAGTGGTGGCGGCGGCGATCCAGCTGATGGCCGAGTGAGCACCGCGGCGCCCTGCAGGCGCTGTGGTACTGTCGCCCGCCCATGAAGCCCGAAGATCGCCGGCGGCATGCGCGGTATGAGGTGCACGGCCTGCGCGCACGGCTCCAGCAGATCCATCGCTGCGAGGTGTTGAAGCTCTCGAGCGGCGGCATGCTGCTCTCCGCCGGCGTGGAGCTGCAGCCCGACGCGGTGGTGGCCTCGGAGCTCTATCTGACCGGTACCGTGTTCAGGGCGCAGGCGCGGGTCGCTTTCGTCGGTCCGGACACCGGCGCGCCCGCCGGCAGCGGGCGATCGCGGATCGGGCTCGAGTTCGTCGATCCCGACCCGGCGGCGCAGCGAGTGCTCGACCAGTACATCGCCGACCGTCTATCCCACCTGATCCCCAGTAACTAGCGGCCGCGCAGCCCGGCCAGCGCCTGCTCGAAGTCCGCCGGCGCGGGCTCCTCGAATTGCAGCCGTTTGTGGGTGCGGGGATGGGTGAAGCCCAGCAACGCCGCGTGCAGCATCGGGCGCGGCGCCGGATGCGGCTGGCCGCGAAAGTCACGGATGTAGACCGTCTCGCCGATCAGCGGATGCCCGTCCTCGGCCAGGTGAATGCGGATCTGATGCTGGCGGCCGGTCTCGAGCTCGCAGGCGACCAGTGTGGCGCCGCGCAGCCGCTCCACCACTTTCACGTGGGTCACCGCGCGGCGCGCATCCGTCGGCGGAGCCATCGACGTCCGCCGGAAATGACCCCACGAACCGCGTAAACCGTCACCGCGGTTGGCAACCAGGAAACTCTCGTGAACGCCGTCGCGCGCCTCGCCCTCGACCAGCGCCAGGTACCGCCGATCGACCGAATGCTCCTTGAGCTGTGTCTGCAGGTGCCGCTCGGCGGCGACGTTGCGCGCGAAAACCAGCAAACCGCTGGTTTCCTTGTCGAGGCGCTGCACGACGCGCAGCGCCGGACCCCCGCCGATGCCGAGGTGTGCGTCGCGCCGGCGCACGGCGGCGGCGGCGCGCTGCTGCAGGGTGTCCTTGTCGTCATCCTCATACGGAACCGTGAGCAGGCCCGCGGGCTTGCGCACGACCGCCACGTCGCGATCGAGGTGGACGATCAACTCGTCGGCGGCACGCCGCGCCGCGCCCGGCTGGAGGATCTCGAGCCGCTGGCCGGTGCGCAAACGCTTCACGTCGTCGCGCTCGACCGCGCCGTCCACCGTTACGCGTCCGTCGCGGCAGAGGTCGCGCGCCTGACTCCAGGTGAGCCCCTGGCTGACCGCGCGCAGGAATGCCGCGAGTGTGACGTTGGCCTGGTCGCGTCCGACCTGGTAGGTGGGAACTTCCGGCATGGAAGCAGGCGCCGGTCGTGCGGACTCCTCGGGAGCCCGCACGACGGGCCTTGGGCGCTTCAGATCAGCTTCGCGTCGAGGGTCATCTCGACCGCGGCCAGCGCGCGCGACACGATGCAGCCCTTCTTGGTGTCCTCGGCGTGCTTCTGGAACGTCGCCTCGTCGAGCCCGGGCACCTCGGCGCGGGTCGAAATTTCGATGCGGGTGATCGCCAGGCCCGCCTCGGTCTTGCCCAGGTGCACCTTGGCCTCGGTTTCGACGCGCTTGGGCGAAAAGCCCGCCTTGCCGAGCCCCGCGGCGAGCGCCATCGAGTAGCAGCCGGCGTGCGCGGCTCCGAGCAACTCCTCCGGATTGGTGCCGGTGCCGTCCTCGAAGCGCGAGCTGAACGAATAGCGCCCCTCGAAGGCGCCGCTGCCCAGCGCCAACGTGCCCTGTCCTTCCTGCAAGCTTCCGTTCCAAGCCGCTTTGGCGGTCCGGATTGCCATGTCGTATCTCCTTGATCGCTCTCGATTGTTGATCGGTCGGCTGCGTCGGTTTTGACGCTATCACGCAGGTCTTTCGCGGCGCCCGCCGATCGTTTATCATTGCTCGCGATCAGCGTTTACTGCCATCTGACGACCAAAACGGAGGGTCTCAAGACATGGCTTACGTAATCACCGACAAGTGCCTCGGCGAGCGCTACGCCACGTGCGTCGCGGTGTGTCCGGTCGACTGCATCCACCCGGGCGACTACCAGGGTGAGGAGTTCATGATCATCGACCCGGAGGTCTGCATCGACTGCAGCCTTTGCCTCCCGGAGTGCCCGATCGGTGCCATCGTCGAGAGCGAATCGGAAAGCCCGGAGTGGGCGGCGATCAACGCCGAGCTCACGCCGTCCTACCGCGACAATCCCAAGGTCGAAGAACGGCCGCGCAATGATCCGCCCCGCAAGCCCGGGAACACGATCGTCAATCCGTAGCGCTATTTGCGTGCTGCAGCCCTCGAGCCTCCGGCGCATCGCGGCCGGAGGTTTTGACTTTTCCCTCTTGAAATCATAGAGTTACGCCACTCGCCGAGCCTCGACGCACGATGCCCAGCCAGCCCGCAGAAGTCACCCTCGAAGTCTCCCCACGCAGCCGCTTCGACGTCATCGACGTCAACGAGCGGATCGAAGAACAGCACGGCGATCTGCTCAAGGAGTATCCGCGCGCGCTCTACTTTTCGTACCACACCACGGCGGGGTACCTGGAGCAGAGCATGGCGTCGCGGCTCAAGCACCGCCGCGAGGGCGTCGAGCCGTTCATCGAGGTCTTCAAGACGCTGTTCCCCGAGGGCGCTGACTATCGCCACGACCAGATGCACCTGCGGGACGAGCTGACCGAGACGCAAAAGGTGGACGAGCCGCGCAACGCCGACTCCCACCTCGCCTACATCGGCTCGGGCCTGCGCTCGTGCGTCACCTACCTGAACCGCCCCGGCGCGCCGGTCTACTTCATCGATCTCGACGGCGTGAACCAGGGCAAGAGCCGCCGGCGGCAGACCAGCGTCGTGGCTTTCAGCCGCGAGCGCGTGGCCGAGCGGGTGCGCCTGGAGATTCCGGTCTCGAGCCACCCCATCGACTCGATCAACCTGCGCGACCCCGGAGTCGGTTTCCTCGAGCGAATCCAGGAGCTCGTGCAAGGCCACGGCCTGGCCAAGGCGCGCATCGACATCGCGCTGGCCCCCGGCGAGCGCCAGGCCGGACTGACGGTCAACGAGTTCGAGACCCTGCTCATGCAGCACGATCTCAAGGAAGTGCTGCACGATCCTCTGCGCTTCTTCGCCGAGAAGACCCGCCACGCCCTGGCCGACCCGCGCGCCATTCCCAACCGCACGATCGAGTACGCCAAGTACGACATGGTGCGGGTGATGAACCGGCTGATCGAGACCCTGGGCATGAGCGAGTCGCTGGCCGAGCGGCTCATCGCCCGCTTCATGGCCTACCCTGCCAACCGCTTCCTGCGCATGAAGCGCTCGTTGTCGCTGCTGGTCTCCGACCGCGCCGACAACGGCCACGGGGCGATCGTTCAAGGCACCTACCAGAGCCCGATCCTGGTGCAGTGGCACAAGTGCGACCGCGGCTCCCGCCAGGTTGACGTCACCCTCACCGAGCTGGTTTAGCCGCATCCGTCCTCGCGCCCTCGGCTCGCACTCAGCCGTGCGCCCCCGAGCAGCGCAAGCGCCCATGAAGATCGCCTTCGAAGTTCGCTGACAGCCCAGCGCCAGATGCGTGTGGCGCATGCCCACTTCCAGGGCGTTCGGCTCGTCGGTGTCGCTCTCCTTGCGATTGCCGCCGTGCGGCTTCTGCCAGCACCCAAAGCTGGCGCAGCGACGACCTCGGTGGTCCTGCCTTCCCTGCAGCTCGCCATGTTGCGCTCCTGATCTGTCTGTCCGCGGCAAGCGTCTTGGGCGGTGGCGGCGCCTCTCGGCCAGGCTTCGACCTAGCCGGAAAGCGATCAGCGGGACGGCTATGGCGGAAGAGTGGCCTCACCTTCTGTCTCGAGCAGATGCGGCTCTGTTCGACTGTTGCACTCACTAAGGAGGGACACAAATGCCGATTACTTCCTTCAACAGTGTCACTGACGGCCTCGATCCGAATCGAATGTGCCGTGAACACTTTCTCTTCGAACACCAACCTGGATGATGGGCATCTGGGTTCCCTACGGATGTCTCGATCCGCCGAGCTGCTTAACGTCACGACCGGAGGGTTCAGCGTCCTTCTGGAGGTCTCCGGCTCCACGCTCGATGTCACTTAGGCACGGTTCGTGGCTAACATCCGTGGTCACTGGCGGTACTTGCAACTGGATTGCACAGCCCGGGACCTTCTCTTGTCGGCGAAGCTCAGAACTGGTCATCACCCATGACTCCCCAGGACCAGCGCTGATATTTTTCGTTGTCGAGGGCGTCCTGATCTTCTGGACAAGGCGTTCGCGGTGGCTTTGCGCCTACGAGGACGGATTCAGCGCTCTCGAGTTTTGTCGGCCGTCTATCGCGAGGCCGGTCTGATGCGCGCCAGCTGGTTGCTGATTCGCTAGCGGCGAAGCTGGCGACGCCGGCCGAGAAGGCTGAGCCCCAGCAGCAGGACCGTTATCCCGGCGTAGATCCAGGGCATGCCCTGCTCCACCGCGGCGCGCGACGCGCCCATGAAGTCGAGTGGCGCCACCGGTTGCAGCGGGCCCATGTACCAGAGCGCCGTGTAGAGCGCCTCGAACGCCCGGCTCGTTCCGGTCCACACTCCGAGCGTCAGGGCGAGCGCCGGGATGAAGGCCGCGCCGACCAGCCAGGCGGCGAGCGCGCCGCCTTCCCCAGAGATCGCCAAGCGGACTGCCACCGGGGCGCCGGTGAAGATCGCCAGGGCGGCTCCCGCCAGCCACGCCGCGGGAAGCTGTAGCGCCAGCGGCCGCGGCGCCGAGAAGAGGATGGCGTCGGTGCCGAAGCGGCGCTCGCGCATGCCGAGCGCCGACCAAGCGAGCACCGGCCACAGCCAGAGCAGCGGCAGGACCCGCAGCCGCGACGTCTCGAGGGGAGTGGCAAGCGCCGCGATCCAGAGACCGGCGAGGCCGACGTACCAGAATCGACCCACGCTGCGGAGCAGAAGGCGCAGCTCGCTGAGGGCCAGCCGTGCCAGCCGCGCGATGGGCGAGCCCTCGGCGGCCGCGGTGGCGACGTAGTGTTCGCGGAAGGAGGGAGGTCTTCTTCGACTCCGCCTCACGCGTCGCCGGCTTCGGCGTGCGTCCCGAGACGGCGGTACCGCTGGCAAAACGATCGAAGACCACGGCCGCGCAGCGCCACCACGCCGAACGCGAGCAGCAGCCACACCCCGCGGCCCGCGATCGCCGATCTGGTCCACTCGATGCCCGGCCAGACGAAGGTCTGCAGACTCCAGACACCGCTTTCCTTGACGTTCACCCCGATCGCGAAGTTGTTCCTGCCGGTTTCGAAGGCGGGAAACGCAGCGGCGCAGGCGGCCTCCATGGAAGGCAACACCAAGCCCATCCCGGGGAAGTCCAGGCCGCCCTTCAGCAACAGTCCGGAAACCGCCAGCCCGAAGCTCCAGACGAAGAAATAGAGGACGTTCCCGCCGCCGCCGCGCAACCCCGGCACGCACTCGAAGAACACCGCCAGGGCGGCGACGAAGGCCAGCGCCGGCAGGGTCAGGAAGAGGAACGGGCCGAGCAGTCCCGCCGCGTCGAGCGTGCGGTCCTCCGCCCTCGTCCACTGCATCACCGCTCCGGAGAGCGCCACTGCCAGGGCGATCGCGCCCAGCACGATCCAGTTCGAGAACGCCTTGCTCAGCAGATAGCGCAGACGCGAGAGCGGCGTCGCGGCGAGCAGCTGCCCCACCCCGGTGCGCACGTCGCGGCTGACCGAATCGCGCACCAGGTAGAAGCCGACCAGGCCGAGAAACGCGGAGGTGAGCAAGGAGACCGCGGCGCCCACCCAGGCCGAGTTGTAGATGCCGCGGTACTCGCCCAGGCGCAGCGTGACGTAGCGCGCCTCTTGCGGAGGGAGGAACGCGTAGCCCGCCCACAGCGCCACCGCCAGCGTGACCAGGAAGGAAAAGCGCCGGCTGCGCTCCCGCACGTCGGCGAGAACGAGCGTCGAGAATCGGCGCAGCGCGCTCACGCCTCGCCCTTCCCCGCCGCGATGTGCAGCGAGATAGGCGTCCTCGAGATTCGGCGCCACCGGCACCGCGCCCGCGGCGGGCGCCTGCTCCGCCACCGCCCGCACCCGCACGCCATCGCTGCGGCGCAGAGTCGAGCTGATGCGCAGCTTCTGCTTGGCCTCCTGCAGCTCGGCGCTCGCCATCACGCACTCCCAGACCGTGCCCTCGGCCGCGCGCAACAGCTCCTCGGGCGCGGCCGCGGCGATGCAGCCGGCCGCCGCGGATGAGCGCGATGCGCGTCGCGGTGGCCTCGACGTCCGAGACGATGTGGGTCGAAAGGATGACGATGCGCTCGCCGCCGAGCTCGGAGAGCAGGTTGCGGAAGCGCACGCGCTCCTCGGGGTCGAGGCCGACCGTGGGCTCGTCGACGATCAGCAGCTCGGGATCGTTGAGCAGCGCCTGGGCGATGCCGACGCGCTGCCGCATGCCGCCGGAGAAGCCGCCGAGCGGCCGCTTGCGCGCGTCGTCGAGATTGACCAGCTGCAGCAGCTCGTCGATGCGGCGGCGGGCGCCGGGCCCCGCCAGGCCCTTGGCGGCGGCCAGGTACTCGAGGAACTCCTGCGCGCTCAGGTTCGGATAGACGCCGAAGTCCTGCGGCAGGTAGCCGAGCACCGCGCGCAGCGCGTCGGGCTCGCGGCCGATGTCGTGCTCGTTCCACAGCACACGCCCCTCGGTGGGCCGGGCGATGGTGGCCAGGATGCGCATCAGGGTCGACTTGCCGGCGCCGTTGGGCCCGAGCAGGCCCAGCACGCCGGGCTCGAGCCGCAGCGAGAACTCGCGCAGGCCCCAGTGATCGCCGCGATAGCGCTTGCCGACCCGCTCGATGGCGAGAATCATCAGACCCCCTGGCTTGGTGACGAGGCGTCGTATCGTACATCGCTAGCCGAGTTAGAATGGCGCCGTTTCCTAAGCTCGGCACATGCTCAACGTCCTCCAGGCCTCCGGCCCGAAACGCTCGCTGCCGCCCTATCTCGCCACCGCCGCAGCGGTCGAGTACGGCGAGGGTTTCTATTTGGAGGAGAACGATCGCAGCGGCTCGTTCCGCTGGATGGCGGAGAACGGCGAGCTGCGATTCGCAGCCGCGGGCCACCTGCGCTATCTCGAGCTGGTCCTCTACTGCGAATTCCACGACCTTTCGCAGTGGATCGACGCCGAGTGCGCCAGCCGGAGCGACCGCTTGCAGCTGGGGTTCGGCTGGACCACCGTTTCTCTCCCGGTACCGGCCGGCGCGACGCTCGTCCTGCTGACCGCGAACAAGCCGTTCCCGCGTGCCTACTATCCGCAAGACCAACGAACGCTTTCGGTCAACCTGCGGCCACCACTCCTCCATCACGACGCCGCCCGGCACGAGCACATCGAGCGGCAGCACCGCAACGTGGTGCTCAACCGCAGCGAGATGCTCGAGCGGCGCCCGCTGCTCTCGTCCACGCCGGCCAGCCTGGGCATCGACATGTACGGGGTCTGCAACGTCAAACCGCCGTGCGTCTACTGCGAATGGGACACCATGAAGGCGTCGGAGGGCGCCAACGTCGAGCGCCCGTTCACCAAGGAGACCCTCGAAGAGTACGGCGAGTTCTTCGCCGGCGCCGCGAGCCTGGTGAACTGCTCGATCGGCGAGCCGTTCATGATGAAGAACTTCGACGGCCTGCTCGACGCGTTCGGCGACCAGGGCAAGTTCCTCGAGATCACCACCAACGGGCAGATACTCACCGACCGCAACATCGAGAAGCTTCTCGGCCGGCCGATCCACCTCTACATCTCGCTCGACTCCGGCACCGCCGCCACCTACGCCAAGCTGCGCAACGATCGCTTCGACGCGATCCTCGCCAATCTGCGCCGTTTGATCGCCGCCAAAGGCGGCAGGGCGAAGTTCCCGCACGTATACCTGGTCTTCATGCCGATGCCGATCAACGCACACGAGCTCGAAGACTTCATCCGCATCTGCGCCGAGCTGGGCGTCGACCGCGCCGTCCTGCGGCCACTCAACGACTCGCCGTCGATCGACCTCGACTTCGAGCGCGCCGGCGACCGCTTCCGCTATCAGGAACAGCTCCTGCCTTTCCCCGAGCTGATCGAGATCTCGGGCAAGGCCGCCGGCCTCGCCGCGCGTTACGGAGTCGAGCTCATCGACCAGCTCGACTTCGGAGAAACTCTGAAGTCGAAGTTCGCCGAGCGTTTCGCGCGCGGCTACCGTGACGGACTCGGTGCTCCGCCGGCGGCAACGGCGCCGGTCTCGCTTGCGCCTGCGGCGGTGGCGGCCACGCCACCGGTCAACGTGGTCGAGCCTCTCCCGTCACTGGGCGCCGAGCGGGTGCCGATCTGCGACGAGCCTTGGAAGAGCCTCTACATCCTGCGGCGCGGCGTCTATCCGTGCTGCTACGGCGGCCGTGAGCTGGCGCCGATGGACGAGTACCGCCAGGTGTGGAACTCGGGCAAGCTGCAGGAGATCCGTTCCGAGCTGGCCGCAGGCCGGTTGCATTCCTACTGCCGCGAGTCTCCCGCCTGCCCGATCGTGCGTAAAATGGCGGCCGCCGGCGAGATACCTCAGGCGCCGGGTGGCTGGTCAGCGCGTCTGCGGCGGGCCTGGCACCGCCTGGATCGCGCGCTGCGCGGCGTGCCCGGCCGTCTCTACAGGCCCCTCAAGCCGCTCGCCGGCCGCCTGCTGCCGGCGCTGCGCGGCTGAGCTTCAGCCTCCGCCTTCCTCCTGCATTCGCCGCTGGACACTGTCGAGGTAGCGGTCGAGCTCCGCGACACTGGCGAAGACCTGCTGCGCCGGCACCGCCTTCAGGATGTCGAAGACTTTCTTCACCGGCGGCCGCGGATTGAGCAGCGCGACACTGCCGCCGCGACCTTCGAGCGCCTTGCGCGCGCGCACGAAGCTCTGGACGCCGGCGCTCGAGATGTATTCGAGCTCGGCGAGGTCGAACACCAGCGACTTGGTGGCCGGATTGGCCAGGATCGGCGCCAGCCGCTTGTCGAGCTCCGGCGCGGTCACGGTGTCCAGACGGCCGCGCAGCGTCACGCGGTGGCCCTTGCCATGCAGATCACCTATCACCTGAATTTCGAGCGGCATCCGAGCTCCTCCTGCAGATCGCGGCAGCCTCAAGCAACCGCCGGTGTGCTCCACCGCCGGGTCACGGTCAATACGTTGTGGCCGTCGTCGTGAGAGTACTCGCTTTCCGAAGCGAGCTGTTTGACCAGGAAAACACCGAGACCGCCGACCGGCCGCTCCGAGATCGGCAGGTCGAGGTCGGGATGGGGCCGCGACAGCGGATCGTACGGCGGTCCATCGTCGATGAAACGCAGGCGCACCTCTCCGGCGCTCAATCTCGCCTCGAGAAATGCCTGCCGCCCGGGCTCCTCCCGGTAGGCGTAAAGGGCCACGTTGACCAGGACCTCCTCCGCCATCAGGAGGCAGTCGGCGATCGCCTCCTCCGGCACCTGGCGGGCGCGAAGCGCCCCTTCGAGCCGCGCCATCAGCCGAACGACTTCGGCGCGCCGCCCGGGCATCGCGAAGCGCCACTCCTCCGGATCGCTGGCCACCAATTTCACGTCGACACCGCGATAGGCGATCGCCAGAACGGTGACGTCATCGAGAGGGTAGTCGGCGTGCGAGAACTTCTCCACCGCCTGCACGACCTTGTCGGGCAGGGTTTCCGCCGCTTCGCGGTTGATGATCTCCGTCAGCCGCTCGATACCGAACGCTTCACCCTCGGCGCCGAATGCCTCGGTGACACCGTCGGTGCACAGGACCAGGGAATCCCCGGGGGCCAGGTGGGCCGTGCGCGATGCGAAAGGTCCGCCGGTGCCGAAGCCCAGCGCCGGCCCGCTGTCGTCGGCGAGCGCCGTCACGCCGCCGCCGGCTCGGCGCACCAGCGGAGCCTCGTGGCCGGCGCTCGCGTAGTCGAGCCGGCCGGTCTCGCCGTCGAGAGCGCCGCACCAAAGGGTGAGGAACATCGCCGCCTCGTTGTCGTGGGACAGCCGCTCGTCGAGCCGCGCAAGGATGGTCTCCGCCGGTTGGCCGCTGCGCGCGATCGCTCCCAGCACTGCCGACGCCTCCGCCATGAACAGTGCGGCGGGAATTCCCTTGTCGGAGACGTCACCGACCGCGAACAGCAGGCGGCCGTCCTCGAGCTCGAAAAAATCGTAGAGATCGCCACCCACTTCGCGCGCCGGGCGCAGCACGGCGGCGACCGCGAAGCGCGCGGCCTCGCCGCCCTGCCAGGGGCGCGGCAGCATGGACTGCTGAATCCGGCGCGCGATCTCGAGATCGCGCGTCAAGCGCTCCTGCGCCGCCGCAGCCTGCGCCCGCTGCTCGATGAGCCCTTTGAGATCGGTGCGCATGCGAGCCACCGCGTTGTTGAGCACCGCGAGCTCGTCCTGGCCGTGCACCGGCGGCAGCGCGGTTTCGAGGTCGCCGGCGCCGATTCGCCGAACCGCCCTGGCGAGCGCGCCCAGCGGCCGCGTGATCCGCCCGGCGAGGAGGCTGACCGCGAGGATCAGGGCGAGGACTGCCACCGCGCCGAACGCGAGCCGGATCTCCAGCAAGCGCCGCGCCGGCGCCAGGATGGAGCTTTCGGGCGAGACCAGTCCGAGCTTCCAGCCCTCGGCGCCGAGAGCGCGGTAGGAGAGATAGACCGGCTCGCCCTCGAGTCCAGGCATGCGCAGCGCGGCCCGGGCACTCGGTCCCATCCGCTCGCCGGCATCGACGAACCCCTTCAGGCGGCCGCCCTCGACGCTGGGGCCGGCGCCGCGCGGATCGAGATGCGAGACCAGCAAGCCGCCCGGCGATAGCAGGAACGCGCTACCGCCTTCGACCACCTGAAGATGGTCGAGCATGTTGCGCAGCCAGCCCAGAGAGAGATCGGCGGTTACCACCCCTCGCACCCGCGCGCTGGCGTCGTTGCGGGCGTGAAACGGCGCCGAATAGGTGATCATCCAGATGTCGCCGCCACCGGCGTCGAAGTAGGGCTCCGACCAGCGCGCCCTGCCGGTGTCACGCGGAATCCGGTACCAGTCCTGACTGCGGTACTGATACTCCGGCGTCGCCAGGTCGACCCGGCGCAGTCCGCCGGCTGCCCGGTGGACGTACGGCGCCGCATCCGCCCTGGCGGGATCGAGGGCGTACGGTTCGAACGCGATGGTGGAACCGTAGACGCGCTCGTTGGATTCGACCAGGCTTTCGATCAACGCGTCGACGTCGGATTCCTGCATCGGCAGGATCTCGATTGCCGAAGCCAGCGCCGAGGCCCGCATCTGCACCTGGCCCATGACGCTCGACAGCTCGCTCGAGACGTGGCTGGCCAAGGTGTCGGCCTTGCTCTCGGCCAGGCCCAGCAGAGCACGCTCCATGATCCTCGTCCCTACCAGATGACTGAGAAGGAATACCGGGCCCACGGCGAGGGCGACCCAGAGAAAGATCCGCGCCCGGAGGGTCCGCGAGGGCCGCAGCTCGTACCACGGCAACCTGGTGGGCACGAGATGGATCCTAGTCGGATCGATCGCGGAAGCGAAAGACCTGGGTCTTGGGATCGGAGTAGACGACCTCGACGAGGGCAGCGGTCGCCGGGCCGAGGGGGCGAGCCTTCGGCCGCTGCCGCTCGAAGAGAAGCGACCCGGAGTGGAGGACGACGTGAGTGGCGCCCATCCGGCGCGCCTCCTCGAAACACTCGACCGTGACGGCGCGGCGTCCGGCGCACACCTGGGCGAGCCGCTGGTATGGCAGGGGAAACTGGCCGCTGTAGCCGTTGAGCAGCGGCTTGCGATGAGCCAGCCACGCGTACTGATAGTTCAGCTCGCGATGATCGGCATAGATCGGCAGCTCGAGCACGCCTCCGACGTCGGCGGCCGCACCGATCCAGCGATAGACCTCCGGCAGCTCGCGCTCGCGGGGCAGGTATTGCAGGTTCGGCGCTAGCGATAGCGGCGCCAGGTCCGCCATCAACCACACCAGCGCCACCGCCGCGAGGGCGCGCCGTTCGACGTTCTCCGCCGCACGGCGCAACAGTTCGCCGGCGCCGGCAGCCGCCAGACACGCCAGCGGCAGGAGAAGGATCGCGAAGACGCGCGTCGGCACGCGCATTCGCCCCATTCCCGGAAGCACATTCGTGAGCAGCACGAAGATCATCGGATGCGCCAACAGGAACGAGGCCCCGCCGGTGAGGGCCATGGCGCGTGCCCAACGGCCGTCGGGACCGAAGCGCAGGGGCCACGAGCCGCCCCACGCGCGGCGCAGGGCGAGCCAGGCGAGCGCGGCCCCGGCGAAGGCCAATCCGAGGACCCCGTACCAACGGCCGAGAGGTGGCGGGACCTTCGCGATCGGCGACCAGGTCAGGACATCCGCCGCCACGTAGGCCACCGCGGCAACGAGCGCCAGCAGATGCAGAGTCCCTCGCTGCCTGAGCGAGAGCGACTTCGCGGACGGCATGTGGAACCGGCGCCAGCTCATCCAGCCACCGAGTACGGCAAGCAGAAAGACCGGGAGTCCGACGAACAAACCGTTCTCCGGACGGATCGTCGGAACGAACGGGTCGAGACGGGGCGGCGCCCAAACCGGGCTCGGAGTGAAGAAGCTGGCGAGTGTGGCACCCCAGGCGTGAAAGTCGGCCGTCTGTCGCTGGGTCGCCACCCCAGCCACCGGTTCTAGATAGGGCCGGAAAACCGCGAATGCGAGAGCACCGGCGAGCGCCGAGGCGGCGCCAATCGTCAACCAGCCGCGTTTCGCCACGCCATCGCGCGGCAGGTCGCACAGCCGCGCCGCGAGCATGAGGCCCAGCGGAATGTGAATGAGATACGCCAGGTAGTTGCCGCCAAGCAGATGCAGCGTGTAGAAGAACAGGAAGGCGAGGGCCCGCCGCCTGCTCGGCGCGTCCAGGAACCGGTGCCAACACCAGAGAAGCGCGGGGATCCACTGCGTGAACAGCATCTGGATGTGGGGCAACTGATCCCATTTGTAGGGCGCGAAGGCGAAGACGACACCGGCCACGAAGGCTGCGAAGCGGCTATGACCCGCCCGCCGGATCACCCAGCAGGTGACCAGACCGCTGAGAGCGAACGACGACAGCACCAGCGTGTTGTACGCCGCGGCCGGCGAGGCGCCGATCCGACGCAACACCCCGAAGACGAGCCCGGGGCCGAGGAAGTGGTCCGAATAGGTGAGCACCAGCCGGGCGGGATGGAAAAAGGACGGCGACCAGAGGTCCCCCCCACCGGCCAGCAGTCGCTCCCCGACCCAGGACAGCACGGTCAGGGTGAAGATCGGGTCGCCGGGATCGGGCGCGATGTGGGTTGCGAACTGTCGCAGCAGCGGGGCGAGGAACACGGCGGTCAACAACCCGTACCCGCAGCCGGCAACCGCCAGGAAGGCTCTCTCTCCGGGTTCTCGCCGCAAGTCGACCCTCCCCGCCGCTGACTGGCATCCTAACGAATCGCCTCAGATCGCTTCGGCCCCGCCTCCCCCACACTGGAACTTTTTGCGCTCCGCCCTCGTAGAACAGGAGCGAGGAGAACTACCGGTGATGCTCGATTCGGGCGACGTCTCCCGCAAATCCACGAAGAGGGGCTGGCTCATGCGCAAGAAGTGGCTAATTGCTGTCATCGCTGTAGTTATAGCCGGAGCGGGCTTCATCGCCGCCCGTGCCAATACCAACTCCAAGCCCAAGGAACAGGAGCCGCCGTTCCGCCTCGGCAAGGTCCAGACCGAGGACCTTCAGGTCAGCGTGCGCGAGGTCGGCGTGGTCGATCCCGAGATCAAAGTCGACGTCAAGTCGACCGTCTCCGGCCGGGTCCTCGGACCTCGCGGTGCGCGAGGGGACGCTGGTCGCCAAGGGCGAGGTGCTCGCCGAGGTCGAGCCCGACGTCAACCAGGCGCAGTCGCTATCCGACGTTCAGCGCCGCGGTGAGCCAGGCCGAGCTGCGATTCGGCGACGCCGAGCGCGATCTGGCCGCCCAGACAGCGCCTCTTCGACGCCGGCCTGATCGGCAGCGAGACGCTGCGCGACTTTCAGACCGCCCAGCGCGACCTCGCCGCCGACGACTCTGCGCGCGCGCAGTCGCGCTACCAGCATCGTCGAGGATCACGGCATCCCGATCTCCGGCAGCCACACCAGCCAGTCGCGCGCGTCACCTCGCCGATGGCCGGCGTGGTGATCACCAAGGGCGTCGAGCTCGGCGAGACCGTGACCTCCGGCGTGTCGTCGTTCAACGAGGGCACGGTGATGTTCACCGTCGCCGACCTCAAGTCGCTGCTCATCAAGGTCAACCTCAACGAGGTCGACATCGCCAAGGTGCACGTCGGCCAGCCGGTGCGCGTGACGCTCGACGCCTACCCGCAGAAGAACTTTCGACGGCAAGGTGCGCTTCGTCGCGCCGGCCGCCAAGGTGGTCGAGAAGATCAAGGTCTTCGAGGTCGAGATCGCGCTCGACCAGCTCGACGAGGCGTTCCGCACCGGCATGAGCGCCAACGTCGAGATCCTCGGCGAGCAGCGCGACCAGGTGCGCTCTCGGTCCCGCTCGAGGCGCTGCAGCGGCGCGAGGGCGAGACCGTCGTCTACCGGCTGAAGACCGGACCTCGAGCCCAAGAAGGCCATGAAGAGGCGCGCGAGGCCCTCGAGGGCCGCAGCAAGTTCGTCTGGCTGTCCGAGAACTGGAAGGACTACTTCGAGCCGGTCGCGGTTCAGGGCGGCATCGCCACCCTGGAGCGGGTGGAGATCCTGGCCGGCCTCGCAGGCCGGCGACCAGGTGGCGCTCGAAGACGTGACGCGCAAGAAGGTCGAGAAGGACGAAGACAACTGAGCGACGCCCCCACCCAGATCCTTCGCTGCGCTCAGGATGACAGCGAGGCGGATGACCAGCGACGACGCCCCCGATGTCGTCCTGAGCGCAGCGAAGGACCTGGGTGGGGGGCGCGACAAGGCGACGACATGAATTCGATTATTCAGACACGAGACTTGAAAAAGATCTACGGCGCCAACGGCACCGCGGTGCACGCTCTGCGCGGAATCGATCTCGACATCGCGCGCGGCGAGTTCGTGGCGCTGATCGGGCCGTCGGGTTCCGGCAAGAGCACGCTGATGTCGATCCTCGGCTGCCTCGACCGGCCCACCGGCGGCAGCTTCTCGCTCGACGGCCAGCAGGTCGAGGGCCTGAGCGGCGCCGAGCTGGCGGCGATCCGCAACGAGAAGGTGGGCTTCGTCTTCCAGCAGTACAACCTGCTGCCCAAGTCGTCGATCGTGCGCAACGTCGAGCTGCCCATGCTCTACGCCGGCGTGCCGCGCCGCGAGCGCCGCAGGCGCGCCCTCGAGCTGCTGGAGCGGGTGGGCATCCCCGAGAAGGCCAACGTGCTGCCCAGCGCGCTCTCCGGCGGCCAGCGCCAGCGCGTGGCGATCGCCCGCGCGCTCGCCAACCAGCCGGCCCTGCTGCTCGCCGACGAGCCCACCGGCGCGCTCGACTCCAAGACCGGTCAGGAAGTGCTGGCGCTGTTTCGCGATCTCCACGAGCAGGGCAACACCGTGCTCCTGGTCACCCACGATCCCGTCGATCGCCGCCCTGGCCGAGCGCCGCGTCGAGCTGCGCGACGGCCTGGTCTACCAGCCGGAAGAGGCTGGCGGCGTGAAGACGTCCGGCGCTTTCCGCGAGCGCCTGTTCGAGGCGTGGATCGAGATCCGGGAGAACCCCGGGCGCTCGATCCTGCAGGCGCTCGGCGTGGTGCTCGGCGTCGCCTCGGTGCTCGGCGGCTTCTCGATCTCCGACAGCCAGCGGCGCCAGGCCGAGCGAGTCTTCGCGCGCATCGGCGGTATCGACAAGCTGAACGTGCTGCCCGTCGAGCACGCCTGTACGACGGCGCCCCGTCGGCGCTGCAGCACCGCCAATCTCGGCCTGCGCCTCGAAGACGCCACTGACGGCGAGGGCCTGAAGAGCGCCGAGAAAGCGGTCAACGCCACCAGCGCTGCTGAAGCAGGCGCGGGCGCGGGTGCGCTCGGAGTTCGCCGACCAGGAGCGCGACATCAGCGGCATCGGCGCCGACTACATCCGCGATGAACGGCTACGAGATCGAGCAGGGCCGCGCCTTCTCCACCCACGACCTGGCGAGCGGCGCTCCGGTGGTCGATCCTCGGCTCGCAGGCGGCGGCGATCTTCTTCCCCACCGGCGAGATCGTCGGCAAGACGATGCGCGTCGGCGACGTGCCGGTGACCGTGATCGGGGTTTTCCGCGAGAAGATGTTCCGCTTCCGCGAGGGCGCAGCAACAACATCTTCGCCTGGCGCAACCGCATCGTCGCGGTGCCTTCGCAGCTGGTCGCGGGGCGCATGAACGGCGACGAGTACCACCGCCTGGACCGCATCACCTTCCGGGTGCCGGACCTCGCCGCCATGGTCGACTTCTCCAAGGAGCTTTCCTCGCTGGTCAGCGCCAATCACCGCCTGCAGGAAGACTTCCGCCTCGACGACGTCGGCAAGCGCATGCGCGCGCCAGATGAGCCAGGGCGACGTCTACAACATCATCTTCATGCTCTCCGGCGTGCTGGCACTGCTCGGCGGTGGCATGGTCAACGTCAACATCCAGCTCGCCTCGCTCAAGGAGCGGGTGCGCGAGGTCGGGGTGAAGATGGCGCTCGGCGCGCCGGGCCGCGAGATCTTCAAGAGCTTCATGACCGAGGCCCTGCTGCTCACCCTGCTGGGGAGCGTCAGCGGGCTTCGTCAGTCGGCATCGCCTTTTCGTGGATCATCACCAAGGCGATCGGCATTCCGATGGCGCTTGGCTCCGATGAGCTTCTTGTGGGCCACTCTCCTGGCCGTGGTGTTCGGCTTCCTGTTCGCCCTCTACCCCGCCGCCAAGGCCAGCCGGCAGTCGCCGATGGAGGCGCTGCGCTATGAGTGAACCGTCGTCTCAGCCCTTGCTCCCGCGCTCGCCGCGGCGCCACGCGCCGGCGCCGCCGGTCGCTGGGCGTGCACGTCTCGCCCTGGTCTGGGAGGTGGTCACCGGCGGCGTGCGCGAGCTGTGGGCGCACAAGCTGCGCTCCATTCTTACGCTCACCCTCCTGATGCTCGGCGTCTTCGCCCTGGTGGTGATGACTTCGGTGCTCGACGGCGTCAAGGACAAGGTCGCCACCGGCTTCGCCGGCATGAGCTGGGACGGCACGCATCCTGATGTCGCCGCGCGACGCCAAGACCTCCGAAGAGCAGAAGCGCTTCGCCATGAGCCCGGGCTTGCGCTACGAAGACCTGGCGCGCCTCACCGCACCGCACCCGCGGTGCTCGGGTTCTCGCCCCGCGCCACCAAGCGCAGCAGCGTGCGCGCCGCTGGCGGCACCGAGCGCATCTTCGTCACCGGCGTGAGCTCCGACTATTCGACTTCCTGATGGACCGCCCGGTGGGCATCGGCCGCGCCATCACCGAGCGACGACCAGCGGCGCCGGTCGCGGGTCGCGGTGGTCGGCGCCACGCTCGGCTCGAAGCTCTTCGGCGGCGCCGACCCGGTGGGCCGCGACGTGGTGATCGAGGGCATGCCGTACCGCATCGTCGGCGTGCTCGACTCGGGACATGATCTTCAACGACGAGCATGTGGATGGACTCCAACGGCGTGCTGATCCCGCTCGAGACCTACATGGACCGCATGGATCCGACGCACCAGCTCTCCCAGCTCACCGTCAAGCTGCGCGCCAAGCGGGACCTGGACGAGGTCTCGGCGGCGATGCTCGGCCGGGCCAAGCAGGCCCACCACGGCATCGAGGACGTCGAGGTCAAGAACCTCGACGCCGAGCTGGCTCGCGCCTCGGCAGGACTTCAATCGGGAGATGCGCGGCTGGTGCGATCGTGCTCTTCAGCCTCGCCGGCACCGTGCTCCTGGTCGGCGGCGTCGGCGTGCTCTCGGTGATGCTGATTTCCTTCTCCGACCGCCGCTACGAGATCGGCCTGCGCAAGGCGATGGGCGCCGACGACCACCAGATCCTGGTGCAGTTCCTGCTCGAGGCCGCTGGTGCTGGCGGCGATCGGCGCCTCGATCGGCACCGTGGCGGGCGCGGCGCTCTGCCGGGCCCTGTCCGACAAGTTCCCCTGGGGGCTGGTGGTCAATCCGTACGGATTGGCACTCGCCTGGGGCCTGGCGCTCGCGCTGGCCGTCGGTCTTCGGCCTCTACCCCGCCATCCGCGCAGCGCGGCTGTCGCCGATGGAGGCGATGCGCTAGTTCTTCGCCGCCAGCACGGCCTGCTTCAATTCGGGATTGATCGGCAGGCCGCGCTGCTCCGCCTCTTCCAGCACCTGTAGCGCGGATTGCATCTTGCCCGCCTGGTAATACAGGCTGGCGAGGTTGTTCACCGCCTCGCCGTACTTCGGATTGGCAGTGATGGCCCGCCGGTAGTGTGCCTCGGCCTCGTCGAGTCGGTTCATTCGCAGCAGGATGTTGCCGTGCACGAAGTAGTACTCGGCGGGCACGCCCGACACGGTGGCAGGCACCGCGGACTGGAAGCGGTCGAGCTCGGCCTTATCCCGCTCCAGCTGGTTGATCTGCTCCACGATGCGGTCGCGCACGGCGGGCGCCAACCCGGTGGCGTTGCTCAACTCGCCGCGCAGCTGGATCAAGCGCTCGTCCAGGGAGCGGCGCTGTCGGTAGACCGCGTCCTGCTGGTCGCTGTACACCTCCGCGGCGAGCCCGGAGAACGCGCTCCAAGAGTCCTCGGCGCGCTCGACCGAGACCAGCGCAGCCGGATACTCCTTGGTGACGTAGTGGGTTTTCGCGAGCAGCAGGTGGGCGGCGGCGTAGTTCGGCAGCCTCTCGATTGCCACCGCCAGCGCGCGCCGCGCACCCTCGTAATCCTTCTTGGCGAATCGCTTCACCGCCTCGTCGTAGCTTGGCTTCGCCGCCCGATATTGCTTCAAGCTACCGACGGCTTGCACGTCGGCGTTCCCCGGCTTCGGGGACTGTTCCGTCAGCTGTGCCGCGGCCAAGCTGGCGAACGCCAACCAGGACACTCCTAGCAGCACGACATATCGACGCATTACGGCCTCCTTGCCTCCGAGATCATCCGGACGTCACCGACGTAAGGATGCGCTACATCGCCTCCATCACCGCCTTCTTGAGGTCGGCGTTGATGGGCAGTCCACGCTGCTCCGCCTCCTCCAGCACGGTGAGCGCCGACTGCATCTTGCCGGCCTGGTAGTACAGGCTGGCCAGGTTGTTCACCGCCTCGCCGTACTTCGGGTTGGCGGCGATGGCGCGGCGATATTGCTCCTCTGCCTCGGCGAGTTGGTTCATGCGCAGCAGGATGTTGCCGTGTACGAAAGAGTACTCCGCGGGCACGCCCGCCACTGCGGCAGGCACCGGGGTCTGATGGCGGTCGAGCTCGGCAAGGTCCCGCTCGAGCTGGTTGATCTGATCGACGATGCGATCGCGCTCGGGACTGGGCTGGGCGTTGCTCAACTCCCCGCGGAGCTGGATCAAGCGCTCGTTCAGCGCGCGGCGCTGGCGGTAGACCGCATCCTGCTGGTCGCTGTGAATGTCCGCGGCGAGCCCGGAGAACGCCTTCCAACCCTGCTCGGCGCGCTCGACGGAGGCGAGCGCGGCGGGATACTCCTTGGTGACGTAGTGGGTTTTCGCCAGCAGCAGGTGGGCCGCGGAGTAGTTCGGCAGCCTCTCGATCGCCACCGCCAGCTCGCGCCGGGCGCCCTCGTAATCCTTCTTGGCAAACCGCTTCAGCGCCTCATCGTAGCTGGGCTTCGCCGCGCGGTACTGCTTCAACGAACCGACGGCCTGCACATCGGCGTTCCCCGGCTTTGGCGGCTGTTCTGTGATCTGTCCCGCGGCCAGACTGGCGAATGCCAACCAGGTCACCCCAAACACCACAGTGTTTCGGCGCATGACGGTCTCCTTTTCTCCGAGAGCCATTGTAGACGAGCCCTCTCGCTGCACAATTTACTTCGGAAACGATGTTTCCTCGCTAACTTTAACGCTTCGAAGAACGCTTGGCATTCCACTTGCTCTATCCTGTGGCTGATTCTTCACGTGCGGGCGCGCAGCGTGCTCGCCGTGGCGTTCAGCCATGCCCGACCTGTTTCGCGGTGCCGATGCCGACACTCCGATTCGAGGCGAGATCCTCGGCCCCTCCGACCTGGAGGCGGCCGCTGGGCGCCTCGCGCGGAGCCATGACCTGTTGCCGCAACGGCGCTCCGCGCGCCCCCTGCTGTCCCGCCTGGAAGACAACCAGCGCGCCCTGCGCGCCGCCCGTCAGTCGATTCTCGCCGCCGTGCGGCGCAACGAGACCATCACCCCGGCGGCCGAGTGGTTGGCGGATAACTTCCACATCGTCGAAGAACAGGTGCGGGCGGTGCGCGACGCGCTGCCCGTCGGTTACTACCGCAAGCTGCCGAAACTGGCCAGCGGACCGTTCGCCCGGCTGCCGCGGGTGTTTGCGCTCGCCTGGCACTACGTCGAGCACACCGACAGCCGCTTCGACGGCGACCTGCTGCGCCGCTACGTCACCGCCTACGAAGCCGACGCGCCGTTGACCCTCGGTGAGCTCTGGGCGGTGGCGATCTCGCTGCGCCTGGTGCTGGTCGAGAACTTGCGCCGACTGGCGCTCGGCGTCGCGCAGCGCCGCGCCGAGCGCGCCCGAGCCGACGCGCTCGCCGAGGACCTCCTTGCCAGCCGCGACCCTCAGCGCGCGCTGGCCGCCATCGCCGACCGGCTGGGCTCGAACTCGCTCACTGCCCGCCTCCTGCAGCGCTTACGCCAGGGTGATCCGCGCGCCGAGCCGGCGCGCGAAGCGTTGATCGGCCGGCTCGCCGCCCGCGGTCTGGACGACGAGGCGGTGATGCGCGCCGAGCACCATCGACAGGCCGCCAATCAAGTGACCGTGGCCAACATCATCACCAGCATGCGGCACGTGTCGGCGTTCGACTGGCCGCCGTTCGTCGAGGCCGTCTCGCTGGTCGAGGCAGCGCTGCGAGAGGATCCGGCGGGGGCTCACTCCGAACAGGATTTCCCCACCCGCGACGCCTACCGTCACGCGGTCGAGGAGCTGGCACGCGGCACCGCGGCGGCCGAGCTCGACGTGGTGCGCCGCGCCCTCGCCCTGGCGGCGGCGGCCGGGCCTGCAGCGCGCGAAGCGCACATCGGGCACTGGCTGGTGGGCAATGGCCGCCCCCAATTGGAGCACCAGCTCAGTTTTCGGCCCACGCTGCGCGAACGCGTCAGCCGGACCGCGCGGGCTGGAGGGCTGCCGCTGTACCTATCGGCGATCGCGGTTCTGACGGCGCTCGGCGAGTGGCCGCTCCTCGCGCTGCTGCGCGGCGTGCCGGACTCAGCCCGTTGGATCCTCATCGCGCTCGCGGTGGTGCCGCTGTCCTCACTGGCGGCGGCCATCGTCCAGCGCACGCTCGCCGCGCTGGTGCCGGCGCGGCGGCTGCCCAAGCTCGCCTTCCGGGCCGGCGTGCCGGAGGGCTGGCGGACGCTGATCGCGGTGCCCACGCTGTTCGTCGACGAGGACGACATCCGCCGCCAGGTCGAGCAGCTCGAGATCCACTATCTTTCGAATCCCGACGGCGACCTTTTCTTCGCTCTGCTCTGCGACCTGCGCGACGCACCCGAGGAGAGTCTCCCCGGGGACGCCGACCTGGTGGCCGCGGCTCGCGACGCCGTGCGAGCCCTCAATCGGAGCCACGGCCCGGGTCCCGATGGCGGCGAGCGCTTTCTCCTGCTCCACCGCCGGCGGTTGTGGAACGCTTCCGAAGGCTGCTGGATGGGCTGGGAACGTAAACGCGGCAAGCTGCAGGAGCTCAACGCCCTGCTGCGCGGCGCCGCCGACACCTCGTTCGTCGGCGATGACGGCCGCAGCCCGCGGGTGCCGCGCGGCGTGCGTTTCGTCATCACCCTCGACGCCGACACCCGGCTGCCGCGCGACGAGGCTCGCCGGCTGGCAGGAGCGCTCGCCCATCCGTTGAACCGGCCGCGCTTCGATGGCACGACGGGCCGCGTGGTCGATGGTTACGGCATCCTGCAGCCCCGCATCGTGCCGATGCTGCCCGAGCCGGGCGAGGGGACGTGGTACCAGTTCCTCTTCGCGGGTCCGACCGGAATCGATCCCTATGTCGGCGCGGTCTCCGACGTCTACCAGGATCTCTTCCGGCAGGGCAGCTACACCGGCAAGGGGATCTACGACATCGACGCTTTCTCCGCTGCGCTCGAAGGCCGGGTGCCGGAGAACACCTTGCTCTCGCACGATCTCTTCGAGGGTAGCTTCGCGCGCTGCGGCCTGGCCGCTGATCTGGTGCTCTTCGAGGAGTTCCCCGGACACGCCGAAGTGGGAGCGGCACGCCATCATCGTTGGGCCCGCGGCGACTGGCAGCTGCTGCCCTGGCTGGGCTGGAGCGCGCCGGATGAGTCCGGAGGCCGGCGTCCGAGCGGCTTGGACGCGCTGGCGCGCTGGAAGATGTTCGACAACCTGCGGCGAACCCTGGAGACTCCGGCGAGCTGGCTGCTCCTCACCGGCGGCTGGCTCGCCGGGGCACCGGCGGTCTCCTGGGCCCTCTCGATCGCCGTAATGTTGGCCCTGCCGGCCCTGGTGCCGCTGATCGCTCACTGGCCACGGCGACGCGGCATCGCCAAACGCACCCTGGTTTCGACCGTCGTTCGCGAGCTGGCGATCGCCACGGCGCAGGGAGTCCTGGCCCTGGTTTTCCTTCCGGCCCGAGCCTGGAGCCGCGCCGACGCCGCGCTGCGCGCCGTAGTCCGCATGTATGTAACCCGGCGCGGTCTGCTCGAATGGTTGCCCGCGGCGCAGGCACGCGCCATCGCATCGCTGTCGTCGAGAGACTTCTACCGCCGAGCGGCCCCGTCGCTCGTCGCCACAATCGCGATGGTAGGGCTGCTGGTTTGGTGGAAACCCGGCGCGCTGCCGGTGCTCGCACCGCTAGCCCTGGCCTGGCTGGCCGCGCCGGCGGTGGCGCGCGCCCTCAGTCTGCCGCGTCCCGACCGCAGCGTCGAGCCGCTGCTCCCGGAGGACGCGCTCTATCTCCGCCTGATCGCTCGCCAGACCTTCGCCTACTTCGAGCACTTCGCCGGAGTCGAGCAAGGCTGGCTCGCCGCCGACAACTTCCAAGAGGACCCGGAGCCGATGATCGCGACGCGGACGTCGCCGACCAATCTCGGCCTGGCGCTGCTGTCCACGGTGGCGGCCCACGACTTCGGCTGGATCGGACGGCGCGAGACCATCGAGCGGATCGAAGCACAGCTATCGGCCATCGAGCGCCTGGAGCGTCACCGCGGTCACCTCCTCAACTGGTACGACACGCGCACGCTGCAGCCGCTGCCACCGCGCTACGTCTCCACCGTCGACAGCGGCAATCTCGCCGGCCACCTGCTGGTGCTCGCCACGGCCTGCGACGAGCTGGCGTCGGAGAGCGATTCGCTCGAGTTGGCCCGGAGCGGCGCGCGCGACGCGGTGCGCCTGGCGCAGCGCGCGCTCGCGCTCCTGCCAGGCCGTCCGGCACGAAACACACGCCGCGCGCTCTCGGACCTCGACTCGGCATTGGCCGCGCCGGCCCTGGAAGCGGACGCCGATCGGGTTCTCGCCGAGCTGGCGCGTCATGCCGCAACCGCAGCCGAGGCGGCGCGCTCCGAGAGTGGCGCAGCGGGCACGCTCGCCAGCGTGGAAGCCTGGATCCAGGCGGTCAGCCGCACCCTGGCGAGCCACCGCGAGGACGTCGCTGCCATCGCGCCCTCGCGGGTCCCCGCCGCCGCCGCACCCGTTCCTGGCGACGCCGGCGCGGCCCTCGCCGCCGCGCCCGCTGTCACCGCGGTGGCCGAAGCGGATGACGACCCAGACGCGTCGCTGGCGCGACGCGCCGCGGACCTGCGTGGTCGCGCCATGGCGTTGGCCCAGGGTACCGACTTCCGTTTTCTCTTCGAGCCCGAACGACGGCTCTTCGCGATCGGCTATCAACTCGACGAGGCCCGGCGGGATCCCACCCACTTCGACCTCCTGGCCTCAGAGGCGCGGCTGGCGAGCTTCCTCGCCATCTCGCGCGAGCAGGCTCCGGTCTCCCACTGGTTCCGGCTCGGCAGACCGGTGGCACCGTTGGGGCGCGGCTCGGCGCTGCTGTCGTGGTCGGGCTCGATGTTCGAGTACTTGATGCCATCGCTGGTGATGGCGGAGCCGGCCGGCAGCCTGCTCGCCACCAGCGGCCGCCTGGCGGTACGCGAGCAGATCCGCTGGGGACACCGGCGAGGACTGCCCTGGGGCATCTCCGAAAGCGCGTACAACGCCCGCGACCTGCAGCTCAACTACCAGTACGGACCCTTTGGCGTGCCGACCCTCGGGCTGCGCCACGCTCCACGCGACGAGGTTGTCGTCGCGCCGTACGCCAGCCTGCTGGCCGCGATCTACGCCCCGCGCTCGGCGAGCGACAACCTGCGACGGCTGGAGGCGCTCGGCGCGCGCGGCGACTACGGCTTTTTCGAAGCGGTCGAGTTCACCCCTTCCCGCCTCCCCGAAGGCGCGGACCACGTGGTCATCCGCGCCCATATGGCCCATCACCAGGGGATGTCGATCCTGGCCGCTGCGGCGGCCCTCGACGGCGGGCGGATGCGGGCCCGGTTTCACGCGCAACCCGCGGTGCGCGCCACTGAGCTGCTTCTCCAGGAGCGCACGCCGCGCGACGTGCTGGTGGTCCGGCCGCTTCCCGGCGAACGCACGCGGGCCCGAGTCTCGCGCGTCGTCGCGCCTTCCGGCGTGCGGCTCACCTCGCCCCACACCGCGGCGCCCTGGGCCCACCTGCTCTCCAACGGCCGCTATTCGGTCGCACTGACCCAGGCGGGCGGCGGCTGGAGTCTTTCCGGAGACGTGGCGGTGACCCGCTTCCGCTCCGATCCGACGCTGGACGAGTGGGGATCTTTCCTCTACCTGCGGGACACGCGCTCTGGCGAAGTATGGTCGGCAACCTACCAACCGACGCGCCGCGAGCCCGACTCGTACGAAGCGGCCTTCTCCGAAGCCAAGGTGGAGATCCGCCGCCGCGACGGCGCGATCACCAGCCGCCTCGAAGTCGTGGTGTCGCCGGAGGACGACGCCGAGCTGAGACGCCTGACCCTGACCAACCTCGGCGCCCGGCCGCGAGTGATCGAGGTGACGTCGTACGCCGAGATCTGCCTGGCGACGCCGTCCGCCGACGAGGCCCATCCGGCTTTCGCCAAGCTTTTTCTCGAGACCGCCTTCGCCCCCCCGGCGGCCCTGCTCGCCCGGCGGCGGCGGCGCGACGCCGACGAAACCGAGCTGTGGGCCGCACACGTGCTGGCGACCGACAGCCCGGCCGAGAGCGGCGCCCAGTACGAGACTGACCGCGCGCGCTTCCTCGGACGCGGCCGCACGCTCGCCGAGCCAGCGGCGCTCGACGGACGGCCGCTGTCCGATTCCACCGGCACCATGCTCGACTGCTGCTTCAGCCTGCGGCGCAGCGTCGTGCTGCCGCCGCGGGGCAGCGCCCGGCTGGTCTTCACCACCCTGGCGGCGCGCAGCCGCGAGGACGCCGAGCGACTCGCCGGCAAGTACTCCGACGCCTCGGCCTTTCCCCGCGCCGCGGCCCTCGCCTGGACTCATGCCCAGGTGGAGCTTCGCGACCTCGCGATCGAGTCCGACGAGGCGGTGTTGTTCCAGCGCATGGCGTCACGCATCGCCTTTGCGACTCGTGCCGAACGAAGCCGCGCCGCGCTCGGCGCCCGCAACCGCCTGGGTCAGTCGGCACTCTGGGCGCTCGGCATCTCGGGCGATCTGCCGATCGTATTGCTGCGTATCGCGCACGAAGAGGAGCGAGCGATGGCGCGCCAGCTGGTGCGCGCTCATGCGTATTGGCGGGCGCGCAATCTGGCGGTGGACCTGGTCCTGCTCAACGAGGACCCCAGCGTCTACTTGCAATCGCTGCAGACCCTGCTCGAGGGCATTGTCCGGCAGGCCCCGCGCGGCGCCCGGCACGGGCAGCGCGGCGGTATCCACGTCCTGCGCCGCGACCTGGTGTCGGACCGGCTGAGCGACCTGCTGCGCTCCACCGCGGCGCTCGAGGTCGTGGCCTCGCGCGGCACCCTCCTCGACCAGATCCCGCTACTCGCCGAGGCGGCGCCCGCGCCTCCGGCCCGGCGCCCGCCGCCGGCCGCGCCCCCGCTTCCGGCGGGCGAGGCGCTGCGCTTCTCGAACGGCCTTGGAGGATTCGCCGACGACGGCCGGCAGTACGTGATCCGCATGTCGGAGGGTCACTCGACGCCGGCGCCGTGGATCAACGTCATCGCCAACCCACAGTTCGGCTTCACCATCTCGGAGTCCGGCGGTGGCTTCATCTGGGCGGAGAACAGCCGGGAGAATCGGCTCACGCCGTGGTCCAACGACCCGGTCGCCGATCGGCCCGGTGAGGTGATCTACCTCCGCGACGAGGAGAGCGGCGAGGTCTGGACGGTGACCGCCTCTCCTTGTCGCGGCGCCGGCACTTACGTCTGCCGTCACGGCCAGGGCTGGACGCGGTTCTCACGGCACGCTGGCGGCATCGCGGCCGAACTCTCGTTGACCGCCGCGGCGGACGATCCGGTCAAGGTTACCCGCCTTTCCCTGCGCAATGAGAGTGGGCGACCGCGGCGGCTCAGCGTTACCGCCTACGTCGAGTGGGTACTGGGCAACAGCCGATCGGCCGCGGCTCCTCACGTCGTCACCACTCGCGATCCGACGACCGGCGCGCTCTTCGCGGTCAATCACTGGCAAGAGGAGTTCGCCGGCCGTGTGGCATTCGCCTGGCTCGAGGGCAGCCAATCGTTCACCGCCGATCGCGCCGAGTTCCTCGGACGTCACGGCCGCTACGACCTTCCCGCCGCGCTCGCCGAGCCCCCGGAGCGGCCCCTCGGCGGGAACAGCGGCGCGGGGCTCGATCCCTGCGCCGCGCTACGCCGCCAGCTGACGCTGGCGCCGGGCGAGGCCGTGGAGTGTCTCTTCCTGGTCGGCCAGGGGCGGCATCACGACGAGGCGCGACAGCTCATCGAACGGAACGCGCGGCTCGGGTTCGAGCGGCTGCTGGCCGCTGTCGAGGACCGGTGGGACGACACTTTGGGAGCGCTGCAGATATCGACGCCGCAACCAGCGCTCGATCTACTGGTCAATCGCTGGCTGCTCTATCAGGCGCTCGGCTGCCGCATCTGGGCGCGCAGCGGCTTCTACCAGTCGAGCGGGGCGTACGGCTTCCGCGATCAGTTGCAGGACGTCCTGGCCCTCGCCGCGGCGCGCCCCGACGTGGCGCGCGAGCACTTGCTGCGCACCGCGGCACGCCAATTCGTAGAGGGCGACGTGCAGCATTGGTGGCATCCGCCCTCGGGCCGCGGAGTACGCACCCACTGCTCGGACGATCTGCTTTGGCTGCCCTATGCCGCGGCTCACCTCGTGGAGGTGACCGGAGACGCGACGCTACTCGACGCCGAGATTCCCTTCCTCGAGCAGCCGCCGGTGCCGGCTGGGCGCGAAGACGACTATCGGCAGCCCGAGCGTGGCGCCCAAAGCGCCACGCTCTTCGAGCACTGCGCCCGCGCCGTCGATCGGGCCACCGGCGCTCTCGGCGCACACGGTCTGCCACTGATGGGCAGCGGCGACTGGAACGACGGCATGAACCGGGTGGGCGTCGAAGGTCGCGGCGAGAGCGTCTGGCTGGGCTGGTTCCTGTGCACCGTGCTGGACCGCATGGCGCCGCTCGCCGAGGCCCGCGGCGAGGAGAAGCGCGCCGCCGCCTGGACCGCCGCCCGCGAGTCCCTGCGCGCGGCGCTCGAGCTCGAAGGCTGGGATGGGGCCTGGTACCGGCGTGCATTCTGGGACGATGGCACGGCGCTCGGATCGGCGGTCGACGACGAGTGCCGCATCGACTCGATCGCCCAGTCGTGGGCGGTGATTTCGCGCGCCGCCGATCCCGAACGCGCGCGGCGGGCGATGGCCGCCGTCGAAGAAGTGCTGGTGCAGCGTGGCGACGGGCTGGTGCTGCTCTTTGCGCCACCGTTCGCACACACCCAGCGCGACCCCGGCTACATCAAGGGTTACCCTCCTGGTGTGCGCGAAAACGGCGGCCAGTACACCCACGGCGCCATCTGGGCGGCGATCGCTTTCGCCGAACTGGGCGACGGCGACCGGGCCGGCGAGCTACTCGATTTGTTGAATCCCGTCCACCACGCGCGCACCGCGGCCGGCGTCCATCGCTACCGGGTCGAGCCCTACGTCGCAGTCGCCGACATCTACTCGCAGCCGCCGCACACCGGACGCGGCGGCTGGACCTGGTACACGGGCTCGGCGAGCTGGATGTATCGCGCCGTGGTCGAGTGGCTGCTGGGGCTGCGGCGACGGGGCGACACGCTCGAGATCGACCCGTGCGTGCCGCGCTCATGGAGTGGGTTCGAGGCGACGTTGAAAGCCGGCGCCGCGACCTACAGGATAGCGGTCGAGAATCCGCAGCAAGTCAGTCGGGGCGTGAGCCGCATCGAGCTCGACGGACGCCCAGTCTCCGCGCCGATCGTGCTGCGTGACGACGGCGCGGAGCACCTGGTGCGAGTGCTGTTGGGTCCGGCCGGCTAGCGGCCCTTCGCCTTCTTGATCGCCTTCGGGGCGGCGGCAGCCGCCGCCAAGACCGCGAGCAGCCCGCCGACCACGGCCGCCTTCTGGCCGGTCGACATCTTCTTCCACTTGCGGTCGAGCGTGCGAATGCCTCGCTTGCTCTTTTTGACCGCCACTGCCAAACCGGCACGGGCGGCGTCGGCACCGTCCTCCGCCCAATCCGAGAGCGAGACACGGGCGTCGCTGACCTTTTCGGACAGCGAGCTCAGAAGCTGGTCGGCTTCCTTCTCCACCTGAGCGCGGGCCTTGGCCACTTTGGCTCCCGCCGCGCTGGCGCTCTTTTCCGTCTTCTTCCTCAATCCCATCGCCATTACCGTTTCCTCCTCGGGGTTAGGGTCCTTGCGGACCTGCGGCGGTAGACTTCGACCAACGTAGCCTCTGCCAGGAACGTGCCAGAGCAATACTCGGTGCAGGGAGGCTGCGTACGTTCCCAATGAGGAGGGGATCGATGAGCGTGGACCGACGCAGGCTGATCACTGGCTTGGCCGGAGCCGCCGGCGCGCTGGCCGCCAGCCGCTGGGCGACTGCCGCCGAACCCGTGGCCAAGCCCCTGCTCGCATCGGGCAAGGTCGACTGGAGCGCAGTGCGCGCGCTCTTCGATCTCGATCCGGCGCTGGCGCCGATGTCGAGCTTCCTGCTCGTCTCCTACCCGCGGCCGGTGCGCGAGGCGATCGATCGCTGGCGCCGCCGGATTGACGCCAACCCATTCTGCGTCGAGGAACTATTCTTCGAGCCGGGCCGCGAGTGGCAGGCGGTGAAAGCCGGGCTGGCCCGGTACCTCGGCGCCGCGCCGGAGCACCTCGCGTGGGTGCCGAACACCACCACCGGGCTGTCGCTGGTTTACAACGGGCTCGACCTCGCGCCAGGCGACGAGGTGCTCACCAGCGAGCACGATCACTACTCGCATCATCAGGCGATCGCCCTCGCGGTCGCCAAGCGCGGCGCCACGCAGCGGCGGATCCCGCTTCACGACGGCGCCGCGCGCGCATCGCGCGCCGACATGGTCGGGCGACTGCGGAGCGCGCTGCGGCCCGAGACTCGCGCCATCGGGCTCACCTGGGTGCACTCGTCGAGCGGCCTCAAGCTGCCGATCGCCGAGATGGCTGAGGTGGTGCACGCGGCGAATCGCAGCCGGCCGCCGGAGCGCCGGTGCCTGCTGGTCGTCGACGGTGTCCACGGGTTCGGCGTCGAAGACGTCGACGCGGCGAGCCTGGGCGCCGATTTTTTCGTCGCCGGCGCTCACAAGTATTTCTTGGCGCCGCGCGGCACCGGCGTCATCGTCGGCCGCGCCGACGCCTGGCCAAGGATCCAGCCGACCGTTCCGACGTTCGACTCGTTCGCCCCCTGGCTGGCGTACTTCGAGGGCCGGCCGATGCCACCCACCCAGGCAAGCTTCATCACCCCGGGCGGCTTCGTGGCCTACGAAAACCTGCTGGCGATGGAGGACGCTGTGGCACTGCACGACTCGATCGGTCGCGCCGCTATCGCGGCGCGGATCACCGAGCTCGCCGGTCAAATGCGCCGCGAGCTGGCGCGGATGCGCGGCGTCACCCTCATCACGCCGCTCGACCCGGACCTCGCCGCCGGCATCATCTGCTTCGAGGTCGGCGGGCGAAAGCCCGAGGAGGTGGCGCTGCGCCTCCGCCAGCGTGGCGTGGTCGCGACCGCGTCGCCGTACGCGGTTTCCTACGCGCGCGTCGCGGCGGGCATCATGGTGCAGCCCGCCGACGTAGAACGCACGCTGCGCGAGGTCCGGGCGGTGGCCGCATAAGCCGTCAGATCACCCGGGCCTTGAGCAGCATGGTCACGCGGCGGTTCTGCTGCCGGCCCTCGGCCGTGCCGTTGTCGGCCACCGGATAGGCCTCGCCGAGGCCTTCCGCCTTCAGGCGTTTGTCGGCCACGCCCTGCTGCGCGAGATAGCCGCGCACCGAGGCCGCCCTGCGGTCCGAGAGCTCCAGGTTGTGCTCCTCGCTTCCGGTCGAGTCGGTGTGACCCTGCACCACCACCGCGGTCTTCTCGTACTCCTGCACCACGCCCGCGACGTCACCGAGGGTCGAGCGCGAGGCTTCGTTCAATGCCGCCGAATCGACCGCGAAGAGCACATCCGAATCGAAAGTAATGAGCAGGGTATCGCGGCTCTCACGCTGGACGGTGGTGCCCGGGATGCGGGCCAGCTTCTCCTCCTGCGCGTCCATATAGGCGCCGATGCTTCCGCCGGCCAAGGCGCCGATCGCCGCTCCGACCAGGATCTCATCGGCCTCGCGCTTACCGATCAGGATTGCACCCAACACCCCGGCTCCAGCGCCGATTCCCGCGCCCTTGGCGGTCTTGTCGCGCCGAGTCGTATACGGCTGGCGGGTCGAAGCGCAGCTCGCGGTCAGGATCAGGACGAGGACTGCGGCGACGCCGGTGCTCCAGAGTGAATGCCTAGGGTGAAACGTCATCGTGCACTCCTTTCCAACGGAGGGTCGCGATCGACCGCATCCGGTCCAACGAGGGAGTCTGCAAGATCTGCTCCAAAATCATAGAACACTGGCGTGCAACCGCGGTTTCCGGCAGGATCGGCGCGCTTGACACCGCGCCGTCCGCTGTTCGTGATGACCGCTTCGGCGCTGTGTTTCGCGCTGATGGCGCTGGCCGCGAAGCTGGCGACTCGGCGACTGCCGGGCGACCAGGTCGCGTTCATCCGTTTTGCCTTCATGCTGGTGCCGCTGGCCATCATCCCGTCGGCGTGGCGGGGCGCGTGGACCTGGCGACGCCTCGATCTCCTCCTGTACCGCGGCCTGTTCGGCGGTGTGGCCGTCCTGCTCTATTTCTTCGCCATCGAGCACTTGCCAGTCGGGCTGGCGACGCTGCTCAACTATTCCTCGCCGATCTGGAGCGTGCTCTTCGCCAGTCTCTTTCTCGGCGAGCAGGTCGACCGGAGGCTGGCGTTTCCGGCAGGGCTCGCCCTGGCGGGTCTCATCCTCGCGGCCGGAGTGCGCCCGAGTGGCTTGCGCCTCGGTTGGTGGGAGGCGGCAGGCTTCGTATCGGCGATCCTCTCGGGAGCCGCGGTGGCGGCGATCCGCGCGGCGCGCCGCAGCGAGGGTTCCTGGGCGATCTACAACAGCTTCACCATCTTCGGCCTGTTGGTCACGGCTCCGTTCGGCCTGCGCGGCTTCGTTCGCCCGCTGCCGGGAGAATGGGCGCTGCTCGCCGCAGTCGGCGCGGCTTCCGTGATGGCGCAGTTGCTGATGACCTGGGCCTATCGCTGGCTGACCAACCTGCAAGCAGGAATCCTGGCGCAGCTGACCGTGGTGACCAGTCTGTTGATCGGCTGGCTGCTCCTCGGTGACCGGCTCACCGGACTGCAATGGCTCGGGTGCGGGCTGGCGCTGGCGGGCGTCGTGGGCGTCGTCACCTTGCAGGCGGCACCGCGCGCCGTGGAGTGAACGGGCTCTCGGGATAAGCTGCAAAGGCATGTCGCGCAAGCGCAACCGGCGGGCTGTGCCCCCAGCCGTATCGGGGGCCGCGCCCCCTGCTCCGGCTCCGCCGGAGGCGAGCCCGATCGACCCCACGGCCGCTCCACCGGGCTACGAGCTGCTGATCGAGCGCAAGCCACCCGGGCTCATCCGCCGCTACTTTCAGACCCAGCAGCACGTCCTCGGCCTGCTCTTCGGCGGCGTGCGCGCCTGGAGCCTGGCGCACCGCGACACCATCCCGAAGCCGCGCGGCTACGGCATCGCGCGCATCGCCGGCGGGCTCGCCAAGCCGCTGCTCGACCCTGCACTGCGCGACCTGCCGTTTCCCGGTCCAGTTGCGGCGCCGGCTCGAGATCCTCGGGCCGACCTACATCAAGCTCGGTCAGGTGCTCTCGCTGCGCGAGGACATCCTGCCGCTCGAGATCACCGACGAGCTCAAGAACCTGCTCGATCGGCTGCCCGCGGTGCCGCTGGCGCGCATCGAGCAGATCATCGAGAAGGACCTCGCAGCGCCCGGTGTCCGCGATGTTCGAGTGGATCGACCCGGTGCCGCTCGGCTCGGCTTCGATCGGCCAGACCCACCGCGCCCGCACTCGCGACGGCGGCGAAGTGATCCTCAAGGTGGTCAAGCCGGGCATCCGCGAGCTGCTGCGCCGCGACGCCATCCTGCTCAACATGCTGGGCAGCTTTCTGCAGACCATCCTCGAGCGCTTCCAGCCCAAGCAGGTCATGCGCGAGTTCACCGCCTACACCCTGCGCGAGGTCGACCTGCGCCGCGAGGCGGACAACGCCGAGACCTTCGCCGCCAACTTCAAGGACCTGCCGGACGTCGCCTTCCCCAAGATCTACCGCGAGTTCTCGGGCCGCGACGTCCTGTGCATGGAGTTCTTCGACGGCCTGCAAGCCCAACTCGCCGGAGGCCGCAGTCGCTGACCCCGCAGGAGCGGGAAAAGCTGATCGACCTCGGGCGCCGCTGCGATCATCCGCATGCTCTATCGCGACGGCTTCTTCCACGCCGACCTGCACCCCGGCAACCTGCTGGTGCTCGCACGGCCCGCGGCTCGGGTTCATCGACCTCGGCATGGTCGGCCGCTTCAACGAGGAGCTGCGGCGGACGCTGATGTACTACTACTACTGCCTGGTCACCGGCGACGCCGAGAACGCGGCGCGCTACCTCGCGCTGGTGGCGCAGCCGCTGCGGCGCGGCGACCCGATGGGCTTCCGGCGCGAGGTCGAGGAGATCTGCCGGCGCTGGTCGCGCGTCCTCCAACTTCCAGCGACTTCTCGCTCGCGCAGCTGATCTTGCAATCGGTGGCCCAGGGCGTGCGCTTCCGCATGTACTTCCCGGTCGAGATGGTGCTGATGGTCAAGGCGCTGGTGACGTTCGAGGGCGTCGGCCAGATCCTGCAACCCGGTTTCGACGTCGCCGCGGTGTCGCAGAAGCACGTCAACGCCATCTTCATGCAGCAGTTCTCGCCCTGGCGCCTGGCCAAGGACAGCCTGCGCGGCGCGCCCGAGTGGTCGACGCGCTGGTCAAGGCGCCGCTCCTGGTCACCGAGGGCCTGCGCATGATCGAGCAGGCCACGCGGCGGCCGCAGGAGAACCCCTTTGCCGGACTCGCCGGCACACTGCTCGCTGGATTCTGCCTCATCGGCGCCGCGATCCTGGCTGCCTTCAAGGGGCCCTGGCCGATCTGGGCGGCCCTTTTCGCGCTCGCTCTCGTGCTCGCGCTGCGCCGGCGCTAGCATGCAGTAGAGTCGAAACGGACGACGGAAGGAGGTCGCATGCCCGCTCGCAAACCCGCCCGGCCCGCCAAGAAGGCGGTGACGAGGGCCACCCGCAAGACCGCTGGCAAGGCCAGCCGGAAGCCAGCCGCGGAGGCGGTTAAGAACGCCGTCCCGGCCAACCGTCCGGCGCCCATCGTGGAGCGCGTGCCCAAGGATCGCCGACAGCCGGAAAGCCTGCGCGTACGCGCGATCGCGCCGGGCATTACCGCCGACGACCTCGCCCGCAGCGTGAAGTTCTACACCGACGTGCTGGGGTTCCTGGTCAGCGAGCGCTGGCTCGACACCAGCGGCGCTCTACGCGGCGTGATGCTCAAAGCCGGCGCCTGCGAGATTGGATTGTCGCAAGACGACTGGAAGAAGGGACGCAACCGGAAGAAGGCCGTGGGAATCCGACTTTGGTGCGAGACCGGCCAGGACATCGATCAGCTCGCCAGCCGCATCAAGGCCGCAGGGGGCACGATGAGCGAGCCGCCGACTACAGAAGCCTGGGGCGCGAGGAGTTTGTCGGTGAAAGATCCCGACGGGGTGCATTTGACGATATTTCGGGAAGAGTAGGCCTCTTCTCGCGCCCGACCTCTCCCCGGCGCTTCGCGCCACCCTCCCCTAAAGGGGAGGGACGTACTCAACAGATGCCATCCGTGTAGTACGGGTCCCTCCCCTTTAGGGGAGGGACAGCGGGCGGAGCCCGCAGGGAGAGGTCAGCGCTTCAAGAACTCTTCGAAGGTCTTCTCGCTCTCGAAGTACAGCACCGAGCCGTCGGCCTTGGCGCCGATGACGGCGGTGGCCTTGTCGACGGTCTTGCCGGAAACCGGATCGACCGCAAGCCGGGTTTCCGGCTTCTCGTTGAGCGCCTTCTTGCAGGCCTCGCAGCAGCCGTAGTACGTCTTTTTCTCCACTTCGACCGGGATCTGATCGCGGCCCATGTCCTGGTTGTTGATCATGCAGACATGCTTGGTCTCGACCCGGCGCAGGGCGGGCTGGGCGTCGGTGGCGGCAAGGGGCGCGGCCACGGCGACGGCCAGCGTCAGCAGCGCGATGGCGGCGGTGAAATGGGATGTCGTGCGTCGCATCGGTTCTCCTTGGAGGTCGGCGCTCGGCGCCGCCCGGGAATTCTACCCTAGCGCTTCCTCGAGCTCACTCAGCGCCCGGTCCAGATCGCGCACCACGTCCGGGGCCGAGTCGCCGACTCCGCAGCCGACGCCGGTCCAGAGGTCCCGGGTGGGATCCTCCAACACGTCGATGCGCAGCCGGATACCGTGGCGCGCGAAGCGCGGCGCGAGCTCGTCCTTGCGCCGCAACAGCACCTGGCGCGTCGCCTGGTAGGCGTGCGCGGCCACTGCGCGGCGGGCCGAGAAGCTGAAGATGTTGGTGAAGAACATGCGGTAGTCGTCGCGCTGGGGCTCGATCAGCACCACGTCGGCGTTCTGGTAGCGGCGGGCGTAGGCCGCGATGCCCATTCCGAGCCGCGAGTGGATCAAGGTGCGGAAGGTCTGCGAGAGCACGGTCGGCAGGCCGGCGTCGACCAGGTGGCCGTTGCGATACGAACCCTCCGCCACGGCGCGCTCCATGTCGACCGGTACGATCGGATTGATGCACAGGACCAGATCGGCGCCGGCCTCGAGGGCCACCGAGGCATGGAGAGTCTTGAGCAGCACGCCATCGACGTAGTGCCGGCCCTCGATCTCGACCGGCGGATAGAGTCCGGGCAGCGCCGCCGAGGCCTGCACGGCCCGCGAGATCGGGATGTGATCGAACCCCGGCTCGCCGAACTTCACCGCCTTCCCGGACTCTAGATCGCACGCCACCACCACTAGGCGGTGGCGCAGCTGCCGGAAGTCGTCGGTGCGGCCCTTGATGGTGTAGATCTTCTCCAGGTACTCGCGCACCGGCTCGTTGTCGAAAACGCCCACCGGCAACGCGCGCGCCAGCCGGGTGAGCGATTCGATCAGCCGGCGGTCGCCGGGCCGGCGGGTGACATCCCACAGCGCCTGCGCGAGCAGTTTCGGGACGCTGGCCGTGCGGCGCAGGAACTCGAGGATCGCGGGCGTGAAGAACGTCTCGGGAATGAACGGATGCTCGCCGGGCTCCGCCTTGACGATGGCCCGCGCCATCTGCGCGGTGGTGAGCTGGTTGGCGAGGTTGGCGCAGAGGAAGGCGCCGGCCGACACCCCGACGTAGCACTCGAGGTCGTTGAAATCGAGCCCTTCGAGCGCCTCGTCGAGCGCCCGCAGCGCGCCGATCTCGTAGATGGCGCCCTCCGGCCCGCCGCCGGCCAAGGCGAGACCCACCTTGGCCGGCTTCGGGCGGCGAGCGGCCGGCGTGCGCCGTGCCTTCGCCATGTGGAGGGTGCTTAAGCCTGCGCCTTGCGCGTGCGGGACGCCGGACGCGCCTTCGGCTTCGACTGCTCGATCTTGCGCGACAGGTCGGCAACGCGCGCCGAGAGGTTCTTGATCTCGTCGCGGGTGGGAACGCCGACGCGGTGCAGGGCGGCAGTGACCTTGTCGTCGATCATCGACTCGATCTTCGACCAGGCGCTCGAGGCCTGATCCTTGGCCTTGTCGGCGACTTCCTCGATGCGCGACTTGGCGCTCTCGACCTGCTTCTTGCCCTGCGACTCGAAGCTCTCGCCCTTCTTGGCGAGCCGGTCGAACAGCTTGCCGCCCTCTTCACCCGCCGTGGCGAGCGCGCCCAGGCCGGCGAGCCACACCTTGTTGGCGGTCTCCTTCAGTTCGTTGGTGTTCTTCTCCAATTTCTTAGCCATGGTCTGGCGTGTCCTTTCGAGATGAGAGTTGAACTGCTATCGCTGCACCGCGCGGACTCCGGAAGTCTCGCGCGGGGTGACCTCAGGCCTTCTTGGGCCGCCGGGCGCGCGCCGCCGAGCGACGCCGCCCCGCCGCGCCGGCATCGAATCCCTCGAGCGAGCTCTCGAGCTCTTCGAGGCGCCGGCGCAGATCCGCCATCTCCTCGCGCGCCCGCTTTACCGGCGCCAGCCGGTCCACCGACTTCTGCACCAACCGGTCGGCGGCCTGCTGCACTTGCTCCACGCCGCGATGCACGGCACGCTCGCCCACCCGCACGAGATCGTGCAGCAGGTCGGACGACAGCGCCCGCCCGCCGCGGCCCTCTTCGAGGATCAGTTGGGTCAGGGTGGGCCCGGTGACATCGTGGCCAGTGGCGTTGTCCACCACCTTGATCTCCTGGCCCGCCCGGATCCACTCCGCCAGCTCCTCGAGTGAAACGTAGCGGCTCTCTTCGGTGTCGTAGAGCTTGCGGCTTTCGTAGCGTTTGATCAGGCGGACCATTTGAATTTACCTCCCTGCGAGATTCCCGGCGAGGATGAATTTACCGCACTGCGGCATAGCTGTCAAGACATTTTTGACGCACTGCGGCAAAAATTCAAATCTGGGATTTGAAGCGTGGTAAAAAGGGCGGATGCCGCAGCCGGATGTGATCGTTCTAGGAGCTGGAATCGTCGGCTTGGCTTGCGCGCGCGAGCTGCGCCGGCGGGGGCTGCGGGTCGAGGTTATCGAGGGCCGCAGCCCGGCCGCCGGGGCATCGGGCGCCTCGGCCGGCATCCTGTCTCCTTTCGCCGACCGCGGTTCGGCGACTCCCGGCTTCCGCGAGTTGTGCCGGCAGGCCCGCGATGGCTGGCGGGACTGGTTGCAGGAGGTCGAGGCCGAGGGCGATCAGGCGGTGGAGTTCGACACCACCGGCACGCTCGTGCTGGGACTGGAGAGCGAGTCCGGCGCGCCGCTGGCCGAGTTGCGCGCTCTCTGCGCCGAGATCGACGAGCCGATCGAGGAGCTCACCGAACCCGAACTCCGCCAGCGCGTGCCGGACCTCGCCCCAGGACATCACCGGGCCCTTCTCCTGCCCCGCGAGTGCCGAGTCCATCCGCTCGAAGCCTGCCAGGCGCTGCTAATGGCGCTGGCCCGCGCCGGCGTGGCGGTCACCACCGACTCTCCGCCACGGAGCATCACTCCCGAGGGCAAGGGCGTGCGGGTCGAATTCGAGAACGGCAGCCGCGAGGCGCGCTGGCTGGTGCTGGCCACAGGCGCATGGAGCGGCGACGGCACCACCGGCGTATCTCCGCTCGCCGTCGAGCCGGTGCGCGGACAGATCGCGCTTCTCGACGGTGTCGACTGGCCGCTGACCGGATCGCTGCGCGGCTCCCATGAGGGTGAGCACCGCTACGTGGTGCGGCGCGGCGCGACCGGTCTGCTGGTCGGCTCGACGTTGGAGCACGCGGGCTTCGCCGAGCACGCCACCGTGGAGGGAATCTGGGGCCTGCTGCAGTTCGTGCGTGACGTGTTTCCGGCCTTGGCCGGCGCCCGGCTGGTGGCCACCTGGGCCGGTCTGCGCCCAGGGACTCCGGACGGCCGCCCTCTGATCGGCCCGCTCGAGGAGGGCTCCCCCATCCTCGCCGCCTCGGGGCACTATCGCAACGGCATTCTGCTCGCACCCTGGACGGCCAGCGTCCTCGCCGACATGGTGCTCACCGAAGGCCGCGCGCCGGAGGATTGGGCCTACTCACCGACGCGCTTCGAGCCCTCGAGCGCGACTCGCGCGTTGTAAGATTCGAGCATGACGCACATCATCGCCGAGCCCTGCGTGGGCGTGAAGGATACCGCCTGCGTGGACGTCTGCCCCGTCGACTGCATCTACGGCAAGGACGACGAGTGGGAGATGCTCTACATCCACCCCGAGGAATGCATCGACTGCGGCCTGTGCATCGACGCCTGCCCGGTCCAAGCCATCTTTCCTCTTGAGGAAGTGCCGGATAGGTGGAAGGAGTTCATCGCCAAGAATTACGAGCACTTCGGAATCGCGGCCCCCTGAAAGCCCCCGATTTCCGCGCGATCGAGCCCCCGCCGCCCCGGGGGCTTTTTCTTTTCTGTGGGTTGGAATGAAGCGCCGTGCGCGCTGGTTGTCTAGCTTTAGTGGCAGACACTAAGATCTTGCCATGACGGCTGTGAACGCGTTGAGGAGGGGTTAGGTACTTGGACTACAAGGACTACTACGCCGTCTTGGGAGTGCCCAAGGATGCCTCGCCAGAGGACATCCAGAAGGCCTACCGTAAGCTGGCGCGCAAGTACCACCCCGACGTCAACAAGGATGCCGGCGCCGAGGCGCGCTTCAAGGGAATTTCAGAGGCCAAGGAAGTCCTCGGCGATCCCGAGAAACGCAAGAAGTACGACCGCTATGGCGCCGCCTGGAACCACGCTCAGCGCCACGGAGGGTCGCCGCCGCCGGGGTTCGAAGAGTTCCGGTTCGACTTCGGCAAGGGCGGCGGCGAGGGCGGATTCGGGGGCTTCGATTTCGGCGGCAGTGGGTTCAGCTCGTTCTTCGACATGCTTTTCGGAGGCGCGCGCGCAGCGCAGACTGGGCAAGGCCACGCTTGGACCTCGCCCGGCGCCGACCACGAGGCGCGGCTCGAGCTGAGCCTCGAGGAAGCGGCGCACGGCGGCGAACGCGAGGTCCGTCTCGCCGATCCGACCCACGGCCAGGGCCGTGCCTATCGGGTGAAGATCCCCTCGGGCGTACGGCCGGGGCAGCGGATCCGGCTCTCGGGCCGGGGTGGTGAGGGCAGCGGGGGCGGCAAGGCGGGCGATCTCTATCTGAACGTCGAGATCGCGCCCCATCCCAGGTTCCGCATGGAGGACGGCAATCTCACGGTGCGCGTGCCGGTGACGCCGTGGGAAGCCGCCCTAGGCGGCGAGATCGACGTGCCCACGCTCGACGGCTCCATGCGGGTGCGAATCCCGGCGGGTTCGTCGTCGGGCCGCAAGATCCGGCTCAAGGGCAAAGGCTTTCCCGGCAAGGACGCCGCAGGCGACCTGTTTGCGGAGTTGCAGATCGTGGTTCCGCAATCGCTGAACGACCGGGAGCGAGAACTATTCGAGAGTCTGAAGGAGGCGTCGGCGTTCAAGCCACGGGAATGACATGGACCTGAACAAACTCACCCAGAAATCCCAGGAGGCGTTCTCCACGGCCCAAACCAAGGCGGTGCGCCTCGGCCATCAGGAAGTGGACGCTGAGCACCTGCTCGCGGCTTTGCTCGAGCAGCCGGATGGGCTCGCTCCGCGACTACTCCAGCGGCTGGAAGTCGTCCCGGCAACCGTGCTGCAGGCAGTCGAGCACGAACTCCAGCGGCGCCCTCGGGTCACCGGCGGCGGCACCGAGGTGGGCAAGGTCTACATCACGCAGCGCCTGCAACAGATCCTGGTCAAAGCCGAGGACGAGGCCAAGCGACTGAAAGACGAATACGTTTCGGTCGAGCATCTTCTGCTCGCCCTGGCCGCGGACAGCGGCTTGGGAGCCGCTCGTTTGCTGCAGCAGCACGGCGTCACCCATGATCGCCTGCTCTCCGCCCTGCAGTCCGTGCGCGGCAGCCAGCGCGTCACCTCCGCCGATCCCGAGGCCGCCTACGAGGCGCTCGAGAAGTACGGCATGGACCTGGTGGCGCAGGCGCGGCGCGGCAAGCTCGATCCGGTGATCGGCCGCGACGAGGAGATCCGCCGCGTCATCCGCATCCTGTCGCGCAAGACCAAGAACAACCCGGTGCTGATCGGCGAGCCCGGCGTCGGCAAGACGGCGATCGTCGAAGGCCTGGCGCAGCGCATCGTGCGCGGCGACGTGCCGGAGTGGCTGAAGGACCGCTCGGTGTTCTCGCTCGACATGGGCGCGCTGCTCGCCGGAGCCAAGTATCGCGGTGAGTTCGAGGAGCGGCTCAAGGCGGTGCTCAACGAGATCAAGCAGAGCGAGGGCCGCGTCCTCCTGTTCATCGACGAGCTGCACACCATCGTCGGCGCCGGCAAGACCGAGGGCTCGACCGACGCCGGCAACCTGCTCAAGCCGATGCTGGCGCGCGGCGAGCTGCATTGCATCGGCGCCACCACGCTCGACGAGTACCGCAAGCACATCGAGAAGGACGCCGCCCTCGAGCGCCGCTTCCAGCCGGTGGTGGTGGATCCGCCCTCGGTCGAGGACACCATCTCGATCCTGCGCGGCCTCAGGGAGCGCTTCGAGGTCCACCACGGCGTGCGCATCCAGGACACCGCCCTGGTCGCGGCGGCGGTGCTCTCACACCGCTACATCTCCGACCGTTTCCTGCCCGACAAGGCGATCGACCTGGTGGACGAGGCTGCCGCCACCATCCGCACCGAGATCGACTCCATGCCGCAGGAGCTCGACGCAGGTGACGCGACGAGTCATGCAGCTCGAGATCGAGGAGGCGGCGCTCAAGAAGGAGAAGGACAAGGCAGCGAAGGACCGCCTCGCCGTGCTGCGCCAGGAGCTGGCGGATCTCAAGGAGCAGGAGAAGACGATCCGCACCCAGTGGGAACACGAGAAGCAGGGGCTCCTCAAGCTGAGCCAGCTGCGCGAGCAGATCGAGCAGGTGCGCCAGGAGATCGAGCTCGCCGAGCGCGCCTACGATCTCAACAAGGCGGCCGAGCTCAAGTACGGCAGGCTCGCCGAGCTCCAGGCCCAGCTCGAGCAGGCCGAGGCCAAGGAACGTGAGCGCCGGCGGTCCGCGGCTACTGCGCGAAGAGGTCACCGAGGACGAGATCGCCGACATCGTCTCGAAATGGACCGGCATTCCGGTGACCCGGCTGATGGAGGGCGAGCGCGAGAAACTGCTGCAGCTCGACGAGATCCTTCACCAGCGGGTGATCGGCCAGGACGAAGCGGTGCAACTGGTCGCCGACGCGGTGATCCGCGCCCGCTCGGGCATCAAGGACCCGCGCCGGCCGATCGGCTCGTTCATCTTCCTCGGCCCCACCGGCGTCGGCAAGACCGAGCTCGCCAAGGCGCTCGCCCAGTCGCTCTTCGACTCCGAGGAGAACATGATGCGCATCGACATGTCGGAGTACATGGAGAAGCACACCGTGTCGCGCCTGATCGGCGCGCCGCCGGGCTACGTCGGTTACGACGAGGGCGGCCAGCTCACCGAGGCGGTGCGGCGCAAGCCCTACTCGGTCATCCTCTTCGACGAGATCGAGAAGGCGCACCACGACGTCTTCAACGTGCTGCTGCAGATCCTCGACGACGGCCGCCTGACCGACGCCCAGGGCCGCACCGTGGACTTCAAGAACACGGTCATCATCATGACCTCGAACATCGGCTCGCACCACCTGCTCGAGGGCATCACCGAGCGCGGTGAGATTCGCGAGTCGGCGCGCGACGCGGTGATGCGCGAGCTGCGCTCCCATTTCCGTCCCGAGTTCCTCAACCGCGTCGACGACATCGTGCTGTTCAAGCCGCTCACCCTGGAAGAGATCGAGCGCATCGTCGAACTGCAGACCGAGGACCTGCGCAAGCGTCTCGTCGAGCGCAACATCCGTCTCGAGCTCACCGAGGCGGCGCGCAACCTGGTGGCGCGACAGGGCTTCGATCCGGTGTACGGCGCCCGGCCGCTGAAGCGCTACCTGCAGCACCACCTGGAGACGCGCATCGGCCGCGCCATCCTGGCGGGCGAGGTAAAGGACGGCGCGACGATCGAAGTCGGAGTCAAGGACGGCGATCTCGCGGTGTCGATTCGCCAGCCCGAGGAAGCGCCTCAGTTCGCCGGGCCGGCGGCCTGACGGACCCCGAGCTTGCGGCGCCCGCGGACTTCGAACGCCAGGGCGAGCGCCGCAAGCGCCAGGCCGGCGAGCGCGCCGTAGCAGCCGAGGCGAAATAGCGGGTCCTGGTAGCGCAGTCGCAGGACGTGATTCCCGGCTGGAACGGCGATCACCATCTGGCCGGCCGGCAGCCGGCGAATGGGCACCCCGACACCATCGACCGTGGCGCGCAGGAAGGGGTGGTCGAGGAACGCCAGGACCACCTCGCCGGGTGAGGGCCGTTCGGTGGAGACCAGCATCTCGGCACCCTCGACGCGCAGCCGCAGGCCTTCCCCTTGCCCGCTGTCGCCCCAGGCCGCGAGCGGCGGCGCGGCGGGATCCTCGAACAGACAGCGGTCGCTTTCACACTCCACCAACCGCACGCCGTCACGACCCAGCCTCTCCGCGTAGGCGTTCACAGCTCCGGGCGAGGCGACGTACCAGCGCACCGCCCAGCCGCGCAGGAATCCGACGTCGAGAGTTTCCGGATGGTGGGCGAAGCTGCTCATGTGCGAGAACATACGCGTCGCGTCGTAGCTAGCGCGCGTGGTCAGCGTGTCGTAGCCACCCATGTGGAAGAGTTCCCACAGCGACGGATAGTTGAAGCCCACCGAGCGCACCGTGTCGAGACGGCCCCCCAAGGCGTAGTGGCCCAGGCTGACGATGCGAGCCCCAGCCAGACGTTCGCGCCACGGCTCCTGGAGCGGAACCGGATCGCTGTGGGCGACGAAGCCGCGGTAGTCGTGCAGCCGATTGGCGAGCCAGAGGTTGAGGACCTGCGCCGCGATCAACACCCCGGGCCACCAGCGGCCGGCGCGGGAGCCCCGCCGCAGCCGGTCGAGGCCGAAGGCCGCGACCAGCAACGCGAAGAACTCGAACAGGAAGAGCACCCGCACCGGCCAGCGAAAGCGGTTGAAGATCGGAATCTGGTAGATGGCGGGCGACAACCAGCCCACCACCCAAGCCAGCATCACGGCGGCCGTCAGCCCGCAGGCCACGAGCGGCCAGCGGCTCTCGCCATTTGTTCGGCGTCTCAGCCCGAGTCCAGCGGCAACGGCGAGGAGAAGCGCCGGGTAACCGAGGTGAGTGATCGCCGCCGGGGCGGCGATCTCGGAGTAGAAATGCGCCGGACTCGCCGTGAACAACCGCGCGAAGGGCCAGATGAGCCCGTTGATCCATGCGACCGGACGCAACGCCTCGCCGGCAAAGAAAGCGTAGGACATCGGGGTCGAGCGCGACCACGAGACCGACATGTGATGGATCATCGGAGCCAGGAGCGGCAATGACCACAAAGCTGTGAGGACCGCCGCGAGGATCAGCCACCCCAGAGCTCTCGCCGGCCGCTTGGCGCCAGGCAGGAGCACGAGCAGCAGAATGACTTGGGCCGCAGCGCTGTACAGCGTCCACGGGGTGTAGCCCGCCAGGAAAAGCAATGTGTGGGAGGCAGCCAGTGCCAAAGCGCTCGCCAAGCCGCCACCGTGCACCAATCGCATCGTGAAGGCGACGATCCAAGGCAGCAGACCGACCAGCGGCGCGAGGATCCCCCAGCTGACGCTGAAGTACACCGTGGCTGGCAGGAGCGGCCAGCTGAGGGCAGCGAACAACGCCGCGGAACGCGACAAGCCGAGCTCACGCGCCAGGAAGAGCATGCCGACGGCGCCCAACGCGAAGTACGCTGCGATCATCAGGTCGATGGCAGCGAAGACATGACCGAACAGCACCTGGCTGGCCGCGACCGAGAGGTAGGTCGCCGGGTTCAGGACGCCGGCCTGGCCGGTCGCCAGGAGCGGGGTGCCGAGCGACTGATAGAAGTTGAACTGCGCGACTTCGCCCGACGCGGCGAGCGTTCGCGCCGCCAGGACATAGTGTGGCAACGACATGTCCCGGTTGTCGTCCTGCAGGAAGTAGTAGGGATGAGCCAGCTCGAGCGAGACGAAGGCCGCCGCGACTACGGCGACCGTCAGGGCGGCCGCGCGCCAGTCCCAGGCTCTCGAGGCGGAGCCACCGAGGGGACGAACCAGGAGGGAAAGGTAGCTCCACGAAGTCGACCACAGACCCATCTTCGATTTGCCTTGCCGGCGGTAGACGAAGTGGATCGGCTCTTCGGCCACTCGCAAGCCGGAGCGCCAGGCCAGTATCAGCATCTCGGGCAGGAAGGCGAAGTTGTCGCCGCGGTAGGAAAGGCGCGCCAGCGCCGCCGCGCGATAGACGCGAAACCCGGAGCTCTTGTCGTGCACCGGCACGCCGAACCGGCCACGCATGACGGCGCCGAGCGTGCGGCTCAGGCCCAGTTTCCACAGCGGCGTGCCGTCGGAACGGCCGCCGTGGATGAAGCGCGAGCCGACCAGAACGTCGCTCCCGAGCCGCTGCGCGGTTTGGAGCAGGCGCGAGATCTCCTCCGGCTGGTGGTTGAGATCGGCGTCCATGGTCACGACGTAGACCGCTTCCGGCGACACCGCGGCAAATCCGCGCCGGAACGAAGCGCCGAGACCGCTGCGCTCGGCCCGGTAAAGCAAGCGGATCTCGGGACGCTCCGCGGCCAGGCGCTCGACGATCTCGCGCGTACCGTCGCCGCCCTCGACGACATAGATCAGCTCCCATCGCCATTCCGACATGGCGTCGAGTGCCGCGGCCAAGCGCCGCGTAAGCTCGCCGATCGTGTCGCACTCGTCGTACGCGCTGATCACGACCGAAAGCAGGGGTCGTTCGGTTGGCGAAGTCGTCATCGTGCCCGGATCGGCGCCGATCGTACCAGCCGGCAAGGAGGCGGCCGAGAGGCCGCCGGGGGTTCCCGATAAGATCGTTGCATGCACACCATCGCCCTGGTCGACGACGAGGCGCAGTTGGTCGAAACCGTCGGCTTCGCGCTCCGCCGCGCCGGATATCGCGTCGAGACCTACGCCGACGGCGCGGCGGCCTGGGAGGCGTTTCAGTCCCGGCTGCCGGACGTGGCGGTGCTGGACATCATGTTGCCGCGCATGGACGGGCTGGAGCTCTGCCGCCGGCTGCGTGGCCTCTCCGAGACGCTGCCGATCGTCTTTCTCACCTCGCGTGACGAGGAGCTCGACCGCGTGCTCGGGCTGGAGATCGGCGCCGACGACTACCTCTGCAAGCCGTTTTCGCTGCGCGAGCTCGAGGCGCGGATCAAGGTTCTGCTGCGGCGGCGCAACCTGGGCCACGCCGACGACCAGGAGGAAACCCTCGCCGCCGGCCCGCTGCTTCTGGATCTGCGCCGCTACGAGGTGCGCTGGCGCGGCACTGCGGTGCCGCTCACCGTGACCGAGTTCCGCCTGTTGCACGCGCTGGCGCGGCATCCCGGCCACGTGAAGTCCCGCGATCAGCTGCTCGCCGACGCCTATCCTCACGAGACCTACATCGCAGACCGCACCATCGACAGCCACGTCAAGCGCCTGCGACGCAAGCTGCAGAGCGTGCCTCCCGGCGACGATCCGATCGAAACCGCCTACGGCCTCGGCTACCGCTTCCGGGTCCCGGAGTGAGGCTTCCGCGGCCGCGCCTCGCGGCGCGCCTGCTGCTGTTCAACCTGTTGCTGGTCTTCCTGCCGGTCGCCGGGCTGCTCTCGCTCGACACCCTCGAGCGCCGCCTACTCGAGCGCCAGGAACAGGCGCTCGCCGCCCAAGCCCGCCTGGTGGCGGCGGCGCTCGGCGAGAGCGGGGAGCCGGTCGAGGAGGAAGTGCGATTGCTGTTGCGCGCCGCGGCGACTGCCAACGGCCCGCGCTTCCAAGTGCTCGACCGGCATAGCCACCTGCTCGCCGACTCCGCGGCGCTGGGTGGGCCGGCGACGACGCTCGAGCCGGCCGCACCGCTCACCGGTCTCGCAGTCCAGTCCGCCCTCGCCGGCGTTGCCGACGGCGGGCGGCTGCCCGCATCCGGCGCCACGCTCACGCTGTACCGCATGGCGCCGGTGCGCAGCGGCAACGACATCGTCGCCGTGGTGACCGCCAGCGAGGGCACGGCACCCACTCGCCACGAGGTCGCGATGCTGCGGCGGTCGATCTGGCAGGTGTTCGCCGCGGCGCTGGCCGGCAGCGCCCTGCTCACGCTGTATTTCGCGCGCACTCTCGCCCGGCCGCTCGGCCGGCTGACCCGCGAGTCGGCCGACATGCTCGACCCGCGCGGCCAGGTGCGCAGCTCATTCAGCGACGTGCATCGCGGCGACGAGATCGGCGACCTGGCGCGGGCGCTGGAAGAGCACGGCCGGCGGCTGCGCTCTCATCTCGGCCAGGCCGAGGCGGCGGCATCGGATCTGTCGCACGAATTCCGCAACCCATTGGCCTCGATCCGCGGCGCCGCCGAGGTCATGGCGGACGTCGAGGACCGCGACGAGCGCCACCGCTTCTTCGCCACCATCGAGCGCGAGATTGCCCGGCTGCAGGCCCTGTTGCGCGCGGTGCGCCAAAGCGCCGCGCTCGAGTCGCAGCTACTCTCCGAAGAGCGCCAACCCGTCCCGTTGCGCCCGCTGATCACCGAGCTCGCCGCGTCCGCCGCGGCTCGCTCCGGCTTGCCGGTGGAGGTCGAGGGCGGCGGCGGTGCCGTGGTCATGGCAGTGCGCGAGCGGCTGCAGCAGGTGCTCGACAACCTGCTCGACAACGCGGTGAGCTTCTCACCACCCGGGACGGCGGTCTCGATCCACCTGGAGGCCCGAGCGGAGAGTATCCTGGTCACCGTCCGTGACCGCGGCCCCGGCGTGCCGCCGGAGCACGCCGAGCGGATCTTCGACCGTTTCTTCTCCTACCGCCCGCAGCATTCAGGGGCGACCGCCCACACCGGCCTCGGTCTCGCCATCGCGCGCAGCATCGTGCGCGCCTACGGCGGCGAGCTTCGTGCTCGCAACCATCCGCAGGGCGGCGCGGCGTTCGAAGTCGAGCTGCCCATGGCCGGGGTTGGAGACCTCGCGCTCCGGGGTCAATAGCCGGCCTGGGTTTCCCCACCCGATATGATCCGAGGCGGTGGCGGTACGGCCCGGTGACGGTCGACGGTGCGGCCATCGATTCCACTGAGGAGCCCGTGCATGCGCCTTTTCGCTTTCCAAGGCCTGCGTTACTCGCCGACCGCGGATCCCGATCCCGGCCGCCTGGTGGCGCCGCCCTACGATCAGATCCCGGATGAGGAGCGTGATCGCCTGCAGGCGCTCGCTCCCCATCACTTCGCGCACCTCAGCCGGCCGGCCGCCGCGTCAAGTGGCGACCCGTTCGCGACGGCAGCGGCGATGCACGGGCGTTGGGTCGCCGACGGCGTGGTGGTGCGGGACGAAGTGCCCTCGCTCTATCCATATGCGATCGAGCTCGCGGTAGGTGGCGTGCGGCTGGGTCTGACCGCACTGGTCGGTTACGAGCCGCCGGAGGTCATCCGTCCGCACGAGCAGACCCTGGACAAACCCCTCGCCGAGCGCCTGGCGCTGCTGCGCGCCATGGCGGTCGATCTCGAGCCGGTGCTGCTGCTGCCCGATGACGGCGGCGCGCTCGACGCCATGCTGGCCGAAGACATCGCCCGGCGCGCGCCGGTCATCGCGCACCACGACGCCGACGGCAACCGGCATGTGCTCTATCGGCTGACCGATCCACAGCGCATCGGGGCCTATCGCGACCTGCTCGCCGATCGTCCGGCGGCGATCGCCGATGGTCATCATCGATACAAGGTTGGCCGGCGCTACGCCGAGGAGACCGGCGCCGCCACGGGTAGAGCGGCGGCGGCCAAGCTATCGGTATTGACCAGCCTGTCCTCGGCACAACTCCGCATCGATCCGATTCATCGCGCGCTGCGCCGAGCCGACCTGGGGAGCCTGCACTCGCTGGTCTCTTCGCGCGACCCCTGGCGGGGCGACGAGGGCTGGGGCCTCGCCGCGGCGGTCGAGCACGCGGCACAGCCCGCGCTCGGCGTGTGGGGTCCGGACGGCGCCGAAGTCTGGCGGCTGGATCCGAGCAAGGTGCCCGCGCACGTCACACCCAGCGCGGCCGGGCTGCCCGTCGTGATCCTGCAGGAGCTCCTCTATCCGGCGCTCGGCCTCGGTCCGCAAGCCGCCACCGACGGCACCGTGCTCTACCGCTCCGATCCGAACAAGCTCGCCGAGATGGTGAAGTCCGGCGAGGTGACCGGGCTCTTCCTGCCGCCCATGTCTCCCGCGCAGTTCGCCGCGGCGATCGAGCACGGGGATCTCCTGCCACCGAAGTCGACCCGTTTCCTGCCCAAGGTCTACTCCGGCCTGGTCTGGGCGGCGCACGACAGCCAGTTGTCCTGAAGTCTTCATGCATTTGCGCCTGGTCCGTTGCTCGTTGCTGGTGTTCGGCTCGGGCTTCTGCGCCCTGGTCTATCAGGTTGCCTGGCAACGTCTCTTCCGGCTCATCTTCGGCGCTTCGACGGCGGCTTCGGCGGCCGTCGTGGCGATCTTCATGGCCGGTCTTGGCCTGGGCAGCGCCTGGCTCGGGCAGCGCTCCGATCGCAAAACCCGTCCGCTCGGTTTCTACGGCCGACTGGAGGCCGGGATCGCGATCGGCGCGCTAGCCAGCCCCCTGCTGCTGATGGCCCTCGAGCCGCTCTACTTTTCACTCGGCGGTTCGATCCGCTTGGGCGGGTTCGCGGCCACACTGGTCCGCCTGGCGTTCGCCACCCTGGTGTTGGCCGTACCGACTTTTCTGATGGGCGGCACACTGCCGGCGATCGCGCGAGCCGTCGAGCACGAAGACGACGCCGGTCGCAGGCGCGTCGCCATGCTCTACGGGGTCAACACGCTCGGCGCCGTGGCGGGTGCGCTGATCGCGACCTTCGTGCTGCTCGAGCGCTTAGGCAACCGGGCCAGCATCTGGCTGGCTGCGGTTCTCAACCTGGCGATCGCCGGACTGGCATTGATGTGGTCTCCTGCGATGACCGCCGAGAGCGACGTCTCGCCAGCAAAGGAGGCGGCGCAGGCCGAGCGACCAGGCGACCGAGGCGGAGACAAGGGGAAGGTCAAGGGCAGGGCGGCAGCACGGCCGGCGTCCCCGCAGGAAGCCGTGCCGCGGGTCGCGGGGTTGACCTTCGTTTTGGTCGCCGCGGTGCTGGTCGGTTTCGCCTTCTTCCTCGTCGAGCTGGTTTGGTACCGCATCCTCTCGCCGGTTCTCGGCGGGTCGTCCTACACCTTCGGACTGATTCTCGCTACGGCGCTGCTCGGCATCGCTCTCGGCGGCTGCATCTACGGCCTCGGCTCGACGAACCGTCGGCCCACGCTCGCCGCGCTGGCTCTGACCTGCGCCCTCGAGGCGCTCCTGCTGCTCGTGCCCTACGCGCTCGGCGACCGGGTGGCGATCATGGCCATGCTGCTGCGCCCGCTCGGCAATCTGCACTTCGGAGTACTGGTGACACTGTGGGCGATGGTCACCACGATCGTCGTCCTGCCGGCGTCACTGGTCGCCGGTTATCAGTTCCCGCTGCTCGTCGGCCTGCTCGGCCGCGGCCGGCGCGATGTCGGGCGCGAGATCGGCCTGGCCTACGCCGCCAACACCACCGGCGCGATCATCGGCTCGCTGGCGGGAGGCTTCGGACTCCTGCCCCTGCTGGGCGCCACCGGCGCCTGGAAGCTGGCGGCCGTCCTCCTGCTCGTGCTCGCCGCGGTGACACTGATGCTGGCGGCCCGCAGGCCTGGCCGTTCGTGGAAGCTCCTGGCGGCGCCGGTCGCGGCCTCGGCCGTGGCGCTGGCGCTCTTCGCATCCCGCGGCCCTACCGCAGCCTGGCGGCACACCCCGATCGGCGCCGGCCGTGCGCCGTCCGATTTCTCCGGCCCCAACGATCTGCGCGACAAGCTCAACGCGCGAAGGCGCGCCATCGTGTGGGAGGCAGACGGCGTGGAGAGCGCGATCGCGCTCAAGAAGGTCGGCGACTTCGAGCTGATCATCAACGGCAAATCGGACGGCAGCGCCCTCCAGGACGCGCCGACTCAAGTGATGAGCCCGATGATCGCCGCCGTCCTTCACCCGTCGCCGCTCCGGGCTCTGGTGATCGGGTTGGGCACCGGCTCGAGCTCCGGCTGGTTGGCCGAAGTCCCTGGAGTCGAGCGGGTCGATACCGTCGAGCTCGAGCCGGAGGTGCGGCGAGTCGCCGACGCGATGGCGGCGGTCAACAAGAACGTCCTGCACCATCCGCGCGTGCTGCATTTCTCGGCCGACGGGCGCGAGTTCCTGCTGACTTCGGTGGAGCGCTACGACATCATCCTGTCCGAGCCCTCGAACCCCTACCGCGCCGGCGTCTCGAGCTTGTTCACCACGGAGTTCTATGCCGCCGTCGGCGAGCGCCTGGCGCCGGGCGGCATCTTCGCCCAGTGGCTGCAGGGCTATGACATCGACGCCGCGCTAGTCGAGGTCGTGTATGCCACGCTGCGCTCGTCGTTCTCGCACATCGAGACCTGGCAGGTCGGCCGTAACGATCTCCTGCTCCTGGCTTCGAATAGGCCGCTGGTCCACGACGCGGCGCGCGTGCGCCAGCGCATCGCGACCTCGCCGTACCGCGAGGCGCTGGTCAACACCTGGGGGGTGGATGGGGCCGAGGGGTTCTACACCGGCCATGTCGCGTCGCCGGCTTTTGCGGCGTCCCTGCCGACTCCGCCGCGGCTCAATACCGACGACCGGCAAGTGATCGAGTTCGGCTTCGCCCGCAACCTCGGCAGGCCCGGCCTCTTCGACGCCCACACCCTTCGCCTGCAAGCCCTTCGCGCGAAGCAGAACCGGCCGGCCGGGCTCGAGCAGACCATCGACTGGGCACTGGTCGACGAGCTGGTGACGGTTCGCAACGCCCGCTGGGCGCTGCAGATCGGACCGATGGAGCCGGCCGACGCGGAACTCGAAGCCCGGGTGCGCGCGCGCCAAACCTACAGCGCCGGCAACCTGGCGCCGGCGGCAGCGCTGTGGAACACACAGACCCGCCCGGCGCGGGCACCTTTCGATCTAGTGATGCTCGCCGAGACCTTGGCCGAGAACGGCAACCCGCTGGCCACAGAGGTCGCCGAGGAAGTGCGCTCGTTCTCGATTCCGATGGCCGAGGCGGCGCTCGCGAGGTTCGCCTATCGCCGGGGAGATCGCGCCGGCGCCACCGAACACCTGCTGCGCTCGTTTGCCGCGGCGCGACAGGATCCCTGGGTCTACTTGCCGATGTTTACGCGCACCCTGCAGCTCGCGGCCGCATTCGGCAAGGAGGACACCGCGGCCGGCCAGCGCCTGTATGCCGACCTCGGGACCCCGTTCGCTGCCGGCTTGAGCGACGAGGTGCGCCTGGTCGCCCGTCTCGATATCGCCGGCGCGCTCGACTTCTCCAGGCTATGCCGCGAGGCGCTACGACCGTTCGAGCCCGACGTACCGTGGGAGGAGCATTTTCTGGCTGCCCGGCAGGTCTGCTACCAGCAGCTCGGAGACTCGACGCTGGCCAGACGCGCCGTTGACGACTATGAGGAGTACAAGGCCGCCGCCCCCCCGCGTTTGGGCAGCGGGTTCTAAGCCATGCCGACCCGCTTCGTCGCCGGCACAACCCCGGTCGTCGAGTTCGATCCACGGCTTGAGATCTCGCCTTTCGTGCTCTACCGGCGGCTGATGTCCCGAACCGGCGCTCCGCTCCTGGTGGACGTGCGCGCGGCTCCGGGCGAGTTGTCGTTTCGCGCCGCCCTGCCGTTACCTGGTCCCGATTGGTCCCCGCCGCCGGATCTGGACGTGGTGCTATTCGATGAGGCGGGCAACGAGGCCGTCAGCCTCGCCCGCAAGCTGCAGGAAGGCGGCCATGCGCGTGTGCGCGCTCTCTTCGGCGGCCTCGAGCTCTATGCTTTTGCGCTGGATCCGGAAGTCGTCGGAGGAGACACGTTCCTGGAGCGCAGACCACCGGGCTAGCCGCCGCACTTCAGCTCGACCGCCGGTGAAAACCCGCGGTTCGCCGCGCCGCCGCGGGCTCGTAGCCGCACCGCGTCTCCGGCCCGACAGCGGACCTCGAACTCAAAGGGTCCCGGCCCGGCCGGCGCCGCCTCCCGAAAGCCGCTTCGGCCGCTATTCACCATCAGGGTGAAAGGTCCCTCGCCGCCGCTGACTGCGGCCGAGCAGGATCCGGTGCATTCCGCCCCCTCGCAGCGCCATTCACAGGCGAAAGAGGGCACCGTGCCGCAGTGATTCTGGAACGGCGCGACCGCCGAACGCGAGGCACCGAGGCAGACAGTGCGATGCTCACCCGCCCCGACCAGCGGGAATGCGAACACCCGCAGCCTGTGGTCGCCGCAAAGCTCGTACGGGAAGCGCGCGGCCCACTCGCCGCGCGAGCCGAGACGGGTCTCGGCAAAGTAACGATCGCTGTCGATACGGTACTCGAGGAGCACCCCGGTCGCGCCGCCGCCGCTTTCCCAGGTGCCGTTCGCAACTACTTCGCCGCCGACCATGCCGCCCCGGGCGACGGTGGCCCCGGCCGTCGCCTGGTCGCAGCCGCCGCCCTCGGCCGCTGAGCCGAAGATCGGCGCCGCGCCGGACAACGCGAACGCCGTGGCGCAGACCAGTGCCTCCGTGAGTTTCAAATCAGGAAACCGAGCCGTCCTCGTGGACCTGCCACATCTCGCCGCTGTAAAGCAGCTTCTCGAGCTCGCCGGTTCCGCGCCGCTCGATCTCGTCCTGGATCTGGGCCGAGACCCGCGTCTCGTAGGCCGGCCGCGTAACGTCGCGCAGCACACCCAACGGCGTGGGGAAGTCGGGCGGCAGCAGCGACGACGCGAGCAGCGCGAGAACGATGTCTTCGCGCGTCTCGTCCCACACCAGGCAGTCGCTCTCGCTGGCGCCGCTGCCGAGCTCGACGACTTCGAGTCGCGTGCCCACCAGCCGGATGCCCTTCTTCTTGTCCTTGCCGAAGAGCAGTGGCTTTCCCTGCTCGAGATAGAGACGCGCTTCGTCGCGAGCCTCCTTCTCGGTCATGTAGGTGAAAGCCTTGTCGTTGAAGATGTTGCAGTTCTGATAGATCTCGATGAACGCAGTTCCCTGGTGGCGCGCCGCGCGGTGCAGCATCTCGCGCATGTGCGGCTGGAAGATGTCCACGGTGCGCGCCACGAAGGTGGCGCCGGCGCCGAGCGCCAGGGCGAGGGGATTGAACGGCGTGTCGGTGGAGCCGTACGGAGTCGACTTGGTCTTCTTGCCGAGCTCCGAGGTCGGCGAATACTGGCCCTTGGTCAAGCCGTAGATGCGGTTGTTGAACATCAGGATCTTGACCCCGACATTGCGCCGCAGCACGTGGATCAGATGGTTGCCGCCGATCGACATGGCGTCGCCGTCGCCGGTGGCGATCCACACCTCGAGCTCTGGCCGCGCCACCTTGAGGCCGGTGGCGATCGCCGGTGCGCGGCCGTGGATCGAGTGGAAGCCGAAGGTGTTGACGTAGTACGGCAGCCGGCTCGAGCAGCCGATGCCCGAAACCACCACGAACTTTTCACGCGGAATTCCGAGCTCGGGAAAAACCGCCTGGACCGAAGAAAGGATCGCGTAGTCCCCGCAGCCCGGGCACCAGCGAACTTCCTGATCGGTCTGAAAGTCTTTCTTGGTCAGCGTCGCTTCGGTCATCGGCTGGCTCCCAGAAGCTCTTTCACCTTGGCATAGATCTCGTGGCGATAGAACGGCTTGCCCTGTACCTTGCTGAGGCTCTGGATGTCCTTGAGGAACCGGGCGCGCAGAAGCAGCGCCAGTTGGCCCATATTCATCTCCGGCACCAGCACGTGGCGGAAGCGGCTCAGCACCTCGCCTAGATTCTTGGGCCACGGATTGAGGTGGCGCAAATGGGCGCGGCGCACGCTCAGCCCCTCTCGCCGGGCGCGCAGCACGGCGCCGGTGATGGCGCCGGCGGTCGAACCCCAGCCGAGCACCAGCACCTCGCCGCCCTCCGGATCGCCGTGCACGACCAGATCGGGGATCTCGTCGGCCACCCGAGCCACCTTCTCCGCGCGCAGGTGAACCATCCGTTCGTGATTGACCGGGTCGTAGGAGATGTTGCCCGTGACATCTTCTTTCTCCAGGCCGCCCATACGATGCTCCATCCCCGGAGTGCCGGGGATCGCCCAGGGCCGCGCCAGGGTTTTGGGATCGCGCGCGTAGGGCTGGAAGCCGTACCGGGGTCGGTCGCGAAGTCGACCCGCAAATCCGGCAGCTCCTCGACCTTCGGCAGCCGCCACGGCTCGGAGCCGTTGGCGATGTAACCGTCCGAGAGCATCACCACCGGCACCATGTGGCGCAGCGCGATGCGGCAAGCTTCGACCGCGGTGTCGAAGCAATCGGCCGGGGAAGAGGCGGCCACGATCGGCAGCGGCGAATCGCTGTTGCGCCCGAACATCACTTGCAGCAGGTCGGCCTGCTCGGTCTTGGTCGGCAGTCCGGTCGACGGCCCGCCGCGCTGGATGTCGATTACCACCACCGGCAGCTCGACCATCAGGGCGAGGTTCATCGCCTCGGACTTGAGCGCGATGCCAGGGCCGCTGGTGGTGGTCACGCCGAGCGCGCCGCCGTAGGAGGCGCCGATCGCCGCGCAGATCGCCGCGATCTCGTCCTCGGCCTGGAAGGTAACCACGCCGTACTGTTTGTACGTCGACAGCTCGTGCAGGATGTCCGAGGCCGGGGTGATGGGATAAGCGCCCAGGAAAAGCGGTAATCCGGAGCGCCGGCTGGCAGCGATCAGCCCGAGGGTGAGCGCGGTGTTGCCGGTGATGTTGCGATAGGTCCCGGGCTCAAGCCTCGCCGGCTCGACCTCGTAGCGAGTGTGGAAGACTTCGGTGATGTCGCAGAAGTTCCAACCCGCTTTCATCGCCTTGACGTTGGCATCGCGCAGTTCGGGCTTGTTCTTGAAGCGTGCCTCCAGCGAACGCACGGTGGGCTCCATCGGCCGGCTGAACATCCAGTAGCACATGCCGAGGGCGAAGAAGTTCTTGCAGCGCTCCTGCGATCTGTTGTCGAGCCCGGAGTCGACCAGCGCCCGGCGGGTCAGCGTGCCGATCTCCACCTTGAAGACCTGGTAGCCGGCGAGCGAGCCGTCGTCGAGCGGGTTCTTGGCGTAGCCCGCCTTCTTGAGATTGCGGTCGCCGAATTCGTCGGTGTTGACGATCAACGCGCCGCCCGGTTTCAGGTCGCCGACATTGACTTTGAGGGCCGCGGGGTTCATCGCCACCAGGACGTCGGGGGCGTCACCCGGGGTGTGGATGTCGTGGTCGGCGATGCGCACCTGGAACGCCGAAACCCCCGGCAGGGTCCCGGCGGGGGCCCGGATCTCGGCCGGGAAGTCCGGGAACGTCGCCAGGTCGTTGCCGAGCAGGGCCGAGGTATTGGTGAATTGGCCGCCGGTCAACTGCATCCCGTCACCGGAGTCGCCGGCGAAACGGATCACGACATCGTCCAGGCGCTCGCGCTGGACGTTCTTGCGCTGGGAATCTTCCAAGAGAGGCGTCGTCATAGAGAGGGGAATGGTAGCAGACCGAGGGTGCAGTCCTACCCGCCCCGGCGGGCGGGACCCAGCGCGCTCAGCTGGCCGCGGCGGCGGGCGGCTGGGCGCTCTTCTGCTTCGCGGCGGCGACCAGATTGAAGGCTTCGGTGCGCATCGCGGCCCGCTTGCGGTCCTCTTCCGGGAAGCTCGGCCGGTAGCCCAGCTGGTCCTCGTCGAAAGTGAACGGCTTCATCAGATCGGACTTGCCGACGATCGACTGGCCGCGGTTGAAGTAGGCCATGTCGTAGTTGTTCGACATGATGATCGCCTCTTCCGGGCAGGCGTCCACGCAGTAGCCGCAGAACACGCAGCGCAGCATGTCGATCTCGTAGACCACCGGGTACTTCTCGATGTTGACGTCGGACTGCTCGCCGGCCTCGATGTGGATGCACTCCGCCGGGCAGGCCTGGGCACAGAGGAAGCAGGCCACACACTTGACCGAGCCATCCGGGCGCGAAGTCAGGATGTGGTGGCCGCGGAAGCGGTGCGAGTAATCGCGGCGTTTCTCCGGGTACTCGATCGTGTAGCGCGACTTCGGCCTGAAAAAGTTGCGCAGGAAGTGCCGCAGGGTCACCAGAAGCCCGGGGATCAGAGGCAGATAGAGCCGCTCGGCCAGCGACATCCTGCGCGGCGTCACAGTGGTGGGGATGTCGATGCGGACGGGACGGTTAGCCATGGCTCAAGAACGCAAAAAGTCTAGCACGCGCTGCGCCGTAATCCGACGCTCCTGTATGCTGATCAACGGAGGAAGCGATGCTCCATCGCTATGTTCGTCCGACTCGCACCCGCCCGAGAGGAGACCTTCGATGACCGCCCGGCCACTTCCTCTGGTTGCCTCCGCGCTGCTGCTCCTCCTGGCCGCTCTCGCTACTTCCCTCGGCGCCGCCGATGACCCAAAGGCATGCTGCACGATCATCCGGGTCGATGTCGACCAACGCACCGCCTGGTTGCGCAATCCTCGCGGCGGGATAGTGGCTCAGTTCCGCTGGAAGGAGGAGGACGCCACGGCTTTCAAGGTGGGCGACATTTTCAATCCCGACGAGCGGACGCTCAACGGCGCCAAGCTCGAGCGTGCCTATGCGATGGTCACGCCCGAAGCCGACACCCCCAACGCCAAAGTTGTGCGGGTCCGCGGCCAGGAGATCGCTGCCGCGATGGACGAGAGCAAGACGGTCTACCGCGTCTACGCCCTGAAATTCGGCCTCGTGCTGAGCAGCATCCGGCCCGGCGACCCGATCTATGTCGACGAGGTCGGGCGCTGGGCCTACTTTCGCCTCGAATCGGGCAAATCGAAGCCCAGCGTGTGGGCTTTCAAGCTGGATTAGGGGGTGCGGCTAGCCGAGGCTAGCGCTCGAGCTCGCCGGCGATGACGTTCAGGCCGCCCAGCGACACGATGGCGTCGGACATCGACGCCGCCGTTGATCAAGCGTCGAGAAGGTCGAAAAGATCGGGAAGCAGGGCGGCCGCACGTGGATGCGGTAGGGCTTGGCCGTGCCGTCGGAGATGCAGTAGAAGCCGAGCTCGCCGTTGCCGCCCTCGACGAAGCCGTAGCGCTCCCCCGCCGGCACCTGGATGCCGTCCATGATCAGCTTGAAGTGGTAGATCATGGCCTCCATCTGGTTGTAGCAGGCTTCCTTGGGCGGCAGCGCGACGTGCGGATCGTCGACGATGAACGGGCCCTCGGGCATGCCGCGGTCGAGCAGCTGGCGGATGATCTTGAGCGACTGCCGGATCTCCGCCATGCGCACCCGGAAGCGGTCGTAGACGTCGCCGCCGTGAGAGACCGGGACGTCCCAGTCGAGCGTGTCGTAGAGATCGTAGGGATGGGCGCGGCGCACGTCGTAGGCGACACCCGAGGCCCGCAGGCAGGGGCCGGTCCAGCCCCAGTTGACCGCGTCCGCGCCCGAGATCGCGGCGATCCCCACCGAGCGGTCGAGCCAGATGCGGTTCTTGTCGACCAGCTTCTCGACGTCGTCGAGGAAGGGCGGGATGATCTCGAGCAGGCGCCGCGAGCGGGTCATGAAGTCCGGCGGCAGGTCGGCGATCAGGCCGCCGATGCGGCAGCCGGCTACGGTCAGCCGGCGCGCCGAAACACGACTCGAGCAGGCCGTAGATCTCCTCGCGCGGCTGGAACATGTACCAGAAGTTGGTCAGCGCGCCGGCGTCGACCAGCGTGGTGCCGTTGCACACGCAGTGGTCCATGATGCGCGAGAACTCGGACAGCATCGGTGCGCGCCCATACCGCCTTGGGCGGCACCTCGACGCCGAGCATCTTCTCCACCGTCTTGCAGTAGCCGACGTTGTTGATGAACGACGAGCAGTAGTTGAGCCGGTCGGTGTAGGGGATCACCTGCTGCCAGGTGTGGGTCTCCGACATCTTCTCGAAGCAGCGGTGCAGGTAGCCGATCTCGACGTCGGAGGCGATGATGGTCTCGCCGTCGAGCATCGCCGATGACGCGGAAGGTGCCGTGCATCGCCGGGTGCGAAGGGCCGATGTTGATGGTCATGCGCTCGAACATCTCGTCTCCGCCGGCCGCTCCCGGCGGCGCGACCAGCTTCGGGCTGGTACATCTTGTCCTCGGTGAGGATCCAGCGCCGCGCCGGGTCGTAGTCCTTGCGCAGCGGATGCCCCTGGAAGGCCTCGTGGGTGAGGATGCGGCGCAGGTTCGGGTGGCCGTCGAACAGGAGCCCGAACATGTCGTAGGCCTCGCGCTCGAACCAGTCGGCGGCCTTCCACACCTGGTGACAGCGAGGGGATCACCGGCTGCGTCTCGGGCACCGGCACCTTCAGGCGCAGGCGCTCGCCGCGGCGCACCGAATAGAGGTGGTAGACGGCCTCGAAACGGCCGCCCTCCTCGTCGGTACGGTCGGGGAAGTCGACGCCGCAGAGTCGAGCAGCAGGTCGAACCGCGTCGCGGGGTCGTCGCGCAGCGCCTTGGCGAGAGCCGGCAGCGACCTGGCGCTCGACGATCCAGGTCGGCTGATCCTCGGGCGCTCCCGGCCCTGTCTGTGGGCGGGCCGCGTCAGGAGGAAGCTGCGCCAGGATCGACTGCGGGATTCCCGCCGCCGGCGGGGCCGCGGTGGCCGTTTCGCTCATGCCGCGCTCAACGCTCCACCGTGGTGGCTTCGGGCTCCATCGCTTTGGTCGGCGCATCGGCGAATGCCGGCGCGGCCGGCTGCGGCTCGGCAGGCGACGGCTCGGACCGCAAGCCGGCCTTGTTCAGACGCTTGCGATCGCGCTCGACCTTCTCGCGCAGCTGGAGGATGCCGTAGATCAGCCCCTCCGGCGTCGGCGGGCAGCCCGGGACGTAGATGTCGACCGGGATGATCTCGTCGATGCCCTGCATCACGTGGTAGGCGCGGTAGAAGCCGCCCGAGCAGGCGCAGGCGCCCATCGAGATCACCCACTTGGGGTCGGGCATCTGGTCGTAGATCTTCTTCAGCACCGGCGCCATCTTGTCGGTGATGGTGCCGGCCACGATCAGGAGATCGCTCTGGCGAGGCGAGAAGCGCACCACCTCGGAGCCGAAGCGGGCCAGGTCGTAGTGGCTCGAGACCGTGCCCATGAACTCGATCGCGCAGCAGGCGGTCCCGAACGGCAACGGCCAGAAGGAATGGCGCCGCGCCCAATCGGCCACCTTGTCGAACTGCGTGGTCATCCAGGATTCGCCGACCATGGTTCTCCTTGCCGCGGCGAAGCTTATCGCAGGGGCGCGGTGAGGTCATCCGCGAGCAGATAGCCGTCGGGATCCTCGTCGATCAGCTCGAGGCGGGCCCGGCGCCCGACGAGGTCGTCGACTTCCCAATCTACCGGACGCAGCTCGTCGTCGCCTCTCCCGGCGGAAATGTGGACGGCCTGGCCGTCGACCACCAGCCGAGCGGCGATCCCTTCGGACTTCGCACCGCCGATCCACAGGCGCAGCGGCGAGCCCAGGATTTCGAACTCTGGCGAGAGAACTCTCCCTGTCGCGCGCGCAGTGGGATTCCCGGAATCGGCGAAGTACAAGCCACTAAACGGCCCCACGGGCGGCTGGAAACGAGCCGGTCCGCCGTTGGGGGCCGCGCCGAAGGCATCGCCGACGATTTGCCAGCCCTCCCAAGTGGCGTTTTCGAAATCCAGCACGGCGCGACGCCCCGGTTCCGGCGGCTCCGGGCGTCGCGGGACCAGGAGATACCGCGGCCGCACGTCGAAGCCGGTAAGCGAGTGCGGCGATTCATCCTGGTGAAGAAACGCGCCAAGCTTGTACGTCTGCCAATAGCTGCGCTCCGGCGGACGGTCGAGAACGATGGCCGCGTAACGCTGAGTGGCAATCGCGTGCGTAAGGTCCTTGGCACCTTCGATCCCTCCATGACGGGCCGCGCTCGCAGCCATCGCGTGATAGCTGGGCGCCTTGCCGGCCTGCACCGCCGCGAACGGGTGATATGGCACGAGAACATCGCCGGTGAGACTTTCCAGGCGGGCTTCGAAGCGCCGGGCTCTCTCACGATTCGGGCCCGGGCCGTGCGGCCGCGGATCGTAGGCGGAGATCGCCAGTTGCAGCAACAAGAGCGCCGGCACACCCAACTGCGCGATACGCCTCGAGCTCTCGCGCAGCATGGCCGCCGAGACACCGGCCAGGACGGCCGCGGCGGCCACCGCAGGCAGATACGCGTTCAGGTAGGCGAGCCGGATCGATGCCCCGAGCGCTGACGCCACCAGGCAGGCGCCGCCGAACACCAGCCAGAAGAGCAGGCCTCGCTGGCGCTCGGTCCGGCGCCGAGCGACGACCAGGGCGCCGAGAACCAGGAGCGCGACCGGCCAGAATTGATCGGCCATTCGCTCCCACGCGCGGCCGAATAGCACCTCGCGCTCGATCGCATGGCCGGCCGGGACCTCGAACACCCAGCGCCTGAACCAGCCGTCGCTGCGCCATTGCAGATAGGCGCAGCCCGCGCCGATCAGGCCCCCCGACACCGCCAGGTACAGGGGCACCAAGCGCCCACGCACGAAGCCGAGCGCGACAGCCCCGGCAGCGACGAAAACACCCGCCGACTGCTTGGCGAAAAAGGAAAGTGAAAGCAGCGCGGCGCCGAAAGCCACGCCTTGCCAGTGCTCGCCGCGTATTCGAAGGACAGCGAAGCCACAGATCGCCAGTGCCAGGCAAACAGAGTCCGCCCTCACCAAGTCGAACCATGCTCCCGCGAACGCGAAACCTGCGGCGGCGACGCCGAGCGCGCAGAGCGCCTCCCAACGGCCGCCGCCCTCACGCCGGACCACGCTCACGATCGCCCAGCCGGCGGCTACGCAGGCGGCGATCGAGAGGGCGCGGCCCAGCGGGTACCCGACCGGAATGAACAACAGCCGCGACAGCGCCGCGACCAGCCACGGCTCGAGCGGCGTGTAGTTGAAAGGGATGAACTCGGCGGTCGGAGCTCCGTAGATCGGCAGGCCCTGGCGCAGCCGGTGTGCGTGCGTCAGCATCCCGCCCTCGAGCCATTCGATATCGAAGGGATAGCCGATGCGCAGCACGAAAAGCCCCGCCAGCACGGCGAGGTGAGCTAGAGCGCCGGCCGCCGCCAGCGAAATCGTGAAAGCCCGAAATCGGCTCAGGTAGCGGTGACTGGATCCCGGAGGGTCGGCCACCGGCGTGGAAGGCTCGTCTAGCGTCGCGCTGTTTCGGCGGCACCGATCACGGCCGGCGCGTCGCCGGGGCTCGAGCCCAGCGCTGCACGAAGAGCTTCCAGACGCTCGAGGTGCGCGCGCTGCGCCGAGATCACCTGCTCGAAGGTGGAGGCCGCTTCGGGTGACAGCGACTTGAGCTTCGGGTAGAGCACCTCGTTCTCGTAGCGTTCCTCCGCCAGCTCGGCCTCGACGTCGAGCGCGCCGCCTCGCACCCGGCTCGAAGCCTCGAGCTGCAGGATCGCCAATTCGTCCTTCTGGCGAGCCAGCTCTCGCCAGTGCTTCGCGAGATTCGGAGCACCGTCCTTCTCGGCCCGCAGCGCGTAAGCGCGGAAGCGCGCCGCGGAAGCCGCCTCGGCGGTGAAGCCGGCCTTCAGGTTCTCCTGGACGCGAGGCAGTCTGGACACGGCGAATCTCCCGAGGTTGGGCTGCGAACAAGGGCGATTCTAGAGAAAAACCGCGACGCCAGCCAACCTGCTAACCTTCGGAAACCTTGCCCGCCGAGCACTCGTAGGTCCCTTGGCGAGGGCACGGAACCGCCCCTTCGCCTGACGACCGACCGTGTCATCGAAGAACATCCCCGTCGTCAGCCTGCTTTTCGGGGTTCTCGCCGTCGCCGTCCTGACCGGGATCGCGAGCCTCGGCATCCCTTACCTGTCGGTACTGGCGAAGATCGTCGTCCTGGCCGGCTTGTCGCTGGCGCTACTGTATATCGCGGCCCGCGGCTTGCGCCGCTTCCTCTGGCGGGTCGGCCGACGCCTCGCGTTCTCGTACTTCCTGCTCGGAGTGCTGCCGATTCCATTGGTGGCCGGTCTGATGCTGCTCGGCCTCTACCAGTTGGGCGGCCTCTTCCTCGGCCATGTCTACCGCGACAGCGCCGCCGAGCTCCAGCGCTCGCTCGAGAACTCGGCGCGCGCCCGGCTCGCTCACTGGACGATCGAATCGGAAGTGCCGCCGGCGGCGTCCAGCGACGTGGCATTCGCCTTCTACCGGGACCGCCAGCGCGTGGCCGGCGATTCTCGCGCGCCGGCCGTCTTCCCCGAGTGGCTCGCGACCAACAAAGACCAGGATCGCGCCATCCGCTACGCCGCTCTCCCTGACGGCACGCCGACTATCGCCACCGCGCTCGAGCAGGGCCGTTACGGAATCGTCGGCGTTCACACCGGGATCGTCGCTACAAAGCTCAGCGAGGACTCCGGAATTCAGGTCGCGCTGGTGCGCTCGGATCAGCCGGAATCAGCGCTCGGGTGGCGGATCGAGCTCTTCGGGCGCGATATCACCCTGCGCCCCTTCAAGCGTGGCGCCGCCACGCCCACTTTCGGTGCCGCCGGCTCGACGTCGGGCGGCCAGTCCACGTCCTACGGCTTGGTGCTCGACCGCGACGCTTCCAACGCGGTGGGCGGCGGTGACAAGCGGCCGTGGAAAGAGCGCGAGCTTTTCTGGTGGCGGGATCTCTCGAAGCCGCTGCACGGCCTCGCCGATGGCCAGCCAGTCGCCGAGTACCTCGCGGCCAACCTCACGGCGTCGCCGCGCGCACTGGCACGCCAGCTCTTCTCGGCTGGCGCCGACGTGGATGCGTCGGCCTGGGTTTTCCTGTTCGTTATCGGCATCCAGCTCTGGCTGATCTACGTCGTGGCGGCAGCGATGGCGATGTACATGATCCTGGGACTCTCCCGCGCCGTAAACCGGCTCTCCTCGGCCACCGACAAGGTTCGCGCCGGCGACTTCGCGGTCCGCATTCCGGTGCGCCGCAAGGACCAACTCGGGGCGCTGCAGACTTCGTTCAACGCCATGGCGGAGCACCTCCAGGAATTGGTGGCGTCGGAAGCGCAAAAGGAAGTGCTCGAGCGTGAACTGGCACTCGCGCGCGACGTGCAGAAGCGGCTCATTCCCAGTCAGGCCTCGCATGGTGACGGCGTCGTCTTCTCCACCCATTTCGAGCCCTCGGCGGCAATCGGCGGCGACTATTTCGACATCCTGCGCCTGGATCGCAACCGACTGGCCGTGGTGATCGCCGACGTCTCGGGACACGGTCTCTCAGCCGGCCTGCGCATGGCGATGCTCAAGGCGGGGTTGCAGATCCTGGTCGAGGAATCGCGCGATCCGCAGGAGATTCTGCGCCGCCTCGACGGTCTCGTGCGCTCGAGCGACGAGGGCCGCGCGTTCGTGACCGCCTCGCTCTCGCTCATCGATGTGCGCCGCGGCAGGCTCGATATCACCAACGCCGGCCATCCGCCGGTCTACCTGAAGCGCGACAGCGAGGTCGAGGAGATCTTGCTACCCGGCTCCCCCCTCGGTGGTCTGGGCCACAGCTACGGGCGGCGCGAGTTGGCGATTCAGCCCGGGGACGTGCTGGTCTGGTTATCAGACGGCTTCATCGAAGCGACCGGGCCTTCCGGCCAGCCGTTCGGTTACGAGCGGATCAAGCGCACCATCGCCGCCTGTGGCGACGATCCAGCAGGCGTGCGCGAAGGGCTGCTCGCAGCGGTGGCCGAGCACGCCCAGGGCCTGCCGGCCGAGGACGATCGCACGCTCGTCGTGATGCGATACCAGCCCGGGGGTGCCTAAGGAATGAGGACGGCCGCGGTCTCGACCGCGGCGGCCAGCGCGGGTCTCGGCGCCGGGTCGATGCCGAGATAGCCGTAGATCCGCCGGATGTATTCGCGGGTCTCGCGGTAGGGGGGCACGCCGCCGTAACGGTCCACGGCGCCCTCGCCGGCGTTGTAGGCCGCCAGCACCAGCTCGAGATCACCGTCGAACCGGTCCACCAGCCAGGCCAGGTAGCGCGAGCCGGCTTCCAGGTTCTTCTTGGCGTCGTAGAGCTCCGACCGGCTGAGCCCGAAGCGCCGGCCGGTGGCCGGCATGATCTGCATCAGGCCGGAAGCGCCCTTGCGCGAGCGTGCGCGCGGGTTCCAGTTCGACTCGGCGCGCGCAACTGCCGCCACCAGCCGTGGATTCAGGGCGTGCTTCTTGGCCGCCCACCACGCCAACCCGCCGTAGGCGCCGTCCGGCACCGGAGATCCCTCCGCGAAGCTGAGGGAGAGAGCCGGCATGGCGATCTCCGGTTCGGGCGGAGGCGCCAGGAACTCGACCTCGTCCTCGATCACGCGATCGATGCGCAGCAAGGACATGCTCAGCACGCCTCCCCCTGGAAGGGTCAGCTTGGCGGCCTCGGCACCGGCCACGAACGCTTCGACCTTGACCACCTCACCGGTTGTCAGAATGACGAGCTCCGCCCGCGCAGGCGTAGCGGTGAATCCCGAAGCGGTGAGGAGCGCGAAAAGCGCAAGTTTCCGGAGCCGATGGGACGCGAGACGGGGCATGTCAGGGGTGCGATGCTGGATCGCCCGGTGATTATACGGATTTGTGGATCCCGCGCCTACCCCCCGTCAAGCCCGCGGGTGGTGCCGGTCGTAGAGGCCGCGGAGCCTTTCCTGATGGACGTGGGTGTAGATCTGGGTGGTCGAGATGTCGGCGTGGCCGAGCATCATCTGCACCGCACGCAGATCGACGCCGTGCTCGAGCAGGTGGGTCGCGAAACTGTGGCGCAATGTATGCGGGGTCAGCCGCTCGATACCCACCTGCCGGCCATAGGCGCGGAGGATTCCCCAGAAACCCTGGCGGGTCATCGGCAAGCCGAGCCGGTTGAGGAAGACAGCGTCATGACGGCCGCGGAGCAACTGCGACCGAACTTCCCGCAGATAGCGGCCAACCCAGGATTCCGCCTGCTCGCCCACCGGAACGATGCGCTCCTTCTGGCCCTTGCCGAAGGCGACCAGAAAGCCCACTTCCAGGCGCAACTGGGGAAGACGTAGACCGACCAGCTCCGATACCCGCAAACCTGTGGCGTACAGGGTCTCGAGCATCGCCCGGTCGCGCAGGCCCAGGGGAGTGGCCGTGTCCGGCAGTGCCAACAGCGATTCGACCTGGCTTTCGCTCAGAGTCTGCGGCAGCTTGCGCCACAGCTTGGGGGGCAGCAGGTTGGTCGCCGGGTTGTCGGAACGCTCCCCCTGCTCCGCGAGGTGGGCATAGAAGCCGCGGATCGCCACCAGAGCCCGGGCGATCGAGCGCGGCGAGATGCCGAGCCGGCGCAGATCGCGCAGGTGGGCGGCGATGGCATCCTGGCGCGGCGTTGAGGAGATCGGCGTCGCCTTGTCGATCGAGCGCGGCGCCGAGCCGCTCGAGATCGGAGCCGTAAGCAGCCAGGGTATTGCGCGACAGGCCACGCTCCAATGCCAGGCCCTCGAGGTAACGGCCGAGAACGCGCCGCCAGGGACGTTCGGCGGGCGGCGATGGCGTGTCGTCTTGCAAGCCCTGTTTCGCGGCCTGACCTACCCGGCCGCGACCGCTCCCCGCTCCCGGCAGAGCGCGAGGATCTCGACCTCGGCGAGCGTCTGCGGTCGGACTGCCTTGGCGCGCTCGAAGATCGCGTCGACGAGGGCGCGCTCCGGCTCGATGCCGCGCTACTCGCAGCCAGTAGTCGACGTTCGACCTGGCCGCTCATCGGGCCGACCTCGATCTCCTGGCGGCGGCCGACCAGGCTCGCCGGGACGCCGGAGTAGACGCGGTCGGCGAGCCAGTCGTCGCCCTTGGCGCGCGCCTTGATGATCGCCGCGGCGTGCACGCCGGTGCCGGTGCGGAAGGCGTCGCGGCCGATGACCGGATAGTTGTCGGGGAACGGCACGCCGGTGGTCGCGGCCACCAGCCGGCAGTAGCTCGGCGAGCGGCGAGAGGTCGCGGTCGATCCAGCCGAGGAGCTGCATGTTGACCAGCAGCAGGTCGATCGCGGCGTTGCCGACCCGCTCGCCGATGCCCAGCGCCGTGCCGTGGAGGCGGTCGGCGCCGGCCTCGGCCGCGGCCAGGGCGTTGATCACGCCCAGGCCGCGGTCGTTGTGGCCGTGCCAGTCGACCTTCGACGTCCTCGCCGGTGGCGTCGACGACGCTCGCGGATGAACGCGCACCAGGTTGCGCGCGCCGTCGGGCGTCGCGTGGCCGACCGTGTCGGCGACGCAGACCCGCCGCGCGCCCGGCCTCGACCGCCGTGGTGTAGAGCCGGCGCAGCGTCCTCGGGCGCGGCGCGCGTCGTGTCCTCGGTGACGTACATCACCGGCAGCCCTTCGCCGACCGCGAAGCGCGACCGCGCTCGCGGGTCAGCTCGAGCACTTCGGTCGATCGTCCCAGCCCTCGGCGTACTGGCGGATCGGGCGACGAGCCGAGGAAGCACGCCGACCTCGATCGCGAGCCCGGTCTGCTGCGAGATCTCGACGATCGGCCGGATGTCGGCCTCGACCGTGCGCGCCGCGCAGTTGGGAAAGATCGGCAGCTTGCTGCTCGACGATCTCGCGCGCCAGGCGCGTCGACGTCGCGCGACGACGTGCGGCCCGGCGCCGGGCAGCCCGATGTTGGCCGACTCGATGCCGAGCTCCGCCATGCAGTGCAGGATCCGAGCTTCTCCTCGATCGACGGCGTCCGCACCGACGGGCGACTGCAGGCCGTCGCGCAGCGTCTCGTCGTCGAGCTCGACCCGGCCGCGCGCCGGCTGCGGCGCGCCGCCGGCGACGTTCCAGTCGTGGATCAGCTCGGATTCGGTCAGGTTCATCGGTCGACCTCGACGTCGCCGGCGCGCGTCAGGAACTGCGACGGGCGCTCGGCGCGGCCACGCGCGCGCGCCAGCAGGTCGCCGACCTGCGAGGTGGTCAGCGAGCCGCCGAGGTCGTGCGTCGTCTGCCCGTCGCGGATCGGCTCTGCGCGACCGCGCGCTCGATCTCCGCCGCGGCCTCGGCGTGGCCGAGGTCGTCGAGCATCAGCGCCGCCGAGAGCACCGCGCCGACCGGATTGGCGCTGGCCGGTGCCGGCGTACTTGGGCGCCGAGCCGTGCACCGGCTCGAACATCGAGATCCGGCCGGGATGGAGGTTGGCCGAGGCGGCGACGCCGAGGCCGCCCTGGAGGGCGGCGCCGAGGTCGGTGATGATGTCGCCGAACATGTTGTTGGTGACGATGACCTCGAACTGCTCGGGCGCGCGCACCATCTGCATGCGTCAGCGCGTCGACGAACATGTGGCGACGCCTCGATCGCCGGGATACTCGCGCCGCCACCTCGAAGAAGACGCGCTGCCAGAGGTCGTGGCCGTAGCGCATGACGTTCGACTTGTCGGCCATGCAGACCTTGCGTCTTGCCGTGCGCGCGCGCCCAGTCGAACGCGGCGCGGCATGATGCGCTCGACGCCCTTGCGGGTGTGGATCTCCTCCTGCACCGCGACCTCGTCGGCGGTGCCCTTCTTGAAGTTGCCGCCGATGCCGACGTAGGCGCCCTCGGTGTTCTCGCGGAAGACCACGAAGTCGACGTCCTTCTCGGCGCTTGCCCTTGAGCGGGCAGAGCCGCTCGTCGTAGAGCTTGACCGGCCGGAAGTTGATGTAGAGGTCGAGCTGGAAGCGGATGCCGAGCAGGATGTCGGCGGCGTGCTTCATGTCCGGCACGCGCGGGTCGCCGTAGGCGCCGATGAAGATCGCCGCGTAGTTGTCGCGGAAGTCCTCCATGCGCGCCGGCGGGCATCGGTCTCGCCGGTCGCCAGGTAGTGGTCGGCGTCCCAGGCAAGTGCACCAGCTCGAGCGGCAGCGACCAGCGCTCGGCGGCCGCCTCGAGCACCTTGACCGCCTCGGCGGTGACGTCCTTGCCGATGCCGTCGCCCGGCAAGACCGCGATGCGCTGCGGCCGGCGGTCGCGTGGAGGAGTCGTGTTCATGGCGCCGGAATGTACCACGGGGTCCCGGCTCAAACAGGCTGTGGCGTACGGGCTCCCGGCCTCGAAGGCGCGGAACCGGCCCGAGATCGAACGAGAACGGAATCTCGGGACACAGCCACGCCGAGTGCAGCGGCGGCCATAGTCGACGCCGATGGGCGGCGCCGATGCGCGCAGCAGGGACGAAGCCGGAATCTCGGCCTGCACCGGGACGGTGTCGGTCACCGGATGAGATGTCGTGACCCGCGCAGGCGGCCGCCCGACCAGCCGTAGCCGCGCGGCCGCTGGCGCAGGGTGTCGACGAGAGCGTTCCAGTTCGCCAGGCACGGCCCCTCGCCGAGGGCTGGCATCCCCGGCCGCGCCAGGACGTCGAGCTCGGCGCCGGCGCGCACCCGCCACCGGCGCGCCGGCCTGATCGGCGACGCCGGCGCCGGGGATAGTCGAAGTGACCGGCGTCGCGCCGGTTGGCGGCCCACCAGGCGGGCGCCTGGCACCACCCATGCCGGAACGAGCATGCGCCAGAACAGCACCGAGGCCACGCCATCGCGATCGAGCACGTAGAGCGCGCAGATTGAACTGCGGATAGGACAGCGCCGGCAGCGGCAGGTTCGGCAGGTGGAGGCCGGCCTGGCGAAAGAGCAGGGCCGAGACGAAAACCCAGTCCTCGCCGCCGTGGCGGTGGGCCTCGTAGCGCAATGGTGGCGGCGGCGCCGGCAGGCGCGTTGGGGGAACGCCCAGTTGAGGAACAGGCAGTCCCGGACGATGGTGCGCAGGAACATGAGCGCGGTCCCGGGAGTTCGATTCTGCTACAGTTCGTTTCATGATCCGAATTCACTGCTCCTATCCGGCCGTTCTCGCGTGCTCCATCGCCCTCGTGGCGCCCCTCTCGGCGGCCACCTCACCGCTCAGTCTTCCGCCCGGCGCCGAAGCGGCCGCCGCCCGCATCACCCCACCCGTCCTTCGCGCGCCGATCGCGTTCCTCTCCGACGACCTGCTCGAGGGGCGCGGGCCGGCCACCCGGGGCGACGAGCTGGCGCGCCTCTACCTCGCCAGCCAGCTCGAGTCGTTGGGCCTCCAGCCCGGCGGCCCGAACGGATCCTGGCAACAGGCCTTCGACGTCGTCGGCATCCGCGCCCAGGCACCCGAGACCTGGATCTTCAGCAAGGGCTCCCCCAATAGAGCTGGGGGCACAGCCCAAACCGTGGGGCTCACCTGGTCGACCGAGTACATCGGCGGCAGCGGCGTCCAGGCGTCTACCGCCGGATTCGAGAACGCCGAGCTGGTCTTCGTCGGCTACGGCATCCAGGCGCCCGAATACGGCTGGGACGACTACAAGGGCGCGGACCTCAAGGGCAAGGTGCTCTGTGATGCTCAACAACGACCCGGACTGGGACGACAAGCTGTTCGCCGGCAAGCGCCGGCTCTACTACGGCCGCTGGACCTACAAGTACGAGAGCGCGGCGCGCCAGGGCGCGGCGGGAGCGATCATCGTCCACACCGCCCCATCGGCCGGCTATCCATGGCAGGTGGTGCAGACCTGCTGGTCGGGCGAGCAGTTCGAGCTGCCAGCCGAGCAGGAGCCGCGGATCCAGTTCCGCGCCTGGGCGACCGAAGACGCCAGCCGCAAACTCGTCGCCTTGGCCGGCAAGACGCTCGACGATCTGATCGCCGCGGCTCACCAGCCGGACTTCAAGCCCGTGCCGCTCGGCCTCACCACCTCGATCGCGCTTCGCAACGAGATGCAGCGCGTCCAGACCGCCAATGTCCTGGGCCTGCTGCCCGGCAGCGATCCGAAGCTCGAAGAACGAAGTGGTGGTCTACACCGCGCACCACGACCACCTGGGCATCGGCGCGCCCAACGCCGAGGGCGACAAGATCTACAACGGCGCGGTCGACAACGCCTCGGGCGTGGCCGAGGTCCTGGCCATCGCGCGCGCCTTCGCGGCGCTGCCCGAGCCGCCCGCGGCGCTCGGTCCTGTTCGCCCTGCGTCGCGGCCGAGGAGCAGGGTCTGCTCGGCTCGGAGTACTGCGCGCGCCACCCGACCTTCCCGGCCGGCCGCATCGCCGCCAACATCAACTCGACAGCGCCAGCAAGTCTCGGACGCACCAGCGACGTGACCTTCATCGGCTACGGCAAGTCCAAGGATCTCGACGCCGTGGTCGACGCGCGCGGCGTCGATGCAGGGCCGGCGGGTGCTCGGGCGACCAGTTCCCGGACCGGGGCTCGTTCTATCGCTCCGACCAGTTCAACTTCGCCAAGGTCGGCGTGCCAGCGATCTACCTCGACCCGGGAACCGAGTACGTGGGCCATGACGCGGCCTGGGGCAAGACCAAGGACCAGGAGTACACCAGCCGCGACTACCACCAGCCGAGCGACGAGCTCGACGCCAGCTGGACCTTCGACGGCATGGTCGAGGACGCCCAGCTGGCCTTCTACTGCGGCGCGGCGATCGCCCAGGCCGACCGCATGCCGGCCTGGAACCCGGGCGACGAGTTCGAGGCGGCGAGGAAGAAAGCGCTAGGGGGAGCGAGCGCCGGCGGAAAGTAGTCGCCCTACTTCGCCGCTGGCGCCGCCTGCAGGTCGGCTTCGATCGAGATCGTGATTTTCACGTCATCGCCGAGCATCACACCGCCCTGATCGAGGGTCTGGTTCCAGTTGATGCCGTAGTCCTTGCGGTTGACGGTGAAGGTGGTCTCGAAACCGACTTTCTCCTTGCCTTCCGGCAGCTTCTGCGTGCCGAGGTAGTCGACCGGGACGGTGATCGTCTTGGTCACGCAGCGCATGGTGAGGTCGCCGGTCAAGTCGTAGTGCGTGGCGTCCTTCGCGGTCACCTTGGTGCTTTTGAAGGTCAGCGTCGGGCAGCGCTCGGTGTCGAAGAAGTTGGGGCTCCGCAGATCGTTGTCGCGGTTGGGTTGACCGGTGTTGATGCTCTTGGCGTCGACAGTGATCTCGACGCTCGCGGCGCCGGCGTTCGCGGCGTCGAACTGGATGGCGCCGTCGATCGAGTCGAAACGGCCTTCGACGTTGGAGACGAAGTGGCGGACGCGGAACGACGCCATGGTGTGCGGCTTGTTGATCTTGTAGGTGGCGGCCTCCGCGGCGACCGGCAGGGCCAGGACCGCGAGACTGAACAGCCACGTCTTGGCGACACGCATGGAACTCTCCTCTTTGTGGTTGCGCTGGAAGGCTAAACCTCGACCGGCCGGCCGAGTATTTCCGCCGCCAGGGCGTGGATCTGCTGGCGGTGCGAGTCGCGGAGGCTCTCCTTCTCCGCCGGCGGCACGAACGACTGGTCGAGCGCCGCGAGCGCGAATCGCGAGAGCCCTTCCGGACCGTAGCCGAAAGCCTCGTGCAGGCGAAGGTATTCGTCACTCAGCGTGGTGTTGAACATCGGCGGGTCGTCCGAGTTGATCGACACCCGCACACCGGCCCGATGCAGCCGGTCGAAGGGATGCTCGGCGATGGTCGGCGCCACGCCCAGGAAGACGTTGGACGTGGGACAGATCTCGAGCGGCACGCCGCGGCTCGCCAGTTCGGCGACCAGGCCGGGGTCCTCGATCGAGCGCACGCCGTGACCGATGCGCTCGGCGCGCGCCACGTCGAGCGCCGAGCGCACCGACTCGGGCCCGGCGTGTTCGCCGGCATGGGCGACGCAGTGCAGACCCTCCTGCGCCGCCAGCCGAAAGTGCTCGCGGAAGGGCTGGTTGTCGTGGATGGCTTCGCGGCCGGTGAGACCGAGGGCGATGCAGCCGCGCGCCTTGCCGTCGACCGCCCACCTCAGCGTCACCTCGCCCCACTTCGGACCCACGTCACGGACCATGTCGGGGATCAACCGCATGCGGACGCCGTGCCGCTTCTCGCCCTCCTCCATCGCCTCCCACAGCGCGTGGCCGATCTCCTGCGCGTTACGTCCGTACTGGACGTGCGTGGCGATGGTGAAGTGCACTTCGCTGTAACGCACGTTCTGCCGCGCCTGCTCGGCCATGAAGTCGCGCACCAGAGCCTGGAAATCCTCGGGCTCCTGGACGCATTTCGAGCAAGTCAGGTAGATGTTGACGAAGTGATCGAAGTCGCGAAAACGGAACCACTCGTGCAGGCCGGCCTCGTCGCCGGCCGGCAGCTCGACGCCGTGCCGCTTGGCCAGACGGAGCAGCGTCGCGGGCTGCATCGTGCCCTCGAGATGCACGTGCAGCTCGACCTTCGGAATGCGCAGAGCGAATTCCTGCAGTGCGGGGTCCGCCGACATTTACGAGAGTTTAGCAGCCCCCGCGGGCGGGTCAGGCGCGCTCGTCGCGCAGCCGCACCAGCACCTTGGGCGGCACCAGGCCGGTCACGTCGCCTCCGAGGTCGACGACCTCCTTGACCAGCCGGCTCGACAGGTAGCTGTACTCCTCCTTCGGCATCATGAACACCGTCTCGACGCGCGGATTGAGCCGCCGGTTCATGAGCGCCATCTGGAACTCGTAGTCGAAGTCCGACAGGGCGCGCAGCCCGCGCACGATGGTGATCGCGCCAACCTGGTCCATGAAGTCGACCAGCAGGCCCGAAAAACTCTCTACCCGGCAGCGGCCCATCGGCGCCAGCACCTCGCGGAGCATCTCTTGGCGCTCCTCGACGCTGAAGAGCGGCTTTTTTTCCTCGTTGCGCAGCACCGCCACCAGCACCTCGTCGAAGATCGGCAGGCAACGTTCGACGATGTCGAGATGGCCGTTGTGCAGCGGGTCGAAGGACCCCGGATAGACCGCGAGCCGCCGGCTCATGGTGCGCCTCCAGAGAGATCGAAGGTGATGACGTTGTTGGCGGCGTCGGTCACCCGGGCGAGCAGCAGCCGCGCGCCCGCCGGACGCTCCACCAGGAGCACCTCGCGCCGGCCGTCGAGCAGACCGTCCTCCGGCTTGGCAGGCCGCCATTCTCCGCCGTCGACACTCACCATCGCCTCACGCAGCGGCGACAGCGCGTCCTCGATTTCGGCTCTCGACCGCGGCGTCCGCTCGCCGCGACGTGACCAGGCGCGGCGGCGTGTTGTCGACCACCACCGGCTCGCTGGTCTCCTCGGCCTCCAGCCGGCCTCCGTCGGTGTTGGCCTCGCCGTCGTTGACCCGCAGCCGGAAGCGATAGATGCCGTCCGGGAGGACGGTCTCGTCGAAGCTGTAGTGGTCGTCCTCGAGGTCCTCGGCGACGCGCATCCACGCGCCGCCGGACTCGGGCATGAACTCGAGCTCGTAGCGCAGCTCGTCGCTGTTGGGATCCGATGCCTCCCAGCGCAGCGTGCGATAGCCCTTCTTCCACAACGGCTTCCAGCGCCCGTCGTCGGAGGTTTCCGCGGGCTCGAGAGTGGTGAAGATGCCGTCGCGCGCCGGATGCGCCGGCTCGTAGACCTGGTTGCCGGGATTGAAGTTCTGCGGCACCAGGATCTGGCCGGGCTCGAGCGGCACGAAGCGCGTGATCTTCGGCGCCAGGTTCTCCTGGCGATAGGAGAGCTCGGTCTCGGTGATGCGTGGCACGACCGAGCCTGGCTGCAGATCGGCGCGCCACTGCACGTAGCGGCCGGACGGGACTTCGCCGAGCGAGATCTCGTGGCCGGCGCGAGCCTCGCTCCACGGCGACCAGGTGCGGTCCGGTTCGGCCGAAACGCCGCTGCGGAACGCGAACTTGGCCGAGCCGTCGCCGTCGCCGCGCCAACGAAACACACCGAAGCGCGAGACCTGACCGGCGTCGAGCGCCGGGCTGGTGTAGGTCCCGTGACGCTCCGGCCCGGTGGCCAGGCGGTAGAGCGCCGCCGCATTGGTGGTGGCGAAGGCCGGCCCGGGCTGATCGGGCAGGAGCGCCACGATCTGCCGCTCGTCGACGTCTTTCTCGAGCAGCATGCGGCCGTCCTGGAGACTGTAGAGCTTGCCGTCGAGACCGGTGCCGACCCACAGCCGGTCGCGCTCCCAGATCATGCTGTAGACGGTCTCGGCGTCGAAGGTCCACACGCTCTCGGTAACGCCGCTCGGTCCGACGCGCAGCACCTGGCTGCGTTGCGGCCGCGTCGCCGTCGCCACCGAGCCCTCGCCCTCGGCGGTGACCGTGACCGTGACGTCCGCATCGTCCTTCTCCTCGTCCCCCTCGCGCGCTTCGCCCTTCTCCGACTTGCCCTCGCCGCGCTGGGCTTCCGCCTGCCCGACCATGCCCGCCTCCGAGCGCAGCGCGGCGGCGTAGCCGTGCCGTCGGGGGCGACGGCGAAGCCGACGATCTCGGGCTCCTCGGCGTCATAGAGAGTGCGAGCGCGGCCGGCGGCGTCGAGCCGCAGCAGCAGGCCCTCGCCGGCCGTGCCGAGCAAGAGGTCGCCGCCGGGAAGTGCGCGCAGGGCGCGGATGTGGGTGTCGTCGCTGTCGTAGAGCACCTTGCCCTGGTCGCGTCCGGTCACCCTGTAGAGACGGCCCTGAGTGCCCGTCGCGACCAGTAACGAGCCGTCGCTCGAGCGCTCGATGCCCCAGATGTAGGTCTCGCCGGGCGAGAACCAGACCTCGCCCTTGCCCCCGGCGATGCGATACACCTTGCCTTCCGGCGAGGTGCCGGCGAAGACCGTGCCGTCGGAATCGGCCCAGACCGCGAACACTTCGGGCTCGGGCGCTTCGAACAACACCGACGTCTTACCCTCGCGATCGACCAGCAATACGCGCCCGGCGTTGCCGGTTCCCAACACCCAGCCGCCCGGATGCGCCGCGGCGGCGAGCAGGAAGGGTTCGCCCAGCGCCGCCACGCGATCGGCGCGATCGGCGAGCCGCAGTGCGCCGAGAGGATCGAGGCTGACCCCTTCGAACGTGCCGGTGAGGAACTGCTGCGCGGTCTGGGCGCGGAAGATCTTCACCGGCGCGCACCATGCCGGTGAGGAATAGCCGACGCTAGAGGCGAGGGCCAACGCCGCGAGGCCGAGGCGAACGAAACGGCTCACCGTCCGCCTCCCTTCTTGGCCGGCGAGGCCGAGCCCGCAGGCGGTGTCCCGACGCTCTCGGTGGGCGGGGTCGGTCCCGCCGGCGCCTGCGGCTCGCGGCGCCGCACCATCAGATCGATGCGCACTCCGCCTTCGGCGGGCATCTCCAGCGGCTCCACCACCTGTTGCGCGATCGCGGCGCGCAAGGGCACGGCACTGCCCGATCCCGCGGCGGACCACAGGGAACGCACCGAGCCCGGCAGGCGGGGCATCACCCGACCGGCGACGGCGAGGCCGCGCCCCGGGGAAACGCCGAGCACCACCAGCTCGCGGCGCGAGTGCAGCGAGCGCAACAGGTCCATCGCCTGGGCGAAGGTGTGCGGCGCCGCAGGCTCGAGACCGAAACGCACACCGTCGATCGTGCGCGCCGTCGCCGACGAAGAGCGAGTAGCGGCCGTTGGGCACATCGGCCGGGATGGTGAGCGCCAGGGTGCGGCGGAACGGCAACCCGCGGTAGGCGAGAAAGTCGACGTTGACGGTGATCTCCTCGCCCGGCCGCACCAGGGTGCGATCGGCATGGGCGCCGGTGATCGCCGCGGTGCGCGGCTTCTCGCTAGGCGCGAAGTCGACGCTGATGTCATTGAGCTCGACCTCGGCCAGCGGGTTCTCCGCCAGAAAACCGGCGACGGCGGCGAGATAGGTGGCGCTCTGCGCTGCCGCCTGCTCGCCGTCGAAGCTCTGGCGCAAGCGCAGCTCGCCGTGCCCGCGGGTCTGCAGCCGCAGATCGAGGTCGTAGCCCTGCGGTCCGACGACGTGCCCGGCGGAATCGAGGCTGCCCATCGCCGAGATCGCCATCAGGGCGGGCAGCAACTGCGGTACCGCGGCGAGACGCATCTGGAAGCGGCGCTCGCCGACCTTGACGCTCATCGGCACAGTGGGCGCCACGACGCCGATGCGGCCGTGCACTCCGACCGAGCGATCCTCGTCGAAAGCGCCGACCGGCTCGCCGAAGCTCGACAGCTTGAACGAGCTGTACTGGCTCGCCAGCACGGTGATGATCTCCGCCGGCGCCATCGGCAAGAGCACCGGGCCAGCGTCGAGGAAGGGATGTCCGAACGCCAGCACCTCGTTCCCGGAACGGTCACTCACCGTGCCGGTCACCGCCATGCGCAGGTCGCCGTCGATCAAGATCCCGGCGACCGCGGCGCCCGGGACCAGCGCCGCCGCGGTTGCCGCCCCGCCCGCGCTCGCCTGGCCGGCGGGCGACACGGCACCGACCGCGGTGCGCAGCAAGCCGAGCGAGCGCTCGCCGAAGCCCGCGGCGCTCCATTCGAGGCCGCTGCTGGCGCCCGCAGGCAGGCGGGGAACGAGTGTCGCGAGCGCCTTGGCCAGCGTGTCGTCGGGCAGCTGCCCACTCAACAACTGGCGCAGCCGCTCGCTGCTCTCGTCGGCGCTCACCGGCTTGGCGACGGCGGCCGCGCTCTGGCCGCGCAGCGTGCGCATCGACTCGATCGGCATCACCAGCGCGATCGCTTCCTTGGCGAATGGCCATGCCGCGGCGACCGCGCCCGCGACCTTGCCATCGATGTAGACCGGGCTGCCGCTCATGCCGGCGATGACGCCGGTGTTCTCGAGCCCTTGCCCGCTCAGCCGCGCGAGGATGAAGCTGGTGTCGGGACTGACGTTGCGCAGCACGCCGATGATCTCGGCCTCGAAGCGCTCCGGCTCGGTGCCTTCGAAGACCGACAGGCCGTAGCCGCGCTGACCTTTCTCGATGTCGGCGAGCGGAAAAGCGGGACTGGGAACCTCGGCGCGGGCCGCGCCGAGGGCGATTGCACATCCGGTTATGCAAACTGGAAGGACACCGAAGCGACGCCGCATCAGGACGGGTTCTCCACAATGATTTCCACAGCTGCTGCGGAAAAGATCTCGCGCAATCGCGCGACATTGAAACGACCGTTTCGCAAGACGCGCAGCTCGCCGCCGCGCAGCTCGACGAGAGTCGACGGCTCGCCGCCGGGGAGCACGCCACCGTCGACGACCACCGCGTCGACACCGGCGAGCAGCGGTTCGAGATCCCGCGGATCGAGGATCGGCGGCTCGCCCGAACGGTTCGCGCTGGTGGCGGTCAACGGGTGTCCGAGGGCGCACAGGAGATCGCGCAGGGGTCGATGCGACGGGATGCGCACCGCGATCGCCGGTTCGCCGGCGGCGGCGGGCAGACGCGCGACGGTCGGCGCGACGACGGTCAGCGCAGCGGGCCAGCAGGCGATGAACGGCGCCACCGCTTCATCCGCGGCGTCGATCCCGAGCGCGGCGAGCTGGCCGACATCGCCGGCCACCACCGGCAGCGCCTTGCCAGCCTCGCGTCCCTTGAGCTCGTAGATCGCCTGCACTCCTCGCGCGCTCCGCGGATCCGCTCCGAGACCGTAGCTCGACTCGGTCGGGAGCGCGAGGATACCACCGCGATTCAGCAGCTCGGCGAGCGGAGGGACGGGCTCACCGAAGCGCCAGACTTTCATCCGCGGCCTCTCTCGGCTGATTGCAACAACTCCTCGGCGTGGCTCAGCGACGAGGCGGTGATTTTCTTGCCGGCCAGCATGCGCGCCACTTCCTCGATGCGGCCTGGACCGTCGAGCCGCTCGACCTCCGCGAAGGTGCGACCTCCGCTCACTCGCTTGCTCACCCGAAAATGCAGATTGCCGCAGCTCGCCACCTGCGGCAGGTGCGTCACGGCCAGGATTTGTCCGCGGCGGGCCAGCCGCCGTAGCTTGCGCCCCACCGCCTCGGCCTCGGCGCCGCCGATGCCGGCGTCAACTTCGTCGAACACCAAGGTGGCGTCGCCGGTCACTCCGGCCCCTCCCGACGCCAGCTGCACCGCGAGATAGAGGCGGGCCAATTCGCCGCCCGAGGCGGCGCGCGCGATCGGCCGCGGTGGCTCGCCCGGATTCGGCGCGAGCAGGAAGGTCACGTGATCGAGGCCGCTGGGCCCGAAAGCCACACCGCGGCCCTCGACCTCGATCGCCGAATCGTGGCGCGGCATCCGCTCGACCGCCGCGGTGAATCGCGCCCGGCGCAGCGCGAGATCGTGCAGCTCCTCGTCGACCCGCGCCGAAAGCGCGGCCGCCCATGCCTGCCGCCGCCGCGACAGCTCGAGCGCGGCGTCGCGGTAGGCGTCCCGGGCACTCGCCACGCCGGCCTCCAACTCACCGCGATGCGCCTCGTCACCATCGAGCTCGTCGAGCTCGGCGCCCATCTCCCGCCGCCGCGCCAGCACTTCCTCCGAGCTCGCGCCGTACTTGCGGAACAGTCGCTCGAGCGTCTCGAGACGCTCTTCCAGCCAATCCAGCCGGCGCGGATCCGCCTCCACGTCGTCCACCCGGCGCTCGACGGCGCGCGCCACCTCCTCGACGCGGATGCGCGCCTCGGCGATCTCGGCCGCCCAGGCCTGCGCCGCGGGCTCGAAGGCGACGATCTCCTCGAGCGCGTGCTGCGATCGCGCCAGACGCTCGCTGGCCGAGTTCTCGTCCTGGTCGAGATGCGTCACCGCGGCCTCAAGTCCGCCGCGAATCGCCTCGACGTGGCGCAGCGTCTGGCGCTCGGCGCGCAGCGCCTCCTCCTCGCCGGCGCTGAGGCGCGCGGCGTCGATCTCCTGGACCTGGAAGCGCAAGAGGTCGAGGCGCTCGCGGCGCAGACGGTCGTCGCCCTGCAGCCGCGCCAGCCGCGCGGACAGGCGGCCGTAGGCATCGTGCAGCTCGGCGACGCGGGCCGTGAGCGTGGCGGCCTCCTCGCCGCCGGAGCGATCCAGCCACGCGCGCTGCAGGTCCGCCTCGACCAGGCCCAGCTCCTCGCGCTGGCCGTGCAGCCGCAGGAGGTGCGGCGCCAGCTCGCCGAGCAGCCGCAGTGTCGACGGCTGGTCGTTGATGAAGACGCGATTGCGGCCCTCGCGGTTGATCTCGCGCCGGATGACGATCTCGCTCTCGTCGGCGTCGATTCCAGCTTCGACGAGCGGCACGCGCCAAGCGGTGCCGGCCGGCGTGAAGACACCGGTCACGGTCAGGGAGTCGGCGCCCTCGCGAATCAGGTCCGCCGCCGCCCGGCCTCCGGCCAGGAGCGCCAGAGAATCGACGACGATCGACTTGCCCGCTCCGGTTTCGCCGGTGAGCACGTTCAAGCCCGGCCCCAGCTCCACCTCGGCCCCCGCCAACACGGCCAGGTTCTTGACGTGCAGGTTGGTCAGCACAGGAGAACGACTCTAGCCGAACCGACCGAAATCCAGGCTAGTCACCCAGCGAGCGCTCGACTTGCTCGACTACCCGTTCGGCGCTCGCCAGGGCGCCCTCGACGGTGCCGGTGTTGCCTTCGGTATCGGTCGCCTCGCCGGCGAAGAAGAGCGTGCCGCCAATCGGGCGCGAAAGAGCCTTGGCCGCTTCGCTGCCGCCGACGAGCGCGTAGCTGTACGCCCCGCGCGCCAACCGATCGCGATTCCAGTCATGGCACCAGGCATGACGGACTTCGAGCCGGTCTCGGCGAGTGCCGCTGGCGCGCGCCAGCTCGCCGATCGCCAGTTCCACCAGCTCTCTGCGGCCGAGCCGCGCCGACAACTCGGCCGCCGGCGGGCCTCCGCTCCATGCCACGAGCACGGGCCACTCGGCGGGATACGACGCCAGCCAGAGGCTGAACGGCCGGCCTGGAGTATGGAGGTAGGCGGCGCCGCGAAGGCGGCGCACCCGGCGCTCGTCGCGCTGCCAGGGGAAGCTCTCGAGCGCCAGCGTGACCCGCGTCGCGGCGCCCATTTCCAGTCCATCGAGGGCGCCCCGCATGCCCGGCGGTTCGGGCTCGAGGGCGATCGCTCCCTGCCCACTCCTTGCCTGCAGCACGCCGAGCGGCACGGTCACCACCGCGGCCCGGAATCGCACGCTCGCCGACTCGCCGGCGCCGGCGACGACCGTGACCTCCACCTCGCCCTTGCGCCAGCGCATACGTGTGACCGCGTGTCCGAGCCGCAGCTCCGGTTGCAGGCCGTCGGCCAGGAATTTCACCAGCCCGTCGTATCCTCCGAGCACGCGCGCCGAGCGGCGCACGGCTTCGCGGACCGATTCCCCCCGACCTGGAGCGATGGCACGCAAGCTCGCCCGCTCGGGATCGGCGGCGTGAAACCCTTGCACGAAGGAATGCGCCGCGCGGCGCTCCGCCGCCGGTACTCGGCGGCGCCGCTCGAGGTAGTCGGCGAACGACATGTCTGCGCGGCGCAAGTCGACACGCCCGAGAACGCGATCGATGCCGCGCCAGAAAGGAGCCCGGCGCACCTGCCCGTTGCGCAGCTCCACGCTTTCGCCATCGATGTCCACCGTCGCGAGGCCGGCCTCGGCAAGCAGCTGGCGTGTGCGTCTGGCCTCACCGTGCACGAACTCCGCGCCCAGCTCGACCGGGAGCGGCAGCGAGCGCGGATGCAACGTGTGCACTCTCCCACCGATGCGGCGGCGGGCCTCCAAGATGATCACCTCGCGGCCCCGCTCGCGCAAGGCACGGGCCACGGCCAGGCCGGCGACCCCCGCGCCGACGATGGCGATCGTCGTGCGCGCCACGGCGCTATCGCCCCGTCATGCGCTTCACGCGGCGAGCGCCGAAGGTGTCGACCCAGCCGGGAGAAGCGGCGAGCTTGCGCAGGGCCTTGCGCAAGAGGCTCGCGTGCGCCGGAACATTGGTCCAGGTGCTGCGTCCGGAAGGATGCGGCAGCGGCACGATTTCGCAGGCGTGACCGTTCTGTTGATGGCGAAACGACTTCCCCACCAACTCGTCGAGCGGCGCCGGCGGCAGGAACTGGCGCATGGCGAGCGATCCCACCGCGATGACGGTCTCGGGCCGCAGCCACTCCAGCTCGCGCTCGAGCCATGGCCGGCAGTTGGCGATCTCCTCCGGCGCGGGGACGCGATCTCCGCCCTGGGGCGCACGCCCCGGGAAGCAGCGGATCACCGCCGAGATCCACACCTTGCGGCGGAATTCCTCCTCTTCCACGCCCACGGTTCGAAACCACGAAAAGAGCCGCATGCCGGCGGTGTATGCGAAGAGCCTGCCCGTCGCCTGCTCGCGCGGCCCGGGTGCCTGCCCGACCAGCAGCACGCGCGCCTCGGGAATCGCATCGGCCACCGCCGGCGGCGGCACCACCCCCGGGCAGAGGCGGCAGCCGCGCAAGGCCTCGACGTGGCGGCGCAGCTCGGTTGCCGGAGAGGCCACGCCTCTAGTGGACGCGGACGCCGGGCAGCGAGCCGCTCACGCTGTCGTCGGAGCGGCGCCACGGCCGCGTGGCGAGCACGGCGAGAAATGTTTCGACCACCGTCGGATCGAACTGCTTGCCGGCTTCCTTGCGCAACTCCGCGATCGCTTCGTCGACCGCCAGCGCCCGTCGGTACGGCCGGTCAGTAGTCATGGCATCGAAGGCGTCGACTACCGAGATGATGCGCGCTCCGAGCGGGATGTCCTCGCCGCGCAGACCGCTCGGGTAACCCGGGAATTCGCCCTCCTGCGCGCCGTCGAAACGCTCCTGATGATGGAGAATGACCGGCGCCACGTCACGCAGCACGTCGATGTTGCGCAGAATGCGGGCACCGATCTCGGGATGGCGTCGCATCACTTCCGCCTCATTGTCGGACAGCGGCCCCGGCTTGCCCAGCAGTTGATCCGGCACCCCGATCTTGCCGACGTCGTGCAGCAGGCTGGCGTAGCGCAGCTTCTCGAGGTCCAGATCGGGGAGTCCGAGCCGCTCGCCGACGTCAATCGCATAGCGGCTCACCCGGCGCAGATGCGACTCGGTGTAGCCGTCTTTCGCTTCGATCGCGCCGGTGAGAGCCTGCACCACGCGCAGCAGGTCCTTGCGCAGCAACTGGTTCGACTCCGCCAGCCGGTCGCGCAGGACTGCCTCGCGCTCTTGTCCCGCGCCGAGCAGCGCGCCGACCAGCGACAGCATGAGCAGGTTGGCGTAGAGCACGGTGACCGGCAACCCCGACGTGGGATCGGTGTCGAAGGCCAACGAGCCGGCGAGAAACAGCAGGCCGGCACCCGACGACGCCAGCACGCCGCCGCGCAGGCCGAAGTTGAGCGACGCCCAGAACACCGGCAGGATGTAGAGAAACGTCAGCCAGACCGCGGCTTGCGGAGCCACTCCGGTCAGCGGCACGGCGATGGCCGTGGTCAACGCCAAAGCGGCGCTCCCGATCAAGAGGCTGCGGCCCAACCGCGGCATGGCACGCATGGCGGCGAGGGTGTCCTCGAGGCTCGGCTCGGCAAGCGTCGTCGCAACTCGCAGCGGGCGCACCCGACGGGCGTGAACCTCGTCCCGGATCGGCGAGCGCAGACCGGGAGCGTAGCGATCGACCGCCATCATCAGCGGCGGCGCGCAGAGCAGCACGCTCGCCAGGTGGCGCGCCCACACCAGCCAGATTCCGTCGTGCCCCGGCGGGGCGTGCGGCGGGACGTTCGAGGACAGCGCCGTGGCGAGGCCGCCCACGACCAGCGAGACGAAGAACCAGAGATAGGAGCGCAGGTTCGGGAAGCCGCGACCGATGCCCGGCGCCATGCGAAACACCAGGTAGGCGGCGAGTCCGCTGGCGGCGTAGGCGAGCGTGCCGGCGAGCGCCTGCCGCGGGCTCGAACCGGTCAACCAGAGCGCCGCGAACTGGCCGACGCCGAAGCCCAGCAAACCCAGCCGTCCGAGCAGCGCACCGGCCGCAACCGCCATCGGAGCGACCAGGTCCATCGCCACCGGCGAACGCTCCGCCAACATCCGGGCGAGCAGCGTCGACACGACCGCGGCCACCGCCGCCAACGCCAGACGCAGGGCGCCGCGCCGATCGAGTCGGCGCCATTCCTGGCGGAGCATCTGGTCGATCGGCACGCGGAGTCGCTCTGGGAGAACGGGCGCTATCGTATACTGCTGGCGAACCCGCAAGAAATGACGACGTCGCCCGAGCCAGGGAGCGGCCGATCGCGCGTAGCACGCGGCGCGCTCGGCGGCTGGCGCGCATTCTGTCGCGGCATGGTGCGAGCCTTCTACCGCCGATGCGAAGTGCAGGGGGTAGAGCGGGTGCCGCCGGGCGGACCGCTCATCGTCTGCGGCAACCACGCCTCGGCGCTCGCCGACGCGGTCATCCTGCAAGCCGCGAGTCCGCGGCCTCTTCATCCCCTGGCGCGCAGCGGATTGTTCGCTAATCCCTTGCTGCGAATCGCCCTCGCCGCGCAGGGCGCGGTCCCGGTCTATCGCCCGCAGGACGGGGTCGATCCCAGCCGCAACCAGGAATCCTTCGCGCTCTGCTACGAGCGGCTCTCCCAGGACGCAGCGCTGCTCATCTTTCCCGAGGGCCAGAGTCATTCGGACCCGACGTTGCGGCCGCTCAAGACTGGCGCGGCGCGCATCGCGCTCGGCGCCCAGGCGGCGGGCTCGGCTCCTCCGCTCTTGCTGCCGGCGGGACTGACCTTCACGGCGCGGGGCAAGTTTCGCAGCTCGGTGCTGGTGCAGTTCGGCGCTCCGATCGACAGCCGGCCGCTGCTCGGAGAAGACGGCGAGGATGCCGCGCGCCGCATCACCACCGAGGTCCACAAAGGGCTCGCCGCCGTGACGCTCAACGCCGACGCCTGGGAGGACGTGGCGCTGATCGAGGCGGTGCAGCGATTCTTCGCGCTGCGCGGCGGCCGCAGCCGCCGTCATCCATCGCTCGGAGATCGGCTGCGTGTGCAGCAGCGGTTGAACGAGGCGCTGCGGGCCCTGCGGCTTTCGAACCCCGAGCAAGTCACGCGCCTGCGCCGGCTGCTCGAGCGCTTCGAGCGTTTGCTCGATCGTTTCGGCGTCGAGGACTATCAGCTCAACCTGAACTACTCCCGCGGCCTGGTGGCGCGCTTCGTGGCGCGCAGCGTCTTCTTCGTGCTGGTGGTCTTTCCGCTCGCGCTGTGGGGCGTCGCGACTTCCGGCGCCCCCTTCATGCTGGTGCGCTACCTCGGCCGCTGGCTGTCGCGCTCGCAGGACCAGTACGACTCCGCGAAGATGTTGCTCGGGCTCTTCCTGGTGCCGCTCACCTGGACGACCGAGACCTGGTGGGTCTGGCAGCGCTTTGGAGCGACCGCGGCGACGCTGTTCGCCCTCTCGCTGCCGCTGACCGCGGCGATCGCGCTGGCGGTCCGGCACGAGCGGCGGCGGATCTGGGAGAACGCCCGCGTGCTGCTCACCATCCGGCGCAAGGGCGAGTTGCGCGCGCTGCTGCTCGAGAAACGCGCCGAGATCGAGCGCGAGCTGGCGCGGCTGGCGCGCCTGTCGCGCCGTGCCTCTAGGACTGGGGCAGCAGCGCGATGACTCGCGCCGGGCCGCCCGAGCCGCCGGCGATCTTCATCGGCAGGGCGATCACCCAGGCGCCGTTTTCCGGCAGTTGGTCGAGCTGGGCGAGGTTCTCGAGTCCGGGGACGTTCGCGGCCGCGGCCAGACGGTGCACCGGGAAATCCTTCGCCGGGCCGTAGTCGATCGACGCGGTGTCGACCCCCAGCACGCCGGCGCGCCGGCCTTCCACCAGGATTCTCGCCGCCTCGGCGCCATAGGACGGGAAGTGCAGATTCGCTGCGCTGCCCGGCGTGTCGTCGCCGAAATAGCGCTTGCGATCCGGATAGCGCGCTCCCCAACCCGTGCGCAGAAGGACGATCGCGCCGGGCCGAATCGTGCCATGGCGCTTCTCCCAGGCCGCTACGTCTTCCGGCGTCAGCCGGTAATCTGGGTTCGCCGCCGCTTGGGTCGCGACGTCGATCACCACCGCCGGGCCCATGAGCTGGCGCGGCGGTAACGCATCGACAGCCAGCCCCTTCTCGGCGAAGTGGATCGGAGCGTCGAGATGGGTGCCACCGTGCTCCGGCGCGCAAAGTGCGTTCGCGGCATAGAAGAATCCCGCCGGCGTGGAACCGAACGCCAGACGTTCGAGACGAAAGGTCGACGGTGAGGTCGGCCAGTAGAGGGTGTGCTCGTCGAAGGAATGGGTGAGGTCGACGACCGTGGCGCTGGCCAGGTCGAGCGAGCCGGCGGAAAGCGGCGCCGCCAGGACTTGGAGCACCGCCGCCAGAATCAGCTTTCTCATCTCAGCCCGCGGCCGACGCGGGAGCGGGCGCAGGCGCCGGCAGCAGCTCCGCCGCCGGCTCCCACCAATCCGTCCCGGCCACGAACGTCTCGCCCTCGTGCGGGCATGGCGACGCGACGTGATCCTTGCCGTAGATCGGCTTGCCGCGGTGGCCGGCACGATGCGGCGGATAGATCTCGCCGCAGGCCTTGCAGAAGCGGCCAACGATCTCGCCCCGCTGCGCCTCGGGCACCGCCGACAGCGGCGCCGCGTTGACCTTGCGATAAACCATGACGGGATCTTACTCCGCCACTAGAGCGCCGCGATGCGCTCCGACTGGGCGAAGAAGAAGGCGAGCTCGACGGCGGCGTTCTCGGCCGAGTCCGAGCCGTGGATGGCATTGCGCTCGATCGAAGTGCCGAAGAGGTTGCGGATCGTGCCCGGCGCCGCCTTCGCGACATCGGTCGCGCCCATCACCTCGCGCAGGTAGGCCACCGCGTTGTCGCGCGCCAGCGCCACGGGCACCACCGGACCGCTGGTCATGAACTCGACCAAGGAGCCGTAGAAGGGCCGCTCCCTGTGAACAGCGTAGAACGCCTTGGCCTGCTCCTCCGAGAGGCGGAGCTTGCGCAGGCCGCGGATCTCGAAGCCCTTTTCTTCCAGGAAAGCGAGCACCTTTCCGGCATTGCGGGCCGAGACGGCGTCGGGTTTGACGATGGCTAGAGTCATTTCCATATCGATCTCCTCCCGCGAGGGGAAGACTGCAGCCTGCGTTTTTAGTTGGGTGTTCGATTACAGGCGCAGCGCGCCAGCGACCGACCGTCGAATACCGTCGCGGCGATCCCACCTCGTCCAGAAGCTGCTTCAGGCTAACGATGCGGGCGAACCCGCTGCGGCAGAGGAACTACGGAGTCTCACGAATTACAACGTCTTGGCCAGAGAATCAGGGCTAGCTCGAGGATGTGAAGCGCCAAGGGATCCGCACGCCCAACGAAGCCAGGGGCTCGGCCGTCGTCTCGGCGCCGCCAGCTGCGAGGAGCTGCTCGGTAGCCCAGCGCCCACGGCTGCGATTGTGGCGGATCAGGTAGGTGAGGAGCCCGTCGCGCCAGGAGTTGTGATCGACGAAGCTGACAAACTCAAGCTGGCCGTCCCGGACAGCCCACGCGCCGAGCAATGGAAAACCCGTCCACTGGCGGTACTCCTCCTGGTTGAGAAGGAGCGCCGCGGAGTAGAGCGCCTCGGAGGGACCGAGTAAGGGCAGCCGCATGCCGAGACGCATGCCGCTCCCCAATTCAGGGTGCCTGGTCGTCAGGTCGACTTTCATCGACATGCACCCACGCTGGGCGCGATCCAGAACGAGGGGAAACTCCATCTCGAGGCCCGCGGCCGTTTCTGCGGACGCGCTCCACTCCCCACTCAAATCGTTGAGCGCCCGATCTACGTCACTGAGGGTAAAGGCGAACTTCTTGGGTGGCTCAACGACCACCATCCGTGAGTCCCAGGACGGTCGCGCGCCAAGATTCGGGTGGCGGTACTGGGCGCGCCGCCCACCCATTCTGTCTCTCAGTGGGGAGCGCAGCCCATGCGAATCGATCTGCTTGAGCATCGCATGCTCGAAAATCGGCAGGTCTGCGGCGGTTCTGGCGGCGCCGCAGTAGGTAGTACAAACCAGCAGACAACGGCCCAGTCCGCGATCGAGCACCGGCGCGCTCAGACCGGGCGGAAACTCGAATCGCTCCAACTGCCACGCCGCGGTATCCAGGTCAACGAGACCGGTCACCATTTCCGTCTCTACGCGCACCGCCACGCAAGGCCGATGGTTGAACCACCGAAGGGCGCCCACTCGGATTTCGGTCCTGCCCACGCCCGTCGTCCAGACCAGCGAAAGCCCCTCGCGCTCGCACCAGTCGAGGTCTTGGCGCACGACTCTCAGCAGCCTGCGGAAGATCATGCGCCTGAAGTGCAGGTCGTCCATACGATCCATCCTTGGCGCCCTCGACCGCGCGGCACCACCGCCGATCATCCAGGCGAGTCATGTCAAATCCTGACAGAAAGCACCCATCGGCAGGCCTCAAAGTCGCTCATCGATCGCCAGCAGGGCGTCCTTGGCGCCGCTCGCCAGACTGAGCGTGCCGGCGTCGCCGGCGGACTCGCGAAGGTTGATGCGCACGAGCCGGGCTCCGGATCGCTGCAGTCGCTCGCCGAAACGGCGCACGGTCGGGATGGCGGTGCCGGCTCCGCACTCGACGACCACCAGCCGTGCACTCTCGGCGATCAGCGGATCGAGAAAAGACCGGAGGCGCTCGCGTTGCGCGCTCGAGCGCCGGTCGTCCCAGGAGAGATCGTCGAACATCAGCACGTTCGGGCGGGCGAGCGCGCCGCAGCGCGGGCAGGTGGGTAGAGGGTGAAGGGCGTGAAATGTTTCCGGGGCGACCTCGACGCGAACGTCACGGGCCGGAAAGATGCCGACGGCGCAGCGCCGCGTGCACTGGAGATGTTCGAGCGAGCCGTGGCACTCGACGAGCGCGTCCTCGGGCCAGCCGGCGCGTTGGAAATGACCGTCGATGTTCGACGTGAAGACACATCCGCCGCGGGTCATCCGCGCACGCCAGTGCAGTAATACGTCGAAACCCTGGTGCGGCCGGGTTTCGCGGTAGAGACCGAGACGATGGCCATAGAAACCCCACGCCAGCTCGGGATCGAGCGCGAAGTGTCGCGGGTTGGCCAGCTCTTCGAAGCGCAGGCCCAGGTGCCGATAGGCGGGATAGGCGCGCCAGAAACCCTCGGGTCCGCGGAAGTCAGGCAACCCGGAGTCCACTCCCATGCCCGCACCGGCGGTCACGAGGAGAGCGTCTGCCTCACGGATCGCGCACGCAGCGGCGTCGAGCGTCTCCTCGTTCATCTCCTTACTTCGAGTCCCCTTCTCCTTCCAGGACCTCAAAGTCCTCTTCCGAGCCGGTCAAGAGAAAAACGGTTCCGACCATCTCGACCTCGCCGCCTGGCCCGAGCAGCACGCGCCGAGCCGGCGGGGATGCCCAGGCCCCAGCGCACTCCGGGCGGCTTCAGCACCTGGCGCAGCCGGCGGTCGTGCCCGGGATCGAAGTTCGTCTCGACCACCCCGTCCGGAAGCAGCCGAGCCCCGGCATCGCCTTGCCGCCGAAGATGCTGCGGGCGATTCACCGAGGCCCTGCGCGGCGGCGGCGATCGCCACCACCGTGCCGCCGCTCGCGAAGCGGCGCCGCAGCGCCTCGGCGGCCGGGCTGCCGCTCAGCGCCTCGAGCAGATGGTCCGCGACGCCGCCGCCGAGATAGACCGCCGGCGACCGCCGCGATCCGCTCGGCGTTCTTGCCCCGCCGGGCGTCGCGAGTCCGGTAGATCGGGATCATCTCGACCTCGCGCTCGAAGCTTCGCCGAAGTAACTCGGCGAAGTGCTGCGGTAGTCGGCCGAGTCCGCTCGCCGCCGGCATGAAGCCGATCGGGCCCGGGCGCGGTCTTCGCCAGCCAGGCGCGGTCGGCGTCCAGCGGTCTCGCCGAAGCTGAACTCGCCGCCGCCGAGGAGCGCGAGCCAGCCGGCGCCCGGGATGCGCGGCGAATCCGTCGGCACTCAGCCTCTCGAGCGCCTTGGCCATCGTCGCGCCCAGCTCGGCCGGCGACTCGCACCACGTGGATGCCGGCCGCGCTTCATCGCCTCCATCTTCTCGGCCGCCGTGCCCTTGCCGCCGGCGACGATGGCGCCGGCGTGGCCCATGCGGCGTCCCGGCGGCGCGGTGCGGCCGGCGATGAAGCCGACCACCGGCTTCTTGAAGTTCGCCTTGACCCACGCGGCCGCCTCCTCCTCGGCGCTGCCGCCGATCTCGCCGATCATGATGACCGCCTCGGTGCCCGGGTCGGCCGCGAACAGCTCCAGCACGTCGATGAAGTTCGTGCCGTTGATCGGATCGCCGCCGATGCCGACGCAGGTCGACTGGCCGAGGTCCGAGGTTCGTGAGCTGCCAGACCGCCTCGTAGGTCAGCGTGCCCGAGCGGGTGACCACGCCGATCGTGCCCGGCTTGTGGATGTGCCCCGGCATGATGCCGATCTTCGCCTTGCCCGGCGAGATGACGCCCGGGCAGTTCGGGCCGATCAGCCGGGTCGCCGGATGGTCGCGCAGGAACGCCTTCACCTTGCAGCATGTCGTTGACCGGGATGCCCTCGGTGATGCAGACCACCAGCTCGATCCCGGCGCCGGCGGCCTCCATGATCGCGTCGGCGGCGAACGGCGGCGGCACGAAGATCATCGACGCGTTGGCGCCCGTGGCCTCGCGGGCCTCGGCCACCGAGTCGAAGACCGGGATGCCCTCGACCGTCTCGCCGCCCTTGCCGGGCGTGACGCCGGCCACCACCTTCGTGCCGTAGTCGCGGCAGCCGAGGGCGTGGAACGTGCCCTCCTTGCCGGTGATGCCCTGCACGAGCAGGCGCGTGTCGTTGTCGACCCAGATCGCCATGACTACGCTCCTCCCTTCGGCCGCGGCGACGACCTTCTCGGCCGCGTCGGCCATGTGCTCGGCGACGATGAACTGGAACGGCGCCTCGCGCAGGATGCGCCGGCCCTCCTCGACGTTGGTGCCTTCGAGCCGCACCACCACCGGCACCTTGACGTCGCCCAGCTCCTCGATGGCGCCGCACCACGCCGCTGGCGATGCGGTCGGTGCGGGCGATGCCGCCGAAGATGTTGATCAGCACCGCCTTGACGTCGGGATCGGAGACCAGGATGCGGAAGGCGTTCTTGACCGCCTCCTGGCTGGCGCCGCCGCCGACGTCGAGGAAGTTGGCCGGCTCGCCGCCGTAGAGCTTGATGATGTCCATCGTCGCCATCGCCAGGCCGGCGCCGTTGACCATGCAGGCGATGTTGCCGTCGAGCTTGATGTAGTTGAGGTTGTACTTGCGAGGCCTCGACCTCGAGCGGGTTCTCCTCGGCGAGGTCGCGCATCGCCACGACGTCCGGGTGGCGGAAGAGGGCGTTGTCGTCGAAGTTCATCTTGGCGTCGAGCGCCATCACGTCGCCGCCGCCGGTGACCATCAGCGGGTTGATCTCGGCGAGCGAGGCGTCGGTGTCGAGGTAGGCGCGGACCAGCGCCGGCACCAGCTTGGCGCGCCTTGGCTGCCGTCTCGCCGCTTGAGGCCCAGGCCGCGGGCCACGCGCGCGGGCCTGGAACGGCATGATGCCGAGATGCGGATCGATCGCCACGCGGTGAGATCGCCTTCGGATCCTTGCGCCGCCACCTCCTCGATGTCCATGCCGCCGGCCGCGCGAGGCCATGACCACCGGCTTGCCCTGGGCGCGGTCGAGCGGTGATCGCGAGGTAGAGCTCCTGGGCGATGTCGGCCGCCTCCTCGATCAGCACCTTGCGGACGAGCTGCCCCTCGGGGCCGGTCTGGTGCGTGACGAGCTGCATGCCGAGGATCTTGCGACGCGTACTCGCGCGCCTCCTCGGGCGACTTGGCGAGCTTGACGCCGCCGCCCTTGCCGCGGCCGCCGGCGTGGATCTGCGCCTTGACGACGCACCGGCCGCCCAGCTCCTCGCAGATCGCCGCGCCTCGTCGGGGTCGTCGGTCACCCGGCCGCGCGGCGTCGCGACCCCGTAGCGGCGCAGGATCTCCTTGGCCTGGTACTCGTGGATCTTCACGTGCCCTCCTGGAGGATTGCTGCCCGAGATGGGGGTGGCCTGCGGCTGCCGGCCCCGACGTGTTCGAGCCACGACAGCATAACATCCGCTCATGGCCGCCGCCCTTCCCCACGTCGTCATTCTCGGCGGCGGCTTCGGCGGTCTCAGCGCGGCCAAGGCGCTGGCCGGCAAACCCGTGCGGGTGACGCTGGTCGACCGCGCCAATCACCACACCTTCCAACCCCTGCTCTACCAGGTGGCGACCACGGTGCTGTCGCCGGGCCAGATCGCCGCGCCGCTGCGCCATATCTTTCGCCGGGCCCGCAACGTCGCCGTGGTGCTCGACGAAGCGACCGGCGTCGATCTCGACGGACGCACCCTGAGCCTCGCTCACGGCGAGTTGCACTATGACTTCCTGATCGCCGCGACGGGTGCCCGCCACAGCTACTTCGGCCATCCGGAATGGGAAGCGCTGGCTCCAGGGCTCAAGACGCTCGAGGACGCGCTCGAAATCCGCCGGCGGGCGTTGCTCGCTTTCGAGAATGCGGAGCGGCGCGGCCTCGCCGGCGAAGCGGTGGAGACGCCGACCTTCGCCGTGGTCGGCGCCGGCCCCACCGGGGTCGAGCTCGCCGGCGCGTTCGCCGACATCGCGCGCCAGGCGATGCGCGGTAACTTCCGCGCCATCGATCCCGCCAAAGCCCGTGTCATCCTGCTCGAAGGCGGTCCTCGAGTCCTCCCCTCCTTCCCCGAGAACCTGTCGCGCAAGGCGCTGAGCCAGCTCGAGGATCTCGGCGTCGAGGTGCGCCTGGGATCGATGGTGACCCAGATCGCGCCCGGCGCGGTGCGGGTCGGCGATGCCGAAACCCTGCGCGCCGACGTGCTGGTGTGGGCGAGCGGCGTGGCGGCGTCTCCATTCGCCAGGGCTCTTGGCGGCGAGATCGACCGCGCCGGCAGGGTTCGCATCGGGCCCGACGTTTCGATTCCCGGCCATCCCGAGGTGTTCGCCATCGGCGACATGGCGCTTTTCCTGGGCCCCGACGGCAGGCCGTTGCCGGGGGTCGCCCAGGTGGCCATGCAGCAGGGCAAACTTGCGGCCCGCAACATCCTGGCGACCATCGCTGGCCGGCCGCGCGCCACGTTTCGCTACCGCGACTACGGCACCATGGCCACGATCGGCCGCCGCCGCGCCATCTGCGCGCTCGGCCCCTTCCGCCTTTCCGGCTTCGTCGCCTGGCTCGCCTGGCTCTTCGTGCATCTGATGGCGCTGGTCGGGTTCCACAACCGGCTGGCGGTGTTTCGCGAATGGCTGTGGTCGTACTTCACCTCGGACCGCTCGGCGAGGTTGATCACCGGGCTGCGGCAGAGCACCGACAAACCCCAGTAGGATCGCGCCGGTTCATCCGACCATGGCGGACACGCGAGCTTTGCAACCCGCGGCCTCTCGATGGGCGCCGGTCGCGGCGCTGGGTCTGTTCGTCGGCGTCGCCGCGATCTTCAACATCCGCTGTACCGACGTGTTCTGGCATCTGGCCGCCGGCCGTTGGATCCTCGACCACGGCCGCATTCCACGCTTCGATCCCTTTCGTTTCACCTCGGGTGACGCACCGTGGGTCGACCACGAGTGGCTGTTCCAGGTCCTCATCCGAGGGGTCGAGATCGCGGCCGGGCTGCCCGGACTGGTGGCTCTCGAGGGCGCGCTCGCGCTGGGGCTCGCCGCGGTGCTGTACGGCGGAGTCCGCCGGATCGGCGCGGAGGTTCCCGAGGCCGTGTTCCTGGTGCTGATCGCGATCCTGGGCGCGCGGCCCAGGTTCCTCGGCCGGCCGGAGATGTTCACGCTGCTGGCTGTCGCCATCCTCCTGCGGCTTTTGCGCGGTTTCGCGACGGACACCGAGCAGCGGCCCTGGCGAAGCGTGGCGGCCATGATGGCGCTCACTGTCGTCTGGGTGAACTTTCACGGCGCCGCCGTGCTCGCGCCGGTCATCGCAGCGCTTTACCTCGCTGGCGCGATCGTGCAGCGCGGGGGCGCGGCCGGCGCGGACCGGGCCTCGTTCGCGACTCTCGGACGCCGCGCACTCGCGGTGGTAGCCCTCCTGGGCCTGTGCCTGCTCTGTAATCCGTACGGGATCGGCCTTTTCTCGGTGCCGGGCGGAATCCTGGGCGCAATGAGTGACGTGCCCGCCTACAACCCCGAGTGGGTACCGCTTTGGAAAGCGCCGCAGCCTTTCCTCTTCGGCGCGATGGCCGCCACGGCGCTGCTGGTCGGCTTCGGTTGGCTGCGCGCGCGCCGCCTCCATCTGCCCAGCGCCGCTGTCACCGCAGGGCTGGGTATCCTGGCGTTGACCGCGGTGCGACACCAGGCGCTGTTTCTCGTCGCGGCGCCGTTTCTCGCGGCCGAAACGCTGGTGCTCACGAAGTCCAGCCGGGCGGCGGCGGTTCCTGCGCGATCCCGTCGCGCGGCCTGGCTGGCCACGCTCGCCTGCCTCCTGGCGATGGCGTGGTGCGTCTTTCCGCCGTCCTTCGGGCCGCTTCGTCCGCGACAAGGCCGCTTCGTGCCCGGCTTCGGCATCGAGCCGGATCACTTCCCCGAACAAGCCGCCGAGCTCCTGGCCCAGCACGCGGAGATCGGCCCCCTGTTCAACGACTTCGCGATCGGCGGCTACATGCTCTGGCGGCTCTACCCGCCGCGCCAGGTGTTCATCGATGGCCGCATGGAGCTCCGCCCGGAGATCCTGCGCGAGATCGCCGTTGCCCGTTCGAGCAACCACGAATGGAACGCCCTGATGGAGCGCTATGGCACGAGCGGCGCTCTGGTGCGCATCGACGAACGGCGCCGGCCGGTGGTCGAGCCGGATGACAGCGGCGTGCCGCGCGTCGTCGGCCACAGCACGGCCAACGCGCTGCTCTTTCCGATCGAGGACTACGCCCTCGTGCACTGGGACGACTACTCGATGCTCTTCCTCCGCCGCGCGGCGCCGCAACCGCGCGCGCTGATGGCGCGGGAGTACCGCTGCGTGCAGCCCGAAGACCGCGACTCGACGCTGGAGCGGGCGCTCCATGACCCGATGCTTCGCGACCTGTGCTGGCGCGAAGTCGCCCGCAAGCTGGCCGAGGATCCCGACTCCTCGCGAGCCGCCGAGCTGCGCCAGGCGCTGGCAGAGCTGCCTGCGGCACAGCCGGCCCTCCGCTAGACTCTGCCGCCATGCCAGATCTTTCCCTGATGCGCCGGCACCCCGGCGACCTCTACGAGCTGCGTGAGCCGCCGGCCGATCCGACGCTCTCCAACGCCGACCTGGCGCCGACCCAGGTCGAGCAGCGCACCTGGTCCACCTACCACGTCGCCTCGCTGTGGATCGGCCTGGCGGTCTGCATCCCGACCTACATGCTGGCCGCGGGCCTGGTCGACGGCGGCATGAACTGGTGGCAGGCGATGCTCACCATCCTGCTCGGCAACCTCATCGTGCTCGTGCCGATGGTCGCTCATCGCCCACGCCGGCACGCGCTACGGCATCCCCTTTCCGGTGCTCGCGCGCGCCTCCTTCGGCACCCGCGGGCGCCAACGTGCCGGCCCTGCTGCGCGGCCTGGTCGCCTGCGGCTGGTTCGGCATCCAGACCTGGATCGGCGGCCAGGCGATCCACACCATGCTGAAGACCGCGTTGCCCGCCTGGGAGCAGCGTGCCCGGCGGCGCCTGGATCGCCTTCGGCGCCTTCTGGGCTGTGGAACATGTACATCGTGGTCCGCGGCAGCGACTCGATCAAGTTCCTGGAAGCCTGGGCGGCGCCGTTCCTGATCGCCGCCGGGCTGGCGCTGCTCGCCTGGGCGATGGCGCGCGCCGGCGGCCTCGGCCCGATCCTCGACCGCCCAGCCGAGTTCCAAAGCACCGCCGAGTTCCTGCGCTTCTTCGTCCCGTCGCTCACCGCCATGGTCGGCTTCTGGGCCACGCTGGCGCTCAACATCCCCGACCTCTCGCGCTACGCGCGCGGACCAGCGGGCCCAGGTCGCGCGGCCAGCTCTTCGGCCTGCCGACGACGATGCGCTCTTCTCCTTCATCGGCGTCGCCGTCACCTCGGCCTCGGTGCTCATCTTCGGCGAGGCGATCTGGGATCCGGTGGCGCCTGCTGTCGCAGGCTCGAGCATCCGCGCGGTGATCCTGGTCTCGCTCTTCGCGCTGCTCATCGCCACGCTCACCACCAACGTCGCCGCCAACGTCGTGGCGCCGGCCAACGGCTTCGCCAACCTCTGGCCGCGCGCGGATCAGCTTCGCGATCGGCGGCCTGATCACCGGCGTGATCGGCATCGCCATCATGCCCTGGCGGCTGCTGTCCGACTACGGCACCTACATCTTCGGCTGGCTGGTGGGCTACTCGGGCTTGCTCGGGCCGATCGCCGGCATCTTCATCGCCGACTACTGGCTGGTGCGCAAGGCGCGCCTGTCGCTGGCCGACCTCTACGCGCCGCGACGGCATCTACGGCCGCTGGAACCTGCAAGCGCGCTGGTGGCGCTCGCGGCCGGCGTCGCCGTGGCGCTGGTCGGCCTGGTGGTGCCGGCCCTGCGCCCGCTCTACGACTACGCCTGGTTCGTGGGCTTCGGGGTGGCGTTCGCGCTCTACTCGCTCGCCATGCGCGGCACGCCCGTGCTCGATCTCGGCGGCGTCGAAGCCAGCGGCAACGCCTAGGCGTCGCCGCGCGTCACGCTGCGCACCTGCTCGAGAAAGCGCAGCAGCCAGTCGACCTTGGCCGGAAACTCGTCGATCATCTGCTTGGGGGAGGGATCCTCGACCAGCAGCTCGGCGCAGCGCGCCTCGAGCAAGCGCACGGTCTCGGCGCTGACTCCTCGATAAGGCGCCAGACGGGCGAGCGCGGGCGCCAAGGCGCTCGCGATCTCCTGCACGAACGGATGCATGGCCTTGAGCATCGCCGGCGGCACTCGGGTGCGCTTGGCCAAGAGTTGCTGCGTCAACCGCAAACTCTTCAGCTCGGCGTTGGCCGGCGCCAACAGCCGTTCGACCAGCCCGGAGACCTGCCGGCGCGCTTCGCCCAGGTCGGTCGGCGGAGCCGCGGGCTTCTGCGGCGGGGGTGCGGCCCGCGGAACCGGTCGGGAGGGCGGCGCGGCCGCGGGAGGCGGCTGAACCGGTGCCTGGGGAGGCAGGCCCAACTCCCGCAGCGGGGCGCCCAGCTCGGGCGGCAGCGAGGCCAGCGGCTCGAGCGCCGAGGGGCGCATCACCGGCGCGGCGGCGGCCGCCATGGCGGTCGACAACGCGGCGCGACGCTGCACCGCCGACAGCAGTCCTTCGAGCATCAGGCGCAGATCGTCCTCGGCCAGCAATGCCAGGACGCGGTCCTCGAGTTGGGCCGCGGAACCATCGCCGCGCTCGCCGGCCACCAGGCGCTCGCGCATGGCGGTCACCTTCTCCTCGCCGACCAGCTGCTTGAGCAGCGAGACGTCGAGCACCGCGGCCAGCTCGTGTAACAGTCCGATCAGCCGGGGAAACACCTCCCCGGTCAACGGCAGGGCGTCCGGCGCATCGCCCTCCCAGGTGGCGTAGTGCAGCCGCTCCAATTCCTGTAGCCGTGCGGCGAGCTGACGCTCGCGCTCACTCAGCCGGTGGTAGTCGCCGGAATAGAGCGACCGGCGATGGCGCACCTGAAGCAGTCGTCCGATACGGGCACGCAGGCCGACCAGATCCACCAGCGCGTACTCGTCCACCCGGTCGCCCCGGCTCCAACTCGCCGCCAACTCGGTCAACGAAATACGCGCCGGGAGGTCGTAGACAGCGGCGATGGTGTCGCGCAGCAGATCGACCAGGATCCGCGATTGCACGAATTCCTCGGCCTTTTCGGGAAACAGCATCGGCTCGACCGCGGCTCCGTTCCAGCGGCCCTGGGCGACGATGCTCGCCGCGGCGCCCATCAGCGCGCTGGCGTACTTCCCCTTGAGATCGGCGGCCAGCTCGCAGAGCGTGCGGCCGGTCGCCCGTTGCGAGGCGCCGCGGGCCGAAGCGAACAGGTTCAGGTTGGACTCGACCTGCTCGAGATCCCACTCCGCCATGCTGTGGATGCTCTGCAGCAGAAAGCCGATCTCGTCGCCTTCGAGATCGCCGGCGTTGGAGGCCGGCGGCAATCCGCCGACCAGCTCCTCGACGCGCTCCGGGATGCCCTGGATCACCTGCACCAATTCGGCGACAGCGCGGGCCAGGGCGCGCGGCTCCTCTGCCGGCAGGTAGAGCAGAGACCAGGGAGCGGCGCGCTCGAGGTCTTCGACGCAGGCGCGCGCCAGATGGTAGACGTTGGTCCGCGCCGGCCCGGCGCGCTGCAGCAGTGCCGAGCGATCGCGCGGCAGAGGCGCGGCGGCGGGCGACACGATTTCCGAGCTCAGGTCCTCAACCTCCGCACCCGCGCGCCAACACCAGCGCGATCAGCCCCGCCACCACCAGGACACCGGCGATCCACCAGGGCCGCTGCCGGCGCGGCACGAGATCGGCGGCGACGTCGCGCGCCATCCGCACCGCGAACTCCGACTGGCTGGGCGCCTCGGGCAGCGGCACCGGGCCGCCGCGCCCCATGTGGGTCTCGGCGTTCTGCAGCGAATCGAGCAGGCGCTCGAGCCCTTCGAGTCCCTGCCGGGCGATCGACTTCGCCGAGCTGTCGAGCAGGCGCTGGCCCACTCCGGCCACGCGACCGCCCACCTGGGCATCGAGGTCGTAGGTGAGCATCGTGTGCTGTCCGTCCTGGCGCAGCCGCACCTCACCCTCGCCCTTCATGAAGCCGGACGGACCGTTACCGTCGAGCTTCATGTGATACCCCTCCGGCGGCCGCAGGTCGGAGAGCTCGAGAGTGCCCTCGAACTTTCCCTTGACCGGCCCGATCGCCACGTTGAGCACGCCGCGATAGCGATTCTCGGCCACGCGCTCGAGCGATTCGCAGCCCGGCAACGTGCGCGCCAGGATCTCTGGATCGAGCAGCGCCGCCCAGACCGCATCGCGGCCGGACGCGAAGAGATGTTCACCGCTGAGCTTCATTCGGACCCTCCCAGGATATCGAGCGCGGCGATGAACCCGGACAGCGCGGCACGGCCCGAGGTGTGGCCGAGGCCCAGCACGCGCTCGGCCCTCTCGCCGATCGTCGCGTCGTCACCGGAGGCAAGCGAGGAAAGGAAAAGATTCCAGGTAGGGATCGCGTCCCCGGCGGCGGCGCGTCGGAGCCACGTGGCGGATGTTCGCGTCGTGAGTGGGGATGCGGCCTGGGCGATGGCGTCACAAGCGGCGTCGGGTGCGGGGGCCAGCGCGCGCAGGGCGTACAGAACTCCCACCAGATAGTCGTCGCCCGCGGGTGTGGAACCTTCGCCGAGGCCGGCCAGGCTCCGCGCCGCGTTCGCAGCCGCTGCGGGCGAGTTGGCGGCGATGGCGTCCAGAAGTTCGGCGCGCGCGCGATCTCCCCTCACCCCAACCCTCTCCTGGAGGGAGAGGGCGCCGCCGCCCTCCGAGTTGCTTTGTGCCCTCTCCCTCCGGGAGAGGGTTGGGGTGAGGGGGGCGCGCGACGCCGTCTCCTCTATCGCCGCCCGCAAGATCGGCAATCCGGCGAGGATGCGCTCGCGCCGCCGACGCAGCTCCTCCCAATCCACCGCCCCCCACGCCACCTCCCGCTCGAGCGCCACCGCCACGCTCACGCTCCGGCCCTCTGCTTCGCCGCCTCGACGATCTCCCACAGCCGGTTGGGTGACAGCGGGATCTCGAGAATCTCCAGCCCGGGTATGCCCAGCGCGTTCTCGAGCGCCTGAGCGAACAGCGCGCCGACCGGAATGGCGCCTGCTTCGCCGGCGCCCTTGGTGCCGAGCGCGTTGAGCGGCGAAGGGGTCTCTTCGTGACCGACTTCGATGCGCGGCACGTCCAGCGCCGTGGGCAGCAGAAAGTCCATGAACGAGGCGTTCATCAACTGCCCGTTGTCGTCGAACACCAATTGCTCGTAGAAAGCGTTGCCGAGTCCTTGCGCGACGCCGCCGTGGACCTGGCCATCGACCAGCAGCGGATTGATCACCCGGCCGCAGTCGTGGACCACGACGTACTTCGTCACTTCAACCTGCATGGTCTCCGGATCGACTTCGAGCGTCAGGGCGTGGGCGCCGGACGCGGTGGCGCCGCGCGCCGGGCCGAAGTAGCGGGTGGCCTCGAGCCCGGGCTCGGTGTTGGGCTTCACCGCGCCGCGCATCGGGTTGGCGAGCCCCGCCAGCTCGCCGAGCGCGATCGAGCGCGCGGCGTCGCTGCGCACCCAGGCGCGGCCGGAGCGCAGCTCGATCTCATCGGCGCCGACTTCGAAGTGCTCGGCGGCCACCCGGATCGCTTTCTCCCCCACCGCCTTCGCTGCCTCGTGCACGGCGTTGCCGGCCACCACCGCGCCGCGGCTGGCGAAAGTCCCGGTGCCCCAATGGAACTGATCGGAATCACCGGTCACCACCTCGACGTCCTCCACCGCGACGCCGAGCTGGGCCGCCGCCACCTGGGCCAGCGAGGTGAAGTGACCCTGACCCTGCGTACCGACGCCCGTCGCGACGGTCACCTTGCCCGAGTTCTGCACCTGCACCCGGGCGCCCTCGAAGGGTCCGATGCCGGTGCCTTCGACGTAGCAGACGACGCCGATGCCGGCGAGCTTGCCCGCAGCCACCGCCTTCGAGCGTCTGGTTGCGAAACCGGACCAGTCGATGCGCCGCAGCGCTTGATCGAGGATCGGCTCGTAGTTGCCGCTGTCGTAGGTGAGGGGCGTGAAATCCTGGTAGATGATCTCGTGGTTGTGCGGGAAATCGGCGGGCCGCAGCAGGTTGCGCCGCCGGATCTCCGCCGGCTCCAAGCCCAGCTCGCGCGCTGCCAGGTCGAGCAGCCGCTCGACGACGAAGACGCCGTGTTGACGGCCGGCGCCGCGATAGGGCGTGACGATCGGTTTGTTGGTGAAGACGGCGGTGAACTCGGAGTCATACGCCGGCACGCGGTAGGGACCGAGCAGCGTGCACTGACTGTTGAGCGGCACCGTCAACCCATAGGGATCGTAGGCGCCGGTGTCGTGCAGGAAACGGTCGTGGATGCCGAGGATGCGGCCCTCGGCGTCGAGCGCCATCTCGGCGTCGTGGAGCTGGCCACGCTCCTGAGTGGTGGAGACGAAATCCTCCGCACGATCGCTCATCCACTTGACCGGCCGGCCGAGCCGCATGGCCAGCCACGGCACCAGCACTTCCTCGGGATAGAACATCATGATCTTCGGACCGAAGCCGCCGCCGATGAAGGGCGTCGCCACCCGCACCTGGTGCTCGGACAGGCCGAGCATGGCGGCCAGGCCGTTGCGAATCGGGATCGGAGCCTGGGTGGTGTCCCAGATCGACAGGCGCGCGGCTCGAGCATCCCATTCCGCGACGATGCCGCGGTTCTCGATCGCCGCCGCCGCACCGCGGTCGTAGAGGAAGCGGCGGCGCACCACGAGCGCGGCGCCCGCCTTGGCGGCCGCGTAGTCGCCCTTGCGCTGCGGCACCCGCGCGGCGAGGTTCGAAGCCAGATCCTCGTGAACGAGGGGCGCGGACGGGCCCAGGGCCGCTTCTAGGTCGACCACCGCGGGCAGGGGCTCGAAGTCCACCGTGATGCGCTCCACGGCGTCTTCCGCCAGGTAGCGGCTCTCGGCAATCACCGCCACGATCGGCTCGCCGACGTGCCTCACTTTGCCGCGCGCCAAGGGCACCTGGGTGCGCTCGTGAAACTCCAGGCCCTCCACGGGAGGCGGCGGAACGAGCAGCGGCCCAGGCTTCCAGTAGCCGCCGAGATCCTCGGCCGTGATGATGGCGATCACGCCCGGCAGGGCGCGGGCCGCGGCGGTGTCGATGGCTCCTAGCCGCGCATGCGCGTGCGGGCTGCGCAGGAAGGCCACGTGCGCCGTATTGGGAGGCTCGATATCGTCCAGGAACACCGCCCTGCCGGTGAGCAGGCGAGGATCCTCGTTGCGCTTCTGTCGTCGGCCGACGGCGCTCTCGGACATCCCCTCTCCTTCGTTGAAACTCACCATATCGGGCGCCGCCCAAGCCGGCAAGGGACGCCGGCTCAGCGCTTCTTGGCGGCCGGCCGCCCGCTGGCCGCGGCCGGGCCGATCCAACGACCCTCGCGCGAACGTGCCATCAGCTCGCGCAGGCGGCGCTCGCGGGTTTCCTCACGCTTGGCGCTCGCCACCCACCAGCCCGTGGTGCGCCGGTACCAGGGAGGTTGGGCCTGGTAGAACGCCCAGGCCTTGGGGTCGCGCCGGAAGTCGCGCTCGTGCGTCTCGGAGAGGCGCGCGCCCTCCTGCTCGTAGGCGTACCGGGCGGTGCGGTCCTCGCGCCGATTCTCGTAGGCGAGCAGCCCCGGCGCGCGCATGCGGCGCTCGGCGACCAGTTCCGCCGCGCGCGCCACGTTGATGGCGCTCCAATTGCTGGTCGGCCTGCGCGGTGTAAAACGGATCTTGTAGCGCGCCGCGTCGACGCTCTTTCGCAGGCCGTCGATCCAGCCGAAGCACAGCGCCTCGTCGACCGACTGGGGCCAGGTCATGCTCGGACGGCCCGTGGCGCGCTTGTGGAAACCGACCCAGAGCTCGGCCGCACTGGCGTGATGGACCTCGAGCCAGGCGCGGAACTCCTCGGGGCTGCCGAAGTAGACGGCTTCGTCGGTGCTCGGCTTCCTGGGAATCCTCTCAGACATCGCCGTTGTCTCGATCCTAGCGGGAACCGATCTTGCACCACGCCGCCTCTTGGAGGATTTTCGGCATGTTGATCCACGAATTTTCGCAGCCTCTGGTCACCTCCGAGGGCATCTTCCGGGTCCAGGTGCTCGGCGAGCGGAGCGACGACATGTGGAGCGGCTGGCTCGAGTTCTTGCCGGAGACCGGCGGCGCCATCTTGCGGACCGAACGGGAAACGACGCAGCCGAGCTTGTCCGCCCTCGAGTACTGGGCAACCGGCCTCGAGCCGGTCTATTTCGAAGGCGCTCTGGTCAGAGCTCTGGAACACGCCGCGGTTCGCTAGCAGGTGCCGTCACCGCGATGCGGCACCGCGATGGCTGCGCCACGCGACCACCGCCGGACGGCCGAGGAACAGGAAGACGTCGGCAACGATGGTTTGCCGGCTCGCGCCCAGCTCGGCGAGCGCCTCGACCCGAAAGCGATCCGTACCTGCCGGCTCGATCCGGCTCGAGATGGCGCCCCGCGCGAAGCTGTGGGCACGAGCTCCGCGATGATGGCGATCGAGCGCCAGACCGGCGAGCGCCTCCGCCATCGCCGCGTCACTCAGCGCCTGCAGCTCCACCCGGCGCGATTCGTCCCGCGTGGCGCGGGCTCGGGCGAGCAGGGCGCCGTCGACCAGCGCCAGACCCGCCATGAGCAGGAATAGGACGAGGGCCACGGTCAACAGCACCGCGCCGCGCGTGCGCCGTCGGGATGAGACCCTCACCAGCCCATCCTCACTCCTCGCTGGGCGATGAACAGCCGGAGGGTCCGGGTCTCGGTCGCGCTCCGCCGCAGATCGGCTTGCACGCGGAGCAGCCGCGCGAGCGGCTCCTCCGTTACCACGCTCACCTCGACCAGGCCCGTCGAGGGCTGCCGCCAGCTCCAACCCACGACGTCGCCGAGGATCGGCCGGCTCGGTCCACGCAGGTTCGTCAGATCGTAAGCGGTGCGCACCAGATCGCGGCCGCGCAGCTCGTACGAAACCCAGCCCTCGCCGCGCAGCAGCCAGAGCGCGGCGCTCGACGGCACCCAGGAAGCCCCCTCGCCGAGCGCCCGCGAGGCGCGCAAGTCGCGGCGCAGCCACTCGGCCGCGAGGTGCTGGGAAGGCGCGCGGTTCTCACGCGCCACGGTCACGAACGCGAGCTGAGTCTCGCCGAGAAGCTGGGTGGCCAGCGCCAGCACCAGGGCGATGACGACCAGGCTGACCGCCAGTTCGAGCAGCGAAAAGCCGGCCTGGCGTCTCACGGTGCCCAGACCAGCGAGGCGAGGCTGGCCGACTGCATGACGCCCTGCACCAGATAGTCGGCGCGGCAGGTGACCCGCCACAGGTCCGGCGTCTCGCTCTCTTCGACTTCGAGACGCAGCGACAACTGCTTGGCGCTCTCCCCGAAGCCGCCGAGGGCCACCGGCCCGTCGGCGAGCGGCACCGCGCCGGCGCGCACCGCTTCGAGAGTCGCTTCGAGAGCGCGGGTCGCCTGCTGCCGCGCGCGCAGACGCTCGAGGGTTCGCGGCTGCTGCATCTGAATCCCGACCGCCAGCAGCAGCCCGATGGAGACGAGCGCCAGGGCGATGAGGCTTTCGATCAGCGTGAAGCCGCGATCCGGCCGGCCCATTCCTCAGCGATTCGCGATCGGCGGTGGGCTCTTCGCCGCGCTGCCGCTGCGCGCCGCGGCGACGATCACCAGGACGAAACCGAGCATGGTGAGTACGCCGCCCGCGACCAGCAAGCCGACGCCGATCCCGACCCGCTTGGCGTGCTTCGAAACGTTGTCGTACACCACGACTTCCACCGACTCGAGGGTGGCCCCGTAGTCGGCGTCCGTGCCCAGCGACGCCTCGACGCGAATTCTGCCGGGCGGCGCCACAGCGAACTTCTCGAACCCCTGCTCGAGCTGAGCGCTGCCGCCGTCCTGGGTGATCCGCTCGCGCGACGCGGTCAGGGGGCCGCCGCTGTCGGACGAGAAATCCTTCTCCTGGCTCTGGATCACCCGCCCGTCGCCGTCGATGACCGTGTAGCTGAATGGAAAAGCGAACAGCAGATCGAGATCCACGCTGTCGCGCGTGCTTTCACGCACGTGCTCCGAGCGCACCAGGCCGCGCACCGCGATCTGACAGAACTTCGCGGTGTCGACGGTCAGGTCGGCGCTCGCGGTGCCGCCGGGCACGATCGGAGAGACGTGCGCCTCGCGGGCCGCGAAAGCGCGGAAAACAGAGGACCCGAAAGCGACGAAGCCGCCGGCGCAGAGCAGCACACCGACCACGGCCAGCGCGCAACCCGCCCGGCGCACGGCTCAGCGCTCGCTGACGAAGGCCACGACGCGCGCGAAAGCCGCCTCGCCGCCCTTGAAGCGGAACGGGAAGCAGCCGATCCACACCCGCTGGTCGAGAACCTCGTCGATCTGCCCGCCGACGTTCTCGGCGTGGAACACGCCGTGATTGAAGAGCTGGAGATGCATCGCCTGATAGTCGCGCGGCCACGGGAACGCCTCGTCGAGCGACATGCCGATGGCAGCCTCGACCTCGGGAATGAGGTCGGGCCGCGCCTTGCGCACATTGGTGTTCCAGGGATGGTCGGCGGCGATGCAATCGACGCCCAGCCAGCGAATGCCGCGATCGAGCACCCACTGGCAAAAGCGCGCCTGCGGGCCGGGGTGCTTGAGGAAGCAGCGCGGCAAGTTGGGCTCGTGGGCGTCGATGCCGGCGATGTTGGATACCGTGCACTTGGCCGTCTTGTTCCAGTCTTCGTTGTAGAAGCGGTGATAGCCGGTGTGGATGATCAGGATGTCGCCGCGCTCGATGGTGATTCCGGTCTTCTTTTCCCAGGCCTCGAAGTGCTCGGGGCCGTAGATCTGATAGTCGCCGATGCCCATCCCCGCCAAGTCGACGATGCACGCCGGACCGACCAGCGTCTCGATCGGAATGCCGGCGATATCCGGACCCGGATCGTAGAAGTGAATCGGCGAGTCCAGGTGGGTGGCGATGTGGTTGGTGGTCGCGATGTATTGCGCGTTCACCCCCTCGAAGGCTAGCCGCTTCACCCATTTCACCGTCGGCCCCTCGTAGAAGGCGAACGATGGAGAGTCCATGGAGAAGTTCTGCGAGAGATCGAGGACGCGAACCTTGCTGAGATCGTAAGGCACGAACATTCGATTCCTCCGGAGGAAGTGCGGCAAGACTAGCATCGCGCAGCGGGCGCTCCGACCCGCGATCGAAGGCCGCTGAAGGCGCGTCCTAGAAACCGTAGCGTTCGGCGAACGCCTCCAGAGCCCGCTCGAAGAGCTCCAGCGGCGGCCGCACCAGCCCGGCACCGATCTGCCCGACACCGGCCTCGCGGTGCGCGATGCCGGTGTTGACGCGCGGCGAGATGCCCAGCTCCACTACTTTGCGCAGGTCGATTCCGACCGGCGTACCGCGGAAGCCGAGCGCCGGAATGTTGAACGCGGGATGCTCGGCGGTGGTGATCTCGTACATCTCGAGCGTCGCCGCGCGCGCATCGGCGGGCGAGCCACCGATGAAGGTGACGATCGCCGGTGCCGCCGCCATGGCGAAAGCGCCGATGCCCACCGTTTCGGTGATCGTCGAGTCGCCGATGTCGGGATTGGCGTCGGCGCCCGAGAAGCCGGCGAAATAGAGCCCTAGCGGCACTGCCGACGGGCCGGTGAACCAGCGCCCGCCGAGGCCGGAGACGCGGATGCCGAAATCGGTGCCGTTACGGGCCATGGTCGAGACGATCGTCGAGCCCTCGACGCCGTGGGCGGCGTCGGCCATCGCCTTGCAGGCCGCCATCACCGGATTGAGCACCGAGAGGGCGTTCTCGCCCAGGAACTTCGCCACTTCGGCGGCGACGGCGGGCGTCGGCGCGGCGCTCACGAGATGCGGCGCCAGCAGCTTGAGGTAGAGCAGCGAGCCCGCCTTGTTGCGATTGTGACCCTCGTCGCCCATGTGGAGGGCCTCGGCCACCAGAGCCTTGACGTCGAGGCCGCCCAGTCTCTCGAGCGCCGCCGACAGTACCGGCGCCATCACCTCGTTCATCCAGCGCAGGCGCTCGAGCACCTCGGCGCTATAGGCGCCATAGCGCAAGACCTTGCCGTAGCCCTCGTTGAGATTCGAGAACGAGCGGCCGCCGTGGGTGCGGTCTTCCACTACATAGACCGCCATGGACGGTGAGATCACGCCGGCCATCGGACCCACCGCGCCGTGGTGGTGACAGGAATCGAAAGCGATATCGCCGCGCTCCGCCAGCGCCGCGGCCTCCTCGGCGTTCGCGGCCCAGCCCTCGTATATCGCGGCGCCGAGAATGGCGCCGCGCAGCGGGCCCGACATGCGCTCCCAGGCGAGCGGCGGCCCGGCATGCAGCAGCATGCGGCCGCTCAAGCCCGGCACCACGTCGGACGCTCGCTCGACCCCCTGCAGCATCGGCCGCGCCGAGGTCATCGCTTCCACCGCGGCGCGATTCGCGCGCTCGACGTCGATCATTGCCGCATCCTTTCGAGAATCCCGGCCAGCCGCTCGTCGCCCCGCGCCGGCGGCCGCCATTCGACGTGTACCGCTTCGACGCCCTGGGCGCGCAGCGCGTCGTGAAACAGCTCGACCCCGACGTTGACCACCGCCACCGGCGCCGAGAGGCTCACGTTGGCGGGAGGTAAGAGGGCGTCCGCCACGTGCGCGACGACGGCCCACGCCGCGTCCACAGCTTCCTCAACCGAGTCGACCACCGTAGCTCCCCCCGCCGTAAGACGTTCGCGCTGGGCCGCGCGGTTCTGCGGGTCATTGTCGGTGCCGACCAACAAGACGACGACCTCGAGGTCGCGCGGTTCCGCCCGCGCCCGTTGGCGGGCCATCGAAATGGCCGGCGCCAGGTTTGCGGCCGGATCGGCATGCACGCCGTCGCCCAGCACGACGTCAAGAAGGATCACACCCACTCGCGGATCCGCCGCTTCCTCGCCAAGCCGCCGCAGCAGGAAATCCTGATCGATCATCGGATGAGGCCGCCCGACGGTGAACTCGTCGGCCCCGAGATCGAGCACCCGATGGCCGTCGGCATCGATTTCGTCATGCGAGAGGTTCGAGTCGACACGCCCGAGCACCGCGCGTAGTGCCAGCAGCCCCTCGTACGCCAGCGTACCGCCGGAGAACAGTCCCCGCACTAGTCTCTCGCCGCTACCCCTACCCAGCTCGGGCGGGAGGGTGGAGAGCGCGGCAGTCGAGGATGCCTCGATCTCGCCACCCCGGCGCCCCAGCGCAACACAGAGATCCGCAGCCTCCGCGAGTGAGGCCGCGAAATGGAGGTTGCCGAGCCGGCGGCCGGGAGTTGCATGGCCGAGGAAATGGACGACCACGGGCTTGGTCACAACTCGGGCGGCCGCGAGCAATCGAGTCGCGACCTCGGGCGCCGGCGGCTTGGAAAGGATCGCGATGACGCGGGTCGCCACGTCGCTCGCGAGAAGGCCGAGCGCGGCCAAGGCCGTCTGCCCTCCGACTTCGGCCGACAGATCCCGCCCGCCGGTGCCGAGAGCGTGAGAAACGCCCTCGCCCAATGCGTGGATGCGGCTCGCCACTGCCTGCAGCCCGGTGCCCGAGGCGGCGACGATACCGACCGCGCCGCGGCGCACGCGGTTCGCGAATCCGAGACCGGCGCCGTTGACCATCGCTGTCCCGCAGTCCGGTCCGAGAACGAGCAGTCCGCGGGCCGCTGCTTCGCGCTTGAGCGCGACCTCCTCATCGAGCGTTACGTTGTCGCTGTAGAGCAAGACGTTGCGCCCGTCGCGCAGCGCCTGGCGCGCGACGGCCGCCGCGTAGCGCCCTGGAACCGAGACCATCACCCAGTTCGCGCTCGGCAGCACACGCCAAGCGGTGGCAAGGCTCCGCGGCCGCGGGTCTTCCTCCTCGGCGGCGCCTGCCCCACCACTCCGGCGAGCACGCAGCAGCTCGTCGATCGCCGCGAACGCCTCCTCGGCGGCTTGTTCATCGCGCGCGCGAAGCGCGATCAACAGATCATCCGGATGGGCGTCGATGTCCTCCACCGGCAGCAAGTCGCTCTCGGCGAGGATCTCTAAGTTGGCCGGCGTTGCCATCACGACTCCCGCCTCCTCCACTCCGGCGAGATCGAGCAGCGATTTCTGGAGCTGCAGCAGGATCACCGAGTCGTAATAGGCGCCGCGGCGAATGCGGGCGCGGCGGACGCTCACGAGGCCACCACCGGCTGGAGGACGCGGCCCCAGGCGAGCAGCGCCTCGTCTTCGCCGAAGCCGGCCACCAGCTGCACGCCGAGCGGCAGGCCGGCGGCGGACCGCCCGGCCGGGAGCCCGAGTGCCGGCAGGCCGGCGAACGTCCAGGGCAGGTTCATCGCCGGATCGCCGGTCGCCTGCAGGCCGCGCGGCGCAGGTCCGGGCGCGCCGGGGGTCAGCCACAGATCGCAGTCCGCGCACCGCAGCTTTTCCGCCAGCTCGGCGCGCAGCCGGGCGCGATCGGCGAGCGCCTCGCGCAAGTCGCCGGCGGCGATCTGGCGGCCGCGCTCGATGAGCTCGACCGTCTGCGGCGCGTAGAGCTCGCGATGGGCGTCGAACCACGGCGCGTGCACCTGCGCCGCCTCGGCGGCGACAATGGCGCGGTGCCGGCGTTCGACGTCGCCGAAATCGGCGAGCGCCGCCGCCTCGCGCAGAGTGCACCCGGCGACCGCCAGCTTGCCGGCGACCTCGTCGAGATGCTGGCGGGCCTCGGGGCTGGCGCGCTCGAGGTAGGGACCGGTAGGGATCGCCAAACGCGGCGCGCGGCCCGGTTCGCTGTCGCGAAATCCCTGAAGCAGCAGGCGCGCGGCGAGCTCGGCGCCCTCGGCATCGGCGGTGAAGAAGCCGACGTGATCGAGCGACGGCGCCAAAGGCACCAAGCCGGCGCGATCGATGCGCTCGTAGCTGGGCTTGAACGCCACCACGCCGCAGAACGAGCCGGGACGAATGAGCGAGCCGATGGTCTGGGTGCCGAGGGCAAGCGCACAGAGGCCGGCTGCGACACCGGCCGCGGAGCCGCTCGACGAGCCCCCGGGCGTACGGTCGGGAGCGTGTGGGTTGCGGGTCGGTCCCGGCGCGAAGTAGGCGAACTCTGTCGAAACCGTCTTGCCCAGCACCAGCGCGCCGGCGGCGCGCAGGATGGAAACGCTCGCCGCCTCGGGGCCGGCGAAAAGCTCCGCCGGCAAACGGCTGCCGGCGTGGGTCGGCATCTCGGCGACGCGGAACACATCCTTGACGCCAAGCGCGATGCCGTAGAGCGGCGGCCTCCCGGCGGGATTCGGAAAGCGGCGTTCGAGCTCGACCGCTTCGCGGCGGAGTCGCTCGAAGCGACCGCTCTCGGGCAGGAACGCCAGCACCTGCGGCTCCCGATCCCTGAAGCGCGCCTCGAGGCGGTCGAGATAAGTGACGAGCGCGAGCTCGCCGCCGCGCAACAGCCTCGCGGTGGCGGCAAGCCCGGTGAGGTGCATGGCTGCGCTTCCGGTCAGGCGCGCCGGCGCCGCTCCGCCGCCAGGAGGACGGCGTCCACGATGTGCTGATAGCCGGTGCATCGGCAGAGATTGCCCGACATGGCGTGACGGATCTCGTCTTCGTTGGGATCCGGATTCTGTTCGAGGAACGGCACCAGCGTCATGAGGAAGCCGGGAGTGCAAAACCCGCACTGCAGAGCGTGCGATTCCCAGAAGGCGTGCTGCAGCGGATGCATCTCGCCCTCGGCGGGAGCCAGCCCTTCGACGGTGGTCACCTCGTGGCCGTGCGCCTGCACCGCGAACATCAGACAGGAGCGCACCGGCTCGCCGTCGAGCAGAACGGTGCAGGCACCGCAGACGCCGTGCTCACAGCCGACATGCGTGCCGGTAAGGCCGAGATCGTGGCGCAGGAAGTCGGACAGCAGGGTTCGCGGCTCGGTCGCCGCCTCGCGGCGCACGCCGTTGACATCGAGTACGACGTCGCGGCGCGTCACGCTGCAGCCCCTCGAGCGCGCTCGCTGGCCGTGGCGAGCGCCCGGCCGCAGAGCACTCGCGTCAGGTGCCGCTTGAAAGCCGCGCTGGCGTGGATGTCGCCGTGGGGGTCGATGTCACGCTCACCGGCGAGCCGCGCGGCCTCGTCGATCCCATTGCGGTCGGGGACGCGGCCGACGAGCGCCGCGGCGCATTGAGTTGCGTCGACCGGGCCGTCGCCGACGCTCAGGAAGACGCATCGCGCCGCGCGGCAGGCGCCGGCCTGATCGAGCTCGACCCGCGCCGCCACTCCGACCAGCGCGTAGTCCCCGTGCCGGCGGGCCACTTCGACGAACGCCCAGCCGGTGCGAACAGGCGATGCGGGGATGGCGATCTCGACCAAGAGCTCGTCGGGCTCCAACGCGGTCGAGAACAACCCGGTGAAGAAATCCGCCGCCGCGACCCAACGCTCTCCGGCGCGGCTGCGCAATCGAAAACGGGCGCCGAGCGCCAACGCCACCGCAGGCAGCTCCGCCGCCGGATCGGCATGAGCGATCGAGCCGCCCACCGTGCCGCGGTTGCGGATCTGGGGATGCGCGATCCACGGCACCGCCTCGGCGAGCAGCGGCGCCCAGCGGCGAATCTCGGGATCGCGCTCGAGCCGGTTCTGGCGGGTCATCGCCCCGATCCGCAGCTCCCCCGCTTCCTGACGCACGAAATCGAGCTCGGCGACGCCGTTGAGATCGATCAACACCGCCGGCTGTGCCAGGCGGAAGTTCATCACCGGAATGAGACTCTGGCCGCCGGCCAGGACCTTGCCTTCGCCGCCGTGCTCGGCCACGGCAGCAAGCGCGGCGTCGAGCGAGTCGGGGGCGAGGTACTCGAAAGCAGCGGGCTTCATGGAATGGGCGGCATTCTACACAGGGAGGAGAAACAAAACGGGGGCCGTTACCGGCCCCCGGACGACAATGAGGCGAAAAGAACGCTTACGGAATGTCGGCACCGCCAGCACAGGACTGGATCGTGTCCTTCTCCGCGCTGGTGATGATGCCCAGGCGACGGAGGGCGTTGGACGTCTGAGCCACACAGCGAGTGTAAGCGCCGTGATTGCTAGCGCCGTCGGCGCACGTCGCGAGGATGTCCGACACGCGGCAACCGTCGCCGAAGGTGTCGTTCTCCGCACCCGAGTCGCAGCCGTCGATGACGACCGTCGGACCTGGATCGGAACCGATACAACTGTCGGTGCCGTCCGGCACGCCGTCACCGTCCGAGAACCAGCCGATGTCGGTCATCTCAGCGAGCGTCAAGTCGACGCCGCTCACCTGATGCGTCAAGTCGCCGTTGATCGCCGGCTCCATGAGCTGGTTGGGGAAGGCCACCGGATCCCAGTGCGAGATCGAGGAGCCAGGCGACACCGGGTTGGGGGCGTTGAGCAGCGCGAAGCCGTCTACGGTGGCGCCGGCCCGGATCGACATGTCGACGCCCAGCGTGCCGTTGACGGTGTCGGTCACCAACGCGGCCTTGATCAAATTGCCGCTTGGCTGGGTGATGCGCGCCGAAGGAATGACGACCGTCGGGTCGACTCCCGTCATGCCCGCCGGTGGAGCCCCGGGGGCGTTGTCGGCCACGATCATCGCGGTTGCGCCGGCGTTTTGAACATTCTTCGCTTTGATCACGAAGCCGCAGCCGCCACGGTCGACGATGGCGATGTTGCCGGCGACAGCCGCCGCGTTGGTGATCGCCGAACAACCGTCGGTCGTGGTGAACCCGACTCCTTCGTTCGGGTCGAGTGCCTGCACGACGTTGCCGGTGACCGCGCCGGCGCTGATCGGTGCCCCGAAGTCCGCCGTGCCGACGGCATAGATGTTGGCGACGCTGGCCGGCGAGTTGACACGGAAGCCGGGTAAGCCGAAGGCCAGCACGCCGGGCACCTCGCTGGTGACGTTGATGCCGTCCCAAAACACGCGGCTGGAGTTGATCGCCGACGCTTGGCGCTCGGCGTTGGTCATGTCGTTCCACTTCTCGCCGGTCGTCTGGTCGCGCGTGTACTCGGAGAAGATGTCTCCGAGATCGAGCGGCCTGGTGCCGTTCGCCTCGGTGACGAAGTTCGCGAACCCGAGGCCGTGACCCGAGCTCGTGCAGAACCACCACGATGAGGTCGATGTCGGTACCGTGGTTGTTGTCGAGCCCGAGATACCAACCGCGGCCGCCGAGGCACGCCGCATTGCCGTTGAGGTTGCTGTTGAAGATGGCACGATGTCGTCAGCGGAAGTACCGTTGGGGCCGGGAGCGAGATCCCCGCCCGCCAACCGGTTGGCGAGCGCCACGTGGTACCAGGTCAGATCGATCTCGGCGCCCGGGAAGTTGGCGAAGATCTGGAACGCGCCCGCTGAACCCAGTACAGCGGAAGTGGCAGTACAGGTTTGGGGATTGAAGAACGCCTGCACGAAAATCTCGACGTCGCTCGGGAGAGTGGTCCCCCAGATGTCGGCGGCGGCTTGGAAGGCGATCAGGCGCTGTTGGCCTCGCGTGGTGCCGGGGTTGCCCCCCACTGGCGCGACCGGAGTCGGATCGTTGAAGCCTTCACCGGCACCGTCCATGTTGACCACCGTGATGGTGGCCGCATCCAGGCCACTGGGAACGAGCAGCGCAGCGAGCAAGATGAAGAGGAGTCCGCGTCGCATGGTCATTTCTCCTCCATTGCGCCGCTGCCGCCCAGAAAGAACTCGTACGCGGCGGCCTCGTTGTCGACGCAAGCGTTGCCGACACTGCCGTCGCCGTTCAACCGCGCCAAGGAGACGTTCTGGAAGCTGCCCGAGAGATCCACTGAGATGGTGCCGTCGGCATGATGGGTGACGTCGCTGGCAGTGATCGGCCGGCTGAAGAAGTGGGTCATCGAGGACACCAGCTGCTTAGCCTCCGCAGGGGTGATGGACCGGATCCTTCCGGTCGTCGGGTCGATGCTGACCGTCATTCCGCCGCCGGACTGCGGCGCGACCGGTACGACCCTCGGCTTCTGCGGCGACGCCGCCCGCGCCGCCGTCGGGGCGATGACCGCGGCGAGGGCCGTCAAAGCGGCCACACTTGCCACGGAGCGCCAAACCTTACTCGTCATGAAGTGAACCTCCCTAGATGGGGATATGACACGCACACCGCGGGCGACCACAACGGCCGCCCCCCGTTACGGCTGCGCGACGCGCTCTTCGGTAGCCGGGCCTTCTCGGGCGGAGATCCCTGGCTTTGCGCCGCCACCTCGCGGTGGCTTTGCCTTTTCGGAGCTTGTGGCGAGATTTCTATATGGCGGGATGAATCGCGTCAAGATGATTTTGAGCCGCTTGTAGATGGATGCATTGACGCTTTTAGTCATTGATATAACAATGACTTAACAAGAATCGTTTTCGCGGCGCGAGATCCGTCCAGGTACCACACCAACTCGCCAGAGAAGGCACGGACGGCAGCACGAACAAGGCCGAGCTCACGCTCGGCGACAAGGGGCCGGCCTTCTCTCTTGGACAATCCCCCAACTTTCGAGAACCTCCGCCGGCGCCGAGCGTAAAGAGAGCATAATGAGCAGGATGGCCGCGGCACGCCCACACACCAACTACGCAATGCTGGCAATCGGCGTGGTGGCGTTCGCGGTGGCGACGCTGTCAATCTTCGACATGTACCAGCCGCATCCGTACGACGGCGTCGTGCTCGAGGCCGACGCGCCGGGGCAGCTCATCGTGCGCGAGGTGGTGACGGCCTCGGGGGCCGCGGCGGCCGGAATCCGGCCGGGCGACCAGATCGTCGGCATCTCGCGCTCGGTGCTGCGCTCGACGGCCCATGCCGCCACCCTGCTAGGGCAGCACTCGATCGGCCAGTCGGTCGCCTACCTGGTGCGCACCGGCGACCATCTGCGCGAGGTGTCCGTGCGGTTGGGGCCGCGGCGGATTGGCGACACCGCCTATCTCTACGCCTGCTTCCTGGGCTTCAGCTTCTTCTTCATCGGCCTCTTCGTACTGCTCCAGCAACCCAGGCTCGAGGCGAGCCAGGTGTTCTTCGTCGTCTGCTCGCTCTTCCTGGTGTTCCTGGTCTGCCGGCTGCGGCCGGCTTCGTATTCGTGGGTCGACACCTTCGTGCTCTCGACCGGCACCGCCGCTCTGGTCTTCCTGCCGGCCAGCTTCCTCCACTTCTTCCTCATCTTCCCGCGCCCGATCTGGACAACCGGCACGCTCTTCCGGCGCCCCCAGGAATCCTGGCGCTGGGTGCTCGCCGGCCTCTACCTCCTGCCGCCGGGGGTGCTGCTCACCAACGTCGCGATCTGCCTGGCCCAGGGCAAGGAGCTGCAAGTGATCTCGGGCGCGCCGCTCGCCAACTGGTGGGTGCTGGCGCTCTACTTCCTGCTCGGGCTCGCCGCCCTCGCCTCCGGCGCGCGCCGGCTGCCGGCCTCGCGCGAGCGCCGGGGCGCGGCGCTGGTGCTGGTCGGCTCGGTGGCGGGATTGCTGCCATTCCTGCTCCTCGCTGTCGCCTTCCCGTCCTTCCTGCACACCGAACGCTTCCTGTTCTACGGCATCGTGCCGCTGGTCCTGGTGCCGGTCACCTTCGCCTACGCCATCGTCCGCTTCCGGCTGATGGACGTGCGGCTCATCCTGCGCAAGAGTCTGCTCTACACCGCCACCACCGCGGTGGTGACCGCGGCCTACGCGCTCGCCATCGCGCTTTTCAACAATTCGTTCCGCGGCTCCTGGATCGCCACCTCGCCCTACTTCCCGCTGGTCTTCGCGCTCGCCATCGTGCTGCTCTTCGAGCCCCTGCGCCGCCGCATCCAGGTGCCGGTCGACCGTTTCTTCTTTTCCGACCGCGCGCGGCTGCAAGCGACGATGGTGGCGATGGGCGAGGGCCTCACCGGCAACCTCGATCCGGCGGCGGTGGTCGCAGCGAGCTGGTGCGAGGAGCTGCCGCGTCTGCTCGGGCTGCGTTTTGCGGCCCTGTACATGCTGCGTGGTGAGGTCTTCGAGCGCGCCGCAGGGCCCTGGCGAGCTGCCCCCAGACGCTGCCGCTGACGCCGGGCTTCAAGCGCGCCCAGCGCACCCTCACCGGCGTGCTGCGGGTCGACGACTTGCTGTCGCGGCCGCTCTCGACGCCCGAGGCCGAGAGCATGGTGCGCCGGCTGGCGCGAGAAGGCGTCGACGTGATCGGCGATCTCACCACCTCGCGGCGCCGCATCGGGCTGCTGCTCCTGTCGCAGAAGAAGGGCGCCCTGCCACTCGAGCAGGAGGAGCTCGACCTGCTGCGCGGCGTGCTGCATCAGGCGGCGATCGCGCTCGAGACCAGCCAGTTGCTCGAGGAACGCGCCAAGCAGGCCGAGCTCGAGCGCGAGATGGAGATCGCCGCCGCCATCCAGCGATCTCTACTTCCCAAGAGCGTGCGCCTGGGCGACGGTTGGGACGTGGCTGCGGTCTGCCGTCCGGCCCGTCACGTCGGCGGCGATTTCTTCGCCGAGCTGCCGGGGCCAAACGGGAGCGGCGGGCGCTCGCTGGTCTATGGTGACGTCTCGGGCAAGTCAGTGCCGGGGGCGTTGATGATGATGGCGGCCAAGGAAGCGCTGCACGCGCTGGCGCTCGCCCACCACGAGCCCGAAGAGCTGATGCGGCTCGCCAACCTGCGCCTGCACGAGCTCGGCAACCGCAGCTTCGTGGCGCTCGGCTACCTCACCGCCGCTCCCGGCGGCGAGGGCCTGGATTACCTGCTCGCCGGGCAGCCGCCACCGCTCAAGCTGTCGCTCGACGGCTCGGTGTGCGAGCTCGAGATGCCGCCGCACCGCCTGCCCTTGGGGGCGATGACGCGCGGCCGGCACAGCATGCTCTCGGCGCCGGTCGGCGCCGGCGAAGTCGTGCTCGCCTATTCCGACGGCGTCGTCGAGGCTCATTCGCCGGGCGGAGAGATGTTCGGCGAAGAACGCTTGAAACACGCCCTCCGCGGCGGTCCGCCGCTGCCGGAGGCGATCATCGAGCGCGTGATGCTCGCGCTCGACGAGTTCACCGAAAGAAACGAGCCGTACGACGACCTGACGCTGCTCGCGATCGGTCGCCGCGCGGTGGAGGCTTGATCATGCGCAGATTCTGGTTCGTGCTGGCGGCGCTGCTCCTGGCTTCGGGCGCGGTCGCTTTCGTGGTCGGCAAGCGGCGCCCGCCGGAATGGACGACCTCCTCGCCGCAGGCCCTCGCCGAGTTCCGCAAGGGGCTCGAAGCGGAGATGAAGTACTACCCGGAGGAAGCCTACGAGCACTACCGCGCCGCCGCGGAGATCGATCCGGAGTTCGCCGTCGCGCGGCTCAAGCAGCTCAACTTCACCAAGCGCGACGGCGAGGGCAAAGAGCTCGTGGAACGCATGCTGAGCGAGCTGCGCGCGACCGACCTCGACCGGCTCAACCGGCGCGAACGGTTCCTGCTCGAGTACCGTTTCGCGCGCGTCGACAAGGAGAACGCCAAGGCCGAGAAGCTGCTCACCGCCTATCTCGAGCGCAATCCCGAGGACCCCTGGGCGCTGCAGATCCGTTGCGCTCAGGCTTGGGACCGCCAGGACTGGCCGGTGGTCGAGAACTGCAACCGCAAGCTGCTCGCCGCCGACCCCAACTGGGTGCGGGCCCAGAACGACCTCGGTTACATCGCCATGGCGCAGGGCAAGTTCGAACAGGCCGAAGAGAACTTCCGCACCTATCTCTTCATCGCTCCCGACCAGCCGAATCCGCACGATTCCCTGGGCGAGCTGCTGACCTTGCGCGGCCGCTACGCCGAAGCCGAGAAGCAGTTCGAGGAGGCGCTGCGCATCCGTCCCGATTTCTGCGCCACCTGGGCGCACTGGCTGCTCAACGCCCGGCTCGAGGGCGAGCCCGGCAAGCCCGGCGAGCTGCTGCGCCGCGCCACGGAGGCGGCGGTTTGCGACCAGAGCTATCTCGTGCGGCAGCGCTGCGAGCAGGAGGTCTGGAAGCACCTCGGCCACGCCGACCCCGAGGCGGCCTGGGCAGTCGGCCAGCAACCAGAGTGCGAGCACAAGCACGGCGACTACTTCCCGCCGCTCTTCCTCGCCGCGCTGGGAGCCGGCCACACCGAAGAGGCCGATCGTCTGCTCGCCGAGCTCAAGCGAAGCAGCGCCGGCGAAGCGCGGGAAAATCCTTACACCCAGGCGTCGCTGGCGTTCTTCGAAGGCGCCCGGCTGTCCGCCGAGGGCGACTACGAGCAGGCGCTGCGGCGGCTGCAGGCTGCCGACGAGCACCTGGTCTACTGGGGCGACGGCCAGGCGATCTTCAAGCTTATGAACCGGCTGGCGATCGCCGGGTTGCTCGAGCAGACCGGTGACGAAGCCGGCGCCCAGAGGCTGCGCGAGGAAGTGCGGGCGATCAACCCCCGCCTGGCGGCGCGCTTCGCCAACCAGACCATGATGCCGGGACTCTGAGCGCGGGTCCTCGGGCGCGATCCGGCGCGATGTAGACTCGCGCCAGACCCTCATGCGGCATGGACCGCGACGCGCCCTATGCCTGGCGCTCGCGGGCTTCTGGGTGGCGAGTTGTCAGGCGCCGCCCGAGCCCGCCGCGGAATCGCTGCGTATCGCCCTGCACAGCGATCCGCTGAGCCTCGATCCCTACCGCCACAACGATCGCTCACCTCGGCTATGCCGCAGAGCTGCTGCCGCGGCCGCGCGACGTCGAGGGGGCGCGCGCGCTACTGCGCCAGGCCGGGCTGAAGGACGGGTTCGATCTCGAAGTCGAGTTCCGCGAAGATCGCCAGCCGGTGGCCGAAGCGTTGGCGGAGCAGTTCGCCGAGATCGGCATCCGGGTGAAGGCCAAGGGCGCGCCCTGGGGCGAGCTCTTTCCACGCCTGCGGGACGACGGGCTGCGCCAGGCGTACATCGGCGGCGTGCTCGCCGCCTCGGCGGACGCCAGCGACGTCTTCGACGGCATGGTGCACAGCCGCGACACGGCGCGCGGATACGGCGACAACAATCACGCCCGCTATCGCAACGCCGAGCTCGACGCGCTGATCGAACAGAGCGGCTCGACGCTCGACATGCTGGGGCGCCGCCACCTGCTCGAGCAATGCTCCGCATTGCTGGCGCGCGACAGCGTCTACTTGCCGCTCTACGCACCGTTCATTCTCTACGGCGCGCGCCGCGACGTGCTCTGGCAACCGCGACTGGACGGCTGGATCCTGGCCGCCGATCTGCAGCGCCGCGCGCCTCAGCCGTCGCCGGCGACCGCGCGCTGAGCGCTCACGAGCCGGCGAGCGCAGGCGGCTCTCCGGCCAGCTCGCGCAGCGCACGCCGAGCCGCGCGGTCTCCGGGACGCAGAGTCAGCGCCCGTTCGAAGTCCCGTTGCGCCGCACGTCGTGCGTCGGCGCGGGCGGCGCCGGAGGCCGAGTCGGCGCGCAACAGTTCGAGCCGGCCCTTTTCGATCAGGCTCTCTGGGCTGTTCGGGTTGAGCGCCAGCGCGCGCCCGATCGCCAGGTCGCCGGCAGCCAGCGCCGGCCCCGGATCGCCTCCGCGCGCGTGTAGCCCGGCGCGCCTCGAGGCGGTGAGCCGCGGCCAGCGCGCGCTCGGCCTCGGCGAGGCTGGGGTTGAGCGCCAGCGCCGTCGCGAGGGCGCGCCTGGCGCGCTGGAGCGCGGGATCGGCGTCGGCGCCCTGGCGGAGCGCCCACTCCGCGACCAGCGTCTCGATCTCGCCCTCGATCTGGAAAACCGTCGAGGCTTCGGGGTTGACTTCCCGCGCACGGCGCACGGCGTCGAGGGCCCTGGCGACGGTCGGCGCAGGGTCGAGGCCCCCACCGATCTCGTACTCGACCTGCACACGCCAGGCGGCGGCGAGGTTCTTCATCGGCTTGAAAAAATCCGGCGCCCGCTGAAAGGCGTCGCTGAGCACCTCCGCCGCCCGCGCCACCGTCGGCCGCACGTCCTCGCCCGATTCCAGCTCCCACTGTGCGCGCCGCAGCAAGGCCCAGCCCAGCGCGTTGTAGGACCACACCAAGCCCAGGGTCGAGGGCCACGGCGCGCGCCAGGTTGCTCTCGGCTTGCGCCAACGACGCTCTCGGGTCGGCGCCGATCGAGATGGCGCGATCGGCGGCCAGGGTATGGGAAATGCCGAGCGCATGGTGCGCCCGCGCGTCGTCGGGCAACAAGCGCACGGCCTCGCTCGCGGCCTCGAGGTTCTTGCGCAGAGCCAGCGTGGGATCGGCTCCCGACGCCACCTGCTGCTCCGACAGGCGCCAGTAGACGTCGGAGGTCACGACGTAGGCCTCGGCATCGTCTGGATTGGCCTGCAGCGCCTTCTCGCAGACCTCGATGGCGTCAAGATAGGCATGCTCGAGGAACTGGCCGCGGGCCTGGGCGATTTCCAGCACGCCCTGGCGGCGCGAGCATTCGGCGCGGTAGAGCGAGGCATCGGAGCGCGCGGTCTCCAACCCGATCGCGTAGGCCTGCCCGGCAAGATGGTACTCGGCCGCCGCCAGGTCGTAGTCGCCGCGGTCCTGGGCTTCGACACCGATCCTCTCGTGAACGTCGCCCTCGAGCTTGGCGGCTTCGTAGAACCAGGGTAGACGGCGAAGCGTTACCCGCGCTTTCTCGATGGCGGCGGAATAGCGGCCGTCGTAGAAGGCGACCAGGCCCTCGACGTATTCCGGTGCCTCGGTCTGCAAGCCAGTGGCGTCCGCCAGGTACGCCTTCAGCGGCTCCTTGAAACGGCGGTCGACGTCGGCCTGCGCGGCGGCGCGCTGTGCCGGCTCTTCGGCGGCGCGCACTTCCTCGGCCGCGCGGCGATAGAGCTCGCCGAGAGCCTGCGCCAGGGCATAGGCGACGTCGGGGCCGCGATAGCCGAGCCGCCATGCCTCCTCGAGCTCGCGCCGCGCCGGCTCGTACTCCTGCAGCGCCAGATGACCGCGGCCGAGGGCATAGCGTCCGGCGCCCACCGCGAGATCGCCCTGGTCGACCATTTCCATGCGGATGACCGACATGCGCTGGCGCACCATCGCGCCTTCCCGCCGCGTGTCGTGCAGGGGCAGGAGATGGCCGTAGCGCATCACCCCCTCGATCTCCTTGGCCACCAGGCCATAGCGCTGGGCGAGCAGCGCGCGCTTGCGCGCCTGCCACTCGCCGCGCAGCGCCAGCGCCGCGACCGCGACCACCAGCACCAGAGACGCCGCGAGGACGATCGACAGCGTCTTGTTCTTGCGGATCTTCTTGCCCAGCCTGTAGGTGATCGTCGCCGGGCGGGCGTCGATCGGCTCACCGTCGAGAAAACGCCCGAGATCGTCGTGCAGAGCGCGGGCGGTCTCGTAGCGGCGGTGCGGATCGCGCTCCATGCATTTCATGACGATGGTCTGCAGATCGACCGGCAGCCCGGGCTCATACTCGAGCAGCGGCCGCGGGTCGCTCTCCAGCAGCTTGGCGAAGATCTCCGCCGAGCGCTCTCCCTCGTAAGGCTTGCGCCCGGAGAGGATCTCGTAGAGCGTCGCGCCCAGGCCGTAGACGTCGGTCCGGCGGTCGAGCTTGGCGGTGTCGCCGAACGCCTGCTCGGGAGCCATGTACTCCGGCGTGCCCAGCGCCAGGCCGGTCACCGTCATGCCCCGGGCACCCATTTCGCGCGCCAATCCGAAGTCGCATATGAACGCCTTGGGCTGGCGGTCGTCGCCGCGCTCGACCATGATGTTGCCGGGCTTGATGTCGCGATGGATGAGGCCCAGCCGGTGCGCGGCATGCACACCGTCGCAAACCTGACGCATGACGACGATCTTTTCCTCCAGCGTCAGATGCTCGGCGGCGCGATGCAGCGGCTCGCCCTCCAGGAACTGCATGGCGATGTAGGGCCGTCCCCGCACCTCGCCGACCTCGTACACCCGGCAGACGTGCTGGTTGTCCACCTGCGCCTGCGCCTTCGCCTCCTGCAAGAAACGCTCGACCTGCGCCGGGTCGTCGTAGCGCAGAAGCTTCAGCGCCACCTTGCGGCCGAGGGTCGAATCGTCGGCCGCGTAGACCGTGCCCATGCCGCCCTGGCCGATCTGAGAGCGCACCCGGTAGCGCCCCCACAGCACCCCGGGCATGATCCCCGAGCTCGGCGGCACGGCACGCGCGCCGGAGCCGCGTTGTCGATCCCCGGCGTCGGTGGCGCCGATCTCCTCGGCGGGAGAGCTGGGCCGCGGCGTGTCGACCATCGCTTCCGGTTCAGCGCTCCGCCGGCGCCGGGGCCTCGGGGCGCCAGGCCATCTCGGCGACCAGCAGCTTGCCGTCGATGCGCGGCGACCATTCGAGGCCGCTGCGCACGCCGTAGACGTCCTGCGCAGCGTAGAGCGGAATGGCCGCGTAATCCGCCACCGCCAGGCGCTGGCATTCCTGCAGCAAGCCGCGCCGCCGCGCCACGTCGGCGACCGCGCTGCTGGCCTCGATGCATTGGTCGAGCGCCGGGTTGGCGTAGCGGTTGCCGTTGAACTCGCCGTAGCCACGCTGCGCGTCGACGCTGTGGAACTTCATGTCCAGAATGCTGCTGGCATCGCCCGAAAACGCCACCATGCCGCCGAGAAAGAACGGCACTTCGCCCCGCAGCATGCGCGGATAGAGGTCACGCCAGACCTGCGGCCGCGGCTCGATGCGCACGCCGATCTCCGCCAGCTGGCGCCCGAGCTCGGTGACCGCGCGGCCCTCGCGAAACTCGAGCGGCGCCGAGAAGCCGTCGGCGTAACCGGCTTCGGCCAGCAGCGCACGGGCGCGCGCCAAGTCCCGCGGCGGGGCTTCCAGCGCGGGATCGAATCCGAAGACCTCCCGTGCCACGAACTGTCCGGCCGGCACGCCGTAGCCGGCAGCCATTTCGCGCACTACCGCGGCGCGGTCGATGGCGAGCGAGATCGCTTCGCGTACTCTCCGGTCCGCGAACGGCGGCGCGGAGAGCAGGGTCTCCAGGTAGACCACGACGAAGCCGTTCTCCACCTCGACCCTCAACCCGGCGGTCGAGCCGACCGCCGCAATCCGACCGGGAGCAAGCTCCTGGGCAAGATCGATCTCGCCGGCCAGCAGACGCGCGGCGCGCACTTCGCCGTCGCCGACGAACGACACCTCGGCATGCGGCACCGGCGGCGCGCCGCCCCAGTAGTCGGGAAAGGCTTCCAGGGCCAGTCCCTCGCCCGGCCGGTACGAAGACACCCGATAGGGCCCGGTGCCGATCGCCGTTTCCGGTTCCTCGCCGCTGCCCTCGGGCATCACCAGAGGCATCGCCAGCTTGTTCAGGAGCACGGCATGGAAACGCTCGGTCTTCACCTCGACAGTGAGCTCGTCGAGCTCCCGCACCTCGCGCACCGCGACGAGAAGGTTCCCCAGCCGGGTGTGGGGATGGCGGCGGGCTCGTTCGAGCGAATACACCACGTCCGCGGCGCGCAACGGGCGGCCATCGTGAAAGCGCACTCGCGGGCGCAAGTGGAACCGCCAGGTGACGTCGTCGGGATTGTCCCAGCTGGCGGCGAGCGCCGGCTGCACCGCCATGCTGCCGTCGAGCTGCGTGAGACCCTCGTAGACGTTGGAGAGCATCGACAACGTCTGGTACTGCAGCGTGACGTGAGGGTCGAGCCCTTGCAGATCGCTGTAGAGCGCCATCCGCACCGGCCGTTGCGGAGAGAGCGGTGCGTCGCGGCACGCCGCGGCCGCGGCTGCCGCGAGCACGATCGCTGCGCAGAGCCGGCGACCGGTTACATCGGCGCGCGACATGCGCCGATGATAGCGTTTCGCGAGTCTTGATCGACACCGAGAACAGCGCGTCGCCGGCCGGACTTCAGCGCGCCGTGCGCAGTCGCCGCGTGGTGACGCCAGAGGGCATCGCGCCCGCGGTGATCTGGATCGCCGATGGCCGGATCGAGCGCGTGGCGGCGTACGACGACGAGCCGCCGGGTGGCGCGTGGCTCGACGCCGGCGAAGCGATCGTGATGCCGGGCGCGGTCGATAGCCACGTGCACATCGACGATCCCGGACGCGCCGACTGGGAGGGGTTTCCATCGGCAACCCGCGCCGCGGCCGCGGGAGGGGTCACGACTCTCGTCGACATGCCGCTCAACTCCATTCCCGCGACGACACACGTCGACGCCTTGCGCGCCAAGCGCGACGCCGCCCACGGCCGTTGCCACGTCGATGTCGGCTTCTGGGGCGGATTGGTGCCCGGAAACGCCGGCCAGTTGGCGCCGCTCTGGCGGGAGGGCGTGCTCGGGTTCAAGGCTTTCCTGGTGCCCTCCGGGGTGCCGGAATTCGAAGCTGCCGGCGACGCCGAGTTGGCTGAAGCCGGTCCCCTGCTCAGCGAGCTGGGCGCGCCGCTCCTGGTGCACGCCGAATGGCCGGCCGAGTTGCGTCCGCACGCCGGCGACCCGCGGTCCTACGCCAACTACCTTGCCAGCCGTCCGCCGAGCGCCGAGACCGCGGCCATCTCGCAGTTGATCGCCTGGAGTCGCGCCACCGGCGCGCGCCTGCACATCGTGCACGTCGCGACCCGCGCCGCGCTCCCGCTCCTGCGCGCCGCGCGCGAAGAGGGCCTGCCGGTCTCCTCCGAAACCTGTCCGCACTACCTGACCTTCGCCGCCGAAGAGATCGCCGACGGCGCCACGGCCTGGAAGTGCGCGCCCCCGATCCGCTCGACGGCCGATCGCGAGGCCCTCTGGCAAGCCCTCGGCGACGGCGTCCTGCAGGCGGTGGTCTCCGACCACTCTCCCAGCCCGCCGGCGCTGAAGCTGACCGAGCGTGGCGACTTCGTCGCCGCCTGGGGCGGCATCGCTTCCCTGCAGCTGTCGCTGTCCGCGGTGTGGACCGCAGCACAGGCGCGCGGCTACGGCGTGCGCGAGGTGGCGCGCTGGATGAGCTCGGCGCCCGCCGAGCTGGCCGGCCTCAGCGAGCGCAAGGGCGCGATCGCTCCAGGACGCGATGCCGACCTGGTCATTCTCGATCCCGACGCCCGCTTCACGGTCACCGGCGCGAGGCTCGAGCACCGGCATCCGCTGACCCCCTACGAGGGCCTCGAGCTGCGCGGCGTGGTCCGCCAAACCCTGCTGCGCGGCTCGGTGATCTACGATAGAGGCGCGTTCGCCGCCCCCAGCGGCACACTGCTCACTCGATGACCGACTTCCTGTCGCTTCCGGACCTCGCCGCCGAACGATTGGGCGGCGCCGTCCTCGCCGCCAACGACGACTTCTTCGCGCCCAAGGAGAACCTGATCAAGGAGGCGCCCGCGGTGTGGCGCGAGGGCGAGTACACCGATCGCGGCAAGTGGATGGACGGCTGGGAGACCCGGCGCCGGCGCGAACCGGGCTACGACTGGTGCATCTTGCGCCTGGGCGCCCCGGGGATCGTGCGCGGCGTGGTCGTCGACACCGCGTTCTTCCGCGGCAACTATCCCGAGTCGTGCTCTCTCGAGGCGTGCGCGGCACCGGTCGATGCCGACCCGGGCGAGCTCGAGGGAGCCGGATGGATCGAGATCCTGCCCCGCACGCCGCTGGGCGGCGACCGTCAGAACGTCTTCGCGATCGACGCCGACCTGCGCGCCACGCATTTGCGGCTCAACATCTTTCCCGACGGCGGCGTGGCGCGCCTGCGGGTGCACGGCGAGCCGCTGCCCGACTGGCGCGGATTGCCGGCTACCGTCGATCTCGCCGCGATGCCGCTCGGCGGCCGGATCGCCGACTGCAGCGACACGCTTCTTCGGCCATCCCCACCACCTGCTGCTGCCGGACCCGCCGCGAGGCATGTTCGACGGCTGGGAGACCAAGCGCCGCCGCGGCCCGGGGCACGACTGGGTGGTGGTGCGGCTGGCCGCCGAGGGCATCATCGAGCAGGTCGAGGTCGACACCTCGCACTTCAAAGGCAACGCGCCGGGGTGGTTCTCGCTCGACGTGGGTTCGGGCGACGAACTGCCGGCGTCCGAGGACCCGCGCTGGCGCGAGATCGTGCCGCGCAGCGAGCTGCGCCCGCACGACCGCCGCGAGCTGGACGTGGCCGCCGCTCCCGCGGCGACCTTCGCGCGCTTCAACATCTATCCCGACGGCGGCGTCGCGCGCCTGCGCCTGATGGGCCGCACGACGCCACGCGGCCGCCGGCGCGCCACGCTCGCCTGGCTGGATGCGGCGCCCGCCGATCAGGCCCGGGCGGCGCTCGGGCCGTGTTGCGGGGCTGCCGCCTGGGTCGAGAGCATGATCGGCGCGCGGCCATTCGCCGGCCTCGCCGGCCTGGCGCAAGCCTCCGAACGCGCCTTCGACAGCCTGGGCGAGCACGACTGGCGCGAGGCGTTCGCGGCCCACCCCGCGCTGGGCGAGTCACCGGCGGGCAGCGGCCAGGGAGCGGCTTGGTCGGCCAATGAACAAGCCGGGGTGGGCGGAGCGGCGTCGGACGTGCGCGCGCGGCTGGTGCGGGCCAACGCGCTCTACCGCGAGCGCTTCGGCTATACCTTCATCCTTTGCGCCACGGGAAAGAGCGCGGCGGAGATGCTCGCCGCCTGCGAGGCGCGATTGCTCGCCGAGCCGGCGGCCGAGCTCGGCGCCGCGGCTCGTGAGCAACGGGCGATCACCCAGCTGCGACTGGAGAAGCTTCTCGGAGGTAGCGGATGAGCGGCATCTCGACCCACGTGCTCGACACTTCCCGCGGCAGGCCTGCCGCCGAAATGACGGTCCTGCTCGAATACTGGCAACCCGGCGAGGGCTGGAAGATCGCCAGCCGCACTGCGACGGATGCGGACGGCCGCTGCCGCGACCTGCTCCGCGACCAGATGCTCGCCGCCGGCTTGCATCGCATCACTTTCGACGCCGGCGAATACTTCAAGCGGCTCGAGACCGAGACGTTCTTCCCCGAGATCGTGGTGGTCTTCGAGGTCCGCGATCCCACCGCCCACCACCACGTGCCGTTGCTGCTCTCGCCGTTCGGCTACTCCACTTATCGCGGGACCTGAACCATGCGCCTGATCGACAATCGCTACGGCAAGTCCAGGGTCCGCTTGCTCCATGCCGAGCGCGACGGAGGACGCCACATGGTGCGCGACTTCACGGTCGACATCCAGCTCGAGGGCGACTACGAGGCGGCCTACGCCTTGGGCGATAACCGCGCCGTGCTGCCGACCGACACCATGAAGAACACCGTCTACGCGCTGGCGGGAGAAGCGGCGCCCGGCGAGCCGGAGGCATTCGGCCTCCGTCTGGCGCGGCATTTCCTGCGCCACAACGCCGAGGCGCTGGCGGCGCGTGTGACGCTGCGGGAGCGCCCGTGGCGGCGCCTGCACGTCGGCGACCAGCCGCACAACCACGCCTTCGAGCGCGAGGCCGGCGGCGAGCGCATCGCCGCGGTGCGCTGCACTCGCCAGGAGAGCCGGGTGGAATCGGGCCTCGACGGGCTGGTGGTGCTCAAATCGACGGGATCGGCTTTCACCGATTTCCGGCGCGACCGTTACACCACGCTCCGCGATGCCAGCGACCGGGTGTTCGCCACCGAGGTGCGCGCCGATTGGACCTACGACAGCGAGAAGGTTGACTGGGGAGCTTGTTTCGAGTCGATCCGAGTTGCGCTCCTCGGCGCCTTCGCGGCCCACGACGAGAGCCAATCGGTGCAGCACACGCTGTGGAAGATGGGCGAAGCCGCCCTCTCGGCGTGCCCGGAAATGGCGCGCATCCATCTGGCCTTGCCCAACCTCCACCACCTGCTCGTCGACCTGCAGCCTTTCGGCCTCGACAATCGCCAACAGGTCTTCGTCGCCACCTCCGAGCCCCACGGCCTCATCGAAGCCACCCTCGAAAGGTGACCAGCTAGCGCAACCGGACACTCCAGAACGCGAGTGAACGCCGCAAACCCGCCTGTAACCTAGCGCGCTCGCGTCAGGATCCATTGGTGCGGCCCCAGTCTCAAAGGGCTAGTGGAAGGCTCAGCTCAATCGATCAACGTCATAATGCATTGCACGCCGCCGGTAACGGGCGAGTACAACTCGAGCGTGACGTCATTTCCACTGTCCACCGGAAGAAACGTGTCGCCGTCATGGAGTCCGCAGGTCATCGTCGGCCCGTTGTTCAGCGTGATCACGGTATCCTCAGTCCCGTTTGCGTTGTGTCCGATCTGGCCATTCTGTCCGACCCACGCAGTGCCGTTGGCGTTAAAAAATATCCTGCCTTGGACGGCGTTGTAGGTCGCGCCGGTGAGCACGAGGCTTATCTCACACCCGTCGTCGTCTCTACAGCGCTCCTCGAATTCGGGTCCGCCGAACACTTGCTCCGCTTGCCCTCCGCCTCCGCCGACTTCAAGCCTTATCCGATAACGGCTCAGCTTGAGAGCCTCCTGAGCGGAGACCGGCACTGCCAGGGCAAGCGAGACCACAGCGACGATCAGCGGCGAAACGCGCATGAACGACCTTCCTCTCTTAAGCTGCGGGGGGTGGTAGTGAAGGCTCTAACGGAGAGAATACCGTAAGGATTGACTGACAAGTCACGCCGCTATCCTTCGCCCAGATCCACTCTGGAAGGCGCCTGGAAAGGTGACAGTTTCCCTTTTCACCACCACGTCACCTTTCGGGCCAGTGGATTTGACCGCGGGCGCGGAGCGGGGACGATTGGCTGGCGGGAAGCTGTGCCGTCCATTCGATCTCTACCGGTACCTGCTTGGACTCGAGCACCTGGCCGCCTTCGACCCGGGTGGGGATCTCCAGCCGCGCCAGGACCAGCGCCGGCATCCGCGCCGCGCGCGCCACCGATTCTCCGGGCACGGCGATGATGGTGCTAAAGCGCAACGGCAATCCCGGCATGCGGCTCTCGATCTCGAGTGGGATCGAGAGTTGGCGCGCATCCGCCTGCAGGGTCAGCACGCCGGAATCCGCCACCAGGCGCAGCGGCAGCCGCTCGACGAAGCTCGAGGTGACGCGCAGCGGAATGGCGTGGCGAATCTGCAGCACCGACGCCTCGAGCTGACCAGAGAAGATCGCACGCACCTCGGTGTCGAGCTCGAGTCCAACCGTGGTCGTCGCCAGCCGCAGCCGCCGCAGGTCGATCGCGCCGCGCAGGTGTGCAAGATCGGCGCGCAGCTCACGCCCTCCCCGGGTGCGCCGCGTCCAGACACGTTCGAGGCGTGGAAGGGAGATTTGCAGATCGTTCTCCGGCTCGACGGCGCGCTCGAGCCTCTCGGAGAAGAAGTCGAGCCGGACCAGGATCTCCACTTCCTCCGCCGTGCTCGTCGCCACCTCGTCGCGCGGCTCATCCGGCGGCGGTGATGCCGCCGGCCGCTCGACCACGATCCCGAGCCGGCGGGTGTCGAGCAAGGGCCAGACCCGGCGGCGGCCGAGGTCGAGGGGCCGCGCCGGTACGGTCACTTCGAGACCGTTCGCGAAGCGGTGTTGCCAGGCTCCATCGCCCTGCGGGGGCCGGGCGAGGCCCAGCGGCAGGCGGAGGTTCGGAATCGCCAGCAAACGCTGCATGCGGCGGGTGAGAATGGGCTCGAGAAAGCGGTTGAACAACGGCCAGGGCGCCAGGGTCTTCATCTCGGCGATGCGAAAGAAGAGGTCACACCCGCCCTCATCGGTCACCCGGGCGAAAGCGTAGTAGGTCGCCTCGACCGGGCCATCGTAGAGGCCCAGCCGCCAGTCGAAGTCGGCGATGGCGCGCAGCTCCGCATAGCCGTCGTGAAGCCGCGTTTCGATGGCGCGCACGACGAACTCGTTACCGCGGCGGGTGCGCTGCCGGTAGCCGACGAACTCACGCAGCAACCGTTCGACCACGCTCGAGGGGACCTGGGCGACGAGATCCCAGCGGCCCGATGAAAGTCGTGCTTCTCCTTCGCCCGTCGAGGCGCGGGCTTCGGCCACCAGGCGTTCCAGCACCTGCCGGCGCTCGGCGAGACTGGTCTCCGCCTTGCGCCGCTCCCAGGCCGCAGCGGCGAGCAGGACGACCACCGCGGCCGCCGTGTAAGCGATCCAGCGGCGCCGCCGAGTCATGTCTCCAGCGTCGCGCCGGATCGCCGCGAATCAGGCTCGGCGGCCGCGCAGGATGGCGACGAACGAGCGGCCGCGCAGCTCGTCGAGAGTCAAGCCGCTGCGCCGCACCGCCTCCTCTTCGGAGAGGGCGCCGCAGTTGACGGCGCGCAGGAAGTAGTTGAGCAGCCCCTGGCCGGTGGCGGCGTCGTCGAAGACGTCGCCGACCAGCGTCGCCTGGGCCGCCTTGCCGACGAAGTTGCGGCAGCCGCTCGGAGGCCGCGTCGAGGCCCTCGAGGAAGAAGGCGTAGACCGTCGCGTAGCGGGTCGGCAGCTGCGCGGGATGGAGGTCCCAGCCCTGGTAGAAGCCCGGTTTCGAGCGAGTGGCGGATGTGCTCGAATGCAGCCGCCAGGCGGCGTGCACCACGCGGCGGTTCTCCTCGATCGCGCCCGCGCCGCGAGCGCCGTCCCCGGCGCGGCGCGATGAGGCGCCACCGGCAGCACGTTGGTGGCGCCGTCCGAGAGCCAGACGCCGGTGCCGGCGAGCGCCACCTGCATCACCTGCTTGGCGAAGTCGCAGGCCGGGTGGGCCATGTGCTGGTGCGCGGCGGTGATGTCGCAGGAGGCGGTGTAGTCGTAGGTGCCGAAATGCGCCGCCACGCAGCGGCCGCGGGCGGCGTCGACCAGGCGGCGGCACGTTGGCGCGACCCTCGTGCGTCGAGGATCGACTGCGGGGTCTCGACCATGATCTCGAGCCGCAGCGATCGCCGGCCGCGCAGGCCGAGGCGCGGCTCGAAGCGATCGAAGAGCTCGGCGAGCGCCGCCACCTGCTCGGGGACGTCATCACCTTGGGCAGGGTGACGACGAAGTTGGCGGGCAGCCGGCCGCCGGTGGCTCCGCAGAGCGTTGTCGAGGAAACGGTCCAGCGTGCGCACGAGCGCGCCGCGCAGCTCGTCGGTGAACGGCTTGATGCGGATGCCGATGAAGGGCGGCAGCGATGCCCGCCGCCAGTCCTTCCGCGACCTCCACGCGCCGCGGCAGCTCGGCGTGGCCGTCCTCCTCCGTCGTCGGGACGGTTGCCGTAGCCGTCCTCGAAGTCGATGCGGAAGTCCTCGACCGGCTCGCGGCGCAGCTTCTCGCGACCCGCGCGTAGACTTTGTCCGCGAGCTCCGCCGGCATCGCGAACGCCTGGGCCAGCGCGCGGCGCGTCGGGCGCGTACTCCTCCAGCGCCGCGCAGCGCGAGCTCCGCCAGCCGCGCGCGGTGTCGGCGCGGAAGAGCTGGGCGCCGCCGTAGACCGTGTGCACCGGCTGGCGCGCGCCGACTCTCGCCGGGGTAGCGCGAGCGAATGCGCGCTCCTGTCGCTCTGCAGCGCGGCCAGCACGTCGGCGTCGGTGCTCGCTCAAGGTCAGCCTCCGACAGTGTGACAGAACCATCCGCCGCACCACCGCGTTCGAGAGCGAAGCGGCGGTACTCGGCGGTCGAGCGGACGTCGTCGATGGGCGTCACCGCCTCGGCCGCGGCGCGGGCCGCCGGTCGGCGGCCTCGGCTCCCGGCTGCCCGATGGCCGCCGCCTCCGCGGCGCGCAGGCGCACCGGCGTCGCGGCGACGCTCGCCGGCGGCGAGCCGCAGTCGCAGCGATCCGGCCGCCGTCGACGCTCGGCCCGGCCATCGCCACCACCACCTTGCTGATCGCCTGCGCCTCGCCGCGTGCCGACCTTGCGGAAGGCCTGGACCGAGCCCGCCGGCGGGCAGCGGCAGCCGCAGGCGGACGATCGATCTCCCCCGGCTCGCAGCGCGGTCTTGCGGTAGCCGACGTGGAACTCGGCGTAGGGGATCTCCCGCTCGCCCTTGCGGCGCCGGCGACCACGACGGTGCGTCCAGGGCGAGCAGCACGGGCAGCGAGTCGCCCGCCGGGCTGGCGTTGGCGACGTTGCCGCCCAGCGTGGCGCGGTTCTGGATCTGCCAGCCGCCGACCTGCCGCGGCCGCCTCGGCCAGGGCCGGGAAGCCGGCGCGGACCAGCGGCGAGCGCCGCGATCTCGCGTGAACGTCGTGGTGGCGCCGATCTCGAGCGCCTCCGGCGCTCGCGGATGCCGCGCAGCTCGGGGATCGCCAGCAGGTCGATCACCCGGTCCATCCGGCTGCAGCTCCTCGCCGGCCGCGGACCATGAGGTCGGTGCAGCCGGCGATCGGGCACGCAGGCCGGGATCGCGGCCAGGCGCCGGAGCGCCTCGTCGAGCGCAGCGGAGTCGCAGGGAGTCGAGCTCACGCTCGCCTCGCTCCCGACCGTCCGCGACCAACGCGCGCAGGATGCCCTCGTAGCCGGTGCAGCGGCAGAGGTTGCCGGCCAGCGCCTCGCGCACCTCCTCGCGGTCGGGCGCCGGGTCGCGCTGCAGGAGCGCCCAGGCGGTCACCACGATCCCGGGCGTGCAGGCGCCGCACTGGACGCCGCCGGTGGCGACGAAGCGCTCGAGGAAGGCCCGCGCGTCGGGCCGTGCCGCGATGCCCTCGACGGTCTCGATGCGTGCGCCCGGCGCACTGGACGAGCGGCACCAGGCAGGAGAGGACCGGCTCGCCGTCCATCAAGCACGGTGCAGGCGCCGCACTCGCCCTCGCCGCAGCCCTCCTTGGTGCCGGTGAGGCCGAGCCGTTCGCGCAGCACGTCGAGCAGACGCTCCATCGGATGGCCGCCGAGCTCCGCGGAGTCGGCCGTTCACCTGACAGGCGACGCGGTCATCGACTGCGGCTCCACCACCTGGCCGGCCGCCGCCAGGCGAGGAGCCGCTCCGGCGTGGCCGGGATGGCGGTCGACGCACGATCCCGGTCGCGTTCTCGATCGCCTGCGCGGTGGCCGGCGCGCCGCCGTCCATCGGCAGCTCGCCGACGCCCTTGGCGCCGAAGGGACCGCCCTCCCAGGGCTGCTCCAGCAGGTGGACGTCGATCGGCGGCGCTGTCGCGGATGGTGGGGATGATGTAGGTCGCCAGGCGGTCGTTGAGGTAGCGGCCGCCTGTCGAGCTTGACCTCCTCCATCAGCGCCCAGCCCAGCGCCTGGAGCGTGCCGCCCTCGATCTGCCCGGCGCAGAGCGTCGGGTGGATGGCGCGGCCCACCTCGCAGACCGCGGTGACATGCGACGGGCCGGACCGCCAGGGTGTCGGGGTCGACCTCCACCTCGACCACGTCGGCGCCCCAGGCGTAGGTGGGATAGGCGGCGCCGCGGTAGGTCGACTCGTCGAAGCGCTGCCACTCCGGCGGCTCGTGGCGCAGGGTGATCTCGAGCGGGCCGACCTCCTCGCGATAGCGCCGCGCCGCTTCGCGGAACGGCAGTCCCGACCGGCGCCATCCCGGAGCCGCCCTCGACGAAGCGGCTGACGCCGGAGTGGCTCGCGGTCCACCAGTCGACACCCGCTCGCGCAGCTCGGCCACGGCGCGGGCGATCAAGCCGCCGACGATCATGGTGGTGCGCGAGGCGACGGTCGGGCCGGAGTCGGGCACCTCGGCGGTGTCGGGCTCGGCGAAGACGACGTCCTCGGCGGCCGACCCCGGCCGCGGCCGCGGCGATCTGGGGGAAGATCGCCGCCGCAGCCCTGGCCCATGTCGGTCATCGCGGTGAGGACCTCGATGCGGCCGTCCTCGAGGAGCGCGCGCCGTCACCGGCGACTGCATCCGCCGCTCGCCGTTGCCGGTGAAGCCGGCGCCGTGGAAGAAGAGCGAGAGGCCGATGCCCGCGCAGCGGCTCGCCGTCCAGTGCCGCCGCGCCCGCGCCGCCTCCAGCCTCCCGCCAGCGCGCGCGGAAGCCGGTGCGGCGCTCCGCCTCTTCCAGGCAGAGCGCGGGCCGAGGTGCTGGCGTCGAGCACCTGGCCGGTGGGCAGCCGGTCGCCGGGCTCGAGCGCGTTGCGCAGCCGGATCTCGAGCGGATCGAGGCCGAGGGCGCGGGCGATGCGGTCCATCTGGCGCTCCATGGCGAACTGCGACCTGCGGCGCGCCGAAGCCGCGGAAGGCGCCGTTGGGCGCCGTGTGGGTGCGCAGCACCCGCGCCGCGGATGCGCACGTTCGGGCAGCGGTAGGGGCCGAAGGAGTGCAGCGACGGCCGCGCGACAGCACCACCGGCGACAGCGTGGTGTAGGCGCCGCCGTCCATCAGGATCTCGATGTCCAGCGCGAGCAGGCGGCCGTCGCGCGTCACGCCCGCGCGGTGGCGGATCGAGCGCCGGGTGGCGCTTGGTGGTGCCGACGATGTCCTCGTGGCGGTCGTAGACCATGCTGCACCGGGCCGGCCGCAGGCGCGCGCCGAGCAGCGCGGCGTGGACGGCGAGCATCGCTCGGGAAGTCCTCCTTGCCGCCGAAGCCGCCGCCCACGACGGAGGCGCGCACCCGCACCTTCTCGGCCGGCAGCTCGAGGGCGTGGACCAGCGCCTTGTGGACGTAGTACGGGCACTGCATCGAGCCGACGACGGTGACCGCTGCCGTCGTCCTCGAACCAGGCGATCATCCCCTGGCACTCGATGTAGATGTGCTCCTGGTGGCCGGTGCGGTACTCGCCCTCGACCACGAGTCGGCGCCGGCGAGAGCCGCGCGTCGACGTCGCCGCTCTCCATGCCGAGCTCGGTAGAGCGGCGGCAGCGCGCTCGGCCGCGTCCAGGTCGAGGACCGGCGGCAAGCGGCTCGTAGACCGCCTCCACGCGCGGCGAGCGCCTGCCCGGCGGCGAGGCGGGTCGGGGCCGCCACCAGGGCCACCGGCTCGCCGACGTGCAGCGCGACCAGTCGGTCGGCGAGGATCGGCCAGCCGTCGTCGAGGAGCTGGATGCCGTTGGGGCCCGGGAATGTCGGCGGCGCGTGACGCAGACCGCGCCTTCGGGAGCCCGCGCGGAGTCGCAACGCAGATGCACCAGATGCGGGCGTGGGGGTGGGGGCTGCGCACGGTGGCGCCGTGCCACATGCCCGGGGAGAACGCGATCGTCGACGTATCGCGCCGCGCCCGACACCTTGGCGAAGCCGTCCGGGCGCGGCGGGCTCGTGCCGATCCCGTTCACTCAGCGCCCTCGGCGAAGATCACGCCGGGATTATGCCATCGGCCTCGCGAACGCCAACGTACAATCGCGAGCGGAGGGATCGCCATGTCCTCGCTCGCCACCCTGACCACGCGTCGCTCCTTCAACCGCTGGTTCGGCGCCGGGGCGGCAGCGGCGGCGGTGCAGCCCTGGCTCGGCGGGTGCGCAGCCCGCTCATCGTCGACCGCCGCGGTGCCGGCGGTCACCCACCGTGGCAGCGTGATCCGGTTGTCGTCCAACGAGAATCCCTACGGGCCGTCGCCTGCCGCCTTCGAAGCCATGCGTGATGCCTTCGGCGTTTCCTGGCGCTATCCCGACGAGCGCGAAGACGAGCTCGTGGAGCAGCTCGCGGCGCTCCACGGCGTGACGCGGGACAACCTCGTGCTCGGCAACGGCTCGAGCCAGATCCTCGACTTGGCGGCCGCGGCGTACACCGGACCGTCCGCAGGCCTCGTGCTCGCCGAGCCGACGTTCGAGGCGATCCGTCTCTACGCCGAACGCCGGCGGGCCGCGATCGTCAAGGTCCCGCTCAGCCCGGACTGGCGCCACGACGTCGAGGCGCTGGCGGCAGCCGCGCAGCGCGCGGGTTTGCTCTACATCTGCAATCCCAACAACCCGACGGGGACGTTGACGCCCGCCGCCGAGCTGCGAGCCCTCCTCGCCCGCGTGCCGAGGTCGGTCGTGGTTCTGGTCGACGAGGCCTACCACCACTACGCCGAGGGTGTCGCGGGTTACGACAGCCTGGCGCCGCTGGTCACCGAGCATTCGAACCTGGTCGTGGCGCGCACCTTCTCGAAGATCTACGGCATGGCCGGACTGCGCTGCGGCTACGCCGTCGGCAGCACCGAGCGCATTCGCGAGCTGCGCGGGCAACGCCCCTGGGACAGCCTCAACCTCATGGCCCTCGCCGCCGCCGGCGCCGCGCTCGGCGACGACGGGCACCTCGAGCGCTCCCGGCGCCTCAACGCCGAGCAGCGCACCTGGACCGCCGGCGAGATCGAGCGTCTCGGGTATCGCGTCCTGCCCTCGGCCGCCAACTTCCTGATGTTCGACCTGCGCCGCGACGTCGCACCGGTCATTACTGCGCTCGCCGCGGCTGGAGTCGAAGTCGGCCGCCGCTTCAGCTCGCTGCCGACGCATCTGCGGGTCACCATCGGCAGGGAGGATGAGATGCGCGCCTTCGTGGACGCGCTGCACAGCGCGGCGGCCGCCTGACCGGCAACGCCGTGCTACGATCCCGCCCGCTTCGAACCCGCGGAGATTCTCGGATGCGAACACCATGAGCGATCGCGAAACTCTCGACATCGACGTGTTGTTCGTCGGCGCCGGACCGGCGAGCCTGGCAGGCGCCTATCACCTTGCGCGCCTGCTCAAGGAGCACAACGCGTCGCAGCCGGAAAAACTCGAGATCTCGATTGCCGTCCTCGAGAAAGGCCACGAGGTTGGCAGCCACGCGCTCTCCGGAGCGGTGGTCGATCCCCGCGCCATGCGCGAGCTCTTCCCTGAAACCTGGCGCGACGCCCCGTTCGAGGGCGAGGTGCACGCAGAGAAGCTCCTCTTCCTCACTGGCAAGCGCGCACTTTCGCTGCCGATTCCGCCGCCGCTCGAAAACGAGGGCAACTACGTCGCCTCGCTCGGCAAGCTGCTCAAGTGGATGGCGCCGCAGGTCGAGGCGATGGGCGTCGACATCTTCTGCGAGTTTCCCGCCGCCCAAGCCCTCGTCGAAGACGGCCGCGTGGTGGGAGTGCGCACCGGCGACAAAGGGCTCGACAAGCACGGCAAGCCCAAGGCCAACTACGAGGCCGGCATCGACGTCCGCACTAAGGTGACGGTGCTCGGCGAAGGGCCGCGGGGCACGCTGACCAAACAGCTCGAGGAACGCTTCGATCTCGACGCCGGACGTAATCCCCAGGTCTACGCCATCGGCATCAAGGAAGTCTGGGACTTGCCGCCGGGGCGAATCAAGGCCGGCGACGTCATTCACACCCTCGGCTGGCCGCTCGATCGCAACACCTTCGGCGGCGGCTTCCTCTACGGCATGCAGAACGACCAGTTGATCGTCGGGCTGGTCGTGGGTCTCGACTACCTGAACCCACACCTCGATCCGCACTCCGAATTCCAGCGCATGAAGACGCATCCGGAGATCGCCCGGCTGCTCGAGGGCGGGAGGATGGCGTTCTACGGCGCCAAGGCGCTACCGGAGGGCGGCTACTGGGCGATGCCGAAGCTCTACGGCGACGGCTTCCTCATCGCCGGCGACTCCGGCGGCTTCTTGAACGGACAGCGGCTCAAAGGCATTCACCTGGCGATGAAGTCCGGGATGCTCGCCGCGGAGACGATCTTCGAGACCCTGCGCCGTGGTGAGGCGACCGCCGAGAGGCTGGCGTCTTTCGAGCAGAAGGTGCGCGAGAGCTGGATCCACGAGGAGATGTGGGAAACGCGTAATTTCCACCAAGCCTTCGAGAAGGGACTGTTCGGCGGACTCCTGCAGGCCGGCCTCGGCTTGGCAACCGGCGGCCGCGGCTGGGGAATCTTCAACCGGCTCCGCAATCACGCCGGCCACGAGCGCATGCTGAAGCTGACGACCAGCGACGGCGCCGCGCAGAAGAACGCCCCTCCGCCGGCGCCCGACGGCAAGCTGGTCTTCGACAAGCTCGCCGACGTCTACAACTCCGCCACCGCGCACGAGGAAGACCAGCCCGTGCATCTCGTGGTGCACGACCACGACATCTGCATCCACCAGTGCACCCGCGAGTACGCCAACCCCTGCCAGCGCTTCTGCCCCGCCAACGTCTACGAGATGGTCGCCGAGCCCACGTCGCCGACCGGCCTGCGCTTGCAGATCAACGCCTCGAACTGCGTGCACTGCAAGACCTGCGACATCATGGATCCTTACCAGATCATCACGTGGGTGCCGCCCGAGGGCGGGGGCGGACCGAACTACGGCCGGATGTAGGACGGGCGCGAAGCGCCCGGACTACCAGCCGGCCATGACCGTGGCGCTCGACCGGAACGGGCGAGCGCACGAACTACGGTCGGATGTAGTTCAGTCCGGCAATAGGTGCTTCTGTACCTTGCCGAGGGCGTTGCGAGGCAGCGATTCCAGCCGGCGAAAGATCCGCGGTGTCTTGAACGAAGCCAATTGCGCCTTGCAGTGCGAGACGATGTCGGTCTCGTTCAGTTCCCCTTCGACGACCAGGAACGCCGTCGGTACCTCGCCCCACTCCGGGTGAGGTCGGCCGACGACCGCTGCTTCTCTCACGCCGGGAAACGACTCCAGCACTTCCTCGATCTCGCGCGGGTAGATGTTGAAGCCGCCGCTGATGATGAGCTCGCTGCGGCGCCCGACCAGCGAAATGTAGCCAGTGAGCGGATCGCGGCGCGCCAGGTCGCCGGTGCGGAACCAGCGGTTGCCGGCGGCGTCGGTGGCGAAACTCCCGGCGGTCTTCTCCGGGGCGCGCCAGTAACCCGAGAAGACATTCGCGCCACTCACCCATAGCTCGCCCTCGATGCCCGGCGCGACGTCCTCGCCCTGCTCGTCGGCGATGCGGGCGGAAACGCCCGGCAACGCCGTCCCCACGGTGCCCGGCAGCCGCTCGCCGGCGTAGGGGTTCGAGAGCAGCATGCCGGTCTCGGTCATGCCGTAGCGCTCGAGAATGCGGTGGCCGGTGAGCTCGGCGAAGGCGCCGAAGGTTTCCGGAGAAAGGGCCGCGCTGCCGCAACAGAACAGGCGCTGGCGCCGGAACAGCTCGGCATTGGCGCCGCGCCGGCGAAGCTCTTCGACCAAGCGCACGTACATCGTCGGCACGCCGAAGAACAGCGACGCTCCGGACTCGGCGAGCTCGTCGAGCACGGGTCCAGCCTCGAACCTGGGGCGCAAGTGAACCGTCGCTCCGGCGGCGAGCGCGCAGTGCAGCGCCACCACCAGCCCGTGAGTGTGAAAGAGCGGCAGCGTGAGCAGGATCTCGTCGCGCTCGCTCCAGCCCCAGGCCGCCAGCAACGCGGTCACCGTGGCCAGAACGTTGTCGTGCGACAGCATGGCGCCCTTGCTGCGCCCGGTGGTGCCGGAGGTGTACATCAGCAGCGCGAGATCGCCGCCCTCGACTCGCACTCCGGCCTGCGGCTCGCCGGCATACTCTTCGGAGAGATCGTCGAGAACGTAGACGGCGGCGGCGCCGAGATCACCGGTTTCGAGCTCGTCGAACACCGGCCGGAGCGCGGTCTCGGTGATCACGCAGCGCGGCTCGGCGTCGGCCAGCATGTGGGCGATCTCGCGCCGGCGGTAGGCCAGGTTGATCGGCAGCAGCGCGGCGCCGCGGCGCAGCACGGCGAGGTAGAGGGCCACGAACTCGGGGCGGTTGGAGAGGAAGAACGCGACCCGGTCTCCCGGCACCACGCCACGCGCCGCGAGCGCGTTGGCGAGCGCGTCGGCGCGGGCGTGCAGCGCGGCGTAAGACCAATCCGTCACTCGGCCGTCGGCGGCGCGAAAGCGCAGGGCGGCACGCCCGGGATCGCGCGCCAGCGGGATCGCGAAGAGATCGCTGAGGTTCATCCGCGGCTCGCGCCCACTGCTCGTCCTTGATCTCAGGCAGCGGTCGGCAGCCGCAGCACCAGCAGCGTGAGATCGTCCTCGCGCCTGCTGTCGCCGGTGAACTTGCGCAGGTCGGCGAGCACGCCATCGCGCAACTGGCCGACCCCACCGCCGGCGTGGGACTCCAAGCTGCGCTCGAAACGCTCGAACCCGAAGAGATCGTCGGAGCCCTCGCGGCGCGCTTCGACGACGCCGTCGGAAAACAGCACCACGTAGTCGCCGGCCTCGAGACGCGCCATGTGCTCGCGTACCTGGATGAGCGGGCGCACGCCGAGCGGATACGAAATCGACTCGAGCGCCTCGACCTTTCCCAGTCCGTTGATGCGGTAAGGATAGAGATGGCCGGCGCTGGCGTACTGCATCTCACGCCGCACCGGATCGATCAGGGCGTAGCAGAGGGTGGTGAGCATCCGCTTGCGCGCGGTCTGGTGCACCATGCGGTTCAGGGTGGTGAAAACCGAGGCCACCTCGGGGTCGAAGGTCACCTGCACGGCGAGCGCCGACTTGGCCATCGACATCACCAGCCCGCTCGACACGCCGTGACCTGCGACGTCGCCCACCGCCACCGCCAGACGGCCGTCCTCGAGGGCCAGCACGTCGTAGAAGTCGCCGCCCACCTCGTTCGCCGGCAGGTAGGCGTGGGCGATGTCCATTCCCCCCAGCCGCGGCGGCAGGTCGGGGAGGATCGAGCTCTGGATGCCGCGCGCGGTCTCGAGCTCGACGCGCTGGCGCTCGCGATCGGCGATGCGCCGAACGTGCGGCGGGATGTCCTCGTAGCGATAGACGAACTCTTCCCGGCTGCCGAGTGAGCGCAGTGACAGGAGGAGCGGCAGCGCGGCGCCGAACAGCGCGAGGCCGCCCTGGAACTGCAGCCAGGAGTTCTCCGACTGGAGGAGGGGCAGAGCCGAGGTCGCCACACCGGCAACCAGCGAGGTCAGGATTGCGGTGAGCAGGTCGTAGTGCAGGAACAGCCCGACTAGAGTCGCCGCGCTGATCACCGCCAGCGCCAGCGTCCAGAAGACGCCGTCGGCGGCCAGCGGCGCCGAGCCCCAGAGCAGGAGACCGGTGAACAGCGACGCGATGGCACCCGCCCCCCAGTTGCCCACCCGCCGCGACAGCCAGCCCAGCACGAACAGCCTGCCGAAGAGCTCGGCGTAGATGGCGAAGCACACCGCGAAGCACAACATCGCAAGACCGGGCCAACTGGCGCCGGTCCACCAGGGGCCGAAGTTGAACGCAAAGATCGCCCGCAGACCGGCCGGATCGAGCCACACCGCCGCGGCGAAGACGGCGCCGGCGAGCAGCAATCCGGCGGCCGTGCCGCGAAGCGCCGAGCGCGCCACGGTGGCGTTCGCGAAGCGCCCGCTCACCAGCGCATCGAAGGCCGCCAGCTTGGCGCCCCAGCGCTCGCGCGCGAAGGACTCCCCCACCGCCCACGACAAACCCGCCACCATGGCGAGCGGCAGGAAGAAGATGAGCACGAACTGAACGGCCCAGACCCAGGTCACCTGCTGGCGGCTGAAGACCCCGAAGTTGAAGCCCTCGGTCGTGGTGCGGGCAGAGAGCACGATGAGCAGCAGGCCTGCGGCCAGCACCAGCGCCATGATCTGCATGCCCCGGCGCACGCCGACTTCGCCTTCGTGGTAACGGCGCAGGAACGGAATCGCGACCAGCAGAACGAGGGTGAAGAGCACCACGAAGCGCAGGTTCTCGAGCATGATGATCGGCTGCAACCCGGCTTCGATCTCCGCCCGGTTGGGATCGTCGAAGTAGAACTCGAAGCCGAGCAGCTCGGGACCCGCGAACCCGACCTGCATGCCGTAGCGAATGTCGCGCCCCAAGGCCTGGTCCTTGTACGGGTAGCGCACCGTGGTGTCGACCCGGCTTTCGAGCTCCTGCGTCCGAACTTCGGAGGCGGCGAAGCGATCCAGGGTGTAGCCCTGCTCGACCAGCAAGGCGTCGGACCGCGCCCGCGCCGTGGCGGCGTCGATGCGACCCTCGACCGCCGCCTCCGGCGGCAGCCGCCGCCGCAGCGCCATCAGCTCGCCGTCGAGCGAAATCTCGGCGCGGTAGGTGAACTCGAAAGGCCGCGCGCCCGGCGGATACACCCGCACCTGCCAATACAACGTCTGGTCGATGAGCGGGCTGGCGGCGATGCGCGTGCGGTCCAGCCGGGCTTCCACCAGCCGCGCTTCGATGAACTCCTCCTCGTCGAGCTTGGTCACGATGTAGGGGTTCTCTACCGGCTGGCCGAGCTCGCGGAAACGCTCGAGGGCGATGGCCTCGGCCTGCTTCTTGGAGATCGTCCAGGGATCGGGCAGGTAACGGAACACGCGAGCGTGACCCCACACCAGGAGCAGAGCGCCGAGGGTGCCGAGCAGCAGCCAGACGAAGAGATTCTTTGTGCGCACAGGGGCCTCCGCCCGGGAGCCGCGCTAGCGGAAGGGCCAGCGCACGCTATCGGAGCGCCGCCGCCCGGCGCAAGCCTGCGATAGGCTAGGCTTCGCCGTTCGCGCCATCAGAACTCCCGACCCGAGAGGAACGTCGCAATGAAGAAACCCATGCGAGTCGCCGTGACCGGCGCGGCCGGCAATATCGGCTACGCCTTGACCTTCCGCATCGCCGCCGGCGACATGCTGGGCCCGGACCAGCCCGTCATCCTGCATCTGATCGAGATCGCGCCCGCCCTCGAGACCCTCAGAGGCGTGGTGATGGAAATGAACGACTGCGCCTTCCCGCTGCTCAGCGGTGTGGTCGCCACTGCCGATCCAGTCGAGGGCTTCGCCGACGTCGACGTCGCGCTCCTGGTCGGCGCGCGCCCGCGCGGACCGGGCATGGAACGCAAGGACCTGCTGTCCGCCAACGGTGCGATCTTCGGGCCGCAGGGCAAGGCGATCGCCGCCAACGGCAGCCCGGACGTCCGCGTCCTGGTGGTCGGCAACCCGGCCAACACCAACGCGCTCATCTGCGCCGCCAACGCCAAGGGCCGCGACCCGCGTCAGTTCCACGCCATGACCCGGCTCGACCACAATCGCGCGCTGTCGCAGCTAGCCGAGAAGACCGGCGCCCACATCAACGACATTCGCCGGATGACCATCTGGGGCAATCACTCCTCGACGCAGTACCCCGACATCGCCCACGCCACGATCGGCGGCCGCAAGGCGACCGATCTGGTCGAGCAGTCCTGGTACCGCGACACCTTCATCCCCACCGTGCAACAGCGCGGCGCGGCGATCATCAAGGCCCGTGGCGCGTCGTCGGCCGCTTCCGCCGCGTCGGCGGCGATCGATCACGTGCGCAACTGGGTGCTGGGCACGCCGGAGGGTGATTGGGTGTCGATGGCGGTGCCCTCGGACGGCAGCTACGGCGTCGCGCCGGGAGTGGTCTACTCCTACCCTTGCGTCTGCAGGAACGGCGATTACGAGATCGTTCAGGGCCTCGACCGCGACGAGTTCAGCCGCGTCAAGATGGCCGCCAGCGAAGCCGAGCTGCGCGAAGAGCGGGCCGCGGTCGAGGAACTGCTGGGCTAGAAAATCAGAGCGCGCGGATCAACAGGTCCGCGAACTCCGAGCACTTCACCTCGCGGGCGCCGTCCATCAGGCGAGCCAGGTCGTAGGTCACCGTCTTCTGCCCGATGACCGTGTCGACCGCGCGCAGGATGGCGTCCGCGGCTTCGTTCCAACCCAGGTGGCGCAGCATTAGCTCGCCCGAGAGGATCACCGAGCCGGGATTGACCTTGTCGAGGTTGGCGTACTTCGGCGCCGTGCCGTGAGTGGCCTCGAAAACGGCGTGGCCCGTGGTGTAGTTGATGTTGCCCCCCGGCGCGATGCCGATGCCGCCGACCTGGGCGGCCAGCGCGTCGGAGATGTAGTCGCCGTTCAGGTTCATGGTGGCGATGACGCTGTACTCCGCCGGCCGGGTGAGGATCTGCTGGAGGAAGGCGTCGGCGATGACGTCCTTGACCACGATGCGCTTGCCGTTGCTCGGGTTGCCGCCGAGCTCATCCAGGGTCCGCCGTCGAGCTCGGTGGCGCCGAACTCCTCGCTTCGCCAGCTCGTAGCCCCAATCCCGGAAAGCGCCCTCGGTGAACTTCATGATGTTGCCCTTGTGCACCAGGGTCACCGACTCGCGGCCGGCCGCGATGGCGTAACGGATGGCGGCACGCACCAGGCGCTCCGAGCCCTCGCGGCTGAACCGGCTTCAGGCCGATGCCGCTCGAGTCGGGGAAACGGATCTTGCCGTAGAGCTTGGGGAACGCCTCGCGCAGCAGCTCGCGGAACCTTGGCGTTCTCCGGCGTGCCCGCCTGCGAACTCGATGCCGGCGTAGATGTCCTCGGTGTTCTCGCGGAAGATCACCATGTCCACCTTCTCCGGGTCGCGCACCGGCGACGGCACGCCCTGGAACCAACGCACCGGCCGCACGCAGGCGTAGAGGTCGAGCTGCTGGCGCAGCGCGACGTTGAGCGAGCGAATGCCGCCGCCCACCGGCGTGGTCAGCGGTCCCTTGATGCCGACCAGGTAGCGCCGGAAGGCCTCGACGGTCTCGTCGGGCAGCCAGTTGCCGAGCCGCTGGAAGCCTTCTCGCCGGCCAGCACCTCCATCCAGGCGATCCCGCGCTTGCCACCGTAGGCCTTGGCGACCGCCGCGTCGAGCACGCGCACGCTGGCCCGCCAGATGTCCGGCCCGGTGCCGTCGCCCTCGATGAAGGGGATGATCGGCCGGTCGGGGACGATCAGGCGGCCGTGCTCGAAACGAATCGCTTCGCCGCCGGCGGGCGGCGTAGGGGTGAAGGCGTCGGTACTCACGAGAACCTCCTGGATAGCGAAGAATTCAGCGCCGGAAAGATCAAGGAAACGGGATGCTAGCATTCGCCCCATGGACTGGAAGCCTTTGGCCGCCGCCGCAATTGCCGCGCGCGGCCGTGCCTACGCGCCGTACAGCGGTTTTCCGGTCGGCTCGGCGCTGCTTTTCGAGGATGGCACGATCGTCGCCGGCGCCAACGTCGAGAACGCCAGCTCCGGCTTGACCCTCTGTGCCGAGCGGGTGGCACTCTTCGCCGGAATTGCGGGCGGCCACGGAAAGCCCGTGGCGGGGGTGGTCATTGCCGAGGCGGCGCACCGGCCGGTGGCGCCCTGCGGGCCGTGCCTCCAGGCCCTGGCGGAGTTCGCCGGACCGGAGCTGCCGCTGCTGCTCCTGCTGCCGGACGGGCGACGGGGCGAAACGACGCTAGGCGAGCTCCTGCCGCAGCCCTTCGCTTTCGACCGCGTTTCTTAGAGAATCTGTCTCGCGGGGTGCTTCCGGGGTCGCACCGCGCGTAGTCCGCCCAAAAACCAGGAGGAATGCCCTTGAGATCCAAGGATCTTTACGCTTTTGCCCTGCTCGGAACACTCGCGTCCGGTGCCTGGGCTGTGCCCCCAGTCGTATTGGGGGCTGCCACCGCGGAGCCGCCGGCGCTCCGGCTGGACCCGTCCATCGCTGTGCCGGTCCGGACGGCGGTCGAGGCCACCATCGTGCCCGACCGGGATGATTTCGAGGGCAAAGTGACCCTCGAGCTCGAGATCAAGAAGCCGACCGACATCCTGTGGCTCAACGCCGCGGAGCTCGACATTCATAGCGCCGAGCTGGTCGCTGGCGGCAAGACGCTCGCCGCCGAAGTCGTCCCCGGCGGCACGGACTTCGCCGGCTTTCGCTTCCCCGCCGCGGTGGGCAAGGGCAAGGCGACGTTGACCGTCACCTATCGGGGTGTGTTCGAGAAGACCGACACCACCGGCTTCTTCAAACAGCAGGACGGCGACAACTGGTACGTGTTCAGCCAGATGGAGCCCACCGACGCGCGACGCGCATTTCCCGGCTTCGACGAGCCGATCTACAAGACTCCGTGGCAGCTCACTCTTCGCGTCCGCCAGCAGGACATGGCGTTCTCCAATACGCCACCGGTCGCCGAGCGCCAGGAAGCCGACGGCATGAAAGCCGTGACCTTCGCTGAGACGCTGCCCCTGCCGAGCTACCTGGTCGCCATCGGCGTCGGACCCTTCGAGGTGGTCGACGCCGGCGTTGCCGGGCGCAAGAAGACGCCGCTGCGCATCATCACGCCCAAGGGACGGACCGCCGAGGCCAAGTACGCCACCGAGATCACCGGCACGATGCTCGACCGCCTCGAGGAGTACTTCGATATCCCCTACCCCTACGAAAAGCTCGACAGCATCGCGATTCCCCACACCGTCGGCTTCAGCGCCATGGAGAACGTCGGCCTGATCACCTATGCCGACCGCGTGCTGCTGCTCAAGGAAGGGCTCGCCACCGAGGCCCAGCGCCGGGGCTATGCCCGCACCGGAACCCACGAGATTGCCCACCAGTGGTTCGGCGACCTGGTCACCATGGAGTGGTGGGACGACATCTGGCTCAACGAGGGATTCGCCACCTGGATGGCGGGGCGCATCGTCGAGGATTGGAAACCGGAGTGGCGCGGCGACCTGGCCAAGGTCGAGCGCCGGGCCAACGTGATGAATGTGGACCGCTTGATCTCAGCCCGCCGCGTTCGGCAACCGATCGAGAACGAGGGCGACATTCGCACCGCCTTCGACGGCATCACCTATCAGAAGGGCGCGTCGCTGCTCGCCATGTTCGAAGAGTGGATGGGCCGCGAGACCTTCCGCAAGGGGATCCAGCATTACCTGAACGCCCACCGCTACGGCAACGCCACCTCGGGCGATTTTCTGGCGGCGCTCGCCGCGGCGGGCGATGCGAAAGTCGCGCCCTCCTTCGCCAGCTTCCTCGATCAACCCGGAGCGCCGGTGGTCGGCGTCGAATTGCGCTGCGCCGCGGGCAAGACGCCGACGCTTGCGCTGACCCAGAAGCGCTTCCTGCCCCTGGGCTCCCAAGGCTCCGCGGAGCAGGCCTGGCAGATCCCGGTGCGCGTGCGCTACTCCGCCGGTGGCAAGACAGGCAACGCCCGGATGATGTTCTCCAGCGCCAGCGGGGAGTTGCCGCTCGAAGGCGCCGCCGGCTGTCCCGAATGGGTGCAGGCGAACGACAGCGGCCTCGGCTACTACCTCGTCGCGTACCGCGGGGATCTGCTGTCCAAGCTGCTGGCGGGAGGCGCCAAGCAGTTGACCACTCCCGAACAGATCGGACTCCTGGGTGACGCCAAGCTGCTCACCTCGAGCGGCGACTTGAAGATGGACGAGCTGCTGGCCGCGCTTCCGACTTTTGCGAACAGCCAGGACCGGCTGATGGTGGAGACCACGGTCTCGCTCATCGAAGGCCTGCGCGAGATGGTGCCGGCATCCGACCGGCCGAAATACGCCGGTTTCGTGCAGAAGGTGCTCGGTAACCGCGCCCGCGAGCTCGGCTGGACGGCGACGCCAGGCGAGGATGCGGAGATCACCCTGCTGCGACCCAAAGTTCTGGGACTGGTGGCGGACGAGGGAGAGGACCAGGCCCTGCGCGCCGAGGCCGGAAAACTGGCCGACGCCTGGCTGGCCGATCCCAAGAGCGTCGACCCCGACGTCGCCGGCACGGCGCTCTTCATCGCCGCCCGCACCGGTGACCCGTCGCGGTTCGACCGTTTCCTCGAGGCGGCCAAGAAAACCACCGACCGTCAGGACCGTCGCAAGTTGCTGGCGGCGCTCGGCGGCTTCCGCGATCCGGCGTCGATCGATCGCGCCCTTGGCTTGGTGCTGTCGGGTGACTTCGACATCCGCGAGACGACGGCGCTATTTGCCGGCATCAACGCCGAGCCGGCGGGCCGCGAGAAGACCTTCGTCTGGCTGAAGGCGAACTTCGACCTCTTGACCAAGGCGCTGCCGCACCAGTCGCTGGGACGTATGCCGGCTTATGCCAACAGTTTCTGTGACGACAAGAACCGGGCCGACGTCGAAGCGTTCTTCAACGAACGCAAGATCCAGCAGTACGACGGCGGCACCCGGACGTTGGCGCAGACGCTCGAGCGCATCCAGCTCTGCGCGGCGTACCGCGCTGCGCAGGCTCCCAGCGTTCAGAGTTTCCTGGCGGCCAACTAGTTCCAAACACCGGCGCCCTCCTCGCGGAGGGCGCCGGATTCATAGCCGGACGCCGGCTGACGCCTAGGGAATCGCCTGTCCGGGTGTCCACGGCGCGCCGGCCTCGAGCAAGCGGCGCTCGACCGCGGGCAGACGTTCCGTCAACATGCGGTTCAGCTTGGCCTTGAAGGCCGCGAGATCCTGCTCGGCGATCTCCAGGCTCCGGCTGTGGGTCGGCGTCGGTCCGTAAGTCGAGAACTGCCGCGCGAAGTCCGCCACCGCGAGACGATCGCCGATCACAGCGGGTTGCGGCTCGGCGAGCGAGCCCTTGGAGCGGTTGCCGTTGAGCTCGGTCTGCAGGGCGTCGATCTCGAGGCGCAGGGCTTCGAGCTCGCCGTCTACTTCTGGGCCGGCTACCGAACGCTGCAGCGCGTAACGCATCAGGTCGACGCGCCCTTTGGCATTCTCGAGCACCTGGCCCGCTGCCGAGAAACTGCGCGACAGCGCGGCGACGCGGCGCTGGTATGCGGCCACTTGCTCCGGCGTGCTGCCGGGCAGCGTGCCGCTGCGCAACGGCGCGACTTCGAATTCGGATTTCGGCGCCAGCGCGGTCACCTGTCCGTCCACGCGCTTGGCGAGCTCTACGCTGTAGCGGCCGGGTGCGGCCAGCACGCCCACGGGGGGAAAGAAGTCGTCGTCACCCGGCGGCTTCGGTGGCTCGGTGATGGCATCGGCGAGGGGATAGCGCAGGTCCCAGGCGACACGGTGAAAGCCCTTCGAGGCCGGACCTTCGATCCTACGCACCACCTGGCCCTGCGCGTCACGCACGGTGAGGAGCACCGCGGGCTCGGCCTCTATTCGCTCCGCCTCGATGGCCTCCCATCCCGGCAGAGGCGTGTCCTTGCTGCCCTCGAGGAGTTTCTTCTCCGCTTCTTGCCGTTGCTTGGCCCGGGTGTCGAATCCCTCGCCCAAGTAGTAGGTGAAGACCGCCCCGAAAGGTGGATTGGGCGCCATGAACTCGGCGGCGCCTTGCGCCGCGACGCCCGCGTCGCCCAGCGGGCGCTGCGGGATGTACCACCAGGTCTTGCGGGTCGGGAAGAGCAGGGCCGGCGAGGCCAGCCCCTCTTCGGAGATCTGGCGTAGAGGCGTGTAGTCGTCGAGGATCCAGATGCCGCGGCCGAAGGACGCGCCGACGAGGTCGTTCTCGCGCCGGTGGATGGCGAGATCGCGGAACGAGATGGTCGGCGCGCCGCCTTGCAGCTTGACCCAGCGATTGCCGCCATCGACGGTGAAGAAGATGCCGAACTCGGTGCCGGCGAAGAGCAACTCCGGCTTGACGTGGTCCTGTACCAGCCTCCACACCAGGTGCCGCGCCGGCAGGTCGCCTACGATCGAGCGCCAGGTCTTGCCGCGGTCGGTGCTCTTGTAGAGATAAGGCGTGAAATCGCCCGACTTGTGATGATCGAGCGCGACGTAGACCGTGTCGCGGTCGTGCAGGTCCGCCTTGACGTCGTTGATGAACGCGCCGGCCGGCACCTTGGGCAACGCGGTGACGTCGATGCTCGTCCAGTTGGCGCCGCCGTTGTCCGAGACCTGCAACAGGCCGTCGTCGGTTCCGGCGTAGATCAGGCCCTCCTGCAGCGGCGACTCGGCGAGCGAGGTCACGGTGCCGTAGAGCGACATGGCGCCCATGTCCCATGGCGCGTCGTAGCTCCATTGGCGGCCCATCAGCGGCTGGCGGAGGCGATTCTGGTTGCGCGTCAGGTCACTCGAGATCGCGCGCCAGCTGTCGCCCCGGTCGTCGGAGCGCCAGACGCGCTGCGAAGCGTAGAAGAGCCGGGTCGGCGAGTGCGGCGAGACCAGGATCGGCGAATCCCAGTTGAAACGGTCCGGCGCGTCGCCGGGCTCCGGCTGCGGCGTGATGTAGACGATCTCTCCGGTCTTGCGGTCGTAGCGCACCAGGTTGCCGCCCTGCCATTCGGAGTAGAGGATGTCCGGGTTCCCGGGCTCGGTGGCGGGTTGATGGCCGTCGGCGAAAAGGGTGATGAACCAGTCGCGATTGCGCACACCGCTGGCGTTGTCGGTGCGCGACGGACCGCCCTGGGTGCTGTTGTCCTGGGTGCCGCCGTAGACGTTGTAGAACGGCTGATCGTCGTCGAGCGCGATCTTGTAGAACTGCGTCACCGGCAGGTTCTGGATGAAGCGCCAGTTCTCGGCCAGGTCGTGGCTTTCGTAGAGACCGCCGTCGCTCCCCACCATCAGGTAGTCGGGATCGTCGGGCCGGAAGGCGATGGCGTGGTTGTCGGAGTGTTTCTTGGATTCCTTCAGCTGGCGGAAGGTCTTGCCACCGTCCTCGGAGACCTGGACGCGCACACCGGCGAGGTAGAGCCGGTCGAAGGCGTGCGGGCTCGCCCAAAGCTCCTGGTAGTAGTGCGGGCCGGTGCCTCCGCCCACTGCGTCCGCGCCCTTCACCCACGAGGCGCCGCGGTCGGCGGAGCGCCAAACGCCACCTTTGCGCCGGTCGAGCTCGATCGCGGCGTAGACGACATCCGGATTCTGCGGCGAGATGGCGAGTCCGATCTTGCCCCAGTTGCCCTCCGGCAGGCCCTTGTCCAGCTTGGTCCAGGTCTCGCCGCCGTCCGTCGAACGGTGGATACGAGACTCCGGGCCGCCCCCGATGTAGGCCGCCACGGAGCGTTGGTGCTGCCAAGTCGCGGCGTAGAGGAGGTCGGGATTACGCGGGTCGATCAGCAAGTCCGTGGCGCCGGCCCAGTCGCCAGTGCCGAGCACTTTCTTCCAGGTCTTGCCGCCGTCCTTGGTCTTGTACACGCCGCGCTCACCGCCCGGTGACCACAGCGGGCCCTGGGACGCCACCCAGACCGTATTCGGTTCCTTCGGGTGCACGACGATGCGCGAGATGTGCTCCGATTTTTCGAGCCCGCGCTTTTCCCAGTGCTCGCCGCCATCGCCGCTCCAGTAGACGCCGTCACCGAAGCCGACGTGCCGGCCGCCGACGTTCTCGCCGGTGCCCACCCAGACCACTCCGGGGTGCGCGGGGTCGAGCGTCACGCAGCCGATCGAATACGACGTCTGGCCGTCGAAGACGGATTTCCAGGTGGTTCCGGAGTTGGTGGTCTTCCAGACACCGCCCGAGCCGACCGCGACGTACCAGGTGGTCGGCTTGGCAGGATCGATCGCGATGTCAGCGATGCGCCCCGACATCAGCGCCGGGCCGATCGTGCGCAATTCGAGGCCCGACAGATTGGATGCCGACAGCTTGGGCTCCGGCTTCTTGCTTGCCGGTTTATCAGCCGCCGCCAACGGCAGAGCGGAAAGCGAGAGAACGAAGGTCCAGCCAGCTAGACGTACGACGCGCATGCGGTTACCTCCCGAATTCGCGGCAGCCTAGCAAACGGCTCCCGTCGCGCGCGTTGTATGCCGGGACCCGCTCGGTACGCCGGGACGAACCGTTCGGACTCAGCCCCGCCCTGGGTTCTCCTGATCGAGATACTCGAGAGGCACATCGTCCTCGGGAACCTCGCGCGTCGTCACTTCGCTGACATCGGCGTCGGCAGCATTCTCGACACCGCTCACAACTCCGGCCTCGAACGCCTGCCCCTCCTCGAGCAGCTCGCGCACGCTCTGCGAGTCCGCCATCGCCACTCCGGTCAAGGATTCGATGTCGCCGGCCTGACCCGCGGTGTTGGCTCCGAGGCCGCTCACCGGCAGTTCGCCGAGGTCGTACGAGCGAAGCCCGCGCTTGGCTCCCGGCGCCGGCACTTCGACCCGCCCGGCGGCGCTTCTCTTGGCCGGACGCTTCTTGGTCGGAGAAGTCTTCCGGACAGCGGCCTTTTTCACCGAGGCGGTCTTGGCGGGCTTTTTCTTGGCTGCGGGCTTTTTCTTGGCTGCGGGCTTCTTGCGGGCGGATGTCTTGGTTCGCTTCGGGGCGCGTTTCATGCCAACAGAATACTCCGCAAATCGCCCACCGAAGCGGCCCGAGCCTCCCTGCTTCCGTCGCCGGCGAGGGCGCTCACACGGCGGGCAGAAAACGTGCTTCGACCCGCCGTCCGATGACGCCGGCCTCGTACCCGCGGTCGAGCAGGAGCTGCACCGCGCGCCGCCCCGGCTCGCCGTAGCCGCGGGTCCACTCGTTGACGTACATGCCGACGAAGCGGTCGGAGCGCTCGAGGTCGTCCTCGAGGCCGCGAGCGTAGCGAATGGCGTAGTCGAGGGCTTCGGCGCGGTGGTTCAGGGCGTACTCGATGCTGCGCGTCAGCAGCCCGCACAGCCGGCGCTGCAGCGCGGGATCGAGATCCCTGCGCAGGCCGTTGCCGCCCAGCGGCAGCGGCAGCCGCGTCTCTCGCTTCCACCAATCGCCGAGATCGGTCACCGCGTGCAGACCCATGTCCTGGAAGGTGAGCTGTCCTTCGTGAATCACCACTCCGGCGTCGACCTCGCCCGCCGCCACCGCCTCGAGGATGCGGTCGAACGGGGTGAGCACGGTCTCGAAGTCACCCTGCCAGAGACGGGTGGCGAGGTGGGCGGTGGTCAGCCGGCCGGGAATCGCGATGCGCTTGCCGCGCAGATCCTCGCGCGTCGCCGGCTGCCGCGCTACCACCACCGGCCCGTAGCCGTCGCCGAAGCTCGCGCCGGAGGGCATCAGGTCGTAGCGGTCTGCGAGATAGGCATAGGCGTGGAACGACAGCGCGGTGATCTCGTAAGTGCTCTGAAACGCCGCTTGGTTGAGGCTTTCGATATCCTGCAGCACGTGCTCGATGCGCAGTCCGGACGTATCCAGAAGCCCTTGAGTCAGGGCGTAGAACATGAAGGCGTCGTCGGAGTCGGGGCTGTGGGCGATGCGGATGAGGGTGTCGCTCATGGCGCGCGGAGGGTATCAGACGAGGAGGGGACGATGAAGCGATTTGTCGTGCTGTGTCGTATCGCGATCCTGGGGTTGCTGTGGTCCGTCGGCGCTGGCGCGGAGCCTCGCGCTCACACGTTCTCGATCGTCGCGCGCGATCCCGAGACCGGCAACTTCGGCGTTGCCGTGCAGAGCCACTGGTTCCAGGTCGGCGCGGTGGTGTCGTTCGCGGAGGCTGGGGTGGGCGCGGTGGCCACGCAGTCTTTCGTGCGCATCGATTACGGTCCGCTGGGCCTCGAGCTGATGCGCGCGGGCAGGAGCTCACAGGAAGCGCTGCAGAGCCTCCTCGCCACGGATCCCGAAAAGGACGTGCGCCAAGTGGCGATGGTGGACGCCGCCGGACGGGTCGCGGCGTGGACCGGCCCCAAGTGCATTCAGGCGGCTGGAGACGCGACGGGCAAGCAGTACTCGGTGCAGGCCAATCTGATGGACAAGCCGACGGTCTGGCCGGCCATGGCCAGGGCGTACGAAGCCGCCACGGGCGACTTCGCCGATCGACTGCTCGCGGCCCTCGACGCGGGCGAAGCGGAGGGTGGCGACATCCGCGGACGCCAGAGCGCCGTACTGCTCATCGTGCGCGCGCAGTCCACGGGCAAGCCTTGGGAGGATCGACTGGTCGATCTCCGGGTCGACGATCACGCGGAGCCGCTGGTCGAGCTGCGCCGCCTGCTCGGCCTGCATCGCGCCTACGACCAGATGAATCAGGGCGACGCGGCAGCCGCCAAGGCCGACTGGGACGCCGCCGTGCTTCACTACACCACCGCGGCCAAGATGGCTCCCGACATCGCGGAGCTGCCGTTCTGGCAAGCCGCCACCCTCTTCATGGCCGGCAAGGAAGACCAGGCGATGCCGATCTTCAAGGAGGTCTTCGCGCGCGAGGAACGCTGGGCGCGCTTGGTGCCCCGGCTGCCGGCCTCGGGCCTGCTGCCGAACGATCCCAAGAAGATCGAGAAGATACTCTCGGTGGCACCGAGGCGGTAGGTCGTCTTCTCCAACGCCCAGATGCGTGCCCTCGCACGCACACCGCGTGTTATCGTGGCTTGACCTCATCCACAGGCTCGAATCGGGAGAGCGCATATGCCGATGCCGAAGCTCACGCTGCCCAAGCTGACGAAATGGGACTTCGTGGCGCTCCTCGCCGTGGTGGCTGGCGGCGTGTTGATCGCCGCGAATCTCGCCATCGTGACCCGCAAGGCACCCGGAACATCGATCGCGGGCGGCGTGACGGCGGCGTTCGTGTTCGCGCAGTGCGCGATCGCGCTCGGCGGGATGTTCGTGCTCGGCAAGACCGCCAAGGAGGGCACCCTGTGGGGGAATCTCCTCGCGGTGGCGGGTCTCTTCGCGGGCATGAGCGGCGTCCTCCTGGCGGCGGCGCTCTGGGCAGCGGCGTGAGCGAGCAGGCCGACTTTCGAGTGCCGGCCGTATAAACGGCGTGAACGACGACGGAGTGGGAGGCCCCGGTCACCCCGACCCACTCCCGCAGGGAGCGGGGGCGACCTCTCGAGCCGGGGGAATCGCTCGCTGGTTGCTGGTGGGCTTGCTCATCGTCGGGCTCGCACTCTTCGGCCGACGCCTGGCCGCGTATCTGCCGCAATTCGCGCAATGGGTCCACGGGCTTGGACCCTGGGGGCCGGTCGCCTTCATCCTCGGATACGCGTTGGCCGCCGTGGCTCTGGTGCCAGGGTCGCTGCTCACCTTGGCCGGCGGCGCGATCTTCGGGCTGGTGCGCGGCACACTCTACGTTTTCGCCGGCGCTACGCTCGGCGCGTGTGCCGCATTCCTGATCGCGCGCCACCTTGCCCGCCGGGCGGTCGAGCGACGCATCGCCGGCGTGCCGACCTTCGGCGCCATCGATCGCGCCATCCAGCAACAGGGCTGGCGCATCGTCGCGCTGTTGCGGCTGTCGCCTGTCTTCCCTTTCAGCCTGCTTAATTACGCCTTGGGTTTGACCCGGGTGCGCTTCGGACACTATCTGGTGGCCTGTCTGGGAATGCTGCCGGGGACAGTGCTCTACGTCTACTACGGCAAACTGGCGGGCGACGTGGCGGCCCTCGCCAGCGGCGCGCCGGTGCCGCGCGACAGCAGCTATTGGGTGCTCCTCGGTGTGGGCCTCGCGGCGACCTTGGGCGTCACCGTCTACGTCGCCCAGGTGGCGCGGCGCGCGCTGCGCGAGGCGGCGAATGTCTGAGTCCTGGGGCTTCCCAGTCGAACCGCGCGACGAGCACAACCTCCGCCTGCTCGCCAACGTGCATCCTCGCGACTGGGTGCAGCCGACGCCGCCGGCGAAGCCTTATCAGCTGCTGGTGATCGGCGGCGGCACCGCCGGCTTGGTGTGTGCTGCAGGCGCCGCGGGTCTGGGTGCGCGGGTGGCACTCGTCGAGCGCCATCTCCTGGGCGGCGACTGCCTGAACGTCGGCTGCGTGCCGTCCAAGGCGCTGTTGCGCGCGGCGCGCGCCTGGCACGACGTGCAGCACGGCCAGAATCGCTTCGCCGCCGCGGCCCACATCGGCAGCGGCGATTTCGCGGCGGTGATGGAGCGTATGCGGCGGCTGCGCTCCGAGATCTCGAAGCACGACAGCGCCGGGCGTTTCCAGAGCCTCGGTGTCGACGTCTTTCTCGGCGACGCGCGGTTCGTGGCGGAGGATGCGGTGGCGGTCGGCGATCTTCGCCTGCGCTTCAAGCGCGCCGTCATCGCCACCGGCGCCCGGCCCGAGCGGCCGACGATTCCCGGGCTCGTCGAGGTGGGCTTCCTCACCAACGAGACGCTATGGAACCTCACCGAGCTGCCGCGCCGACTGGCGGTGATCGGCGGCGGCCCGATCGGCGTCGAGATGGCGCAGGCTTTCGCGCGCTTCGGCTCGTACGTGGGGCTGTTCGATGGCGGGCCCCAGATCCTGCACCGCGAAGACGCCGACGCCTCGGCGATCGTCCAGGCCGCGCTGCAACGCGACGGCGTGCGACTGGAGCTTGGCGTGCGCATCGTCGAGGTGGCGCCGCGCGGCCGCGGCGGTGACAAGCAGGTCCGCTTCGAGCGCGGCGGCGAGCTCGGCGACTTCGTCGCCAGCGAGATCCTGGTAGCGACCGGACGGCTGCCCAACGTAGGGAGCCTCGGCCTGGACGAGGCCGGGGTGGCGGTGGGCGCCAACGGCGTGCAGGTGGACGATGCGCTGCGCACCACCAACAAGCGGATCTTCGCCGCCGGCGACGTCTGCTCGGCCTACCGCTTCACTCACAACTCCGACGCCCAGGCGCGCATCGTGATCCAAAACGCGCTCTTTCCCAAGCAGGCGAAGAGCTCGGCGGTGACGCTGCCGTGGTGCACCTATACCTCTCCCGAACTGGCGCACGTCGGGCTCACCGCGCGCGACGCGGCATCGCGCGGGATCGCGATCGAGACGATCACTGTCCCGCTCGAGGACGTCGACCGCGCCCGTCTCGACGGCGAAAGCGAGGGATTCTTGCGCCTGCTGGTCAAGAAGGGCAGCGACCGCATCGTCGGCGGAACCATCGTGGCCGAGCACGCCGGTGAGATGATCGCCGCGCTCGGACTGGCGGTGACGCACGGTATCGGCCTCAACCGCATCGCGGCGACGGTCTTTCCATATCCCACCCAGAGCGAGGCGCTCAAGAAGGCGGCAGATGCATGGCGGCGCACGAAGTTGACGCCCGCAGTGAAAAGATTGCTGAGATTGTGGTTGGCGCTCAAGTAGGCCTCATGAGTCTTGGACGCGCCGTGGAGGCCGCCGGATGACCCCCGCCCCCGCCGGCGTCTCCGGGCTCCGCCGCGAGCTCGGCCTGCTCGACACCACCTTCGTGGTCATGGGCGGCATCATCGGCGTCGGGATCTTCGTCAATCCCGGCACCGTGGTGCGGATCGTCGAGCACCCGGGCATCGCCATGCTCGCCTGGATGGTGGGCGGAGTACTGGCGGTGATCGGCGGGCTGAGCTACGCCGAGATCGGATCGCGCCTGCCCTACGTCGGCGGCCAGTACGTGTACCTGGCGCGCGGCTGGCACCCCATCGTCGGCTATCTCTACGGGATCTCAAAGCTATTCATCGTCAACGCCGGCGCGATGGCCGCGATCGGCATCGTCTTCGCGCAGCAGATCGATCGCGCCTTCGTGCCGCTCGGCGCCGAGCGCATCCCGTGGGTGGGCGCTGCCGCCATCGTGCTGCTGGCGTTCATTCAGTACTTCGGCGTGCGCCCCGGCAAGCGCACCAACAACCTGTTGATGGCCGGCAAGCTCCTGGGCATCATGGCTCTGCTCGGTCTGGCGATCTGGAAGGCGCCCGCAGCGGCCAGCGACTTTTCGCCGCTGCCGAGCAGCTTCGGATTCGGCGCGCCTTCTCTCGCCCTGCTTTTCGCCGCGCTGGTGCCGGTTCTCTTCGCCTACGGCGGCTGGGAGAACTGCAGCTTCATCGCCGGCGAGATCAAGGACCCCGAACGGACCCTCGCCAAGGGGGTTCTGCTCGGCGTCTTCGGAGTCGTGGTGCTGTATCTGCTGCTCAACCTGGCCTATCTCTGGGTGCTGCCTCCGGCGCAGGTTGCCGCCTCGACAGCGCTCGGCGCGGACGTCGCCGAAGCTTTGGTCGGCCCGCCCGGCCGGCTCTTCATGGCGGCGCTCATCGCGCTCTCCTGTCTCGGCATTCTCTCGGTCATTCTGCTCACCGGTCCGCGCCTGTTCTTCGCCATGGCTCAGGACGGACTCTTCTTCGCCCGCTTCGCGCGTCTTCATCCGCGGTTCGGCACGCCGAGCTTCGCCATCGCGATCCAGGCGCTCGCCGCGCTGGCGCTGATCTTCAGCAACACGTTCGACCAGCTGCTGTCGTGGACCGTGTTCGCGGACTGGCTGTTCTTCGCCGCCACCGTGGCGACGCTCTTCCGGCTGCGCCACGTTCGCGCCGGCGGCTATCGCATCTTCAAAGCCCCGGGGCACCCGGTAACCACGATCGTTTTCGTAGGCATGGCAATCGCCGTGGTGGTCAACTGCTTCCGTACCGGCGCCGCAGCAGGCCCTGGTGGGAACCGCGATCCTGGCGGCGGGAGCGGTGCTCTATCCTCTACTGCGCCGGCGCCGTGTCGACAGTCCCCCGCCCGCAGAGGGCTGAAAACGTGCGTTCGGCCGTGCTGTGCGGGCTGGCCTTCGTGGCTGGGTTGCGGCTCACCCGCCGCTGAGCGGGGCGATTTGCGCTGGTACCGCGGCAACACCCACACCCACACGCTGTGGAGCGACGGCGACGCGGCGCCCGAGGCGGCAATCGACTGGTACACCCGCCAGGGTTACGACTTTCTCGTCCTCTCGGACCACAACATCGTCGCCGAGGGCGACTTCTGGCGGAAGATCGGCGACGGGTACAAGCAGGCTCGCACCGAGCACGTCACCGAGCTTCGGCAGCGCTTCGGCGAAGCCGCGGTCCAGGTTCGCAGCTGCGTCCGGCGGCGGCGAGGAGCTGCGTCTCCACACCCTTTCCGAGCTGCGCGAGCAGTTCGAGCGTCCCGGCCGCTTCCTTCTCATCACCGGTGAAGAGATCTCGGACCTCTTCGAGGGCGCTCCCATCCACCACAACGCGCTCAATATCGAGCGCGTCATTGCCCCGCCGGGTGGCGGGACCGTGCGCGAGCTGCTGCGGCGGACTCTCGAGCTCATCGCCGCAGAGGGCCGCGCGCCGGCCGGCCGGTGCTCGGCCATCTGAACCACCCGAACTACGAATGGGGAGTCTCCGCGGAGGACATCGCGGCGGTTCACGAGGAGAGGTTCTTCGAGGTTTACAACGGCCACCGGCTGGTGCGCAACGAAGGCGACGCCGAGCATCGCAGCACTGAAGCCATTTGGGACTACGTTCTGACGCTGCGGCTGCCGCAAGGCGAAGGGCCGCCGATCTACGCCCTCGCCACCGACGACACCCACAACTTCCGCGAAGTCCCCGGCACCGCGAATCCCGGCCGTGGCTGGGTGGTGGTACGCGCCCGGGCGCTCACCGCCGACGACATCGTCACGGCTCTCACGGCGGGCGACTTCTACGCCTCGAGCGGCGTGCGGCTGCGCGACGTGCGCACGGACGGGCGTTCTCTCACGATCGACGTCGACCCGCAGCCCGGCGTCGCCTACACCATCCGTTTCATCGGCACCCGCCGCAAGCCCGGGCCGCCCGAGATGCTGGCCATGGGAGAGACGCTGGCGGAGTCACCGGGACCGAGCGCCACCTACACCCTGCGCGGCGACGAGCTCTACGTTCGCGCCACGGTGGTCTCCGACCGCCGGCATCCCAACGGCTACTCTCCCGAGGACTTCGAGACCGCCTGGGTGCAGCCGGTCGTTCTCAAGCCGACACAGCCCTAGCGCGCCGCAGGCACCAACGGATGCAGGTCGAAAGCGCCCTCGCTCTCGAAAAACAACACGCATTCCGACGAGGCGTCGCAGCGAGTCGTGTGCTGGTAGTTGCCGCCCGGTTGCATCAGGTAGGACCCCGCTCCCAGCTTGAACTCGGGTTTCCCCTGCGGCCCCTGGATGTAGGTGCCCGAAACGATCACCAGCTTCATCGCGTGGGTATGGGAATGGAGAGGCGCGTTGAAGCCCGCAGGCAGCTTGAGAAACGCGCCGAAAGCTCCTTTGAAAACCTCGCCCCACAGCGTCGCTACCTTCACCCCGGGAGCGCCGACGGGATCGAAGTCGACCCAATTGAGATCCGCTGCCGGCACCGGCACCGGCGGCGTCTCGCCTTGCGGGCTCGCAACCTGGGCGTTACCCGCCGTTACCCAGAACAAGAGCGCTAGGCCCATCCAGTTCTTTCGCATCCTGGTCTCTCCTTTCGACGTCCGCGCCGCTCGGCGGATATCCCCGCGACCTATAATGTCCTCTCTCACACCACGATGGTGCTGATTGCAGGAACCCGCCTCGGCCCCTACGAGATCCTCGGCCCTCTCGGCTCGGGGGGAATGGGGGAAGTATACGGAGCCCGCGACAGCCGGCTGGGCCGGGCTGTGGCCATCAAGGTCTTGCCCGGGCACCTGGCCGCGAACGGACGGTTGCGGCAACGCTTCGAGCGCGAGGCCCGGGCGCTCGCGGCTCTTTCGCACCCACACATCTGCACGCTCCACGACATCGGTGACGAAAACGGAGTTTCCTTCCTGGTGATGGAACGCCTCGAAGGGGAGACCCTGGCAGCGCGTCTCGCCAGAGGCGCCCTGCCGGCCGCGCAAGCAGCGCGTTTCGGGATGGAGATCGCCGATGCGCTCGACCGCGCGCACCGCCGCGGCATCATCCACCGGGATCTCAAGCCGGCGAACGTGATGATCACCGGCGAGGGCATCAAGCTGCTCGACTTCGGGCTGGCCCAGACGTCGGTGAACGTGCTCGGGACGGCGGCCGACGGCCTGACCGGTCTGCCGACGCAGAGCGCGCCACTCAGCATCGACGGTGCGATCGTCGGCACACTTCCTTACATGGCTCCGGAACAACTCGAGGGGCGCGAGGCCGACGCCCGCACCGACCTCTTCGCACTCGGCTGCCGTCCTTCACGAGATGGTCACGGGGCGGCGCGCCTTCGAGGGCGAGAGCTCGGCGAGCATCATCGCGGCGATCCTCCGCGCCGAGCCACCCCGCGTCTCGGCGCTCAACCCGCAGGTACCGGCGGTGCTGGAGCGGGCCATCGCCCGCTGCCTGGCCAAGGATCCCGAGATGCGCTGGCAGTCCGCCCGCGACCTTCAGTTGGAGCTGGCGTGGATCGCCGAGGCTGGCTCGGGCGCAGAAGGTTCGACTCAGGAGGCCGCTCCCCGGCGCATCCGAGAGCGAATCGCCTGGCTCAGCGCCCTCGGCGCGCTCGCGATCGCTCTCGGTGTGATTCTCCTGCGTTCCCCGTCGCCCGAGATCCCCCGGCGAGGCGCTCGCTTCACGGCAATGCCGGCGGAAGGGGCGTCCACCTCCAGCGTCCGTGTTTCTCCGGATGGCCGCCACCTCTCCTTCAATGCCTCCGTAGCGGGCGGCCAATCGCGTCTCTGGCTGCGTCCGCTCGATGCCCTGGCCGCTCGGGCGCTGCCCGGCACAGAAGGCGCCTCCTGGCACTTCTGGTCGCCGGACAGCCGCTTCATTGCCTTCATGGCCGAAGGCAAGCTCAAGCGCATCGACGTCACCGGCGGGACTGTGCGCACGGTCTGCGACGCGCCGGGAGCGGGGCCCTTCCGGCTCGGCGCTTGGGGGAGTGACGGCACCATCCTGTTTCGCGTCAACGAGGCGCCAGGCCACCCCGAGGGCCTCTTTCGCGTCTCGGCGGCCGGAGGGGAACCGACGCCACTCGATGTCGTGGACGAGTCGGGCGGCGCGATGGTCGCTGGGTGGCCCTCTTTCCTGCCCGACGGCCGGAACTTCCTGTCAGCTTGCCTCGACCCCAAGAAAGGTCCACCGCCCGGACAAATGCCCGGCATCTGTGTCGTTTCGCTGGCGACGGGCATCGCCCGCCCGCTCCTCGATGTTGCCTCCTACGCCGAGTACGTGCCACCGGGGTATCTGGTGTACGTCGAGGGATCGAGTCTTTTCGCGCACCCGTTCGACGCGGACACGCTGCGCCTCCACGGCGAGCCTTCGCGCATCGCCGACGGGCTCGAAACCTGGCAAGGGATGGGGACGCCCAGTTTCTCGCTATCGTCCACCGGCGTCCTCGCGTACCGAAACGCCACCGGCAACTCCCGGCTGGTCTGGAGGGATCGGTCGGGTCGAGCGCTCGGTGAGGTGGGGTCGCCCGGCATGTACGACCACGTCCGCCTCGCGCCGGACGGACGCCGGGCAGTCGTGCAGCTGTTCGACGCCCAGCGCGGGGGCGCCGATCTGTGGCTCATCGAGCTCGAACGCAACGTGGCCACCCGGTTCACGAACGACGGCGCCGATGCCGGCTTCGCGGTCTGGTCCCCGGACGGCGCTCGCATGGTCTACTGCCGGCCGCAGGATGCGCCTCCCTTCCTGCACACGAAACCACTGAGCGGCGGCCCCCAGGAGGTACTCCTCGCCTCCAACGGCTCGATGCAATGCGCCGGCGACTGGTCGCCGGACGGGCGGTCGCTGCTTTTCACCGATCGGCACCCGAGCACCGGCAGCGACATCTGGGTGCTGGCGCTCGACAACGGGCGGACGCCGGCGCCACTGGTGCGGACGCCGTCCCGTGAGTACTCGCCGAGCTTCTCCCCCGACGGCCGCTGGATTGCCTACGCGTCGGACGAGTCCGGGCGGACGGAGGTGTACATCCAGCCCTTCGCCAGCCAGGGAGAGAGAGTTCGGATCTCCACCGACGGAGGTACGCTCCCTCGCTGGCGCCGCGACGGCGCGGAGCTCTTCTACCAGAGCGCGGATAACCGAGTCGTCGCCGTGCCGGTGCGGCTCATTGGAAACCCGGAGATCGGTGCTCCTACACCGCTCTTCGAACTCGGCGGCGCGGCCCGTCCGGATGTCGCGATTCCCTTCGACGTGAGCGCCGACGGGCAGCGCTTCCTGGTCATTGCACCCGAGCCCGGCGCGACTCAGGGAGCAACCGTGGTTCTTGACTGGACCACCGCGCTCGCTGACCCTTCAGCACCGAGATAACACGCGGGTCTTCAGCGCGAAAAAACTGTCCCGTGCGGCGCCGCCTTGCCGGTGAAGCCGTGGGGCCAGGCCTTTCCGGTCATGTCGATGCCGGGCAGCGCGCCGTCCGGATCGCGAAAGCGCGGGTCGAGGGATAGCTTGCCGCTGGATGGATCGAAATCGATCAGATAGAGCCGGTTGCTCTTGCTGTAGCCACCCGAGTTCATCACCACTCGCCGGCCGCTGGGATCGATGGCGATCCAATGCGGCCGTTCGTCGTCGCCGACCTTGACTCGCGATACCTCGCGCGGCTTCTCCGGATTCGTGATGTCGAGCGCGATGAGGGCGTGGGCGTCCGGCACCGGCTGCAGCCAGTAGTGAGAGGTCAGGACCGGAACGCCGCAGTCCTTACCCTCGAAACCGTGGACGAAGCGCGCCGCGGGTTGGGTGCGATCGATGTCGGTGAGCAGGTAGAGGCCGCAGTTGAAGGTGTGGATGTAGACACTTTTTCCGTCCGGCAGCAGGCGCGGCTCACCGGTCAGACGATGCTCGTCACCGCGCGGTCCGGGTTGCAGCGCGGTGCTACGCAAGAGCTTGAGATCGGAGAGCCGCCAGAACTGCACCCACTGCGAAGTCGCCTTGGCGTTCTTTTCGTCCATGTCCGTCGTCGTCGATATCGCGCGATCGATCGCCGGCATGGGCAGGACGCTGTAGGGATAGATGTTGGGATCCGCGATCGCGGCATCGCGGGCGCTGTGACCGCGAATCAACCGCCCGGTCTCGTCCATCACCACCAGACCACCGGTCGCGCGCTCGGACGCTGCGTGGCCTGCACCGTGGGCCGCACCCGGCGCGGCCAGGTATTGGAAAGTTGCGAGGACTTCTCCGCTGTCGAGGCGAATGAACGTGTGCGGATGACTGAACCCGCCCACCTCGCCGAACGACCCGAGGATTCGCGGGGCCGTCGGCTTGGTCAGGTCGAACAGCCAGGTGCGCCCGGCGTGAAAGCCATTCGCGAGCAGATGCCCGTTGGCCGGCATCTCGAGCTCGGTGTGGTGGGGGTGCGTCCCGATCTCACCAACCGGAACCGAGGCGACGATTTTGCCGTAGGTCGATGACTTCGGGTCGGCATCGATGACGCCGAGAAAGTCGCTGGTCTTCTGCTCGGCGTCACCGGCCCAGAGAAACAGGTACGCGTCGGGAGACGCCTCGCAGCGTGCGGCACATAGGAAAACTGCGACGACGCACGCGCTCAGGCGCATAGGCTCCTCCGCTGATTCGGGCGGAGCCTAGCACCTCGACTTGTGCGGGTTGACGCGCTCAGCTGCCGCGCGAGTTGTACGTCACTGTGATCCGATCGGCCATGAAGCGGCTCCCCTCCACGTGGCCGCGGACCTCGATCCGGTCGCCGCGCTCGAGATTCGAGGGCTCGTAGGTGCGGCCTGAATACTCGACCACCGTACCGCCGTCGTAGTAGACGGTGCTGCCGCGGAGGTCGCCGGTGCCGGTCAGGCTCTGCGAGACCGACTCGAGGTCGATGCGGCGGGCGCTGGTGTCGACGCGCGAAACCGTGCCGCGGATCTCGTCGTTCTCGTCCGGGAGACTACCGCCGCTATCGCCGGTTCTGGTGAGGATCTCGATCCGCTCGGCATAATAGCCCTCGGCATCGTGGCGGGCCTCGATCTCGACCTGGTCGCCTTCGCGCAGGTCGCGAATGTCGTACCGGCGGCCGTCCCGGTCGACGCTGGAGGAGTCGTCCCAGGAGACCGACTCGGTGCGGCTCGACGAGCGGCCGTCGACCGAGGTCACGCGCACGTCGAGACGCCGGTCGCGGGTGTCGATGCGGTCGACCTCGCCGCGCAACCGGTTGGTGGTGCGCTCGTTGGTGCTGCCCTCGCGATCGCGCGTGGCGTCGTAGGTGACGGTGATGGTGTCGGCGACGTCGCGGTTACCGTCGCGCAAGGTGACGATCGTCACCTCGTCGCCGCGCTCGAGCGCGGTGGGCTCGAAACGCTCGCCCTCGTACTGCACGACCGAGCGATCGTCGTAGTAGACCTGGCGCAGACGGCCGCCATTGTCGCGGTCCGAGACCTCGATCAGCCGGCCGCGTGTGTCGACCCGGTCGACGGTGGCGCGGAACTCGTTGCGCGAGGCTTCAGGGACGTTGACTGGGCCGCCCAAGGGTCCGCTGGCGCAGCCGGCAATCATGAGAGCCGCCAGGGAGGCGGCGATGGTGAGAAAAGCGAAGTTGCGTCGCATGGCAGGTCTCCACTCGGGCGAACTTGCCCGTACGCCCCATGGCGGAGCGAAGATCGTGCCAACTCAGCTCAGAGTCCCTGCGCCTTCGCCTTCAGGAAGTCGCGGTTCAGGCGGGCGATGAAGTCGATCGAGATCTCCTTCGGGCACACCGCCTCGCACTCGCCGTAGTTGGTGCAGCTGCCGAAGGTCTCCTCCTCCATCACCGCCACCATCTTGGCGACGCGCGAGTAGCGCTCCGGCTGGCCCTGCGGCAGGAGACCCAGGTGCGACACCTTGGCGGCGATGAAGAGCTGGGCGGCGCCGTTCGGGCACTGGGCGACGCAGGCGCCGCAGCCGATGCACTGGGCGGCGTCCATCGCCTGATCGGAGAACAGCCTTGGGGATCGGGGTGATGTTGGCCTCCGACGCGCCGAGCCGGTGTTGACCGAGATGAAGCCGCCCGCCTGGATGATGCGGTCGAAGGCGCCGCGGTCGACGCACGAGATCGCGCAGCACCGGGAAGGCACGCGCCCGCCAGGGCTCGATGGTGATCGCGTCGCCGTCCTTGAAGTGGCGCATGTGGAGCTGGCAGGTGGCCAGCCCGGGCAGCGGGCCGTGGGCCGACGCCGTTGATCATCACGCCGCAGGAGCCGCAGATCCCCTCGCGGCAGTCGTGATCGAAGGCGATCGGCTCCTCGCCCTTGCGCGATCAGACCCTCGTTGACCACGTCGAGCATCTCGAGAAACGACATGTCGGGCGTGATGTCGCGCGCCTCGTACTCGACCAGCTTGCCGGCCGATTCGCGGTTGCGTTGACGCCAGACCTTGAGTTTCAAGTTCATCGTGGACTCTCCATGCCGCCCGCCCAGATCCTTCGCTTCGCTCAGGATGACAATCAGCTGTCGCATCGTCACTTGTAGCTCCTCTGCGAGGGATGCACGCGCTCGAACTCCAGCGGCTCCTTGTCGAGCGCTCTGCGGCTTGCCGTCCCCGCGTCCACTGCCAGGCCGCGACGTAGGTGAAGTGCTCGTCGTCGCGCTTCGCCTCGCCCTCGGGTGTCTGGCTGCTCCTCCCGGAAGTGGCCGCCGCACGACTCCTCGCGGTGCAGCGCGTCGCGGCACATCAGCTCGGCGAGCTCGAAGAAGTCGGCCACCCGGCCGGCCTTCTCGAGCTGCTGGTTGAGCTCCTCGCCCTGGCCGGTCACCCGCACGTCGCTGCCAGAAGCGCCTCGCGCAGCGCCGGGATCCTGGACAGCGCATCCTCGAGACCGGCCCGGTTGCGCGCCATGCCGCATTGGTTCCACATCACCATGCCCAGCTCGCGGTGGAAGGAGTCGACGCTGCGCGTGCCGCGCACCCCGAGCATGCGGTCGGTCGAGGCACGCACCTCGCGCTTCGACGGCCTTGAAGGCCGGCGTCGACGGTGTCGAGCTTCTCGCCCATGCGCTGCGAGAGGTAGTCGCCGATCGTGTAGGGCAGCACGAAGTAGCCGTCGGCCAGCCCCTGCATCAGCGCCGAAGCGCCGAGCCGGTTGGCGCCGTGGTCGGAGAAGTTGGCCTCGCCGAGTGACGAAGAGGCCCGCGATGGTCGACATCAGGTTGTAGTCCACCCACAGGCCGCCCATCGTGTAGTGCACCGCCGGATAGATGCGCATCGGCCGTGGCGTAGGGATCCTCGCCGGTGATGTCGTGGTACATGTCGAACAGATTGCCGTAGCGCTCTTCGATCACCTTGCGGCCCAGACGCTGGATGGCGGCCGCGAAGTCGAGGTAGACCCCGCGCCCGCCCGGGCCGACGCCGCGGCCCTCGTCGCAAACTTCCTTGGCGTTGCGCGAGGCGACGTCGCGCGGCACCAGATTGCCGAAGGCCGGGTACTTGCGCTCCAGGTAGTAGTCGCGCTCGCCCTCCGGAATGCTCTGCGGGCGGGCGCGTATCGCCGGCTTTCTTCGGCACCCAGATGCGGCCGTCGTTGCGCAGCGATTCCGACATCAGCGTGAGCTTCGACTGATAGTCGCCCTTCTGCGGGATGCAGGTCGGGTGGATCTGCGTGTAGCAGGGGTTGGCGAACAGCGCGCCCCGCCGGTGCGCCCGCCAGATGGCGGTGGCGTTGGAGCCCTTGGCGTTGGTCGAGAGATAGAAGACGTTGCCGTAGCCGCCGGTCGCCAGCACCACCGCGTGTCCGGCGTAGCGAGCGCACCTCGCCCGCTCACCAGGTCGCGGACCACGATGCCGCTTCGCCCGGCCACCCTCGACCACGAGATCGAGCATCTCGGTGCGCGGGTACATCTTCACCTTGCCGAGCGCGATCTGGCGCTCGAGCGCCTGGTAGGCGCCGAGCAGGAGCTGCTGGCCGGTCTGGCCGCGGGCGTAGAAGGTGCGCGACACCTGGGCGCCGCCGAACGAGCGGTTGGCGAGCAGGCCGCCGTACTCGCGCGCGAACGGCACGCCCTGGGCCACGCACTGGTCGATGATGTTGACCGACACCTCGGCCAGGCGGTAGACGTTGGCCTCGCGCGCGCGGAAGTCGCCGCCCTTGATGGTGTCGTAGAACAGCCGGCAGACGCAGTCGCCGTCGTTCTGGTAGTTCTTGGCGGCGTTGATGCCGCCCTGGGCGGCGATCGAGTGCGCGCGGCGCGGCGAGTCCTGGAAACAGAAGCAGTCGACGTTGTAGCCGAGCTCGGCGAGCGAGGCCGCCGCGGCGGCGCCGGCGAGGCCGGAGCCGACCACGATGACGTTGAAGCGCCGCTTGTTGGCCGGATTGACCAGCTTGAGATCGAAGCGCGCCTGGGTCCACTTCTCTTCCAACGGACCGGCGGGGATTCTGGCGTTGAGCTCCATCGCGGTCTCCTACCTCACCAGTCCGAGCGCGATCGCCGCCGGCACCGCGATGAAGCCGAGCGAGATGACCAGCGCGAAGACGACCGCGAAGGCGCGGCGCCAGGGGTTATAGCGCGGGTGGTTCCAGCCCAGCGACTGGAACATGCTCCACAGGCCGTGCCAGAGGTGCAGCGCGAGCAGGACCATGGCCACGACGTAGATCGCCACCACCAAGCCGTTCGAAAACGCCACCGTCAGGTTGTGATGGACGTCGCCGTGGACGAAATCGGGATGGGCGTTGCCCCAGGTGAAATGCATGAGGTGGTAGATGACGAAGGCCAGGAGGGCGAAGCCGGTCCAGCGCATGGTGCGTGACGCCCAGGTGGCCTGCTGCACGTCGCGCAACGCGTAACCCTGTGGCCGGGCCCGGCGATTGATGGCGGTGAGCGCCACCGCGGCATGGACGTGCAGGATCAGGCTGACGATCAGCCCGAGGCGGGCGATCCAGAGCAGCCCCGTGCGCGGCAGCAGCGGCTGCCCGATGTCGCGCAGCCACTCCGCGTAATGGTTGATCGCCTCGGCCCCCATGAAGAGCTTCAGGTTCCCGGCCATATGGCCGAGCACGAAGCCCCAGAAGGCACAGGCCGGTCAACGCCATCACCGCCTTCTTGCCGAGGGCGGTGCGGTAAAAGCTCAGAAACCAGGACATGAGATCCCCCGAAACGTACCGCGGGGGAAATCATAACCTCAGTGCGAGAGGTCAGTTCAGGAACGGCCGCTCTCGACGAGATCGGGCTGCTCGCGCTCGAGGGGCACGCCGGCTTCCGGACGGGCGGTGTCCTTGTCGGAGCCGCGATCCACTTCGGGCACTTCACCCCTTCCGCCGGGAGTCCGGTCCCGCTCGGCGTCGGAGGGCCTGTCGGTTTCCGGAGTATCCTCTCGCCGCCCCTTCTCCGGCCGCGACGGATGACCCGGCTTGTTGCTGGACGTGCGGCCGCCTTCGGTGCCCTGGTTGGCGTTGTCCTTGCGGCGATTGGGATGCTTGCCGGAAGGGCTGCGGTCGGGATTCGGATTCTTCGGATTCCTGTTCGCCATCTACGTCTCTCCTCGGGAGAACCTTCCCTGACGCAGTGCGCAGCCGCAACTGGCGTGCCAGCGGCGAGGCGCCTGCGTCGGACTAGACGGCGATCTTCAGGCTCGCGGACGCCGGCGGCGGCGGCGCGGCCGGCGCGGGGGGGGCGCCGCCGGCTTGGGCCGATGACCGCGACGCTCGACCGCGTGCTGCCACTCGACGAGCTCTTCGCGCCCGTCGCCGGTCGCTTCCACCAGCAGCTCGAAGAGGAAGAGCGCGTCGTCGAAGCTGACGCGATGCGCGAAGCGCACGCGGTCGGCCGGCTTCCAGCCCGGCTCGCACATGCGATTGAAGTCGTGGAGCGCCTGCAGGATGGCGTGCGATTTGACGTTCGAGAGCACGAAACGAGCGAAGAACGGGGTGACCGCTTCCTCCACCAGCTCGCGCAGCGCCTGGCGGGTGAGCGGACGCCGCTCGATCCCCTCGACGTCGAAGCGGCGGAGCAGGATCCCCGGCAGCAACAGCGCGGCGAGCAGCCCGGTTTCGGACAACTGGCGCGCTTCCGCCACCATGCCGTCGATGACCGGCAGGATGCGGCCGAAGTCACCGAGGCCCTTCTCGCCCGGCCGCCACCATGGCGTAGGCCTCGGGCAGCAGAATCTCGAGCAGGCCGAGGTCCATCATCCATTGCAGCGCCGCGCCGGCGTGGCCGCAGCGCATCAACTGGACGAGCTCTTCGGTCATGCGCGCCGGCGAGGCCTTGCGCAGCACCTGGCGCTGGCGATGGATCGCCAACTGACTTTCCTGCTCGATGGTGAATCCGAGCCGGGCGGCGAACTCGCAGGCCCGCACCATGCGCACCGGATCCTCCTGGAAGCGGACGTCGGGATCGCCGATGGCGCGCACCAGCCGGCCATGGAGGTCGTCGATGCCGCCGGCGTAGTCGATGACGCTGAAGTCGGCGATGTCGTAGAACAGGGCGTTGACCGTGAAGTCGCGCCGGAAGGCATCCTCGCGGGGCGATCCGAAGGTGTTGTCGCTGGTGATCAACAGCTCGCCGGGGGCCCCGTTCTGCTCGCCGGGGGCCGGGTCGCGGCGGAAGGTCGAGACCTCCACCACTTCGCCCTGAAAGAGGATGTGCGCCAGCCGGAACCGCCGGCCGATGATGCGCGCGTTGCGGAAGACGCGGCGGATGTCGTTGCGGCCGCGCGTCGGTGGCGACGTCGAAATCCTTCGGCCGCCGCCCCAGCATCAGATCGCGCACGCTGCCGCCCACTAGGTACGCCTTGTAGCCCGCATGATGCAGGCGATACAGCACTTTCAGGGCGTTCGGAGCGATGTTGTCGCGCGAAATCGGGTGCTCGGAGCGGGGCAAGACCCGCGCCCCGACCGTTTCCATCACACTCACCAGTTCGTCATTATACAGGTGCCACCCGAATAGTTTTCGGAGGTTTCACAAGTCTCCAGGCGACCGGGAAAAAAGGAAACTGTCACCGGCTAACCTTTTGGCGGGGCGGGCGTTGGAGCTTGTGGAGGAGCGTGCTCGAAGCCTTGGCAACCCAGGAGATGTTGGCGGCCGGCGCCGAGCCGGCCGACCTCGATGACGCGCGTCTGGTCCGGGCCTTGCGCCAGGGCGATGGTGGCGCGTTCGAAACCCTCTACCGGCGCCGCAGCCGCCGCCTCTACGGGCTCGCCTACCATCTGAGCGGCCGGCCGGCCGAAGCCGAGGATCTCGTGCAGGAGGTCTTCGTCCGAGCCTGGGAGCACCGGCGGGACTTTCAAAGCGGCGAGCACCTCGACCGCTGGCTGCGGCGGGTCGCCGTCAACACCTGGATCAACCACCTGCGCCGCGGCCGCGAAGCCTCGCTCGAGGAATTGACCGCCGACGGCCCTCCGCTCGAAGGCGAGCGCCTGCCGCCCGCCCCGGTCGGCACTCGTCTCGACCTCGAACGCGCGCTCGCCTCTCTGCCGCCGTCGCTGCGCGCGGTGGTGGTGCTGTTCGACGTCTACGGCCTGCGCCATGACGAAATCTCCGAGCTGCTCGAGATCACCGCCGGCAGCTCGAAAGTGCAGTTGCATCGCGCCCGGCAACGCCTGAAGGAGTGGCTGCAATGAGCGAACCTCGAGATCGCATGGCCGCGTGGTTGCGCGGCGAAATGACCCCCGACGAGGAAGCGGCCTGGCTGAACAGCTCCGCCGCCGACCCCGCTCAGGCGGCGGAAGCCGCGGCGTACCGGCGAACGATCCAGGCGCTGCGCGATTTGCCGCGCGAGATCGAGCCGGCGCGAGATCTCTATCCCGGCATCGCCGCGAGGCTCGCGCGCCCGCGACGCCGCGTCGGCTGGGTGGTGGCCGCGGCGGCCGCACTGATGCTGGCGGCGGGCCTCGCCCTGCTGTTGCGCCTGCAGCGTTCTACCTCGGCGGGGCCCGGACAGACCGTGCCGGCGATCGAAACCCGCGCCCCGCAAATGCCCGGCGACACCGCGATCGCCCGCTCCGCCTATCGCGAGACCGACCGCGCGCTCGCCGATATCCGGCGGGATCTGCGCGCCACCATCGACGCCCGCCAGGACGAGCTGCCTCCCGAGACCCGCCAGCTGGTGTTCGAGAACCTGCGGGTGATCGACCAGGCGATCGCCGACATCGAAGACGCCCTCGCCGCGCAACCCGGCGATGACGAGCTGGCGCGCACCTACATCGCCTACCGCGAGCGCGAGATCGACCTGCTGCGTCAGGTTAACCGTATCGCCGCGAAACTGTAATCAGCCGCTGGAGGACACATGACCCGACGCCACCTCGCACCGTTTCTCATCGCGGCCCTCACCGCCACCGCCGCCCACGCCCAGGTCGAGATCGACCGCCGGCGGCCGGCGCCAGCCCGCGGCGAGCTGTCGGTCTCGAGCGCCTTCGGGACCATCACGGTGCGGGCGTGGGAGCGCAACGAGATCGCGGTGCGCGGCCAGCTTGCCGCAGGCGCCGAGAGCTTCGACTTCGACGGCGACAAGGAAGGCACCAGCGTGTCGATCAGCGTTCCCGAGCAGTGGCTGCACGCTCCCGGCGAAGACGCCGCATTCCGATCGACGCTCGACATCCAGGCGCCGGTGGGGAGCCGGATCTCGATCGATACGGTGAACGCCGCCGTCGTGGTCGAGGGTTTCACCGGCGCCGTCGAGGCGCAGTCGGTCAACGGCGGCGTGCGTATCGCCGGGCCATCGAGCGAGATCGACGTCGAGACCATGACCGGCGCGGTCGAAGTCGCCGTCTCGGCGGCGCCGATGCGAGTGCGCACGATCAGTGGCGCGGTCACGCTCTCCGGCGCGCACGGCGAGGTCGAGATCGAGACCGTGTCGGGCAACGTCGACGTGAGCGGCGCGGCGGTCTCGGCGCTGCAGGCCAAATCCACCACCGGGGCGGTCACCTATCGCGGCTCGTTCGCCCGCGAGGGCGGAGTCGAGATCGAGACCTTCTCCAGCCCGGTGCAGCTCCACCTTCCCAAGACCACCCGGGCCATGTTTCGGCTGCAGACGTACGGCGGCAAGATCCTCTCCGACTTCTGCTCCGGCACGCCGGTGGTGCGCGAGCGCTTCGAGCCTTTCCGCCAGCTGCGCTGCTCCACCGGTCCCGACGAATTCGAAATCGACATCAGCACTCATGACGCCGACATCAAGATCACCGCGGAATGACCAGGAGGACTTGCCATGCGCCGCACCCACGCCCTGCTCGTCGCGCTCTCCGGAGCGCTGCTCGCCTGCTCGCCGTCCGGAGCCGCCCCACGCAACGATGCCGCGGCTCGCGCCGCTGAACCTCTGATCGCCACCCTTTCCGCCAGCGACGCCACTCAACGGGCCACGGCCGCCTGCGCGCTGCGCCGGCTGGGCGATGTCGGCTCCGCGGCGGCCGCCGCCGCCGAGGCGCTCGCCCCGTTGCTGGCCGACGATCGCCGCGTCGAAGGATTGTCGTGCGGCAACCGGATGTGGAGCGACGGCGCCGAATGGGTGCGCCTGACCTCGCCTGCGCTCGAAGCCGCCAACGCTCTCGCCGCGCTCCTGCCCGGTTCTTGGCCGGTATTGGCGCGAGCGGTGAATCTGCCCTCCGGAGTCGCCCGCGCCTGGGCCGCCTACGGCCTCGGCGAGACCGGCGATCCGCGCGGCGGCCCGATGCTGGTCACCATGCTCGGTGACGAGTCCTCGCAGGTGCGCAGCCACGCCGCGAAGGCGCTCGGCAAGCTCGAAGCGGACACCGCCGCGCGTGAGCTCCAGTCCCTGCTCTCCGACGCCGACCCGCGCGTTCGCCGTGCGGCCGTCGAGGCGTTGGGCAGTATCGGCGCGCGCAATGCGGCGCCGGCGGTCGCGGCGCGGCTCCGCGACGACGACGCAGACGTGCGCATGGCGGCTGCCTCGGCGCTCTCGGAGATCGGCGATCGCGGCTCGCTGGCGGCGCTCGACGAAGCGGCTCGCGATACCGATCGCGACGTGCGTCAGGAGGCGCTGTCGACGCTGTCCGAGCTGGACGCCCCCGCCGCACTCGCGGCCGCCCAGCGCGCGCTCGACGATGGCGACGCCGAGGTCCGGCAAAGCGCGGTCGATATCCTCGGCCAGCACGGTTCCGGCTCCGACGTCGCGGCGTTGAGCAAGGCGCTCACCGATGCCAACTGGGAAGTCCGCCAGTCGAGCGCCGAGGCGCTGGGCTCACTCGGCGACGGCCGGGCCCGCAAACCGCTGCGCGAGGCGCTGCGGGACGGCCACTGGCACGTCCGCGCCGCCGCCGCGGAGGCGCTCGGCGAGCTGCAGAACGCCGACGACCTCGAGGCTCTGGTGGCGGCGCTCGACGATTCACATATCGAGGTGCGCTCCGCCGCGCTTTCCGCCCTCGCCTCGCTCGGCGACTCGCGGGCGACGGAACCGGTGTCGCGCGTGCTGCGCGATCCCGACTGGCGATTGCGCGAGACCGCCGCGGCCACCCTCGGCGAGCTCAACGCCGCGAGCGCCGCCTCCCCGCTCACCGGGGCGCTCAAGGACACCCATTGGAAGGTTCGCCTGGCGGCGGTGGGATCGCTCTCCGAGCTCGAAGACCCCGCCTCCCTCCCCGCGCTGCGCCCGCTCCTGCGCGACCCTCACGCCGAGGTGCGCGAAGCCGCCACCGAGGCCATCGCAGACCTCACGGGCGAAGAGGAGGAGTAGTCCAGAGTCCGGGACCTCGGCAGAAAACGACCGCCCTCATCGCAGGGTCACCACCACGCGCACCAACCCCGCACCGTCGGCAAGCGCGCCGAGCGCCTTGCCGACCACCGTGCCGGCGGGAGGATCGTCGGCGCGCATCGCATGACCACGGGTGGGTGACGCGACCAGCAGATCGCCGCGCGCAACGGCACCGTAGCCGGCGTCGACTTTCATCCACGCTACGCCCGACACGACAACCGCGGCCTGCTCCGCCCCGAACACACGCCGTCCCGCCAGCACACCGGCCCGAGCCGCGGCGACGCCCACGACGGTGCCATCTTCGGCGCGCTCGCAAGGGCGCAAGGAGTCCCACTCGTCCATCACCAGGACATCACCCGTTTCGACCGTTTGCGACACCGCCATCAGCTCGGCGTGACCGCCGCGCTGCACGCGCACGGTCTCGATTTCGACCGCTAGGGACTCGGCCTCGCTCGGCTTGGCCTGCTCGGGTTCGGTGGGCACGGCAATCCGGACCTTCTCTTCCGGCTTCGGATCCGTTGCTTCACCGCGATCGCCGGGGTCGCCGCCCAACCAGCCACGGCCGACCATCATCAGAACCTTGCCACGGCCCTCCCGAAGCGGCTCGAGGGCGGTGCCCAGTATCCACCCCGGGCCGCTGGCTCGCATCGCCAAGCCGGGCACCGAGCTCGCCGCCAAGGCATCACCAACCCGGATCTCACCGAACGTAGCGTCGACCTTCACTGGCACCCGGCCAGCCAGCGCGACGGGAGCGAACGTACGCTCGGCGAACGAGTCGAGCGCCCGGGCGTGCAGCCGCTTCTCGAGTCGCGAAGTCTCGGCTTCGATCTTCGCCGCCAGGCGCTCACGGTTCTCGCCCGAAACCCCGTGAAGCAGCTCCGGGCGGCGGATCTGCGTCAGGCGGTTGGCCAGCGCTGGATCGCGCGCCAGGGCGGCCTGGCGCAAGGCGGCGAGGTCCTCGCTGAATCGCGCTCGAACTTCGCTGCTCCAGGCATCGAGTGCCCGGTCATCCATCAGCGCCCCACCCAACCGTAGGCCCGGTTTGGTGCTCACCACTCCGACGACCGCTGCGCCATCCACTGAGCTCGCGCGGCGAATCATTTCAGGGCGTGCCGGATCCGCGGCAACCACGTCTCCCGCCTCGAGGGCTTCTCCTCGCACGAAACTCTCCGCCAGATCGAAGGCGTTTGCGGTCACGTTGTTATTGACTTCGAGGCCGAAGTCGACTTCCTTGAAGCGCGCGATGTCGGTGGCGTGGTTCTGGATGACGAGCTCCGAGTCGGCGAAATCGTTGTTCTCGTCGAGTTCGAACTCGATTATCGATAGGTTGGTATTGAAGCCGGCGGCGCTCAGTGTGCCCGCTGCGCCATTGGTGCCAAAGATCTCGTCGAGGTCGTCATGCACCACGAGGGCGTCAGACAGATAGAAATCCTTCTCCGCGGCATCCCACCGAAACCTCTCGTTGTCATCCTCGCCCTCGTCGAAAAAGCGCACCACGATGCTCGAATCGGCCCCGGTGCCGTTGAGGCCCGCCGGGCGGAAGCTCAGCGAGCCGTCGGCGATCCGTAGAACTTCGTCTCCGGCATCATTGGCGTCGAACACCCGCACCAGTCCGACACCGCCGCCGCCGGTGGCGCGCAACCGTAGGCTGCCGGAAGTGGCGCTGAGCGCGGGGTCGCTGCTGGTGAGGGCCAGGTCGTTGGTCATCTCGAAACGGTCATCGCCGTCGTCCCAGCGAATCGACTCGTTGGCCTCGGCGGCGTCGTCGAAGAACCGCAGCTCGAAGCTGGAATCCGCTCCGGTGCCGTTGAGGCCAACGGGGCGAAAGCTCAGATGACCATCGGCGAAGCGATACACCTCGTCAGCAGTGCCTTGGCTACGGTCGAACAACCGGAGAAGCCCGGTGCCGCCCGGCGCCCAGAGAATGATCGATTCGTCGTCGAAATAGATGCCCGACTCGGCGCCGATGTTCATGCCGTACTCCATCATCGTGCCGACGTTCGGGCTCGCCGTCTTGGCGCCCCAGTTGAGTCCACCGGGCGAGACCGGGCCGTCGCGCCAGGCGTCCCAGGAGGCGGTGCCGCGCATTGTGCGGACCAGAAACTTTGCCAGCTGCCGGCGGGTCACCGGCGCGTCCGGACAGAACTTTCCGTCGCCGCACTGGTCCATGACGCCGTCTACGGCCAGCGCGCCGATGAACCCGCAGTAGGGATCCGAGGCCACGACGTCGGGGAACGGCGCGCCCGCGCAGGCCGGGGGTGTGTACTGGGACGCCCCGCTCAAACCGAGCGTGCCCGCTTCGGTCGGCGCCGCGACGGCGCCGTGCAGGAGGCAGAGAGTGAGCACGAGACGCAGACAGTGCTTGAGCATCGATCATCCCTCCCGAGAGTCGTGCAGCACAGTTTCGGCCAAGTCTCGCGCCAGCATAACGCACCGAGACCTTGAGCGAGCGTGAACGAGAGGTCTAGCGGAAGGCCAGGCTCAGCCAGGGCACGTAGGTGATGAGCAGCACACCAGCGCCCAGGATCAAGAGGAACGGCACCACGTTGCGGTAGAGCTGCGGCAGGCTCTTGCCGAAGCGCGAGGACGACAAGAAGAGGTTCAGCCCCACCGGCGGGAAGAGGAAGCCGAGCTCGAGGTTGGCGAGGAAGATGACGCCGAGGTGGACCGGGTCGATGCCGAAGGCGGCGCCGAGCGGCGCCACCAGCGGCGCCAGGATGATGATCGCCGAGTAGATTTCGAGCACGCTGCCGAGCACCAGCAGGATGACGTTGAGCGCCAGCAGGAAGACGAGCGGTGAGGAGATGTGGGTCTTCACCCAGGTGAGGAGGGCTTCGGGAACCTGGGCGTCGACGAGATAGCTGGTCAGGCCCATGGCCGCGCTAGCAGGATGAGCACCGCGCCGGTGAGGACGGTCGACTTGCACGAGCGCGCGCGGCAGGTCGCGCAGCGGGTGGAGGTCGCGCTGGAAGCCGCACTCGACGACGATCGCGAAGAGCAGGGCCGCCGCCGCGGTCTCGACCATCGAGGCGAGGCCGCTCGCGAACAGCGCGACCACGAAGACCGGCAGCAAGAGCTCCCACTTCGCGTGCCAGGCCGAGCGCGCGACCTCGCCCCAGGCGAAACGCTGGCGCGGCAGCTCGGCGCCGGTAACCGACCCAGACTCCGTAGGCGGCGACCATGACCACCAGCAGCAGCCCCGGCAGCAGTCCGGCGAGGTAGAGGTCGTCGGCGGGCACGCTCATCTCGCGGCTGCCCGCCACCACGCTGTAGAGGATGACCGGCAGGCTGGGCGGGAACAGCAGCCCCAGGCTGCCCGACGCGGTCACCAGGCCGAGCGAGAAGCCCTCGGAGTACCCGTCCTCGCGCAGCATCGGATAGACCAGGCCGCCGAGCGCGATGATGGTCACGCCCGAGCCGCCGGTGAAGGTGGTGAAGAGCGCGCACACCGCTGCCACCATCACCGCCAGCCCGCCCGGCATCCAGCCGAACAGGGCGCGGAAGAAGCGCACCAGCCGCGGCGAGGCGCCGCTCTCGGCGAGCACGTAGCCGCAGGCGGTGAGCAGCGGGATCGCCGGCAGAGTCGGCGAGGCGATGAGGCGGTAGACCTCGGCCGGCACCGCCGCGACCGGCGTGCCGTCCTTGAAGAAGAGCAGCAGCGCCAGGCCGCCCATGGCGACGAACACCGGCGCGCCGAGCAGAGCGCCGGCGAGGATCACGAGGGCGAGCGGCCAGACCAGCGGCGCGAGGCGCTCGCCCATCAATGCCGAGCGCGAAGGCCGCCGCCGACCGCCAGGAGCGCCACTGCCGCGCCAGCGCCAGAGCGGCGAGGCGCGCACACGAAACGCAGCGCCATGAGCGCCAGCGCCAGCGGCATCACGCATTCGAAGACCCACTCCGGCACGCCGCCGGGCAGCACCTTGCCCTGCTCGCGGTCGGCGGCGACCAGCCGCGCGCCGACCGTAGGCCAGGACCGCGGCGACCGCGGCGGCCACCGCGCCGGCGACGACCTGCGCCAGCTGGCGCGCCCGCTCCGAGCGCAGGAGCTCGGCGGTCGAGAGCGTCAGGTGCTGCCCCTCGCGCGTGGCCACCAGCCCGCCGAGAAAAGCCAGCCACAGAGTCAGCTGCTGCAGGTACGGCGCGCCGCCGGGAACGTGGAACCCGCCGAGCGGACGGCCCAGCGCGTCGATGAGCGGCAGCGCCATGGCGAGCAGCAGCACCACCACCAGGGCGGCGTTCTCCAGCCGGTGGAGCGGCTTGACCGGCGCCGCGAGATTCGCCGCCGGTGCGGCCTCCGGAGGATGGATCAAGGCTTCGCCGGATGCGCGGCTCGCCACTCATCGCGTAGCTTCATCGCCACATCGAACGCCTCTGCCGGCACGATCGGCCCGCGGACCTTGGGATAGAAGCTCTCCGCCGTCTTGAGCCACTCCGCCTTGGTCTTGGCGTCGACCGGGACCACGGTGAGGCCGCGCTTCTTCATCGCTTCGACGTCGCGCTGCGCGCTCTGGCGGATCTCCTCCTGGAGCTTGCGCCCGCCTTCGCGCGCCGCCTCGAGCAGGGGCGCGTGGAGCTCGGCCGGAATCTTGTCCCAGACGTCCTTCTTGACCACCGTGCCGCCGAGCAGCAGCTGCCAGTCGAGGTCGGTCATGTTCGGCGCGTGGATGAAGTACTGCGCGATCACCGCCACCTGCGGCGGCGCGCCGAGCGCCTGCACCAGGCCGGTCTGCAGCGCGGTCGAGATCTCCGTCGAGGGCAGAGGCACGGGATTGAAGCCGCCGGACTTCAGGATCTCGATGGTCTCGACGTCGCCGCCCCAGGCGAAGAGCTTCAGCGCCTTGAGGTCGTCGGGCGTCGCCACCGGCTTCTTGGCGAAGAAGTGCACCCAGCCGCCGTCGACCCAGTTGAGCGAGACGAAGCCCTTCGCCGCCAGGTTCGCCTCGAGGTTCGGGCGCATCTTGTCGAGAACGCCGTAGACCTCCTCGTAGGAGTCGTACATCATCGGCACGCCGAGCGCGTAGACCGACTTGTCGATCTGCCCGAGGCCCACCGAAGTCAGCACGCCGGCGTTCAGGGTGCCGAGACGCATCTTGCGCACGACGTCGGGATCGTCGCCGGCCACGCCGCCGGCGTAGAGCCGCACCACCACCTTGCCGCCGGAGATCGTCTTCCATTTCTCCGCCACTTCCTTGAGGATCGGTGTGCCACGACGAGCCCTCGGGCACCAGGGTCGCCATCTTGATGGTGACGGTCTGGGCGCGTGACGGGGCGGCGCCGAAAAAGGCGAGACAGAGCGCCGCGGCGACGACCGTGCGGCGGCTGATGGTGAGACTCGGCATGCGAACTCTCCTCTTCATTCGATGAACAAATCGTCGACGCGGCCGAGTAGCCAGCGGGCGCGGCGCTGCGCGATGGTATTGGCCAACCGTTCCTCGGGCAACGCGTCGGGATCGACCGCCAGCGCCTGCTGCAGCAGACGCTCGAACTCGGCGCGATCCTGTTGGGCGACCGCGACGGTCTCGGCGTAGCCGACGAAGGGCGAGGCGCGGCGGCCCTGCGCCAGGGCGAGGGCGCGGTCGAAATGCTCGCGGGCCGCCTCGAGTGAGCCGCCGAGCGACGAGCGGCCCCCTTCGTAGGCGATGAAGAACTCGTGCAGCGCGCCGCCGCCGTAGCCCTCGTCGAGCTCGAGCGCCCGGCGCATCAGCGCCTCGACGAGCGTCAGATCCGCCGAGAGCTCGCCGTCGTTCTTGGCGAGTGAGATCGCCGCGGCGGTGGGCGCCGCCGTCCAGAAGAGCAGCGGCACGTGCCGCGTCTCGAGCTTCAAGCCCGCGAGCACAGCGGGCGCCTGGTCCGGCTGGGCGCGCAGCTTGTCTCGCAGGCCCGGGAAATCCACTTCCAGACCCCGCCAGCCGTAGGCGAAGGCGCGCCGGTAGAGCTTGAGCGCCCGGGCGTCGAGCTCCCGGGAGCGCGCCGGATCGGAGTCCTCGACGAAGTCGGCGGGCGTCTGGACGAAGGCGTAGGCGTACTGGGTGAAGCCGCTGGCCGCGGCTTCGAGCAGCCGGGTGTCGTCGGGCGCCTGCGCAAGCAGACCCTCGATCGTCTTGAGCGCGAACGGCAGCGCCGCGCCGACGAGCTCCGGATCGTCGTCCGAAGCGTAGACACCGCCCGAGCTGGCCAGGGCGCCGCCGAGCGAGCGAATCGCCAGCCGGCGCACCGAGCAGCCGGCGAGCGATGCCGCTGCCAGCAGCCCGACGAGGCCTCTTGCCCATCTCGCCCGGCGAGTCATCGCGCCATGCCCATTCATTGATTATGGCAAATACCCGAAGCGCCGCCTCGAGACCGCCGGCTCCCCCGCCGAACCCGGGCCGTGAACCTGCGTAGAATCTTTGCAATGGCGCACAAGGCCGAGCCTCCGCGCGCCGCCAAAGGCGGCTTCCAGCAGTTCGTGCGCGACTACACCCACGGGGTGTCGGCGGACGAACTGCGCAAGCTCTTCGACCAGGACCTGTCGCGCGCCTACGAAGTCCTCACCCGCGACCAAGAGAAGCCCGCCGAAGCGCGTGGGGGCAGCCAGCGCTGGATGGTGAAGCTGCGGCTCTTCTTCCTCGGACTTTCCTACAAACTCACGCCGGCACGCCGACTGGTCTTCGCGATCGCCGTCATCGCCGCGATCCTGGGCCTGATCAACATCGGCTTCGTGGTCCAGGAGTCCGGCACGCGGATCGCGATCGATTCGTCGCCGTTCTTCTTCAGCGTCAGCTTCTGCGCCCTGCTCTATCTCCTCGCCACCGAGCTAACCGAGCGCGTCCTGGTGCGTGACGAGCTCCAGGTCGCCCGCCAGTTGCAGAGCGGACTGCTGCCGCGAGCGGCGCCGGAGCTGCCTGGCTGGAGCTTCGCGCACTCCTACCGCACGGCGAACGAGGTCGGCGGCGACTACTACCATTTCCGCCGGCTCGACGACGGCCGGCTCGCGGTGGTGGTCGGCGATGCCAGCGGCCACGGTCTCGCCGCCGGCCTGCTGATGGCGACCGCGCACGCCACGCTGCAGACGGTGCTCGACGTCGAGACCGACCCCGAGAAAGTCATCGCGCTGCTCAACCGCAATCTCTGCCGCACCGGCGACCGGCGCGCCTTCGTGACCTTCTTCTACGCCTTGCTCGACCCGGCGAGCGGCGAGCTGAGCTACGTCTGCGCCGGACATCCGTTCCCGTACCTGCGCCGCGCCGGCGGCACCATCGAGGAGCTCGGCGAGGGCGGCATGCCCCTGGGCATCCGGGCCAGCGTCGAGGCGAGGGCGCGACGGACGCGAATCGAGCCTGGCGACCGGCTGATGCTCTATACCGACGGCTTGCCCGAAGCGCTTTCGGCCCAGAACGAGGCTTTCGGCTTCGCGCGCCTGCGCGAGCTGCTGGTGAAGGACGGAGCGGCGGGCGAGATCCACTCCCGCGTCCTCGCGAGCTTCGACGCCCACGTCGGACCCGGCGAGCTGCACGACGACCTCACGCTGGTCGTCGTGGCGCGTGAAAGCTGAGGCCGTCGGCGGCCATCGCCACGAGTAGCGCCGGCGGCGCGAAGGCGGCGCCGTGGCGGCTCGCGAGCTCGCCCAGCCGTTGTGGCCGCCGCGCCGATGCCGAAGGTGTCGAGCCAGCGAAAGGGCCCGCCGAGATAGGGCGGAAAACCCAGCCCTAGAATCGCGCCGATGTCGCCGTCCGCCGGCCGCGCCAGGATGCCGTCTTCGAGACAGCGCACCGCTTCAGCGGTCATCGCGAACAACAGGCGCTCGCCGTTCTCGCTCCGGGCGCGGCCACGCGCCCGCGAAGCGATGCCGAGGACTTCGCTGATCTCGTGGTCGGGGCGCTTGTCCTTCCCCTTGTAGTCGTAGAACCCCTGGCCGCGCTTGCGGCCGAAACGCCCGGCTTCCAGCATGCGCTTCCACTCGCGCGGCAGCGGCATGCGCTCCGGGAAGGCCTCGCTCATGGTGCGGCCGGCGTGGGCGGCGATGTCGATGCCCACCTCGTCGAGGAGCTCGAGCGGACCGACCGGAAACCCGGCCTCGCGGCCGGCGGCATCGACCTCGGAGATCGACCATCCCTCGCGCAACAGCTCGAGACCCTGCGCCAGATACGGCGTGAGGACGCGCGTGGTGAAGAACCCGGGCCCGTCGCGCACCACGATGGGCGTCTTGCCCAATCCGGCGACGAATGCCCGCGCTCTCTCGACGAACACCTCGGCGGACCCACCATGTTGGACGATCTCGACCAGGGGCATCTTTTCCACCGGCGAAAAGAAATGCAGGCCGAGGAAACGGTTCGGATAGCGCAGGCCCTCGGCCAGCCGGGTGATCGGAATCGTCGAGGTGTTGGAAGCCAGGACGGCGGTGGGTGGGAGCTGCGCCTCGATCTCGCCGAGCAGGGCGCGCTTCGGCCCGAGCTCTTCGACGATCGCTTCGACGACCAGCCCGCAGCGCGTGAACCCGCGCGGCTCGAGCGTGGCCCAGACCCGCTGGGCGGCCGATCCCCGCCGGTCGAGTCGCCGGTGACAGAAGCCCAGGGCCTTGCCGAGGGCATCGGGCCGCTCGTCGAGCATGCGTACCGCGAACCCGCGACTGGCGGACACTGCGGCGATGCCGGAGCCCATGAAGCCCGCTCCGAGCACTCCCACCGTGCCGAGGGCGGGAATCTCCACGCCACCGGTGTTGGCGAGGGTCCGCGAATGCAGAAAGACTGCGATCAGGTTCTTCGCCACCCGGCTCGCGGCCAGCTCGCCGAATCTCTCGGCCTCGACGCGCTGCGCCGCGCCGCGGCCGCCCGACAGCCCGGCGGCGACGGCATCGACCACCGCACCGACCGCCGGGTAGCGGCCGCCGGTCCTGCGCACCGCCTGCCGCCGCGCTCCGCTCAGGATCACGCCACGCTGCGGCGGGAGGCGCAAGGGCCAATCCGCCGGCGTCTCGGCGGGGCGCGGCGAGAGCCGCATGAACGCTACGCGGAGCAGCAGCGATTCAGGGACGACCTCGTCCACCAATCCCCACTCCAGGGCACGTCGGGCATCGAGGCGGCGTCCGGCGAGCAACATCTCGAGACCGTGCCGGAGACCGACCAGTCGCGGCAAGTCGTAGGTTCCGCCGAGCGCCGGCAGCAGGCCGAGCTGCACCTCGGGCAGGCCCAGCGAGACCGTGCGATCGTCCGCCGCCACGCGCCAGGTGCAGGCCATCGCCACCTCGAGCCCGCCGCCGAGCGCCGCGCCGCCGAGCGCGGCGACCGTGGGCATCGGCAGCGCGCGAAAGCGCTCGAGGATCGCCTGTCCTCGGCGCACCCAGGCGCGCGCCACTTCGGGTTCTTCGAGAGCCTCCACTTCGTCGAGATCGGCGCCGGCGAGAAACGTCCGCGGCCGCAGAGAACGCAGCACGACGCCGCGCAGCCCGAGCTCGCCCTCGAGCCAGGCCACCAGCGCCTCGAGATCCTCCAGCGCCGCGGTGCCCAGGGTATTGACCGATCGCCCCGGGGAGGCGATGGTCACCAGTGCCGCGCCGTCGCGCCGCTCGATGGTGAACGTCGAAGTCCGGTTCAGAGAGCCTCAGCGGCCAGCGAAGCCGCGCGGCGAGGTCTACTCCCGCTCCACCACCATGGCGAAGCCGACGCCGCCGGCGGCGCAGACGGTCATCAGACCGAAGTTGAGGCCGCGCCGGCGCAGCTCGGTAGAGCAGCTGCATGGTGACCCGCGCGCCGGTGGCGCCGAACGGGTGGCCGATGGCGATCGAGCCGCCGGTGACGTTGAAGCGATCGAAATCGACCTCGCCCAGCGGCTCGCTCCGGCCCAGCTCCTCGCGCGCGAACTTGCGCGAGGCGAAGGCCTTCAGGTTGGAGAGCATCTGCGCCGCGAATGCCTCGTGCATCTCCACCAGGTCGATGTCGCGCAGCCGGCAGCCCGGCGCGGTCGAGCGCCAGCGGCGCGGCGTAGGCGGGTCCCTGGAGCAGCTGCGTGCCCGGGTCGAGCGCGGCGAAAGCGCAGGAGCGGATGTAGCCCAGCGGCTGGTAGCCGAGGGCGCGCGCCTTGTCCTCGCTCATCAGCAGCACCGCCGCGCCGCCGTCGGTGATCGGGCTGGAGTTGCCGGCGGTGAGCGTGCCGTAGCGCCGGTCGAACACCGGCTGGAGCGCCGCCAGCGCCTCGAGCGAAGTGTCGGTGCGCACGCCGTTGTCCGCAAGCACCGCGTGGTCGTAGGCCGGCGGCGGGAAGACCGGCACGATCTGCTTCGCGAAGCGGCCGTCGGCCGCGGCCGCGGCGGCGCGCTGGTGCGAGAGCAGCGCGATCTCGTCCTGGGCGCGGCGCGAGATGTCGTTCTCCTTCGCCATCTTCTCGCAGGCCTCGCCCATCGTCATGCCGGTGGTGTACTCGGCGATCGCCGGCGCCACCGGCGCCAGGTCGCGCGGCCGCAGCTTGGCGAGCACCGCCGAGCTTGGCCGGCAGGCTCTTCGCCTTCGAGAGCTCCATCAGGCGCCGGGCGCCGCGCTTCGAGAAGTGGATCGGCACGTTCGACAGCGACTCGGCGCCGCCGGCGAGCACGACGTCGGACTCGCCCAGCAGGATCGCCTCGGCGCCGAAGGTGATGGCGCGGTTGGACGAGGCGCAGGCGAGGTTCACGGTGGTGCCCGGGATGTCGCATCGGCAGCGAGGCGCGGAACACCACCTCGCGCCCGAGGTTGGGGGCGTGGAGCGCCGGCACCACGACGCCGAAGATCGAGAGGTCGATCTCGTCGGGGTCGATCCCGCTGCGCGCCACCAACTCGGCCGCGGCGGCGCCGGCCAGGTCGACGACGTCCATGTCGCGGAGATCGGTGCCGGCCTTGGCAGAACGGCGTGCGGCAGCCGTCGACGATCGCCACCCGCCCGCGCGGGCCGCGCAGACCCATGCGCACCGCCTTGCCGATCGCCGGTGCGGCGCCGGCGACCGCGCGTCCACACCGTGTCGGCGCGCTCGCGCACCTCGGCGAGGGCGGTCGCGTCGTTGGGAGGCGGCAGCGGTGGGGGCGGTGCGGCGCCCCGCGTGGGTTCGGTCATCGGGATCTCCGGCGCTGATGTGCGGCGCGGCGGCGATTGTACCCTGCCGCGCTGCGGCGTATCAGGGTCCCGGCATCACGGTCGGCAAGTCGATTCCACCCCACGGCGACCCGAGCTCGCCATCGCCCTCGAATCGCACGATCGCTCGCAGCCGTCCGAGCGGCGCGCGACGGCGGCGCAGGCGGGCAGCGTCGCCCCAGCCGAGGAGCGCCGTACCCAGCGCGGCAAGATCCGACGTCGAGCCGGCCACCAATGTCGGTCTGGCCCAGGCCACGGTCATCGCGCCACGTTCGGGTTCGACTTCGAGCACCAGCGCCGCTCCGGTCGCAGCTGCCCAGGCCAACAGGCCCAACGCCGGCGCCCCAGTCGGTGGACGGTCGATGACCAGGATGTCCCGATCTCGGGACGCGGGTAGACCATGAAACGTCGACGGAGCTGCCTCCGAACCCAACCGGAGGAGCGCCAGCACGCTGTCGACGGGGTCGACGTCCCAGCCACGGGGTGGAATGTCGCCCCGCGAAACGAGACGCTGCGCCGCGGCTGCGAAAGACACCCAGCGCCAGTCATGCCCGGCACGGAAAAAGAGAAAGGGATCTTCAGGGATCAGGACATGCTGGGCGGCGCCACCGAAACCGCCGGGAAGACCAGGCATGGGGCGGGCGCCGCCGCCCGCTCAGCCAGCCGCGTCCTTGAGGGCCGCGCCGACTTTCTGCTCGATCATGCCGCGCATCAGACTGGCCGGCGGCGCCAGTTCGGCGCGACCGATGAGCTTGCCGTCCTCGAGCACGATGCTGCCCTTCGCTCCCGGACCGGACAAGACCAGGACGTCGCCCTCCCAGCGGCGCTGCAGGAGCCCGCCTGGAAACTCGCGCTGGAGCGCGGAATTGAGGGCCTCGCGCACCTGCTCGATCGACTTCGCGGTGGCGAACTCCAGACGCATCTCGCTCATTGCGAAAAGCTACCACAGGCCCGTCCGATGCCGCCGGCCGGCGGCATGCTTCCTGCTACACTGATTTCGAAATGTTCACGCGCTCCCTCAGCGCCGCCCTCGTCCTCTGCCTGACGCTGGCAGCGGCGTCACCCGGCCAGATGGTCTCGAACCCCGACATGTTCGGCAAGAGTCTGCAGGCCGCTCAGGAGGCACTGCGGCATTTCGGCGTTTACGACAACCCGGAGGAAGCCCGGCGGGTGGCCGACATCGGCTACCGCGTGGTCGCCGCTTCGGGGTTCACCAAGTACCCGATCACCTTCCACCTCATCGACATGCCGGAGCCCAACGCCTTCGCGCTGCCCGGCGGCCACATTTTCGTCACCCGCGGGATGCTGGAGCTGGGCCTGTCGGACGACATGCTCGCCTGCCTCATGGGCCACGAAATCGCCCACGTGGTGCTCGAGCACGGGATCAAGATGGAGCGCCGGGCGACGCTACTCAACGTGCTCTCGCAGGCGGCCCTGGTAGGCGTGATCATGACCGCCGACCAGAACCGGCGGAATCCGCAGAACCCCGTCGACCCGCGGCTGGATCCGAACTACAGCGACTCCACCGGCGACCTGATCCAGGGCACGGCGGCGGCGGGCCTCGTCCTGTCGGAGCTGTTGCTGCGCTCCTACAGCCGCGAGTTCGAGGACCAATCGGACGAAGAGGGTCAGCGCTGGGCGGCCGGCGCGGGCTTTCAGCCCACCGGTACGCAAGGGCTGTTCGCGCTCATGAACTCGCGCCTGCCGCAAGACAAGAAGTACGGCTACTGGCAGACCCACCCGTTTTTCGATTCCCGAGTTTCGGCCGCGACCGCGCGCGGAGAGTTGCTCAAAGCCCAGCCGGAGAAGCCCGCCGACGAGCTGCGCCAGAAGACGCAGCAGGCACTGCTCACCTGGTTGGCGGCAGCGCCGGTGGAGAAACGTCCCGAGCCGGATCCGATGGCGGGACCTCCGCCGTCCACCGACCCTGACGGGCAGGTGCGGCTCGAGATCGGCGCCAGAACGTTCTCGCGCGAGGCGATGGTCAAACGCGAGGCGCTCGCGGCCTGGCCGCAGGGTCCGGTAGCCGAGGGCCTGCGTCTCGAGCACCTGCACGAGTTGCGCGCCGCCGAGATCGGTCGCACCAAGCTGGCGCGCGACTACGGCAAGCTGATCGCGGACTACGACCGCCAGATCGAGCAAATTCGGGCACTGACCCCGAGCAGCCCGGCGCTCAAAGAGCTCGACGACGAGCGCACGACGCTGCGCCGCGAATCGGACGCGCTGCTGCCCGAGGCTCAGAGCGTGCTGGCGAGTGGCATCTACGAGACGTCGTTCCTGGAGACTTTCCTCAGCAACTGGCCGCAGTCACCAGAAGTGGCGAGTGTCTCGCTGGCGCTCGGCGAGGCATACAGCCGCCTGGGCCGGCCGGCGGACGCCGTGGCCTACTACCTGCGGGCGGGCGACGCCAAGGGCACGGAGCCGGCGCGGCGCGCAATCGCCGGGCTGCGCAATCTGGCGCCGTACCTCGACGATCTCGCAGCGCTGCAGCAGTTGGCCGAGCAGACCGAGGACGAGGAGCTGGCGCTTCTCGCCGAGAAGCGGTTGAGCGCGCAGGTGCCGGCCTTCACCGATCTCTCCGCCGGAGCCGCCTACTTGCGGCGCTATCCCTCGGGGCCTCATGCCACGGCGATCGGCGATCGCCTCAACGTGCTGGCGCAAAACCTCTACGGCGAGATGGTCCTGTATCAAGCGATCGGCGACAGTGTGAAAGCGCTGGATCGCATCCAGAAGATCCTCACCTTCGCGCCCAGCTCGCCGGCCGCCGGGCGGCTGCGCGAGCGCACCGTACTGCAGAGCTAGGCAGAAGTCCGCCGCCAGGCGGAGATCGAGCGACGGCTTGCCTTCCGCCAGGGCCGTTGATGGAATGGGCCGAGCCTAACCGTGTCCCACCACGCTTCCCGAGGCGGCGCCTTTCGCCGACGGCGCGCCTTCGCCGCCAGCGTCCTGCTATGTCTGCTGGCACCCTGCGCCGGCTCTGCGGAACGCCTGCCCATCCGCCTATACACCGGGGAAGATGGCCTGGCTGGCGACCAGATCACCGCCATCCTGCAGGACACGCGTGGCTTCCTGTGGGTCGCCGCGGAGACCGGCGTGTCGCGCTTCGACGGTGATCGCTTCACTAACTACGACGAGCGCGACGGCCTTCCCAGTGGCCTCATCTCGAGCTTGGCGCAGACCGCCGACGGCAGTCTCTGGCTGGCCACTTACGGCGGTCTGGCGCGGCTACTCGAGCGGCGGGGAGCCGACGGGCGTGCTTTCCACACCGTGCCTCTCGACCTCGGCCACAGTCGTTTCCGGCCGGTGCTCCTGGGCGATCCTGCCGGCGGGATCTGGCTGGCGGGCATGCAGGGCTTGCATCACGCCGCTGATCTGGTGTCTCCCGTTTTCCGTCGTGTGCCGCTGGGTGCGACGCCCGAGCCCGTGGAAATCTCTGCGCTGGGGCTGGGTCCCGACGGCAGTCTTTGGGCGAGCAGCGACAGCGGGCTCTTGCGACGCCTTCCCGACGGCCGGGTGATCGTATATCCGGTCTCCGGCCGGCCGGAGCGCGTCGTCCTGACCGACGTGCTGTGCGATCGCGACGGCCGAGTCTGGATCGCCACGACATCCGGCCTGTACTCTTTTCTCCCGGAGCCGGTCGCCACGGACGCCGGCGAAGCGAGCGCGCAGGAAGGAATCGCCGAGCGCGCGGTCCGGGACCCTCGAGCCGCACGGGTCTATTACCGCGGCGACGGTCTGCCGAGCGACGCCGTGAACTCCCTCGCCCTGTCGCGCGACGGCTCGGTCTGGGCTGCCACCGGCGGCGGCCTGGTCCAGTTCGTGGATGGCCGGGTTGCGCGCACCCTCGGCCTGGCGCAGGGCCTGGCCGAGCTCAGCGTGACCCGCCTGTTCGAGGACCGCGACGGCAATCTCTGGCTGGGCACGGAGAACCGCGGCCTCATGCGCATCGCGGCCGGTGGGTTCGTCTCCTACGGTGAAGCCGATGGCCTAGCTAACGATCGCATCGCCAGCGTGTTCGACGATCCGCACGGCCGGCTCTGGGTCATGGCGGCCTCGGCACTCCTCCATCGCTTCGACGGCGAGCGTTTCGCGCACGTCTCGCCGCCGGCTCTCGCCCACCCCAGCGTCGCTAGCTGGGGATCTCACGAGCTCGGAGTTCTGGACCAGGACGGAGAGTGGTGGCTGCCGACCGGCGAGGGCGTCCTTCGCTATGCGGCCGGCGTGGACCTCGAGCGCGCGGTGCCCAAGGCGGTGTACTCCGAAGGACACGGTCTGCCGGGCAATGACGTTCACCGCATCTGGGCCGACTCGGCGGGCGAGCTCTGGGTTTCGATCCTCGCCCAGGCGGGTCCACTCGTCCGCTGGCAGCGGCGCGAGCAGCGCTTCGCCGTCGTCGAGGAAGTGCTCGAGCGAAGAACGGAGTTCGGCGCGCCAACGGCATTTGCCGAGGACCGAGCGGGGAACCTGTGGCTCGGCTACTTCCCTGGCGGCCTCTCGCGCCGCTCGGGCGCACGCTGGGACTTCTTCGGCGAAGACGCCGGAGTACCGGAGGGCCGGGTCTGGGATCTGCACTGCGACCGGCGGGGCCGCATGTGGGTCGCGACGTCGCGCGGCGGCGTCGCGCGTATCGACGATCCGCAGGCCGCTCAGCTGCGCCTCGAAACCTACACCATCGACCGCGGGTTATCGGGCAACTCCGTGGACTGCATCACCGAGGACGGGCGGGGACGGCTCTACTTCGGCACCAAGCACGGCGTCGATCGCCTCGACCCGGACAACGGCCAGGTGCGCCACTTCACCACCCAGGACGGGCTGCCGTCGAGCCGGGTGCACGTGTGCCACCGAGCCCTCGATGGCCGGCTCTGGTTCGGAACGCTCCGCGGGTTGGCGAGCTTCGACCCGGAGTCGGTGAAGGACGCGGCGCCGCATGAGGTCTGGTTGAGCAGCGTGCGCGCCGGCGGCGTGCCGCAGCCGGTGCCGGAGCTGGGCGCGCGGCAGGTCGAGGATCTGGTGCTCCGTCCGCAGGCCTCGTCCCTGCAGGTGGAGTTCGTCTCGCTCGGCCACGCCCTGGGCGAAGTCGTCCGCTACCAGCACCGGCTGGAAGGCGGCGACTCCGATTGGAGCCCGCCGAGCGCCAACCGCAGCGTGGACTACGCTCGCCTGGCGCCGGGTAGCTACCGCTTCCTGGTTCGCGCTCTGGGCACCGAGGGGACGGTCGGGGAAGCGGCCACGGTGGCGTTCCGAGTACTGCCGCCGCTGTGGCGGCGGGGCTGGGTGTTGAGCCTTGCCGCGCTGCTGGTGGCGGCGCTCGTGTGGACCCTGCACCGCGCCCGCGTGGCGCGCGTGCTGGCGGTGGAGCGCACGCGCACGCGCATCGCCTCGGACCTGCACGACGACGTCGGGTCGAGCTTGTCGCAGATCGCGCTGGTCGCCGAGCTCGGGCGAATGCGCAATACACCCGAAACGCTGCAGCAGATCGCCGAGGACGCGCGCACTCTGATCGAGTCGACCTCCGACATCGTCTGGTCGATCGACCCCCGCCGCGACGACCTCGAGAGCCTGCTGGTGCGGCTGCGCCGCTTCGGCTCCGAGTTGCTCGAGGGGCGCGGCATCCGTCTCGACTTCGAGCTGCCCGACGAGGCGCAACGGATCGAGCTCCAGCCAGAGTTGCGCCGCGAGCTTTACCTGTTGCTCAAGGAGGCGCTGCACAACGTCGCCAAACACTCGAGCGCGCAGCGCGCGCACGTCCGCCTGGAAGTCGCGGCCGGCGCGCTGCGCATCGAGGTAGCCGATGACGGAGTGGGATTCGCCGCCGACCAGGAGGATGCTGGGGGGCGGGGGCTCCACAGCCTGCGCGAACGCGCGGCGCGGCTCGGCGGCACGCTCCAGATCCAAGCCGCGCCGGGAGCCGGTACGCGGCTCCGCCTCGAGGTACCTCGGTGAGAAGCGGAACCCACATGCGCATGCGCTTTCGCCGCCACCGCGGCGGGTCCATACTGGGGCCATCATGAGCCCCGACAATCCCATCCGTGTCGCCGTCGTGGAGGACCGCCGCGTGACGCGCGACGGGCTTCGCCTGCTGCTCGACGCCACACCCGGCTTCGCCTGCGCTGGTGCCTTCGAATCGGTCGAAGAGGCGCTCGCGGCGCCGGGCAGCGCGTCCCCCGACGTGGTGCTGCTCGACATCCATCTTCCCGGCATGCCGGGCTCGCTCGGCGTGCGGCCACTGCGCGAGAAATGGCAGCAGGCCCAAGTCGTCATGCACACGGTGTTCGAGGAAGACGAGAAGGTCTTCGAGTCGCTGTGCCACGGCGCCGTCGGCTACGTGCTCAAGCGCACGCCGCCGGCGCGGCTGCTGGAAGCCGTCCAGGAGGCCCGCGGCGGCGGCGCCCCGATGTCGCCGGAGATCGCGCGCAAGGTGGTGGCGCTCTTCCGCCGGGTCGCTCCCCAGCCGGCCGGCGACGAGGGGCTGGCGCCGCAGGAGGTGCGCGTGCTCGCCCAGCTCGCGCAGGGCGCGAGCTACCAGGACGCCGCCGACGCCCTCCACGTGTCGATCAACACCGTGCGCGGCTACATTCGCAACATCTACCAGAAGCTGCACGTCTCCACGCGCTCCGAAGCGGTCTCCAAGGCGCTGCGCGCCGGCCTGGTCTGAGACGGCCGCTTCCGCGGCCGGCGTCCTCTCCTCGACAACCCCGCATGCCGGATCGGCCGCCAGGCCGAGAAAGGCATGCGCATGCGGTATCGGGCCCAGGGGCGGCGAGGGCACCATGAGCGCGAACTCGAGGAGGTGCCGCCGTGAAGCAGTTCATGACCTCAACATTCGTGACCCTCGTCGCCCTGGTTTCCGTACCGCCGGCCGCCGCGACCGACTTCACGCCGGTGCCCTGCGGCGCGGCGCCTTTCGGTGATGTCGCCGCGAACCAGTCATTCTGTCCGTGGATCCAACAGCTGGGCGCCGATCAGATCAGCAGCGGCTGCGGATCCGGCAACTACTGTCCGAACAGTCCCGTGACCCGCGTGCAACTGGCGATGCTGCTGGAGAAGGCGATGCGTGGCACCGCGACCTGGGATCCCTGGCGCGGCGCCTACCGCAGGACGCTGATCGTCAATCCAGTGCTCATCGGCAATCCGCCCCTCCCCGACGCCCAGGCGAGCGGGCAGCGCCTCGTCGCGCTGCTCGGCGAGATCACCGACAACGGGTCGAGCAACCCGTATCTCCTTCGTGTCGAGCCAGGCATCTTCGATCTCGGCACCGGCACGCTCACCCTCAAGCCGTTCGTCGACGTCGAGGGTTCGGGCGAAGGCGTCACCGTGATCCGGAGCGCCGGAAACGGCGCCGTGGTCAACGGCGCGGACGACGTCGAGGTGCGTTTCCTTACCGTTCAGCACACCGCCGGCTCGACGGCCTCGATCGCGTTCGATCTTTCCTCCGATGCCACCCGTCTCACGCACGTCAACGCCGTCGCGGCCGGAGGCACCAACCTCAGTGGAGCCATCTACTCGGCAGGGGATGGAGTCGTGCTGCGGGAGGTCAGCGCCTCTGCCACCGCTCCCGCAGGGGCCACCGCCATGGCCATCTACGCCACCGGGGACGCGGTGATGCACCAAGTGAATGCGCAGGCCCAGGGCGGTGCCGCGAGTTCGGCCATCGTCGCCACCGCCGGGTCGCTCCTCCTCCAGGACGTCACCGCGACCGTCAGCAACGCGACCTCGCTTTACGGCGTGAGCTTGGAGACCGGAGCGTCGGCGGTGCTCCGGCGAGTCGATGTCACAGCGACCACCGTCTCCGCCGGCACCACGGCGGTGGCCCTCAACTTGCTCGACGGCGACGCCAGAGTGGAAGGCGGCAGCTACCTGGCGTCGGCCGCGACTTCGTATGGCGTGCGGTGCACGCAGATCGCCAGCGTGCACGCGGTGCGGATTCGCAACTCCCGGATCGCGGCGATTGGTCACAGCATTCAAGCCGACGGCGGGTACCAGGTCTATGTCGGAGACAGCCAGTTGAGCGGCGGCAGCGTCGAGCCCAACGGCGGAACGGTCACCTGCTTCGGCACCTACGATTCGAATTTCACCAACAGCCAGCTGGACGCCTGTCCGTAGGCGAGCTTGAGCGAAAAAGGAGACGGCCATGCGATCTCGAACACTGCTACTTCTCGTCGCGCTCGTCCTCTGCCCGACTGCATCCCGCGGTCTCGATTTCACTCCGCCGGAGTGTCCGGTGGCGTCGCCATTCTCCGACGTGTCGTACGATGCCCCGGCTTGTCCCTGGGTCCGACAAGCGACGCAAGACGGCTTCCTCCCCGGCTGCGGCGGCGGGAAGTTCTGTCCGGACCAGCCGGTGACCCGTGGACAGACGGCGTCGTACTTGGAGCGCGCGATGCGCGGCACTTCGTCATGGTCGCCAGGTCAAGGGCACTACGCGCGCACGATCGTCGTCAACCCCTTGCCCGGCAATCCGCAGGCGAGCGGCGTGGCCCTGCTCGCAGCAATTGCAGCCACCGTCCCTGCGAACGCCGCCAACCGCTACCTGATCAAGCTCGAGCCCGGGATCTACGACGTGAGCGGCAGCGCGGGGGTCCAAGTTCGCCCATATGTGGACCTCGAGGGCTCCGGCGTCGGGGTGACGACCATCGTGGCACAGAGCCTCACGGATACGGGGCTCTTGGACATGGACGGTGAAAGCGGGTTGCGCCTCCTGACCGTGCGTGGCGAGACGTCACAAGGCAACCCCACCAGCATTTCGGTCTACAACCCCGGCGTCCATCGGCTCAGCCACGTACGCGTCGAGAGCCTCCACGGCATAGCGCTGGGATGCCAGTCGGACGCCTCGCTACGCATCGACCACTCGCGCCTTCAAACGCAGGCGTCCGCAGCATTGTTGCTGAACGGATGCGACGCCACGGTCGAAGACACCGATCTGAAGGTGACAAACAGCGGGTTCGCCAGAGGTATCTCCATCGGCGGCGGCGCTTCCTTGCGACTGCGGCGCTCCGAAGTTCACGCCGGCGGCGGCACCAACGCCAATTTCGCCCTCTCGAGCGACGACGCGACGGTCTTTCTGGAAGGCGTGCACCTGCGCGCGAGCGACGGGCTCTCCGGGAATCCATTCGTCGCGGCTGCCAGCCTGGTGCGCTCGAATGCCACCATCGTGGCGAGCGATCTCGAAGCCGTGAGCTCCTCCGCGAACCGTTGGACGCTGCACGCCGACTCCGACGCCGGCGCGTTCGTCATCAGGGTGCGCGACTCCCGTTTCCGAAACGGCGCAATCCAGGCCAGCGCGAGCGACGACATCTTGATTTCCGAGTCGCAGCTCGACGCGGCCGCTGTGGATCCGAACGGCGGCGGGATCACCTGCCACAAGAGTTTCGACGGGAACTTCGCCAATCCGGGCGGTCTGTCGGCGTGTCCCTAGCAGACTCGGCGGGACCCGGCAATCTTGGCAGATCCCCCGCGCTCGGATAACCTTGCCCGCGATGGCTGTCGCTACGAACTCCTCGCTGCCGCTGGCTCCGCCCGCGGCTCTACGCCACGGGCTCGGCGAGATGGTTTCCGGGCTGATCGGCTCGGAGATCCTCAAGATCGCCAACGAGGTCCGCGCCCTGGTGCGCGCCGGTCGGCCAGTGTGCAACCTGACGGTCGGGGACTTCGCGCCCAACGAGTTCCGCATCCCGGCGCCACTCGAGGCCGCCATCGTCGCGGCATACACCAAGGGCGAGACCAACTACCCGCCGTCCGACGGTGTCCTCCAGCTGCGCGAGGCGGTGCAGGCGTTCTACCAGCGGTCGCTCGCCCTCTCGTATCCGATCGAGGGCATCCTGATCGCGGGCGGCGCCCGGCCGGTGATCTACGGAGCCTTTCGCGCGCTGCTCGATCCCGGCGATGTGGTCGTTTATCCCGTCCCATCGTGGAACAACAATCACTACGTCCACCTCTGCGGCGCGCGCGGCATCGCGGTGCGGGCGCGCTCGGCGCAAGGTTTCCAGCCCACCGCCGAGCAGCTCGCGCCCCACCTGCGCGAAGCCAAGCTGTTGGTGGTCAATAGCCCTCTCAACCCGGCCGGCACCGGCTTTTCCCACGATCAAGTGCGGGCGATCGCCGAGCTGGTGGTGGAGGAGAACCTGCGCCGCGGTGCGGACGCCAAGCCGCTCTTCCTGATCTACGACCAGATCTATTGGATGCTCGCCGCCGAGAGCGCGCCGCACTTCACGCCCGTGGGGCTGGTACCCGAGGTGGCTCCCTACACCGTCTTCGTCGACGGCATCTCGAAGGCGTTCGCCGCCACCGGCCTGCGGGTCGGCTGGGCGGTCGGCCCGCCCTACATCGTCTCGCGCATCCGCGATCTTCTCGGCCACGTCGGCGCCTGGGCGCCGCGCCCCGAGCAGATCGCAGCGGCCGCGGTCTTCCTCGACGACGGTGTCGCCGAAAAGGCGGCGGCGGCGGTTCGCGACGGCGCCCTCGAGCGTCTGCGCGCGCTCTACGAGGGCATCGAGCGGCTTCGCGCCCAGGGACTTCCGGTGCGCGCCCTGCCCCCCGCCGGCGCGATCTACCTGTCGGCGCAGTTCAACCTGATCGATCGATTGGGCAGCAACGAGGCCATCCGCAAGCTGATGCTCGACGAAGCCGGTTTCGCCATGGTGCCCTTCCAGGCCTTCGGTCTCGATGAGGAAAACGGCTGGTTCCGGTTGAGCGTCGGGGCCGTTTCGGTCGCCGACATCGAGGCCGCGCTGCCGCGCGTCGCGGCCGCCCTGCAGCGCTTCGCCTAAGCTTCTTCTTCCAGCATCCGGCTGGCGATCTCGCGCACCAGCTTGGCGGCGACCGTGGCGGTCACGCCGTCGAGATCCTTGCGCGGATTGAGCTCCACCACGTCCGCGCCGACCAGCGGCATCGGCAGTCCCTGGATCAACTCGAGCACGTCACGCAGCAACAACCCGCCGGGCTCGCGATGGGAAACGCCGGGCGCGAAGGCGGGATCGATACCGTCGAGATCGAGCGAAAGATAGATCGGCCCCTCCAGGGCGGGCCGCGCGCCGGCCTGCCACGAGCGCATGTCGAACTGCTCGACACCGTAGCGCTCGACCTGCGGCCGCTGCCGGTCGTTCATGGTGCGGATCCCGACCTGAACGAGTCGCGCGACGAGTCCCTCCTCCAGCGCCCGCGCAAACGGGCAGGCGTGTGAATAACGATCGCCATCGAAGTCTTCGTAAAGGTCGCCGTGGGCATCGACGTGCAGCACCGTGAGCCCTGCCGGCCGGTCGCGAAACGCGCGCAGGATCGGATAGGTCACCGAATGATCCCCACCCAGCGCAATTGGCCGCCGCCCCGATCTCGAGCACCGCCGCCACGCCGCGCTCGATCGCCGCCCGCGCCTGTGCGGGATCGGCGCCGAGCTCGACGTCACCGGCGTCTACCAGCGCGGACGCGACGTCGATGCCCGCCTCACTCCACCCATTGCCCGCCGGCGAAGACAGCTCAGCCCGTATCGCGGGCGGCGCCAGCGCGGCGCCGTGCAGGAACGACGACGAGGCGTCGTAGGGCAATCCGAGGAGACAGGGTACCGCCTTGTGCGGATTCATCGACAGAAACTGGAGCACTCAACGCCACGGAGGCGGGCCGCCCTGGCGTTTGTTCTTCGCCGCGATTGAGGACCTAGCAGCAGCCCTGCGAACAGCAGTCACCACCATCGCAGCATCCTGCGGCCACCACCGTGGTCGAGGCGCCGACGATCAGGAACAGAGCCGCGATTAGAACGAGAAGTCGATTTCGCATGGTGCTTCCTCCTTTTCCCTCGAGTATACAGCCAGGGCTCAGGGGCGGGTTCGCCTTGAAGGAACGAGGGGAGTGTCCTAGCATCAGAGTCGATGAGAACGCGGACCCGACTCGTCGCCGGCGTGGCCCTGGTGCTCTGGGCAGCGATGCTGCTCGTCGCAGCCGGCGCCCGCGCTGCTCCCTGCGACGATGATCGATGCTCCCCGGACTGCGGCGACTGCACCTCCTGCATGCCGGTTCTGAATCTCGATCCGCCCGCCGGGGTGACCTCGGGTAACTCGCGGTCCGCTCGTCTCTCGCCGCTGCCGGTCGGCGCAGCCAGCCGGCCGCCACGGCCGGTCGAACACGTGCCGCTTCGCCTCGCCTCCTGACTCTCGTCGCCCGCCCGGGCGAAACCATCGTCGAAATCAACCGCTCGCTCGCAGTTGCGAGCGCTGGCTTCAGGGAGAACGAGCGTGCGCACACGCGCTTTGGTCACGATATTGGCAATTGCTGCCGCACTTGGACGCCGCTCCCGCCTCGGCTCGCCTCGACTTCGCGGAGGCCCAGGAGCGGCGGCGCCCGGCGCCGGAGGAGATCGAGCTAGAGAGTTTGATCGCCGAGGCGCAGCGCGTCACCGCGGGCGGAAGCCTCGCCGCCGAGGGACCGACCGTCTCGCTCACCGGCGGTCCCCGCGATACCGGCGAGAAGCGAGAGAGCGATTTCGCACTGCAGATCGAAATGCCCTTGCTCGCTGCGCGGGACGAGCGGCGCGAGCTGGCGGAGCTTCTGCCCGAAGCGATGGACGACGATGCGTGCCGCCGCGCGCGCGGTTGCCGACGCCGATCTCGCGTCGGCGGTGATCGGAGGCTGGCTGGCGGGTGAGCTGGCGAAGCTGCGGCAGGAGGACGTTGCCGCCGTCGAGGCCTGGCTGGCGGCAGCGCGGCGGCGAGCCGAGGCCGGCGCGGATGCTCCCTACGAACCGACGCTGATCGCCGGAGAATTGGATCGGGCTCGTGTCGAGCTCATTGCGGCGCGGCGCGAACAGGCGCTCGCCTGGGGCGAGCTCGCGGCGCGCGCCGATGTTCCACCGCAGCCGCAGGCGCTTGATCTGAGTGGACTTCCGGCCGGTCGCGCGAGCGGCGCAATGCATGAGGCCGTGGCGGCAGGCATCGAGGCGAGGCGCCGCGTCGCCACGGCGTTGGCACGCTTCGAAGCCTCGGCTTTCGAGAATCGCTGGGGCGTGGCGGGTGAGGTTGGCGCCGAGGGCGACGATCGTGTCGCCCACCTCGGCCTCGCCTACCGCTTCCCGCTGCACGGCGAACGCGGCGCAGTCGCCGCGACGCTCGCCGCTGCCGAAGCGGCGGCAGAGCGCGATGCGGAGCTGCGGCGCGCCGCCTGGCGCGCCCGTGTGTCGGCCGCCGAAGCGGCGCGCGCCTCGAGCCAACCCTCGGTGGACGCCGCTGAGTTGGATCGCGCGCTGGCGGCACTGGCGCTGCGCGTCGACGAGGGCAAAGAGCGAGCTTCCGAGGTTCTGCCCCTGCGGCGCCAAATCCTCGAGGCCCGCGTTGCGTCGCTACGCGCGCGGGCAGCGGCGTTGTTGGCAGGAACGGACTTGTACTTTCTCGCTGGGGAGGCCTCGAGATGAAACTTCGCTGGCTGGCGTCCTTGTACCTGCTCGTCTCGCTCAGCGCCTGCCGGCCTGCGGCGCGCCAGGAGTCGCATCCCGAGGAAGGTCATGACGCGGAGCCGCACGCGGCTGAACCTGCGGGCGAGTCGGGAGTCGTCCATCTCGAAGGGGTGCGCGGAGTCGCATTCGCGGAAGTTCAGGCGCCGATCGAGGAAGGTGTTTGGCATCCCGCGGAAGCGATCGCCGATGCCTCGGAGCGCGCCATGCTCTCGGCGCCGATCGGCGGCATCGTCATTGCGCTCTCCGCCCCGCCGGGCCGCGAGGTCGAGCGTGGCGCGGCGCTGCTGACCATCCGGAGCCCAGAGTTGGCGCAGCTCTCCGCGGCCTGGATGGGGCGCCGCGCCACCCGCGAGCAAGCAGCGGCGGAGCTGGCGCGCGAGGAGCGGCTGGCCGCGGCCGGCGCCGGCGCGACCCGCGAGTTGGAATCGGCGCGCGCCGCGTTGGCGGTGACGCAAGCCGAGGAGGCCGCGGCGCGCATCGCGCTCGAGGCACACGGCGCAGTACCCGGGCAGGCCGGGGCGATGCTGACGCTGCGCGCGCCGCACCGCGGGCGGGTTGCGAAGTACTCGGTGCTCGCCGGGCAGGGCGTCGAAACCGGCGAGGAGCTCGGTCTCTTCGAGGTGGGTCGCGGCACGCTGGTGAGCGTCGAGCTGGCGCTGCCTGGACCCAGCGTCTGGCAGCCCGGCGCCGAAACGATCGTGCGGCGCAGCGACGGTCAAACATGGACGGCGCGGGTGGAAGGAATACCCACCAGTCTCTCGGTTGAAACGCGCCGCCTGGGCTACCGGCTGCGGCTGGTCGACGGCGAGCCGCCGTTTCCCGGAACTCCCCTGGAGGTGAGGGTGCCGCTGCCGCGCGGCATCGTGGTGCCTCAAGACGCCATCCAACAGGTCGAGGGCAACTGGGGCGTGTTCGTCGCCAGGGATCACGAGGCGGAGTTCCGGCCCGTGCGGCGGGGCCCCGAACTCGGGGGCGACGTCATCGTGCTCGAGGGCCTTGAGCAAGGAGAGCGCATCGCCACTGAGGGCGCCTACCTGCTCAAGGCGCTGCTGCTCAAACAGTCGGGCGAGGGAGAAGGCCATGCCCACTGAGCCAGCGGGCCCGACGCCGCGGTTGACGCGGGTCTTCGAGCGCATTCTTGGACTGCGCGGCGCAGTGCTCGGCTTGTCGCTCCTGCTCGGAGCGGCGGGAGCGCTCGCTTTTGCGAACCTCCGCCGCGACCTTTTTCCCGACCTCGCGCTGCCCGCGGTGCAGATCCTTCTCCAGAGCGCGGGTCGCGACGCTGCTGAGCTCGAGCTCACCGTTGCACAGCCGCTCGAACAAGCGTTGCAGGGCCTGCCCGACGTCCGCCGCGTGGTCACCACGGTGCAACCCGGGGTGGTGCAGATGGTGGTGGCGTTCGAGACCGGCGCGGATCCGTTCCGTAGCCGGCTGTTGATCGCCGAAAAGATCTCGAGCGTCGCGGCGGAGTTCCCCGCCGGCACCTCGGCTCCCCTGCTCACCAGCGCCGCCGGACGTTTGCAGGAGATCCAGGAGCTCGTCCTCCAAGGCCCGACCGTGGATCCGATGAAGTTGCGCGACGCCGCGGTGCAGATCGTGGTGCCGCGCCTCCAATCGGTGACCGGCGTGGCTCGTATCGAACTCCTGGGTGGCGAGGAACGGCAGCTCCAGATCAGCCTGGTCCCGGAGCGCATGCGCCTCATGGGGGTGAGTCTCGAGCAGGTGCTCGCCGCCGTCGAGGGCAGCGAGCGCGAGCAAGGCGCCGGAGTTCTCGAAGTGCGCGACAAGCTGGCGTTCGTGACCTATGCCAGCCTCGCCGCCACACCCGAAGAGGCGCGACGCCTCCCGGTGCATACCGCGCACGGCTTGGTGGCTCTCGGAGATCTCGCCGAGGTCCGCGAGGCCCCCGGCTTTCGCATGGGCGTGGCGCGTTTCCAGGGCTTCGAAGTCGTTTCGCTGCGTGTGGTCAAGCAGCCCAACGCCGACACGCTGAGCGTGGCGCGCGCTGTGCGTGATGCCCTGCCCGGCGTGCAGGGTGCGCTGCCCGCTGGAATGACGCTCACCCTCTTCTACGACCAAGGGCGTCTGGTTTCGCACGCGCTCGGCGGCGTCGGGCAGGCGCTCGCCGTCGGCAGCGTGTTTGTCGCTCTGGTCTTGATCGTCCTGCTGGGCAATCTGCGCGCCGCGTCCATCGTGTTGCTGCTCCTGCCGCTCGCCATCCTCGGCAGCGCATTGCCACTCCTGGCGCTCGGCCAAGGGCTCAACGCGCTGACCCTCGGCGGCCTCGCGATCGCCGTCGGGCTGCTGGTCGATGCCGGCGTCATCATGGTCGAGAACATTTCGCATCGGCTCTCCGAGCAACACGCGGCATCGCCCTCGCGCATCATCGCCGCGGCCGCGGCCGAAGTCGCGGCGCCGATCGCGACCGCGGTGCTGGTGATCCTCGCGGTATTCATTCCCCTGCTGTCGATCGGCGGCGTCGCGGGGCGTCTCTACGCGCCGCTGGCGGTGGCGGTCGCCGCGGCGATGGCGATCGCGCTCGTGCTGTCGATGACCCTTGGTGCCGGTCCCTCGCCAGTACGTCTGCTACCGGCCGGTCTCCGCGCTAGCCGAGCCGCGCCTGGTGCTAGCCATCAAGCGAATTACTACCCCGGCCGGTTCTCACCTGGGCTCTGCGGCACGCAGTTGTCGTTCAAGTGGCCGCCCCTCGCACATCGCGGCGACCGCCCCATCGCACTGGCACTCCGCATCGGCAGCGACTTCCTGCTGCCCCTCGACGAAGGCGCCGTGTTGGTACAAGACCATGCTGCCCTCGGACACCAGTCTCGAGGCGATCGACCGCGCCAACGGCCAACTCGAGCAGGAGCTGCACAACGTGCCGGGCGTGCAGCGCCTCGTACCGCCGCACCGGCCGTGGCGAGCTCACCGAGGACCCGATGCCGCACTACGTGTCGGACGTACTGGTCGTTCTGGAGGATGGGGTTCGCTGCGGAGCCGGTCGCGCACGCGATTTCCTGAGAGATCGCCGAAGCACTGCCGTTCGGCGCCGAGCAGACCACGCCGATGGGAATGCGCATCGCCGAGGGTATCGGCGGGACGCCGGCCGACATCCAAGTCGAGATCTTCCACTCCG